>NZ_JBMOSM010000008.1:142420-313713 GCF_049316025.1 Paenibacillus sp. NPDC058898 | reverse complement strand
ACAGGGGGTAATCCCCCATTTCCCCTTTTGAAGTGACCATTTGAAATGTGAGAAACCCTGTACTTTGAAAAAGTACAGGGTTTCTCGACAATCTGACCACCTTTAAAGGTGGTCTTTTTCCGCTGGAATGTTTGCTTGTACTAGGCCCGGAATGCTGCAACCTCTAATTTATTCTTATAAATAAGTTATTGGTCCAATACTATTTTCTCCTTCGATCATAGGATACATAGAATATGTTTAAAGGAGGATTTATTATGGCAGAAAAAGTAAAGGTAAGCCCGCAATTCCAAAAAC
Source organism: Paenibacillus sp. NPDC058898 (assembly GCF_049316025.1). Lineage (NCBI taxonomy): Bacteria > Bacillati > Bacillota > Bacilli > Caryophanales > Paenibacillaceae > Paenibacillus > Paenibacillus sp. NPDC058898. The sequence goes on along the minus strand of NZ_JBMOSM010000008.1, from coordinate 313,419 downwards.
TATGTACCCAATTCGGAAAAATACTAGGAGGCGAATCCGAAGTTGATGAAGGTCCGGTTTGTTTTGTCACGCGGATGACGAACCTAAGAGAGACCATCTTGGGAAGAAGAACGCGTTCCCCTTTGGTTCAAATGCAGATGTTTTCGTTTGAATCTCTTGATAAGTCGGGCCGCGCGCTTTGTTTGGGTGAGACTGCCGTGCATCAAAGTCAGGTTAATCGATTGATGTCGAATCTCCGTAAACGTGGGATAAAAGTAACGGCGCTTCATAATCACTGGCTAAAAGAACAACCTCGCTTAATGTATATGCATTGGGAATCCATTGATAATCCTGTTGCGTTTGCAAGAAAAACAAAAGAATCCATTGCATTCTTGGGTTAATGCAATTGAGCTATAAAGTTGTATTTATATCATTTAATGAGAGGATGATTTCGTATGGTGGCAGTGAAAGCAAGTCCTCGCTTTAGAAGATTATGTGACCAATTCTCAAGTATTTTAGGCGGAACGGAGCATGAAATTACAAAAGGCCCGGTTTGTTTTGTCTCCAGAAATAGAATAATTAAGGCATCTATTTTAGGCAGACGTACCACTTCTCCTTTGGTCCGTTACCAACTCTTCTCGTTTGAATCGCTGGACAGCTCCGGTCGCGCGCTCTGTTTGGGGGAAACGGCCCTCTTCCAAAGCCAAGTGAACCGTTTGCTGTCGAATCTTCGCAAAAATGGGATTAAAGTAACAGCCGTCCACAATCACTGGTTGTTTGAAAATCCCCGCCTGATGTATGTTCACTGGGAGTCGGTCGATAATCCCATTGCATTTGCAAGGAAAGTAAAACGTTCTATTGCTTTCTTGGGTTAATGTGGAGCAAAAAGAAGGTACTCGATATAGACAATTGAGCTGGTAAATATGTGAGGTCATAGTGGATATCATTCAATTTGTACCATTAGAAAAGCGACCGTGATCGGTCGCTTTTTTACGTTTTCACATTTGAAAAGGAAGGCGAACCACGCGTGTTAATTGAGTTCAGACATCATTGACGATCCTAATGATAGTTCTTGGATTCATTTTCTTTGTATTTGTCATCGCTGTCATGCAGCGCTTGTTTCCGGCGATCGTTGCGAGCCTGCTGCTGTTGCTGGGCCTCATGGCTGTTCACGGGTGTCTCTGCCAGCTGTTCCACCGTGTTGATAAGGTTCTTGTCCGGTTGGTTTGTGCTCAATTGAAAGCTCCTCCTTGTATACTTATATAGGTTAATGAGGATTATTATGTGCTGGCCGTTGTACGGATATACGTGTTGTAGATCTACAGTGGACGTTTGATGGCAACGATTCGTGAATGTATGGAACAAGATTATGTTATTGAGCACATAGAGCAGCGATTTCATTGCACGGTATTATGATATCCCTTCAATTTATTGTATTTGAGAGGGTACAACACACCTTGAGTGGGCGCAACCTCCGAAAGGAGGTGATGCGATGAACATTTCGTTTGGTGAAGTGCTTACCTTCGGGTTATTCCTGTTGGCCTTGCTAACTTACATCGATAAACGAAAGTAACCCACTCTTAGGTTGTCGCCGAAGTGGGTTACTTTCTGATCACACATGATCTTGGAGGGGATTCCACTCAAGATGTTGTACTGAGGACGGTTGGCACACCGTCCTTATTTCTATTCTTATCTTATCATACCCGTTTTTAGTCCTCAACGATTGTGTTTAGCAAATTATTATCCGGATGATCCCTCAACCGAAACTGCACTCTTTTCAGCAACTTCAAGACTTTTCACATATTCCTATACAGAATTTGTTACTATGATAGTACATAGATGCCTCATACCTAATGTTGAAATTCGTCAGGCATTTACTAATCTTTCTTCATTATCAATTGGATACAGGAGAAAACAAACGGGAGGGAATATATTGAGTACACAGAGAATGGGAGCTCCTTTGGAAGGCTTTGCTGAGTTTAGCCGAAAGGTCGCTGCCGAAGGTGCCGTATTGTTAAAGAATGAAGGACAGGTGCTTCCCCTTCAACCGAACGAAACCGTTGCTGTTTTTGGCAGAACGCAAATTAATTATTACCGCAGTGGTACGGGTTCGGGCGGGAGCGTTCATGTTTCCCATACAACGAATCTGCTCGGCGGCCTTAGGGATAAGAAGAACATCACCGTCAACGAACAATTGGCAGCGGCCTATGAACAGTGGATCGAACAAAACCCTTTCGATAATGGCGGCGGCGGTTGGGCAGCTGAACCGTGGCATCAGAAAGAAATGCCTCTGACCGATGAGCTGGTATCCGCAGCAAGACAGGCATCCGATAAGGCTATTGTTGTCATCGGGCGAACAGCCGGTGAAGACCAGGATAATGCCAATGAGCCGGGCAGTTACCAGTTAACGTCTGAAGAAAAAGCGATGCTGCAGCAGGTGACAACGCACTTCGAGCACACGATAGTTGTCCTGAATGTGTCCAACATTATCGATATGAGCTGGATGCCCGATGATAGTTATGTGCACCCGATTTCCTCTGTGATTTATGCTTGGCACGGTGGAATGGAAGGCGGCAACGCCATTGCAGACGTATTGGTTGGCGAGGTGACGCCTAGCGGCAAATTAACCGACACGATTGCTTATTCGATCGAGGATTATCCATCGACCCGTAATTACGGCAACGAGCTCAAGAATGTTTATCAAGAGGATATTTATGTGGGCTACCGTTTTTTCGAAACGTTTCGACCCGCTGCCGTCCAGTATGAATTCGGCTTTGGTTTGTCGTATACGTCGTTTGAAATCGAGCCACAAGAAGCCAGGTTGGTGGTTAGAGAGGGAGCGCAGTACGTTGAAATCGGAGTAAACGTAAAAAATATCGGGACCACCTATACAGGTAAAGAGGTTGTGCAAGTTTATTACGAAGCGCCGCAAGGCGTCCTGGGCAAGCCTGCCAAAGTGTTGGCGGCATTCGGAAAGACGCCGGAGCTTGGGCCGGGGGATTCGCAGACGCTCACGATCAGCTTCCCGGTCCACGCCATGGCTTCCTATGATGACGCCGGTGTGACGGGACAGGCTTCCGCTTATGTCTTGGAGGCCGGAACCTACCGTTTGTATGTGGGAACGAGCGTGAAGAATGTGAAGCCTATCGGTTTGGATGGCCAAGATGGTTACGTTGTAGAAACGCTGCAAGTTGTGGAGCAGCTGCAGGAAGCCATGGCGCCAATGGAAGGCTTCACCCGAATGAAGCCGGGGAGTCGCAAGGAAGACGGCTCATACGAACTGACATATACAGAGGTGCCGCAGCGCAAGATTAACATGGAGGAACGCATTCACCAAAAGCTGCCGCTTACCTTGGAACAAACGGGCAATCGAGGTTATACCTTAAGGGATGTTTATGAAGGAAAGGTCAGCATGGAAGCTTTTATCGCTCAACTAAGCGATCAAGACTTGGCAGTGATCGTCAGAGGAGAAGGCATGAGCAGTCCGCTGGTTACAGCGGGAACGGCTTCGGCTTTTGGCGGGGTGAGCGACAGCTTGCTCGATTACGGAATTCCGGTGGCTTGTACGGCGGATGGGCCGTCCGGGATTCGGATGGACAGCGGACAGCAAGCAACGCAGGTGGCTATTGGAACCCTGCTTGCGGCAACCTGGAACACTGAGCTGGTCGAAGAGCTCTATGTTATGGAAGGCCGAGAGTTACTTAGCTATAACATTGATACTTTACTTGGACCGGGTCTGAACATTCGGCGCAGCCCGCTGAATGGACGCAATTTTGAATATTTTTCGGAAGATCCGCTGATCTCGGGATTATTCGCTGCGGCATGCACGCGCGGGATTATGAAGGGCGGCTCCAATGCCACCCTGAAGCATTTTGCCTGTAACAACCAGGAGAAGCATCGCAGTAAAGTCGACGCTATCGTGTCCGAACGCGCCCTTCGGGAAGTTTACCTGAAAGGCTTTGAAATCGCGGTGAAGCAGGGCGGGGCCAACTCCATCATGACCTCGTATAACCCGATCAATGGACACTGGGCGGCTTCCAATTATGATTTGAATACCACTATTCTACGGGGAGAGTGGGGATTCCAGGGCATCGTGATGACCGACTGGTGGGCCATTATGAACGACGTAGTGAACGGAGGCCCAGCCGATCGCAAAAACACGAACTGGATGGTCCGCGCCCAAAATGATCTCTACATGGTGGTTATGAATTACGGTGCGGAAATCAATGCATGGGAAGACAATACCTTGGCATCCTTGGAAAATGGTACGCTGACTCGTGGAGAGTTACAGCGTAGCGCCATGAACATTTGTCGGTTCCTGATGCATGCGCCGGTATTTTCAAGAAAACAGGTGATCGAGGAAGCCGTAGGTACTTTTAAATCCGCTCCTTCTCTCGCGCCGGAACAAGCACAAACTTTATCGAAGAGCACGCAAGTAAAGCCGGTTGCAGCGGGGTCGACTTATGTGAAGGTGGAAGAATCCGGCGAGTACCGGATCATTGTGCGCATTATGTCTCCGGAATCCGAACTAGCCCAAAGCGCGTGCAACGTAACGCTGAACGACCAACCGGTAACCACGATTCAAACGAATGGTACCGACGGCAGATGGATTAGGCAGAAGCTTGTCAAAGTAGATCTGGAAGCGGGTTATTATGAGATGAAGCTGGATTTCGTCAAGCCCGGCTTGCAGATCGACTGGATTGAATTTAAACGGGTTTAAATCTAGAAAGACAGGGGGTATCCAACAGATCTAGGATCTTTTGGATACCCCTTTTTTCCTACTGATATCCAATATGTGTGACGAATATCATCGAAAAAATATTTGAAATTTGAATAATAAGGGTGATGCAAGAACTTAAAGAGATGAAAGGGTGTGAGACGTTTGGCATCAGCGATCCGTGAATGTGTGGAACAAGACTATGTTATTGAGCATGTGAAGCAACGATTTCATTGTACGGTATTATGGTGTGAAGGGCGTGCATGCCTGGAATATAACGGCGAGGAAGAGCTAGCGCGAATATCGGATTACGTAAAACAAACGTTTGATAAAGAGCTGCTGGACGTATTTTTCACAGCTATTGAAAGCCTTCCGCTGGATGCTTAAAGCATGATTATCTCATGCATTCCCTTGGCTGTCTTCGGACAGGGGAGCGACTCCCCTCGTCTCCATACCTTAAACCCGCAAAGAGCGGGTGCTTTTATATGAACGTGTAAATGATACAGCTCAGAAGATCCCCCATACAGCAAAAGACACTGACCGCAGGCCAGTGTCTTCTTCATGTTCTGAAGCAGGAACATACTTATTGATGCATCAAGTCGTTAGGAACAGCGCTAACAAAAACACTCAGGTTGATCCGGAGGTTCATTTTGCTGCACGTCGTCTGGGGAAGGTGTTGTGGTGTCATATGCAACTAATGCATGGGTGGCGTGACTGAGGATGGCACCTGCGCGAGTAGTCGTTGCTACGAATACAGCTTCAAGGATTTCTTCTCGTGTACCGCCTAATTGTTTGAATTTCTTCACATGAACGTCGATGCAATAAGGGCAACCTGTAACATGGGCGATGGCCACGGCAATCAGTTCTTTTGTCTTTAGCGGGATGTGATTGAGTGTCTGGTAGACGTCTTTTTCAAAGGCTAGAAAAGAGGCGGAGGCCTCGGGGGCAAGCTGCATAAGCTCAGGAATTTTCTTTAAGTTGGAAGAGTCGTAATAATGGGTCATAGCGGTCCCTCACCTGTCCCTCTCTTTATCCGGCAGGAATTGATCCCGAAAATACGGTTGATGAAGCAGATTCGAGTCAGGACATTAAACAATAAAACTAGCCCGATCAGACCGATGTACCTCCAGTTACTATCTAGATAAAAAAGAACAAACAGAAGAGGGGAACTCAGAATGAACCGGAATAACCGGTCGATACCACCGACATTTTTCATATCATACCTCCGCATCATTGGAATTAACTCCATCTTAGCGGGATATCGATTTCTTTTCCGTGACTAAGTCACGATCGATATTGCTGGATAATTTCTTCCAGAGCAAATCGGTTAATGTGACGGATATTCCCTCTGGATAGCGACAGGATTCCTTGGTTTTGAAAGTCCTTTAGCATTCGACTAATGACTTCCCGGGCTGTTCCTAGCTCTATGGCTAATTGTTCATGCGTGATCCTCAGTGCTGTTAGATCGTCATTCGTATTCGTATATAAAAAATGGGCAAGTCGATAGTTCATCGGTTTAAATGCAATGTCCTCGAGAAGGTTCGTAACGGCCGTTATTCTCTGTACAAATTGCTGATAAATAAATTGTCTAAGAGGTTTGTTATGATCCATCCATTCTTTAAATACGCCTACCGCAATAAGCAAAATTTCGCTTTCCACTTCAATTGAAGCCGAGGCTTCATATTCCGATTCTCCCAGAATACTTGCCATCATGAGCACGCAGCTTTGCCCGCCTTGGACTCGGTATAAGGTGATCTCTCTTCCTTGCTCACTAATCTTATGCATTCGGACGCTTCCCTTCACCATGAACATCGCATGCTGCAGCATATGGCCCTCTTGAATCCTATGCGGAGTAGAAGGGTCTATGGACACGAGCTCAGCGTGTTGCCAATCACGATGCGGAATCGTGGACAGGAAAGGGAGAATAGCGGTTATTCGATCAATTTCAGAGGGATTCATAGGGGGCTCCTTTTACAATTGAATTCAGCGTCGTAAACCTGGATATGGTTAACTCTCATTATAGGCCTAATTAATATTAGATGGTGATTTTATGTGAATTCAGGGAAAGTGAAAGGGTGTAACACAGACAAAGGCTTTGGCTGAGCTGTGGAATAGTGAAATGATCCCCAAACCTGTCGTTTGGGGATTCTTAATGAGGGGCATATGTAATGGAGGGTGTTCGAGGGCTGCAGGATGATTAGATAAACGACCCATGAAGTTCACGATTACTCACTTATGGTATCTAAGACCAGGGCCGTTAGCTGGTGCACGGTATGTTCGTTTAATGGACGTTGAATCTGGTACATAGCCATACTGCCGGACATGCGGGCCGTAATGTCAAAATGCCACTTCGTTAATCCGCTGCCGGATAGAAGTTGGTTTCGATAGGTATGACGATGCAACAGTGGCAGCTTCTCTAATTTATCAACCGCACGTATATGCAGTTGACGGCAATCCGTTTTGACGAGCTCAAAGATGCCAGCCAGCGGCAGGGGCTTGTTGGAGAATTGGGATGTAACGGGGATGGCGAACTTGGTTTCACGGTCGAACAAGGGCCGGAAATGACGGGAGTCCATTCCAAAAACTTCGAGGCTTTCCTGCCAAAGCTTTTGTTGAGGGTAAGCTGGTGTTACATAAGGAGTATTTTGCTGATCCAGCGTCACAGCGATGACATCATCCGTTACCAATTGATATCCTTTCTGCAGAAAGGCAGAGGCCAGCGTCGACTTCCCGTGTCCCGAGTGGCCGATGAAGGCATAGGCTTTATGGTCAATGACTACCGCACTGCCGTGCAGGGGGAGTATTTTACGCTGCAGTAAAAGGGCACCCATGCAAGATCCAAGCACGTACAGCCGGATTTTGTCCTCTGCAGCGCCCTTCTCTGGGGAGACAGAAATGGTCGTCCCGCCCTCTATTGCAAAAACAGCGAGTTCAGGTACTCTGAACATGACCATATCTTCGGTACATAAGAATGTTTTATTTGACTTATCAGGTCTTCCAAGCCATCTTTCGGTCAGATCAGCATAACGGATGACAATATCGGCGAAAGCATCCGGGAGGACGACGGGCTGTAACTCAGGCAGGGGAATGTCACTATGGATGGAAAACCCGAAGGCCTTATATGCGGTTGGCTTAAACGTTTGAAGCATGGTCCTCACTCCAATGATTAATATGCGAATAAAAAAAGATAGCCCATATACCCGATCAGGCGTATAGGGGCTCTTTTTATCAGAACATGATGACTTTATATGTTAGCTGGTGTGAACCATTTCATCCGGATCCGGTTGCACTGCATCCGGAATCGCACTACCAGGACCAGCCATGGTCATTTTGATGTCAAGAACCTCCAAAGCAGGTACGCTCCATTCCTTTTTCATATAGATTCACCTCCTTTCAGAAATTTTTTTGTAGGAATCGATACAAAATTACGCTGCGCATAAGCAGTTTAATGGCGGGATTGTAGGCTTGATTCGGGCTGATCCCTTGGCGGGCTTCTGCTAAGGCATCGTGTATGACAGGCATGTTGATGATCTGCTGCATTCGGGAATCGTGGGATACACGGTCCAGTTCTGCCAAAAACACAGGCCAGTCACTTAGCATTCGGTGGATTGAATCTGCTGCCTGAATCCCTCTTGTTCGATGGTTGAGACGGATGGAATCAGGGAGCCAGCCTTTAGTAGAACGACGAATTAAAGCACGGTCCATCCCTTTCTGAACGAATTGCTCCATGGGAGTTGATAAACAGAAGCGGATAACCCTTAGATCATTCGAGGGATCATGGCTCCATAAAGAGTAACGAAGAGAAAGTTTACAATTACTTGTACCGGTTGCACTCCACATGTTGACTCTTTCGAAATGCACTCTTCTCGCTTCCAAGGGGTCGTCAGGCAGATCGTCTGTCGAGCCGATTCCCGTAAACGTAAGGTCATGGAGTTTCTCATAAATACCCACTCGTTTGGCGTAGTCGGAATTGATTAATTGTGGGAAATCGCCGGAAGCGATTGAAGAGCTTCGCTGTTTCAATACCGGGATAGCTTTACGACCGACAATGGAATATAGCCGTCTGCGACCCACTCCGACGTTCCTGCTATATCGTTTAATTTCCTGCGTTAGCTGAAGCCACTTGAGGTTCTTCAGGAGTTTGGTGTAATATTCGATCGCAGGTCCCCAAGAGATGCTGTAATTTCCTCTGGCTCCATTAAGCAGAATCCCGATATCTCGTTGTTCTGCATGCTCGAAAATGCCCCTAAGCCAAAACGAATTATCAAAAAACTTATATGGAGACTCCAGGATGTCAAGCCAATCATCGATTTCTGTGAAAGCACTTCTTCCGGAGAAGTCCAAATATTGTGCGTTAATGTTCCCCACGAATTGTACTGTTTGCTTAATGAGAGGTCTCTCGTCTGCAAGCCTGTGCTTCGGCGTCCAATCCACAAATCCGGTTTCTGGCACGTAACTGAAGGTATGTAGCGAACGGTTTTCATGCTCTAACGCTCTGGCCGCAAAACTAACCACCGAACCTGAATCCAATCCTCCGCTAAGGTGAGCTCCGACATTTCGATTCGTTCGCCGAAGCCGTGCGGTTACGGCTTTGTTGAATACTTCCCGGAAAGCCTCTTCATACTCTTCTGATGATGCCAATTGCAAAGGAATGACATCCGAGAGGCTATGGTATCGGGTAACCGACACGTTATCATTCTTAATGATGATTTTATGAGATGGCGGTAGCTGAAGGATGTTGTTGTAAATCGTAGTGGATACGTCTGGTGGTTCAAAAACGCCATGGATCGCCAGAAACTCAGCCAACCATGTTTCATTGATCTCTTTATGTATGAAAGGTAATGAAAATAAAGGATTGATGGCCGTACAGAAGCAGATCTGCTGCTCATTATGATGGTAATAGAGCGTCCTTGCGCCTGAGAAGTCCCTGGCTCCGAAAAGGAGCTGCTTTCTCTCGTCCCAAATGATGAAAGCAAAGTCCCCGACCAACCGTTCCGGCATTCGTTCGGACCATTTCTCATAAGCGAGGAGCAGAACTTCACTGTCTGTCATATGTTGCCTTGGATGATGCGGCACTTGCAATTGATCCATTAATTCATCGCGGTTGTCGATAATGGCGTCAGCCGTTATGGCAAGCCCCCGGTTCGAATCGTAGTAAGGTAAACATTCCTGGACGGATTGCTCCGTAATCCACTGTGCATGACAACCCAACATGACGTGATTCATGTTCCATAACCTGCTTTGGTTGGCCGGATATTGCCTCAAAGCCTCCATGATAAGTCCGCCATGCTCCGACTGGACCGCTTCCCCATTAAAACGATAAATACCGGCAATAGCACTCATTTGAATTTCCTCCAATTGGACCAGAACAATCACTACTTGATACCTATTGTATCGTAGTCATTATATAACATGATACAATACGTATCAATGTTTTTTTTCTTCGTGTTTTGGATGATTGGAATTGGTTGAAATAACAAGATTAACGTTTCGTTTCTGCCTGGAGCTTTTACGGAACAGGATGAGACAGCAAAAATAAGCCAGGAGAACACCGAAGGCGTCGTTAATCACATCATAGATCCGGCCACCCCGGAAGAAGAAGAGCTGGAGGATTTCCGTTAAGGCGGCGTAGATGATACACAAATAAAAAGCCGACTTATATTTACCGAAATTCGAAGCGAGCAGAGCAAGAATAAAGAAACCGATGAAATGACCTATTTTCCGCAAAATCCAGTCTTGGCTAGACCATTGGAAATCAAGCCTTAACAACTCCGACCAATCGGGATTGGGATTAAGCTGGAAATCAATAATATGATATTGGATCAGCAGATTGAAGTTAACGGAGCAAGTGAAGATAAACAGGGCAAGAGCCCAGATGATCGTAAAAACGATGCGCATAGGAGAGCCTCTTTTCATAAAAGCGCTTCAATATTGGGTACATTCTTATAAATTGCAGGAACAGGAATGGCCATTGATACATAATGTATCTAACTAAGGTTGTATATTATAGCAGCTGTAGATTTATTTCAAGATTAATAATGGCCCGTTTTGATAAAGGAGTAAGGTTACTGTCTTGAGTGGCATCTTTGCTAAACGTTTACGGAATAGTTTTTGCCACTAGTTAGCAAGGAGGAGATCAGTATGGCGAAACAGCAAACGAATTATATGAAGATGAATGCATGGTCACCTACAGATCCAATACTTCCTGAAGAGCTAAGTTCCAATTTTATTATGTTGGATGAGGAAATGAAGAGTCATGGCATCAACGTTAAGTGGTTTGGAGCAGTCGGAGACGGGGAAGCTGATGATACCGCGGCTTTTCAGGCAGCTATGAGTGTGTGCGAAAAGCGGTATAAGATGTTTGTGCCGGCTGGTACCTATCGAATCAGGCAAACCATAGAGAATAACAGTCGAGGGATATTCGGCATCGCTCCTTATGTGGATAGTGGGGAAATGGGATCTAGAATCATTTGGGATCCGGTAGACATGTCAACAGATCTGCTTCCTTGTATTAGAATACGCAGTTCCGGCGACAAGGCCGTTTTTGAGGATTTTGCGGTTACCGGTACTGCCGATTACAACTCCAGAAACCTTGCGGCCTGGGTGAATAAAGACCGGTTTGACCAAAGCAGCTATAGCATGTTTGCTGTGGGAACCGCTGCAATAGAAGTGGCGGGTAAAGCAACACCTATTTTCAGAAATGTCAGAACCTCGGGCGTAAAAGTCGGTCAGCTGCTTAACAGCACAAATGGCCATGTTTATTCGTACGATTGCACCTGGAACGGATTAATAGGTGTGTACTGTCGAATTAATTCCGGAGATTATTTTTATCAGGGTGGAGGAGTATCTGGTGCGTTCTGTGGAATCATGCTAGGCACCTTGTTAAATGCAGGTCATCGCGGTGGTTTTGATGCCCACTTGCACCGGACGCATCTTGGCTTCTCGCCTTATGCCATCTATCAATGCATTGACAGCGGACTTGATGAGTACAATCAGGCCTCCTCGGTCCGAGGATTAAGCGGTATCTACACCAGCGCTCAGTTTGAACAATGTGGAGAAGCCGCTATCAAATTGCTGACGAAATCCGCAACCTCTAATTTTCGGATGTTTGGCTTTGGATTCTCCTGGTCGGTGCCAACGTATTCCGGGAACTTGGGAAACTGGGAGTTTCCGTTACCGGATGAACTGAAAGTGCCCGGCGAGAAGCAGCAGTATGCGGCTTGGTTCGGGACGATTACGGCTCCTGTCACATTCAATGATGATCTTGGAGCGTTAAGAAAATCCTCTGCTCCCGGAGCTACCGGCTCGGCGTATATCGATACATTGACGGGTGACAAGGAGTCTGATCTGTGTGGTTTGGTCATCCCGGATACGGTTATCCGAAGGAAAGTAACTCCTCTTTATAAAACAGTTGACTTACGAGCACGTATGGAAGAAAGAGAGCATCGAGCGCTTATGCCGGTTTCAGCGCCGAATTTGCTTTTGAATCCGGAGATGCTCTCCAATTGGACGGTGTCAAACGGCGGCTCTCTCAGTCTTGTCACGGCAGATCAGATACCGGTTCCCATTTCAAATGAGATGAAACAGGTGATTGGTAACCAGCCTGTCATTTTGAAGGTGACGCCTGATGGAGTGCATTCTCCAAGCGTAAAAATTAAATTCAATGCTTCGGCCTTACCCTACCAGGGGGACGCAAACAGAAACCTTGCAATGCAATATTTCATATTGGAAACAGAATATGAAAGTGGTTCCCTGTATAAGTCGATTGGCCGCATTTCAGCTCAGAACGCAGAGTATATTTTTAACGATGCCGTGACATGGAGGACGAAGAGTTGGAAACATCATCGGGGGAGGGAAATGGCAAGCAAAACGGGATTGCTGCATGATTTCAGCATAGGGTTTATTCCGAAATCGGGCGAGACTTATATTGCAGGAGTTATGGTAACTTGGGATCATATCGGTTCCTATTCTCCGCATCCTCATAGCTATATAACCGATTCACTTGAAATCAGCGGATCCGGAAAAGGCATCATTTTAACAGATTCCGTAACCAATGCTAGGTACCGTCTCTCGATTGCCAATGGCAGTTTGCAAATTACGCAAGCATGACGTCAGGCCCTACTTCATAGCAGTGCCCCCAGGGAACGGCTCGTTGATAGCCTTATCAACGAGCTGTTTTTATTGGAGGAGATGACAGCTGCCCCCAAGGTTGAAACCATGGAATCTTAATAAATAGTAAGCGCTAACAATGAAATGTTCGTCTTTTTGTTGATACAATTTGTGTCTTTATTCCTGGAAATACATGAAAATTAACCTTGACATGATACAAAGTGTATCGTAAATTATGGAATATAAATTGTATACGAATTGTATCAACCAAGCTTGAAGACAAGGATGTCATCTTACCCGAAAGGATTCCAATACAACCAATAAATAAATTCAGAATTAACAGGGGGCAGCGACGGCATGGAACTTAAACAGTATTTTCGAATTGTTCAGAAGAAATGGTGGTTAATCGCGGTTATTGTCATTATCGCAATGGCAGTTGCAGGTGTTAAAAGTTTCTATTTTACGACACCCATCTATGCAGCAAACGCTAAGCTTATTGTTAACCAATCGTCAGGAGATGGAGCAGCTACCCTGAATGCAAGTACCATCCAGACCAGTATATTTCTAATTAATTCTTATAAGGAGATTATCAAGTCATCCGCTGTTATGAATAAGGTGGTTGAGAAATATCCGGAATTGGGAGAGAGTCCCGCCCAGCTGGCAGCGAAGATTTCCGTTACCTCCGCCAACAATTCGCAAGTCATGAACCTGGTATATCAGGATACTTCCTATACCAAGGCAGCGAAGGTTGTTAATGGTGTCTCAACCGTGTTCAAGGAGCAAATTCCGAACATCATGAATGTGGATAATATCACGATATTAAGTGAGGCAGATGTAACTGTTACTCCTGCCCCGATCAATTTCAACCCATTCATGAACATGCTGATCAGTTTTGTCGTTTCGCTCATACTGGCGATCGGATTTGTATTTCTTTTGGATTATCTTGACGATACGCTCGAGAGCGAAGCCGAAATTGTGGAGATTATGAATGTTCCTGTACTTGCAGTGGTAGGTAAGGTTAGCAAAGGTGACCTGCGGAAATCCGCGAGAGTGAAAGCCGCTCAAAAACAAAAGGTAGGTGAGAATCAATATGCGACACTCAATCAATGACATAAGTCTTGTTGTGTCCCATAACCCGAAATCGCAGGTTTCGGAAGTATATCGCCTCCTTCGAACGAAAATTCCATTTTTCTCCAAAGATCAGGAATTAAAGACGGTTATGGTTACATCATCCCAGCCCGGAGAAGGTAAAACCACAACAATAAGCAATTTGGCTGTGACATACGCGCAGGAAGGCAAGAAGGTGCTCTTGATTGATGCGGATATGCGTAAACCTTCATTACACCGTGTTTTCTCCCAATTGAATCATCAAGGTTTGAGTACACTACTGACGGGTCACGTTAGTATTCAGGATGCCATACAGGAGACAACGATTGAGCATTTATCTCTTCTCCCTTCGGGCCCAGTTCCTGCTAACCCATCAGAATTAATTGATTCATCGGGTATGCGGGAGTTATTGAGTCAATTGAAAGATCAATATGATGTCATACTCGTTGATACACCTTCCGTGCTTTCGGTGTCCGACAGCGTGATTGTAGGTTCTTTGTGTGATGGTGTCATTATGGTAGCTGCTGCTGGAAAGGTGAAAAAAGACCATCTCAAAAAGGCGAAGGAACAGCTGGATCATGTAAACGCCCGGATGCTCGGTATTGTTCTAAATCGGGTCATCTAGGCTTTGAATAATGGGCTGCTCACTTCATCATAAAAAGGCTGTCAAACCAGAATCAGAAGGTAATGTCTACTGTACCTATATCACTGTAGACACTCGGTCACGCTGTGGGTCTCCCAGGAGACCTTAGACATCATTGTCGAGGGTGTGATGTGAGGACGGGTTGAATGCCCTTATTAGAAGTATTAGTTATGTCCTTTTCAAACCGAAGAGGGCATAGCTAAGTCCTTCTGCTAAAAAGTCACTGTTTCAGGGATTTGTAACCATATTATAAATAGAGTTGGAGAGTGAATGGATGATGAAGAAAGTGAAAAAAGCAATTATCCCTGCAGCAGGGTTGGGTACGCGGTTCTTGCCTGCAACGAAGGCAATGCCGAAAGAAATGCTCCCGATAGTAGATAAGCCCACCATTCAATACATCGTCGAGGAAGCGGTAGCATCAGGGATCGAGGACATTATCATTGTGACGGGCAAAGGCAAACGGGCCATTGAAGACCATTTTGACCACGCCTTCGAGCTTGAACATAACTTGTTCAGTAAGGGTAAGTTCAATTTACTTGACGAAGTACGTCGATCCTCTAATGTTGATATTCACTACATACGCCAGAAAGAAGCTCGTGGACTTGGGCATGCTGTATGGTGCGCCCGCAATTTCATTGGCAATGAGCCGTTCGCCGTGCTACTTGGGGATGATATTGTGCAATCCCAAACACCATGCATTCAACAGTTGGCACAGCAGTTTGAACAGATGCAGAAATCTGTGATCGGGGTGCAAATCGTTCCTCACGAACAGACGCATCGTTACGGCATCGTCGCCCCTCTGGAGAGAATGGACCGATTATATCAAGTGGATTATTTTGTCGAGAAACCACCAACTGGCCAAGCGCCATCTCGTCTGGCAATTATGGGAAGATACATATTAACTCCTGAAATTTTTGGGTTTCTTGAGAATCAAGAGGAAGGAGCCGGTGGAGAAATTCAGCTGACAGATGCGATACAAAGACTGAACGAGACCCAGGGCGTATTTGCTTACGATTTTGAAGGGACACGGTATGATGTTGGCGAAAAGCTTGGTTTTATAATGACTACCCTTGACTTTGCGTTGCAAAATGATGAGCTTCGCAAACCGCTGCTTCAAGGTATGGAGACGATTCTTGAGAGAGCACTTGAGCAAAATAAATCACTAATGAGGTGAACGAAAGATGTACCCCAGTCCGCAACGGAACGAAGCAGACGCTGTTTTAGAAGGATCCTCCAAATATGCACAATATGCTGTGGAAGATCAAAAATCCAAAATCCTGTATCTGACGGTGAAGAGAGGGATGGACTTTGTTTTCGCACTTTTTGGACTTGTGTTGCTATCGCCACTCTTTCTAATCATATCTATACTTATAAAGCTTGAAGACCCCAAGGGGTCTGTTTTTTTTTATCAAACTCGTGTCGGAAAAAACGAAAGGCCGTTTCGAATGTACAAGTTTCGCTCCATGGTGTCTAACGCAGAGGAGTTGCTTGATAAGCTGCTTGAACAGAATGAAATTAATGGTGCCATGTTTAAGATGAGGGAAGATCCTCGGATTACAAAAATTGGGAAGTTCATTCGCAAGACGAGTATCGATGAGTTGCCGCAGCTATGGAATGTCGTTCGCGGAGAGATGTCATTGGTAGGTCCAAGGCCGGCATTGCCTAGAGAAGTAATGCAGTACAGCAGTTATGATAAGCTGCGATTGAAGGTAAGCCCCGGTTGTACGGGCTTGTGGCAGGTGAGTGGACGAAATAACTTAAGTTTTCATGAAATGCTGGCTTTGGATTTGGAATATATCGAACGTCGAGGAATTTGGCTGGATATGAAGGTCATGTTCCGAACAGTAAAAGTTATGATATTTCCGAATTCGGCCTATTAAAATGATGGAGTGTCTTGAGAATGAACATAATGATTAGCATCATCATTCCGACTTATAAACGGGTAGAAGCTCTTCATAAATGCCTGGAAGGAATTCAGCGGCAGACAAGGTACCCTGACGAAATCATTCTTATTATAAGAAATACGGATCATCAGACATTGCAGCATCTTTCCTTGATGAATATTAAGAACGTTAAAATGGTGCTCATTGAACAAACCGGTGTGATCGCTGCATTGAATGCCGGAACTCAGCAAAGCACTGGCACGATAGTGGTATTAACTGATGACGACACGGTTCCCCATGCCGATTGGCTTGAAAAGCTGGAACATCATTATCTTTCGAAACCTGATATAGGAGGTGTTGGGGGTAGGGACGTCGTGCATTTCCGGGGTACCCCTATTCCGGCCGGGAAAAGACAGGTTGGCATTATCAAACCTTACGGGCGAATCATCGGGAATCATCACGTAGGTATAGGAGAGGTTCGGGAAGTTGATATTCTGAAAGGCGCCAATATGAGTTTTCGAAGAGAGGCTATTCAAGGATTGAGGTTTGACGAGAAATTGAAGGGAACAGGTGCTCAAGTCCATAACGAACTAGAGTTTAGTTTGGCCGTTAAGAAGAAGGGCTGGAAATTGATATATGATCCTCAAGTATGTGTTGATCATTTTCCGGCTGAACGATTTGACGAGGATCAGCGGAACGACTTCAATGAGACCGCCTTTATAAATGCGGTACATAATGAAACTTACTCAGTGTTAAAGCATGTGGGCATGATCAACCGCGCGCTATATTTATTTTGGGTGGTTACCGTAGGGAGCAAAGCTACACCTGGTGTCTTCCAATGTATACGACTATTACCCCTTCAAAAAAACATGGCGTTGAAAAAAGTAAGGTTGGCCTTTAAAGGCAGATGGGATGGTTGGAGAACATGGAGAGAATCTTTGGAATAAGTGGTACGCGAACCGCTATGGGACGATTGTTTTATCGCCTCTTAGTGCTGGCGTGTGTCATTGTTCTTGGAGCCATGGTTGGAATTGTTGGCTCAATCGGATCGCTCCATATAAGACTCCTAGAATTTACGCTGCTTTTTCTTAGTGTGATGATGGCGCTGCACATTTACTTTAAATGCCCCCATGCATTGGTACCATACTCGCTCTTGATGTGGGTTATGAGCCCTGAAATGAGGAGATTGCTCGATTGGTCATTTCAGTCCTACACCAACACCTCCATTATCTCGCTAATTCCATATTGTATAAGCCTGGTTATGTTAATCCCGATTATCAAGAATATCAAGCAATTGGAAAGAAGAATCGGGTTACTCCTGAAAATCATGGGTGTTGCCCTGATTTATGGATTTGGTGTTGGGTTCCTGAAATATGGATTTTCATCCGTTTTTGATCTATTGAATTATGTTGTTCCATTCTTGGTCCTGGCTTACGTCAATGTATGCCGCTTCGATCAGGATGTCCGAGATAAATGGCTTAGAAGCTTGGGGTATCTTGCCGTTATCGTTGCCGCATATGGGATTTATCAATACCTGGCTCTTCCTCCCTGGGATAAATTTTGGATGATCAGCTCCGAGATGAAATCAATAGGCCTTCCAGAACCTCAAAAATTTCGCGTGTTTTCACTGTTGAATTCGCCTGGGCCAGCGGGTGTGTTTCTTTCTCTAGCGCTTGCTGTCATGACGGTACAAAAGAGATGGAGAGCGTTCGGAGTAGTTGGAATCTTGATCGTGGCTTTCGCCCTCCTTCTAACGCTGGTTCGTGTAGGTTGGATTGCTTATGCTGTTATGGTTGTTGCCTACTTTATCCGTTCCCATCTAAAGAGCAAAATGCAACTGCTTATGCTGGGGATCGTCATTGTGCTTGCCTATCAGTTTGTACTTCCTGTTCTGCCGGGTTCGAGTCAAGTGACTTCCCGGGTCGATACATTTGGTTCCCTGGAAGATGATCACTCATTTAATGAGCGGCTCCATTTTTCCACCCATATATTCTCGGCAGTTATGGCTAATCCCGTTGGAATGGGGCTCGGGAGCTCGGGACTTGGAGCGAAATTAACACAAAATTCAGACACGCTGGTGGCGTTTGATAACGGGTACTTGAACATATTTTATACTTTTGGGTTGCCATTGGGGTTAGCGGTTGTTATTTTATTGGTTTATCTCTTTGTGTATCTCTATAAGTCGAGCAGGACCGAAAAGGTCTATTCCCCGCTTTCCTTTGCAGCCATCAGCGCAGTTCTATTTCTATTAATGGCAAGCAATATTTTGAGTGGATTTAGCGGGTTTATTTTGTTGCTGATCATTTCGCTTGCATATGTGCCAACGTCCTCAAATCGGGAGGGAATATGAAATGTTAGTCGTATTTTTAGGCGATTCCATTACACAGGGACTCGGTGTCAGTAGGTCTGGGAAGACTTATGCAAACCTATTACAGAAGAAACTGCAGTCCTTGAGTTCACGACCGATAGAAATCATGAATTTTGGAGCTAGTGCCATGCAGGTTCACGAAACCAGAATGAAGTACGAAAATAAATTGTTGGAATTACAACCTGATATTATCGTGTTTGCCCACGGAATTACAGAATCTATCGTGAGAGAGCACAAACATTATCTCAGGTTCATGCCGAAGAGGTGGAGAAAGCCCGGATGGATGGATCCGAGACCATACTATTCGACACGGAGGTCCAGAAGATGGCTGGAAATGTTGGAGTCTGGATTAAGGTGGAGAGTAAAGGTTGCTCTTATTAAAGCTTTTGGCGGCAAGCCATGGATGCGTATAGATGATTTTAAACTGCACACAACGGGGTTTATTCTAAACATGCTTAATCGCAACAAACATACTAAAATCATATTTCTCGCTCCTGGAGATATTGAAGAGAAATACTTTCCGGGGTCTTCCGCTTCGATGCGGGAATATCGATTGGTATTAGAAGATATTTACGAAGACAGCAGGTCGACGAAACGAGTTTTTATGTGTGACTCTTCAAGACAACTCCATCAATGGAGCGATTATTTCAAAGATCGCTTCCATCCGAACGAGAAAGGTCATGAAAAAATTGCCGAGGCACTCATGGAGACTATCGTCCAATATTCGCTATTGGGATATAACCAAGTTTTGAGAGAGGTAAGCCGATGAAGATCTGTTTCGTTACACACAAGGTGAAGAAAGGAGACGGACAGGGAAGAGTCAATTATGAGGTCATTGCCGAAGCCGTGAAGGAAAGACATGACGTTATCATAATATCCTCAGAGTTATCAGAGGAGCTCAGAGCTCATCCGCAAATCACATGGGTAAAGATAGGAACAAGCTGGATTCCAACTATGCTGCTCAAGTATCAGTGGTTCGCGTTGTACTCCGCGATCTGGATATGGACGCATCAGAGAGGAATAGATCTCGTTGTTGTGAATGGTTTTATTACTTACGCCCGCTCTGACATTAACTGCATTCATTTTGTTCATAGTGCATGGATAAGGTCTAAGTATCATCCTTTCCGGGAGCAAAAAAATGCAAGAAGCTTGTACCAGTTCATTTATAACGGTCTAAATGCCTTATTGGAACGTCTTGCCCTACAGCAAACAAGGCAAATTGTAGCGGTATCGGAACAGGTCAAGGAGGAGCTGGTGCAGGATGCCTATATACAAGCACACCGTATCTCCGTAGTTTCCAACGGTGTTGACCTGAACGAGTTCTACCCGCGAACAGTGAATCGAGCCGATTTTAACTTGGCAGTTGAGCGAACCTACGCGCTGTTTGCTGGGGATTTGAAGTCCAAACGAAAAAATTTGGATACGGTGTTGGCAGCCCTGGCCAAGGTTGAGGATATCGAGCTCATCGTACTTGGATATACCGAGAAAAGTCCATATCCCCAGCTAGCACAAGAATTGGGAATTAGCGACCGTGTTCATTTCCTGGGATACCGGCAGGACGTAGCAGATATGATGTCCCTAGCAGATTTATTTATTTTTCCTTCGAGGTACGAGCCGTTTTCGCTCGTTATATTGGAGGCTATGGCCTCCGGATTGCCGGTAATCACAAGCAATCGCTGCGGAGCCGTTGAACTTCTGTCCAATCAATCTGCCGTCATCATCGAGGACCCTGACGATACCTCTGCATTAATACAGGCGCTTAGGGACCTAAGTTCTGACCGAGAGTTGCTGGAATTGATGGCACGGAGGGCAAGGGAGGACGCGCAAAGTAACTCCTGGGAGCTTATGTCCAGCAAATACATGCAGCTGTTTTATAAAACTTCGAATTTAAAATTCAAGACCGGTAACCAGGCCTGAAGGGATAAGAATGAATGGCTATCACTAATTTAATGAAGCAAAGAAGGAATTGGGGCAGTTTAGGAAACGTTGTCCAAATATTTGCGTCCAATGTATTTATCCTTGGATTAAACGTGTTGACAGGGATAATAATCGCACGTTTCTTAGGCCCAGAGGGACGAGGGGAACAAGCTGCCATGATTATGTGGCCCAGATTCTTAGCTTACTCCTTAACGCTGGGGATTCCAGCTGCACTTGTGTATTACATGAAAAAAAAGGATGGGAATCAGGGTTCTCTTTATGTAACGGCGTTGTACATGTGTGTACTGCTCGGCTGTGCTGCTATGGGAATCGGTGCCGTGATCATTCCGTACTGGATGAAAGGGTATTCCGACGAAGTGATTGAATTTGCAGTTTGGGCACTGGTCATGTCGCCCATTGCCATGATTGGAACGGTCAATACAGCGGCCCTGCAATCTAGGGAAGAGTACCATCTCTATAATTTCATGCGATACATTCCGGTACTTGGCACATTAATCTTGCTCTGCGTTCTTGTTGTAACGGGTCATGTTACGCCTTTCTTCACATCGGTTGCGTACCTCTTTCCAGTCATTCCGATTGCCGTATGGACAACGTATAAACTGATCTCTCATTACAAGATGAAGCAGAAGAACAAGATGGAGTCTGGAAAGAAACTGCTTGGGTATGGGATCAGATCGTATGGGACGGATGTGGCAGGAACCTTTTCTGGATACATCGATCAGATTCTAGTCGTCGGCTTATTGTCTCCTAGCAGTTTAGGCTTATATGTCGTGTCCCTTAACCTAGCGAAGATGTTGAATACGATTCAGGGTGCCATTACCTCGGTCTTGTTCCCTAAGGCCTCGGGGCTTCGGCAGGCAGAGGCTCTGAGTTTGACTTTTAAGGTCACTCGAATCAGTACGGTCGTAACCTTTGTAGTAGGCGCAGTCGTTTACCTGGTCGCCCCTTATCTTCTGATTCTCTTGTACGGGAAATCGTTTTTGGAGGCTGTTACGGTTTTCCGAATTCTGATCTTTCAAACGGCCGTAACCAGCATATCGTGGATTCTTGCTCAAGGATTTATGTCCATTGGTAAACCTGGATCGGTAACCATCATTCGTATCACTACGCTTGGAATGAATATTATATTAATGAATCTATTCATTCCACTTTTAGGAATTCAAGGCGCGGCGATATCCTTACTTGCAACATCATTGATAGAAATTACGGTTATTTTTCTGATCTATACCTTAAAGCATAAAGTTACTTTTCAACATTGGATCATTTCGAAAAGCGATTTCCTTTGGCTGCTTGAACGTATACGTAAACAAAAAGCACGCAGCAGGGAATCTACGTGATAGCGGCAAATCATAAGGAGAGGTGATCATTTGAATATCTTGCATATTGCCAATCATATCAAACAATCGGGGAACGGAATTGTGAATGTTATGATCGACCTGGCATGCGAGCAGTCCATACTGGGACATAAGGTAGCTGTGGCATCTGAGGGCGGCGAATATTTAGCTTTGTTGCGGCAACATAACATAGAGCATTATAACCTGGATCAGACGAGAAAGCCGATGCAAATGCTGCAGGCTTTTTTTCATTTTCAGAACATCGTCAGACGGTTCCAGCCGGATATTATTCATGCGCACATGATGACTGGTGCTTTGCTCTCACGGTATTCCAAAGGGTTCCGTAAATACAAGATCGTTACGCATGTTCATAATGAATTTCAGAAGAGCGCCGATTACATGAAAGTAGGTGATACGGTTATCGCAGTAAGTCAGGCGGTAGCCAAATCGATGGCCAATCGGGGGGTCAACGAAAGAAAACTTCGAGTTGTTCTTAACGGTACGATCGGAAGCAAGAGAAATCAACGAATGGAAGGGATCTCGCTCAAGGGGCGTTCCATTGTTACAGTTGCCGGGTTGAATGAACGCAAAGGCATAGCCGATCTTATCGAAGCATTTAATATTGTCTCCGGGCAATGTCCGGAATCGGAATTGTATATTGTGGGGGACGGACCGGAGAAAGAACGATTCAAGACAATGGCTACGCAATCATCGAGCCGGAACAGAATTCACTTTGAGGGGTTTCAGACAGACCCCAAAAAATACATGAGTTCGTCTGAGGTATTCGTCTTGGCCTCCCATAAAGATCCGTTTCCGTTAGTGTTACTCGAGGCTAGGGAATCGGGCTGCGCCATCATCGCAACTGATGTGGATGGTATACCTGAGGCGCTGGATTTCGGCGATTCGGGGATGTTGGTACCACCAAAAACTCCGGATAAGCTGGCAGAGGCTATCTTAGACATGTTGAACGACGAGGAACTCCGTGAAAAATACAAAAGATCTGCCAGGCAGGGGCTGGATTTTTATAAAGTGGAGCGTGTTGCGAAAGAGACGATAGGGATCTATGAGGATCTTCTGAGCGACAAATACCGAATGAGCAGTCGGAGAGAAGAAATGAATGGAATGGAATAAAATCGATTGAATAATTGGAGTGAATCCCGTGAAAGTAGCCATGATTGCAAATTCTAATCATAATATGAACTCGGGTGTATCAGGAACCAGATTGGCGATTGCGGAATCCTTAAGGAATCTAGGCGTGCACGTAGATACTTATTTCATGGACGACTTTAAAGTGTTTAACGGCGGAATCCTGGATAAAATCATCTTTCCATGGAAGCTGGCGTCGAAATTATCGAGCTGGAAAGATTACGACCTTCTGGATATTGCCTCCGGAGACAGCTGGGTACTATCATATTTCAAAAAACGTCCTGTTATCGTCTCAAGCAGTCATGGACTTGAACACTTGGCTCATAAAGAAATACTGGAAGAGAATCGGCTGGGCAATTTGTCGCTTAGCAAAAAATATTTTATTTACTGGGGCGGGTACCGGATTTGGGAGGTATCGAAATCATTTAGAAGATCGGACTTTTCGATTGTTCTTAATTCCGAAGATAAAATTTTCGTACAGAATCAACTGGGGAAAGAAACGTTCAAAATCAGCGCTATTTTTAACGGGATACCAAGTTATTTGTTAAATCTGCCGCTCGATGATATGGAGATAGAGAACATGCCGGTGATCCGAATTGCCCAGGTAGGCAGTTACATTCATAGGAAGGGTATTTCTTACAGCACCAAGGCCCTAAATGCTATTCTTGGCAAGTTTCCTCAAGTTGAGGTGGCCTTTATGGGAACAGGGTGCGAGAAAGAAGTCGTGCTATCCGATTTCGACGAGGGAGTAAGAGAAAGGGTTAAGGTAATCCCCTCATACAAACACAGTGAGTTACCCAGCATGTTAAAAGGATATCATATTAAGCTATTTCCAACGCTATCGGAAGGATTTGGGAAAACGTTGATCGAATGCATGGCCTGCGGCCTTGCTCCAATCACGACGGACACGGCAGGTCCGGCCGATATTGTGACGGATGGCATGGATGCTCTTGTCATACCGAAGCGAAACGTTGACGAAATGATTCTTGCTCTGGAGAAGTTGATTCAGGATCCGGTATTATTGCGGCACCTTCGCCACAATGCATACCGTACGGCACAGGTATTTACTTGGGATAATGCAGCGAGAAACCGGCTGGAATGTTATCAGAAAGCAATTCAACATTTAAAGAAATAAGGCTCAGCTGTGGTGTAGTTGTTACCATATCTTTAGCTCAATGTTTTATTAATTCATTTTAAGAAAAGAGAGATACCATGAATGTGCTTTCAACCGGAATGGGATGGATCGATATCCAGCATGGAGGTTTAAACCGTTATTTTGCAGATTACACCAAAGCCATGAAAGAATTTGGACATTCTGAACAGGGCTTTGTCGTCGCTCCTAAAGGAGTGGAGCTGCCTTCAGACCGGAACATCAATAACGCAACCCACGAGCTTCGCTTCAACCACTTCCTTCCACGTATGAAATCGGTACAGAAGCATACTGTTCAAGCGGTCCGAAGCTTTCGTCCGGATGTATTTAATCCACATTTTGCGTTTTACACAACCATGGTTACAAGAAACCATATCCCTGCGCATATTCCCATTGTCACACACTTCCATGGACCATGGGCCATGGAATCCAGAGTAGAGGAAAAGTCAACTGCGGGTGCAATAAAAAATACAAAGTATTGGATCAAAAAGCAAGTGGAGCAATTAACCTACCGCCGTTCCGATAGTTTCATTGTACTTAGTGAATATTTTCGTGATGTATTGACCGAAACCTACGGCGTAGATGAGCGGAAAATACATATCATACCCGGTGCAGTGGATCATAATCGCTTTCGGCCGCATCCAGATCGTAATGAATTAAGACTGCGATTAGGCATCGCCCCCTATCAACCTATACTCTTCTGTATCAGGAGATTGGTTCGCAGGATGGGGATCGACCGACTGATTTATGCCATGGTAGATGTGGTTCGAGTATTCCCTGAGGTCCGATTGTTCATCGGTGGAGACGGACCGATGCGGGCGGAGTATGAAGCGTTAATCCTTCGGCTTGGACTTTCTCCCAATGTGAAACTGCTTGGCAGAATTTCAAATGAGGAGCTTGTTGAGTACTACCAGGCTGCTGATATCAGTTTAGTGCCGACACTCACGTTAGAGGGGTTCGGTCTTATTACCGTTGAGTCTCTTGCCTGTGGTACGCCGGTACTGGGAACCCCTTATGGGGGAACGAAGGAAATTTTGCATCAAGTATCGGATGATTTGATGTTTGAAGACGGTACTGCTGAATCGATAAGCAAGAAAATCATTGATGTTTTGAATAAAGACTCATTCCTTCCTTCACGAGAAGCGTGCAGGGAACATGTATTGAATCGGTACACATGGAGTCGAGTGGCGGAAGCGGTGACCGCTGTTTTCACGGAGGAAGTTGAGAAAAGAAAGGTATTCAGAACATGAAAATCGCCTTTTATAACCATACAAGCACGGTAAGTGGTGCGGAGATCAGTCTCTTGTTAACTGCAAAATATGTAACGGAGGCACATCCGATTATATTTGCCCCCGAAGGGGAACTGCTGCAGAAGGCACGCAATCAAGGAATCGAGGTTGTTGCTCTACCCAGTTATAGGGCGCGAATGACCAGAAATCCATTTCTGCTTGTTGTCTATGTGATGGGGATGCTGTGGGCAGGATGGAAGCTTGCTCTTCTCATGAAAAAAAGCCAAGTGGATCTCATCCATGCGAATTCCATCCGAGCAGGTATTATGGCTGGACTATTCAGATGGTACCATCGTCTACCCGTTGTGTGGCATATTCGAGACATGCCTCCCCAAGGTTATATAGGCAATTTAATCAAAAGACTCGCAGGGAGTACAGCTAAAGCGCTGATCTGTATTTCAGAATCTGTCTTGCAAAGTATGGAGCATCCTTCCGTAGCTAAGCGGTGCCACCTTGTACATAACGGTGTGGAGCTAAAGAGCTTTCATGACGAAGAGAAACAAAGGATTAAAGGGCATATCCGTTCGGAATTACAAACACCACAGGAAGCACACGTGCTGGCTATCATCGGTCAAATTGCTCCCTGGAAGAGACAAGAAGATGCCATAGAAGCATTCGCAAGTCTTATTCGTGGAGAACGGAATGCGGTTTTATGGATCGTTGGGGAAGCCAAGTTCAGGCAAGAGAACGAACGTTATCTGGTCAGATTGCAAGAGATGGTTAAAGCTTTTGGCCTTGAAGACAAAGTCATATTCACCGGATTCCGGGAAGATGTATTGGAGATCTGCTGTGCTGCAGATCTCCTTTTATTATGTTCGGACCATGAACCTTTCGGCAGAGTCATCATTGAAGCCATGTCACAAGGCACTCCGGTTGTGGGAACCAGGGGCGGTGGTGTACCTGAGATTATTGATCATGGGGTGAGCGGGTTCATGTATGAAATCGGAAATACAGATGAACTCGCACAGTATATCCGTCAGGTGCTCGATGATAAGGCTGTATGGTCTTTACTTAGTCAAAATGGGCAGGAAAGAGTAAGGGAGATGTTCTCCATTAAGCAGACATCTCATAATGTTCAACAGATCTATAAGGAGCTATTGGCGAGACCCGGCGTCGAATCGATAGAGCGTCAGCGGGCAAAGGAGATTGTATAATGCGGAATTTGAAAGTGGCTATCGTACATGATTACCTCAATCAGATGGGAGGAGCCGAACGGGTTGTGGCTGTATTCCACAAGATGTTTCCCGATGCTCCAATTTATACGACGATCGTCGATGAGAATAAACTGCTTCCCGAATTGAAGGATGCAGTCATTTATACCACATGGATGCAGCGCATACCTGGGATATTGAGCAAATTCAAACTGTTTTTCTGGCTGTATCCTTTTGCTGTTCGATCCATGAACGTAAAAGGCTACGATCTTATTCTAAGCTCCAGCAGTGCTTATGCGAAAGGTGTGAGGAAGGGAAATCAGAGTGTGCACGTATGTTATTGCCATGCTCCCATGCGCTTTGCGTGGAATTTTGAAGCCTATATGGATAGCGTGCAAGTGCCGAATCTCGTGAAGCGGATTGCTAAATGGTTCACCTTCCCCCTTCAAGCATGGGATAAGGACAACTCCAAGCAGGTGGATTACCTTATTGCCAACTCCACCATCGTGAAACAGAGAATCAGGCAATGGTATGGAATAAATGCCTCTGTTATATTTCCCCCCGTAGAAATTAGTCGGTTTAGCATCGATGAAGAGAAGCCGGAGGATTATTTTCTCGTTGTCTCCAGATTAGTATCTTACAAAAAAATTGACCTCGCCGTAGAGGCCTGCACTCGTCTAGGCCGGCGGCTGATCGTCGTTGGAGATGGACCAGATCGACAGAGGCTTGAGCAGTTAGCAGGTGATACCATTACTTTTCTCGGCAGAAAAAGTGATGAAGAGGTTGTCCGCTATATGCAGCATTGCCAAGCGCTTATCTTTCCGGGGATTGAGGATTTTGGGATTACACCGCTTGAAGTGAATGCATGCGGTCGCCCGATCATTGCGTACCGTGAAGGCGGAGCTTTGGACACGGTCGTAGCGGAGAGGACCGGACTGTTTTTCGACAAACAATCGATAGACTCGCTTTCCGAAACGATTAGGCGCTTTGACCAATATGATTGGGATTCGGAATGTATTCGGGAGCATGCTGAGAAATTTAGCGAGGATGTATTTGTAAAACGACTGCAGTCCAGCATCGATGGCCTAATCAGGGCAAGAGAGATCAACGCTAAGCTTATGGAAATGGAAGGGAGCTATTAAATCATGCATATTGTTCTATTGTCTGGGGGCAGCGGCAACCGATTATGGCCATTGTCCAATGAGACACGTTCCAAGCAATTTCTGAAGATATTAGACGGGGAGTCAGGACGACGCCAGTCGATGGTTCAGAGAGTATGGGATCAGTTAGGACAAATGGACCTTCAGCAATCCACGATTGTGGCAACCGGGAAATCCCAGGTAGAACTACTCCAAAATCAGCTTGGTTATGAGGTGGAAATTATCGTAGAACCGGAACGGAGAGATACTTTTCCGGCGATTGCTTTATCAGCGGGATATTTATATTCCATTAAAGGTATCAGTCTCAATGAGGTTGTGATCGTACTTCCGGTTGATCCGTTTGTCGAGGATCATTTCTTCGAGAAGGTAAAGGAATTAGAGGCGTTAATGCTGGAAAGCGGCGCTGATCTCGGGTTGATGGGGGTATCGCCTGATCATCCATCCTCGAAGTTTGGTTACATCGTCCCTCAGTCGGCATCGAATTTAGAGAATGGGACGGAATTCTTCAAGGTGAGCCACTTTGTAGAAAAACCTGAAGAAGAGCATGCGCTTCGGCTGATAGAACAAACAGCGTTTTGGAACTGCGGCGTGTTCGCTTTTCGGCTTGAGTATCTCATTCATTATCTGATAGAGAAATCGCTTCCTATTCAATATGATGAATTGCTTCAGCAATATCGCCGTATAAACAAAACAAGCTTTGATTATGCCGTGGTTGAGAAAGCGCAAAACATCGTTGTTATGCCTTATAAAGGAATGTGGAAGGATTTAGGAACTTGGGATGCATTGACCGAAGAAATTCATACCCCTTTGATCGGAAAAGGAACCTTAACCGACGATTCCTCCAATACGCATGTCATCAATGAGTTGGATATTCCCATAACGGTCATCGGAGCGCCTAATTTGATTGTTGCCGCTAGTCCCGACGGTATTCTGGTCTCTGAGAAGAGCGCCAGTATGCGGATAAAGGAAGTGCTCCAATTCGGAGACCAACGGCCTATGTATGAAGAGCGTCGCTGGGGACGATATCGCGTGCTCGACTATACCAAGTATCCAAACGGCAATGAAGTATTGACAAAACGGATATGCATTTTAGAAGGGAAGAATTTAAGTTACCAATATCATTTGCTGCGCAGCGAAGTATGGACGGTGATATCCGGTCAAGGCGAAATGATATTGGACGGCAACGTTCGAATGATTGGTAAGGGGGATGTTGTCGTCATCTCGGCTGAAGCAAGGCATAGTCTACGCGCTATCACCGATATCGAAATCATTGAGGTGCAAACCGGCAGCGAATTGATTGAGGATGACATTGTAAGATTGGCGATGAATTGGGATGAAATCAAGATAAGTGTTTTAACTTCATAAAGGATAGCGAAATCCGCTATCAGAGGAGTGAAAAAGGATGAAAATCACGGTCATTGGTACCGGCTACGTTGGCCTGGTCTCAGGCGTATGCTTCTCCGAGCTTGGAAACGAGGTCATCTGCGTAGATAAAATAGAGGCTAAGATTGAACAGCTTCAACGTGGAGAGATTCCCATTTACGAGCCTGGTCTTCAGTCGTTGATCACCGTTAATAAGGAAGCAGGGAATCTTCGTTTTACCACCGATTTGATCGCTTCAGTCAAGCAATCGGACATCATCATCATCGCGGTGGGAACACCGTCTATGCCGAATGGGCAAGCCAATTTGAGTTATATCGAGATGGCAGCCCAAGAGATCGGGCAGGCGATGAACAGTTATAAGATTATCGTAACGAAGAGTACCGTTCCGGTAGGAACGAACGAAAAAGTCAAAGAAATCATTGCACAGCATACACATGAATCCTTTGATATCGCTTCGGTGCCTGAATTCTTGCGGGAAGGCACGGCGGTTCAAGACACCATGAATCCAGACCGGATTATTATTGGAACGGACAGCAAGAGGGCAGAGGAGCAGCTTGTTGAGTTGCACAAACCTTTGACGGAAAATATGATCATAACGGATGTTCGCAGTGCTGAAATGATTAAATATGCTTCTAATGCTTTTCTTGCTACAAAGATTTCCTTTATCAATGAAATTGCAAATATATGTGAGCGAGTTGGAGCCGATGTGACGAAAGTAGCCTATGGTATGGGTTATGACAAGCGCATTGGCTCTTCTTTTCTGAAAGCGGGTATCGGATACGGTGGTTCCTGCTTCCCTAAAGACACACAAGCTCTTATTCAAATAGCCGGACAGATGGATTACGATTTTAAGCTTCTAAAATCCGTCGTTGAGGTCAATCGAGACCAACGCCTCAACATTATTCGCAAGTTGGGAGCCTTGATGGGTGATCTAACGGGTAGAACGATTGGGGTTTGGGGCTTGGCGTTTAAGCCTGAAACCGACGATGTCCGTGATTCGCCAGCATACGAGATTATATCGGAATTAATGGAACGAGGGGCAAAGGTGAAGGCTTACGATCCAGTTGCGACGGATAATTTCAAGAGGAATTATGATATTGCCGGAATTACTTACTGCCGAAATGCCCAGGAAGCAGTTTGGCAAGCGGATGCACTTTGTATTTTAACGGAATGGAATGAATTCCAGCAGGTTCCATTATCCGATATCGAGAGTTGGTTGAAATCGCCGTACCTGATCGATGGACGTAATATATACGATGAGGAACAATTGGCAAAGACGAAGCTTGTCTATTACTCGATCGGTCGGCCAGGAATGAATAAAGGCGTAAGAGAGCAAGTGCCTGCACTCTTGCTATGATCAATTTTTTTGGGGTGGATACCTTGATTATTGAAGATGCCGTTAAGCTGGACCTGAGTGATATCTCCAAAGAGCTGTCTTTTTTACTCTTTCTTCTCCGCAATAACACGCATGAAGAAATTCTCATAAAGCAATATGCATCGGATATCGATTGGGATATGTTCATGAAACTCGCGCTGCACCACCGGGTTTATCCGCTTGTATATCTGCGACTTAAAGGGGTGGATGCATCCCTCATTCCATTCGAGGTTATGGCGTCTCTCCAGCAGCATTATCATAGTAATGTGATGAAAATGCTTCATTTAAGCAGGGAAATGAGCCAGCTTTGTGAGGCGCTCAAGGATACTGGGGTGCGTACACTTTTGCTTAAAGGCCCTATACTAGCTACGCAGCTCTATGGGGATCTGGCACACAGGACTTCGAAGGATTTGGATATCTTGGTGGATGCGGATGACGTGGAAAGAGTTGAACGGGTGTTGGTACAGCTTGGGTACGAATTGCAGGATGAACGTATCTTGGGAAATTGGAAGAAAACAAGCCATCATTTGTCCTACGAGCATAAGAAACATTCAGCGCAGATCGAAGTTCACTGGCGTCTGAATCCTCATTATAACAAGTCATTTTCCTTTGATTTATTGTGGGAGCGCAGGAATGATGTGATGCTGTCCCATCAGATTTATCATTATCTGGGAAATGAGGATTTGCTAAACTATCTGGCCGACCATGGTGCCAGGCATGGTTGGTTCCGGCTGCGTTGGCTGATGGATATTGCAAGGCTGCTTCCCATGATAAACAGCAACGATATGAAGGCCCACTTTGAGCGATATGGGGGACAGCAATATGTAGGGCAGGCCTTTATTCTTTTATCGCGACTGTTCTCAGTCGACATTCCGCACGATATGACTGTATTAACGATAAACTCCAAAGCCCACCGCCTTGCACAAAGTGCACTCTACTATATTAAAAGGATCGTCAAATTGAACCCGGTGCCGGAGAAAAGCGTGGCATGGCGTTATAACCGTTACCTATTCTCGTTAATGACGGGAAAACAGAAAATTTTGTATATATTGAATAAGTTTCTGCCCAATTCGCGGGATGCTTCGGTACTGCCATTACCCAAATCACTGCACTTTCTGTATTATCCGCTCCGGCCATTTCTCTGGTTCTGGCGGCGTATGAAACAACCATCGATTTAAGGGTGCATCATCGCTCTTATCATTGGATCACAATCACAATCCATTTTGTAGAAGCGGGTATCATCAGAATATTCTCAGGCCAGTTTATATAGCTGAAAAAAGGGGGGTTCTATCCATGACTACTGAATTAATCACGACAGACGCTCTCGTTGTACAATCCGAAGGTTTCCTGGTCAGTGATATGGATGGCGAGAAGGTGATGCTGAGCATCGAAAACGGCAAGTATTATAATCTGGGACGGATTGGCGGGCGAATATGGGAATTTATTTCGTCTCCCGTCACGATCTCCAATATGGTGGATCAATTGGTATTGGAGTATGAGATTGAACCGGAGCTCTGTGAGCAGCAGGTACGATTATTCCTCAAGCAGTTAGCCACAGAAGGCCTTGTTCAGGTGGATAAATAGCAATGAGTCTGTACCGGAAAGCACGCCGATTTATGTCTTATCCTGTTAGCATGAAGCTTATGTTGGCAGAAGCTTACTTGTATCTGGCCTGGGGAAGAGTGTTCAAGCTGTTCCCTTTTCAAAAGGTATCTCCGTCTCTGGGAGAACCTATGAAGGAGACACCGTATGTGGGCTATACGGAGGAGGAGCTTTCGCTTGTCCGCCAAATCTCCAGAGCCGTCCATACCATGAGCCGTGTCACATGGTGGGAAAGCCAATGCCTGGTTAAAGCCGTTGCCGCGATGAAGATGCTGGAGCGAAGAGGGATTCCGAGTACACTTTATCTGGGAAGCGGTCGGGACGATAACGGAATGATGGTTGCCCATGCCTGGCTCCGCTTCGGCTCTTATATTGTAACGGGAAGAGAAGGGCATGAAAGGTATGCCGTTGTCGGGATATTCGGTAAGGATATGGGGACCGAAGGTTTGAACTTGAAGCGGTCATCCGATAAGGAGTTTTTACATTGAAGGATCTCTTTTATTTTATCCGTAAAATGCATGGGATGGCGGGGTTTAAGCTCTACCTCAATATGGGTATGATCCTGTTCATCAGTGTTCTGGACGGCATCGGCATCTATTTGATCGTCCCTCTGCTCGGTGTCATTGGTGTATTCCAGACCGATTTGAGCGGGGTGCCGCTTGTCTCAACCTTGATGGATCTGGCTGGTTCATGGTCATTGCAGCTCAATTTGCCGATGGTGCTGGCCCTCTATGTGGTGATTGTGGGCGGGCAAGCCCTGCTGCAGCGCAGTCAGAACCTGTTGAATGCAAAAATATTGCAGCGATTCATTCGCAAACTGCGCATGGAAACGTATCAGGGGTTGCTGCATGCCAAGTGGGAGTTCTTCCTGCGCCACCGCAAGTCGGATTTCAACCATGTCATGACCAATGAACTCGGGCGCGTGAATCAAGGCACGTTTCTGTTCTTGCAGATGGTTTCGTCTTTCTTGTTCACAATAATTCAGATTGGGCTTGCCCTATGGCTTGCCCCGATGCTGACCCTCATCGTCCTGATGAGCGGTGGGCTCCTTGCCCTGTTTGGACGCCGATTCATCCGGCGGTCGAAGCGGATCGGCGAGCAGACGACAGAGCTTTCGAAATATTATTTTGCGGGCATCAGCGAACATTTCAACGGCATCAAGGATATTAAGAGCAACCGGTTGGAGCCATTTCATATGAACTGGTTTGACAGGCTGTCGCGAAAAATGGAGCATAATTTTATCCAATTTGGCAAGATCAATTCCTTGTCCCAGCTGATCTATCGGCTCTCGTCTGTATTGCTGGTTGCCGGATTTGTGTATTTGGCGCTGGAAGTGCTGCGTACGCCTGCTGAACAGCTGCTGATGATCGTTCTTATCTTTTCTCGCCTATGGCCTAGATTTATCAGCATTCAATCGAGCACTGAGCAGCTCGTGTCGAATTTCCCGGCCTTCCGGGCGATACGCGAGCTGCAAGCGGAATACGAGGTAGACAGGGAGATCGCCGGATCGATTTCGATGACAGGGGGCGAGCGACTTCAGCTGCAAAATGGAATCGATTGTACCCATGTGGACTATCGGTACGATGGCGCTTCCACCGTCTATGCTTTGCGAAATATCAACTTACATATTCCTGCTAATCGCATGACGGCCATCGTCGGCAAATCAGGGGCGGGCAAGAGCACCCTTATCGATCTTCTTATGGGACTGATCCAACCGGAGAGCGGGCAAGTTCTTGTAGACGGCGTGTCCATGGAGGACGAACGTCAGTTGATGTCGCTCCGAGGGAGTATCGGATATGTGGCGCAGGATCCTTTTCTCTTCAATGAGAGCATCCGGGATAATCTGAAGCTGGTTGCTCCCGACGCCTCGGATAACGAGCTGTGGGAAGCGCTGAGGTTTTCAGCCTCCGACGAATTCGTACATGGGCTTCCGCTAGGCCTCGACACCGTCATTGGTGATCGCGGTATCCGCCTGTCCGGTGGAGAACGTCAGCGAATTGTGCTGGCGAGAGCTATCTTGAAAAAGCCTTCGATTCTGGTGTTGGACGAAGCGACAAGTGCACTCGACAGTGAGAACGAGCAGCGGATCCAGGAAGCGTTGGAACAGCTGAAAGGGAGCATGACGATCATCGTGATCGCCCACCGACTGTCCACCATTCGCCATGCCGATCAGGTCATCGTGATGGAGCAAGGGCGGGTTATCCAGCAGGGGGGGTATCAGCAGCTTTCCCAAGATCACAAAGGCACTTTCCGGCAGCTGCTGAGTTATCAGACAGGTGCTCAGATGTAACCTCTGATTGGATCGCATAACACTGCTGTATGTGCAAGACCTGTTGTTAATGCTGCAACCCGACGGCCATTTCCCGGTATTTTACCGGGAAATGGCCGTTTTTTTTGCGGAAGCATTTCTTGAGCTAGCAGATTATACTTACACCCGGCCTCCTTATCAACATCCCTTTAGCGGTCATTTGTTTACATTCAGCTTACCCTTGTCTTTTTATGAATTGTACATAAGAAATAAGACGTTTGCTATTTTGGAACGGTTGGGGTATAATAAGTTTATTGGGATTTTGACCTGAGATTCACATATTGCAGAGGGTTATTATTTTGATCAGGAACCTTGTGCAATATGTGAATTTTTTGTTTTTAACCAAAAATGAGAAAATCATATAAATTTAGGAGGTGTTTCTATGCAAACAGGAACAGTGAAATGGTTTAACGCAGAAAAAGGCTTTGGTTTCATCGAGGTTGAAGGTGGCGAAGACGTATTCGTACACTTTAGTGCAATCACAGGTGACGGCTTCAAGTCGCTTGATGAAGGACAACGTGTTGAATTTAACGTAGTCCAAGGTAACCGCGGACAACAAGCTGAGAACGTTGTAAAACTGTAGATTTTTGAAAAGATCCCCAAACGTACCGTTTGGGGTTTTTTTTATAATAGAGCTCAAAACAGCATGAAGGCGTTAAAAATGTAGCTAAGGGGGAAGTTCATTGTCTTATTCTTGGAATAAACCACTGGAAAATCTGCCGGAAGAGATGACTGCGATCTGGTCTTGTACGAAGGAAGGGTGTAACGGTTGGATTCGAGATAGCTTCTCGTTCAAGGAAGTTCCCGTTTGTTCACAGTGCGCGTCGTCCATGGTTAGCAGCAATAAAGTCCTGCCGATCCTTGTTTCGTCGGATCAGCAAATCAAGCTTTACCGTAAGAATCAGCGCAAGGACACCAAATCGTAAGGCGCTGCTCTCACGGCTCCTTGACCATTTTGTTTTAGTCGTTGCGTTAAAGAAAGGTTGAGATCTCATGCAGGTGTTCGAAGATTGGAATTTAAAGGTGAAAAAAACGTTTAATGCAACCAGTAATGAAGAAGTATTAACCGTTTCTGAGGCAGGTCAATTGTTAGGTCTGTCCAAAGATCAAATGAAAAGATATGTCGATCAGAATAAGCTGACCAAAGTTCCGATCATGAGAAGCGTGCATCGATACCTTTTGTTGAAGAGTGAAATCGATCATATTGTAAATAAACGATAACTACGATCGATTCATTTTTCGAGCCGATCACGAAACGGAAGCTATATATCACCAACTGAAGGAGCGATGTCCCATCGCTCCTTTTTTGGCGTTCGCCTTCTTTAGGCTTCCCCCAAAAAAACCGCCCTCCCATGTGACCGGAGGGCGGTGTATGTGCATATCATTTTAGGGTTAGCGGCTGGAGTAAGGTTCATTCCACATTATTTCTTACGCTGATGATGAATGAGATCTTCGATGCGGCTGCAAGCATCCTGAGGACTCTCCATATTCATCCACATAAGCTGCATCTCGTCTCTCAGCAGGTTAACCTCGCTGCTGGATAAATTCAGTTCCAGCAGCGTTTTCGCATATGGCAGTATATCTTTAAAGATATTGTAATCCTTCGGATGGATCTGCGGATTGAGCAGTGAGTCGTCTTCCGCGATTTCTCTGCGTGCGGGTATCGTGCACCCCAGCCTTTTGAGCAGCGTTTGTGCCTCTGCTCCCACCATATAATCGGTGAAGCTTTGCGCCAGCTTAAGCCGCTGGCTATTTTTGTTGATGGCCAGTCCTCCGCCAAGCAGCAGTGTCCCCTCGGATTTTTCCTTCGGAACAGGACGGACGTTCCAACGCAGCGCGCTTCCCCTAAATTCATTCATGAAATAGTACGTACTCAAGATCATAGCTACCCGTTCTTTTACGAATAGTGACTCTGCCAAGTACTCACTACCATGGGAGTAGATAGGGGAAACCTTTTCTTTATACATTAAATCCAGGCAAAATTGCAAAGCCTCGATGGTGTTGGCATTATCTAGATTGAGCGTCTGATTGGATGACGCCAAGCTTCCGTCATTCTGCAGCATGAACACCGGCCAGCGATGGGGGGATGAAGAGAAGCAGAAGCCGTAATGCTCAATCCGGTCATCCTCGTCCAGATCCGCCGTAAGTTTCTTCGCTGTTTGGACCAGCGCATCCCAGTTATGAATAGGATGGTCTCTGCCAATACCTGCTTGGTCGAACAGACTCTCGTTGTAGCATATGACTACAGGCGAGAACAGGAACGGTGTGATGATGGGTTCGCCTGCCAAGTGGAACAACTCGTAAATTTTCGGATAACTGTCCGTTTCAGGCTCCAACACAGGTGAAATATATGGCTCAATAAGATGAGCCTTCTCCAGGTCCAGCAATTGACGGAATTGACTGTCGGATACCATGAATACGTCCGGTCCTTCACCATTCTCGATGAGTTGAACGAGGGTCTCCATATAGCCGGATTCCGATATGATTGAAAGCTCAACGTCGGCAAAGGGCTGCGATGCTTGATATCGATTGACAATCTCACGTACGATATCAATTTCGTATGAAGTCGAAAACCACGCCAGCTTGATCGTTTCTCTGACGGCAAGACCGTTAATCGGAGCGAGAACCCGGTTTCCTTTGCCGGATATTTTCTCAATGAGGCCTTCCTCGACAAGCTCTGCAAGTACTTTACGTATGGATACGCGACTAAGCTGATATTGTTCGCTCAACGTATTCTCAGGCAATATAAATTCATTAGGTTTAATACGCCCGCTTATTATTTCACCGCGGAGGTCATCCTTGAATTTTTGATACCGCTTCATGAAATCATCTTTTCTACGTAACACAACAATCCGCTCCTATGACGTTATATCAGCTTCTTTCTATTATATACTAGCGTATTTCTATTTTATACTAGATTCCTCTTTCAACCAACGATCCAGAAACTGATAGCTTATGCTGCGGATGGGATCGGGGAAGTTATGCCCCTCATTACCGATCAAGGATGTATAATGCTCCCCGTAGCCTAACCATTGATATAAACGATGAATATCCTGGGAGGCAAATGACGCTGCCTGCCAATTAGGAAAGATGGAATCATTCTGGGTGAACCAATTGAAGAGCGGCCTTGGAGCCATGAGAACCATAATTTCATGAAATTCGAACGGAACGAATCCATCGTTCAAATCATCAGTCAGCTTCGGAATATGAGAGAACCACTCACGCTGTCCCCAGCGATCCGGAGTGGGGTCCTGCATGAAAGGGCAGAATCCGCAGCTCGATACGACGGCTTTAACCCGATCATCTACTGCTGCAAGGAAGTAGGCGTTATAACCGCCCAGCGAATGGCCAATAGCACCGATCCGATCCGCGTTCACATAGGGGAGGGATTGCAGCAAAGAGATGCCCTGTTGATGATCGTGAATCATTTTGCCGACAGCGGTAGACGATGGGTAGGATGAATAAAATGGGGCTGTCTGAAAAGGTTCCGTGCCCTCATAAATACGCTCGCCTGCCGTGATCGTATCCGGGGCAAGCACGACATATCCCCTGGCGACGAGCTCCAGCGCATATCTGCGGCCCGCTCTGCCTGCTTTGGTCGCGATGTCATCCTTTCCATGTGGGTCTGTTGGATGTAACGCCAACATGGCGGGGTAAGGAATTTCGCCAACCGCTGGGGCTAATGGATGACCTGGAATGAGCAAGTAAGCCGTTACCTCATCTCCGTAGCCTGTAGCATAGGTCAGGTGAATCCGGGTATGATCGAGCTCATGCGCTTCCGAGAGAATGACGTAACGGGGAGGGGTTGGAGCAGGCATCCATCCGATATAATGCTGCCATACAGCTGCGATCCGATCCCTTTTCAATTCCCAATCCCGATGATTTGCAATGTCATTTAGTAACCCGGGAAAGGACTCCTCGGTTAACCGCGTTAACGGATAAGCCATTTATCGTTCACCTCTTCGATAGGGAGTAGCTCCACAGACGCGTGGAGATTGTGAAAAACAACATATGTTCACGCTTGACGAAGCCGGAGGTAATCGGATGCGGCGGGGTGGCGATCCGCTCAGGCTTCAGACTCTCAAGCGGGATGCGGAATATGGCTTCGCTGAGCACACCGTAGATGCATCCATCCGTTTCATCGAGCTGCCAGCCTTGGCGCACGATCGTCCCCCATTGCGAGAGACTTTCCTGGTAGAGGAACGATTCGGTCAAGGGATCCCAGACGACGTATTCCGAGTCGGATGTAAGAGAATGGATCCAGTCTCTTGAATCTACAAGGAGCAAGGAATATTCACGAATATCCGCCCGCGGCTGCCATCGGTTCAGCAGTGTACGCGTCCGCCAGTCCATCCTGTAGAGACAAGCGGCCTTGCCTACCGGATCGGCGCCTCCTGGGGTTTCGATGCTCGTTCCCCCCACGAGGTGCCCTTTTTTCGTCTCGGCCAGGGCAATCGTGCTCTGATTCGGGATAAGCTCGGTATGAGGAATGAGCGTATCCTC
This sequence comes from Paenibacillus sp. NPDC058898, assembly GCF_049316025.1. Classification (NCBI taxonomy): domain Bacteria; kingdom Bacillati; phylum Bacillota; class Bacilli; order Caryophanales; family Paenibacillaceae; genus Paenibacillus; species Paenibacillus sp. NPDC058898. The sequence goes on along the minus strand of NZ_JBMOSM010000008.1, from coordinate 274,274 downwards.
TCCTGAAGGGAGATGATAGATACATAAGCCTCCACCTACCATGCCATAACCGGGAAATCCCCCGTAAGCGATATGCTCGCCCCCGCTAAGCGCGACAGCACATCTTGGCCGGTGAATGTCGATATGTTCGGTCACGCAGATTGGATTACGCTGCTCTCCAGCCGATTGCTCTACTTGAATCGGCTTTGAAACATCGTAGAGATGAAGCCTTCCACCCGGATATGCGGCTCCGGCAATTAGACTGCCCTGAGCAGCATAGGCAGCCAGGTTGCCGCCGGCACCGTTCTCGATCATATGAGGGCCCCAATTATGTAATCTTGCATGTTCAGGCTCATAGGTGTAAAAGTGCAAGGGGTGGTTTGACGTCCCGTAGATGTTCTTGTCTGGCCCCAGGAAGAGAGGTGAGAGCGATGCGCCTTCAGAGGTATATTGCAGATGAATGCTCCTCGTCTTCCCTGTCAGGCGATGTTTTAGAATCAGCTGGCGCTCTGACAGGCTATGCCGGATCACATGCCAGTCCCCTGGAAGCTGACGATGCAGCTTCTCGAAGCTTTTACCCATATACAACGATACAGGAACCTGTTCATCGGCAATCTTCTCGAGTATAGTTCCTCGTTCAAGTCGAACCCATTGCTTGCCGATCTGCGCATAAGCCAGGTATGCCTGATCGTGCCCTTTGGAATGGGAGGCATGCGGCTCCCCGTATCCTTGTCTTACCAGGCCGATTCCAATCGTTCGCAGATCACCCCCGAGCAGGGAATGAGACGCTCCGCTATTTGCGTTATAAGCGATGATGTTTTTCCGGGATGTTCCCGTACCGATATAAACCCAACCATAGCTGTCAACCGCCATATGGGAAGGGTATTTTTGTTCCGTATCCACGGACCCCAGTGGGAAGATATCACGTTCAGCCGGACGATAACGGTACAGACGGCATTGAGGATATGAGGCCATATAGATATGGCCCTGTTCATCCTCTGCATAGCTAAACCCGCATAGTTCATCCTCGGCTCCGGCCTTTAGGGCATCGACAAAGTCAAGGCGAAACGGATCGAAGGCATAGAACATGCTGCCGGCTCCCATGTAAAACATGCCGGTTCTGCTGCTGAACGTATCGTAGGGATACTCGACATCATGATTCGGGAAGTTCACTTGGCGGCAATCCCCGGTTATCGGGTCAACGACGATCAAGAAACCTTTGGCTGCAATAACCACCCGGCTATCGCCTGAGCGGTTGGTGCAGACGGCCGCGGTTCTGGATTCGACGGCATCGACCGGTATGCCTAAATCAGAAAAGCTCATCCTGGTTACCTCCTATGCCCATTTACTTCTCATAATATAGAGCAATTTTGCGAATGGCCGCAATCATGTCCTGGACGTCCTGGTTCGTATAGAACTCGCTCAGCGGCACTTGCACGGCCGTTTCCAAAATCGCTTCCGCATGGGGGCAAGCGCCCCGTGAATAGTGTACATCAGAAAGTTCAAAGGGAAATGTACTGCCCGGATAAGCCTGCTTCTGCTGGAACAGCGGTTGCATATAAAGGACATCCGGTATATAACCCATCCTGTTGGTGATGCCTTCCGCGCTTAGCGCTGCACAGAATTCCTCGCGGCTGCAAGTCAGATTCTCCAAAACGAGGCGGAACATATAGAACCAATAGGTACAAGTACTCGCTTCGGGTATTTTCATTACAGATATAGATGACAAGTCTAGGAGTTCAGCATTCAGCGTCATGCCGATTTCGGTTCTTCGGTCGCATATCCATTCCAGCTTCCGGAGTTGGGCAATACCGACGGCCCCCTGCAGCTCGGTCATGCGATAATTCGGTGCGAGGCTCTCCGGCACCCGGCCCACATCGGTCCCTATCCGCTGGTAGTTTTTATCCGAGAAGGCGTGCGTCCGATGGTAATCCTCTTCAAGGCCGGAATTTACGGTTACGATACCGCCGTCCCCGGTTGAGATATGCTTGAAATCGTTTGTGCTGAAGCATCCGTAATCGCCGATGGTGCCAACCAGCTTACCTTTATATTTGGTGAGGTAGGCTTGCGCGCAATCTTCGATAACCTTCAATTTATATTTGTTGGCGATCTCCATGATGGGGTCCATATCACAGGGGTTGCCCGCCAAATGAACGACCAGGATCGCTTTGGTTCTTGATGTTATGCGTGATTCAATGGAAGCCGGGTCAAGATTGTACGTGTGCGGATCCAAATCGGCAAATACAGGAATCGCGTTCTGATATAAAATGCCGATGACGGTGCCTTGATCCGTAATGGGACTAGTGATAACTTCATCCCCTACCGTGATACCGGCGGCGCCAAGCGCTACATGCAGTGCGGCTGTTCCCGAAGAAGTGGCCACACTGTAAGGGACATGGTACATATGGTTGAAATCGGATAGGAATGTTTTTACTTTTTGGCCGAAGTGATAGAACAGCGTATTTTGCTCCAAGGCCTCGAGCAATTCCTTAGCCTCATCCAAGCCAAATCGTTTGCCTGTGCCAAAAGATGTCGTTTTGGTTTGATCCCCGCCGTGTATGGCGAGTTTAACCCTATGATTCATAATGGCTTCACCCCTCCAGTATCATGCAATATCGTTTTTTTGCACGGAATTCCATATTTGAGATGCACTTCTTCGGAGTCAGTCGACTCGTCACGAAGTAGGGGGGTCCAGACTACGGCCTCTTTGGCCTGCCCCGGGTTGATCACGACGGGCACTCCATTTGGATCTATGCCCTCTATCCGGATCTGACGTCTCGCACGTACCCACTCATTGATTTGGCTCCCGGTCCAAAACTCAAAGCCGGCGCTTCTCGCCTCTTGAATGACGGCAGCGATTGCTTCCCGGACATGAGGTTGTTGCAGGATATGCGTCTGGTGGAACAGAAAATGTGCCACCCCGCCTACCCGCCGGACTCTTTCCAAAAACGGTCCGATAACGCTGCTATCCGCAAGTGCGTGATGGTTTAGATCTTGTGTCAGAAAACCAATTTCCAGTACCGGATAGATACGGTTGTGTTGATCGGACCAAGCGATTGGAAAGTACGGATGGCAGGTTCCGAAAACAAAGCCGATATTCCCCTTTTTGCTCGGGCCCCGGGATTGGTCGGATGCGATATCATATTTCTCGCACCAGTCGAACAGTTCTCCCCAACCCTCAAAGCGGGTGTAATGATTCTTGTTGGAGATAGCACGGGCCGACCCGGTAGCGGATTTGAACCAGTTGAGCTGCCTCACGAATTCATCCTCCGACCAATAACCTCCATCCAGCTCGAGTGCATTATAATGAAGCGCAAGCTCGTGGCCCGCCGCTTTTATTTGATTATAGAGGTGGGGGGAATACCCCGGCTCAATCATGCACCAAGTGCTTTGTACATGATGTTCCCGCAAGACCTGCAAGGTAACTTCTGCCGCTTCATCGATGTTCAGATCGCTATCATGCGAGATCATGGATACTTGCTGGATACCGTTCGGCCAATAATCAACAAAAGGAAGCGAGAGCTCGTGCTGGACTGTAACCTGTAATAGATGACCGGCGAGGGCTTCCCTCCAGAGGTCGGCGTAAGGATGAGCGAAATAATCCATTCCGGTCCCTGTTTGGGATCGGTCATATTCCCAATCCTGCTGAATGTCGTCATCGGCCTTCAATATCCAATCATCGACCGAGGCGGTACCGTCAGGAGCGGGCAGGCCGTCGGTTACGACGGGCTCTTTACCTTGTTGAAGTCTGACGATTGTGGCTGGTATATCGACTGACCAACGCTCCAATCTGCCTTGCCCTATCTGGAAGCTGTACAGCAGCGTCCCGCAGTTTATACCTTCCGGGCTGTTCTGTCGAAGCATGCCGCGCTGGATGCAGCGGAAGTCGGGAGCGGTATCTGCCGGCTCCCAGGGACGCGCGTTGAAGGAGCGGATGGGTACATCGTCATACCATTCGGATGGGAAGTCGGCATAGCTGACGGCTACCTCTCTTGATTGCCGGAAGCCCAGTCTGGGAGCCAATGGGCCGAGACCGGAGTAAGAGATGACAATGCCGCCTTTCATCATGAATGACCATAACGATTCCATATCTTCTTGCCGGTCGCTCGGCAGGGCTGCGATGACGATATCCATGGTGTCCGGATGGATTTGCTCCGCTTGCTCCAATCGCTGATACGTGAATCCTGCATGGTCTAAAATTTCAAATATATAATGCTGAAAAACATTGACGCCATAACGGTGTCTACGCTTCACGGACTCTTGATCCAGCCATACTCCAATTCGGGCTATTCGCATCGTTGTCACAACCTTTATAAGATGATGAAAAAAGATGTTGGGCCTTCGTGAAGCCCAACATGGTATCGTTTACGAATAAGGTTACTTCCACAGCCGATCGGTATAACCGCGCGCTTTAATTTCTACGTTATACTCCTCGATAATCTTCGATCCGCCGCGGCTCAAGTATTCCTGGACCATGGCATCCCAGTCCGAAACCGGACGATTCCCGGTAATCATTTTGGTCTGTTCATTCATAAGCAGCTGCGTTAATTCAGCGCCTACCTCGGTTTCCTTTGCTGAGATGATGCCAACATGTGGCGGATAGTAGAGCTTATACTGCTTGTTAATATCGACAAGCTGCTGGGTGGCTTCAATCAGTTTAGGATCTGAATAAGCCAGAGGGAACTCCGCATCGTCATCAGGACCAATCCAAGCCGTACTATCAATGAAATACAGGAATGGCTCCGTGCCGCTGGCTGGCTCTGTAAGAGGAACCCGCACGTTATTCTCATCCAGTTTATAGCCGACACCTTCATTGCCGTAGAACCAGTCGAAATCCTCGTTATCTGGCGTCACCTTCGATGCCTGGTAGTATTGGCGGGAGAAGCCGTGGATCTCCAGCATCTTACGCACCTTGTCGGGTTGGTCAGCCAGTTTAGCGTTTAGCGTCAGGAATCTGGCAAAGCCATTACCGGCAGTAAATCCTTTCGATCCATCAGGCGCGGCGAATGGTTCCAATACGACGAATTCGGCAGCAGGATCAATAGCAAGCAATGCCTCCATGTAGTCTTGGGACATGCCGCGCGGGGCGATTAGAAAGACGCCTGCCTTGCCGGAATAGAATTCATTGTTCGTGTCTGCCCAGTTCACCACGGAGAAGTCAGGGGTAATTGCTTTTTCCTTATATAGGTCGTGGAAGAACTGAATCAGTTCTTTTCTGCCCTCGGAGATCAGGCCTGGAATATAGTTTCCTTCCGCATCCTGGTGATACCAGGTATCATGCTGCCAATAAGACCCCATGGCAAAGGTCGGGTTAATATCTTGGCCGATGGCAAGACCATACGTATCCTGCTTGTTATTTTGGTTAGGATCATTCTTCGTGAAGGCAATGGCGACGTTCTTCAGCTCCTCGTAACTCGTAGGCACAGGGAGTCCCAAGTTGTCGAGCCAATCCTTGCGCACCATGAACGATTGGGACTCCACCGGAGACCAGGTCGGAATGCCGTAGATTTTGCCGTCAATGGTGAAAGGAAGCCATAACTCCTCGGGTATTGCCTTCAAATAATCAAATTCTTCGATGTAGTCGTTAAGTGGAAGGAAGGCGTTTTGGCCTGCCCAGCGATTGAACAAGTCGATATTGGAGGAACGGAAGCTGATTTGATCAGGCATGTTCCCGCCGGCAACCATCGCTGTTATTTTTTCGACAAAGTTGTCATTCGGTATTTTTTCGGAAAAATAATCCACATTGAACTTCTCGTTCAGCATTTTCTGGCCGCGTCCGTCTTTCGGCGGCGGGTTCCCGAATATATAGGTCGCTCCCGTAATTTTGTAGGTTTCTTCCGATTTCCCCGTTCCAGATGGTTGATTGGTGCTCCCGTCGATACCTGGGGTAGGCGTTGCCGTTCCATTATTGTTTGAACAAGCTGCTGTGAATACAAGAATCAATACCACAAATAGCATCATTGATTTGCTGACATTCATTGAGCTGATCCCCTCCATTATGAATTGCCAATCACATAGCCAATCTAACCGGGCGTTTCCGGCTATTAACCCTTAACAGAACCGATCATCACCCCCTTGGCAAAGTGCTTTTGCAGGAATGGGTATACGAGAAGGATCGGCAATGTAGCTACAAGTATCGCAGCCATCTGAATCGTAACAGGCGGTGGCTGGTTTTCCAGCTGTAACATGACGTCAGAGCCCAAGGTGGATGTGGCCTCATTCATAATGACAATTTGCCTCAGAACGACTTGGATAGGCCATTTTGCAGCTTCGTTGAGATAGAGGATGCCTTCAAAGTATTTGTTCCAATGCCCCACAGCGTAGAATAAGCCGAATGTAGCTAGTGCCGGTTTGGACAGCGGGATTATAATGGACCAGAACGTTCGAATCTCGCTTGCTCCATCGATCAGGGCAGCTTCAGACAGCTCATTCGGTATGCTAAGGAAAAATTGCCGGATGACGATGAGGTTGAAGGAACTAATCGCGCTGGGAATGATTAATGCCCAGAGCGAATTCATAAGACCTGTCTCCTTCACGACCAGATAAACTGGAATCATGCCTGCGTTGAACAAAATGGTGAAGATGACCATCAGCAGAATCAAGCGTTGACCCAGCACTTTTCGCGTAAGCCCGTATGCCATCGTGGATGTCAGAATCAGGCTTAAAGCTGTTCCAACAACCGTGATATAGATCGTGACGAAGAGAGAGCGGATGAAGGAGTCTGAAGCAAAAATGGCTTTGTAGGCGTCCATAGCCCAGTTCGTCGGCCACAGGATGAACTCTTTTTGGAGTACATCCTGCAGCGATGAGAAGGAAACCGAGAAGATGTGAATGAATGGCAGCAGCATGACGCCTCCGGTAATGATGAGCAGCACTATATTCAGCCCGTCAATCGCTCGCTCGCCTAATGTTCTTTTGATCATGAGCACAAATCGCCTTCTTCCTAATCAGGAGTCGTGTGAAACATCAATACAAACCTTCTTCGCCGAACCGCTTCGCTAAGCGATTGGCTGAAAGCACCAATACGAGACCGATCATGCCCTTGAACATTCCGACGGCTGTGGCAAAACCGATATTGCCTTGCTGGATGCCTTTGAAGTAAACATAAGTATCAAGTACATTTCCCGAATCCATGTTAAAGGGATTTAACATCAGGAAGATTTGCTCGAAGCCTGTATCCAGAACGCTGCCGAGCCGAAGAATGAACAAAATAATAATGACGCCGCGAATGGCCGGCAGCGTGACATGCCAGAGCTGTCTCCATCGATTAGCCCCGTCAATGACGGCGGCCTCATAGAGAGAAGGATTAACGCCTGCCAAAGCCGCCAAGAAAATGATGGTCCCCCAGCCAGCTTCCTTCCAAATGACCTGGAGAATAATAATAGGCTTAAAGTAAGCTGGATCGGTTAAGAATGGAATCGCTTCCATACCGATGTTCGACAAAACGGAGTTAACTAAACCTTCGCCGCGGAGGAAAACAACGAAGATGCCGACCACGACGACCCATGACAGAAAGTGGGGCAGGTAGATCAAGGATTGAATGAAGCGTTTAAGGGTTGCATGTTGAAGTTCGTTCAGCATTAGGGCCAATATAATTGAAACAGGGAAGGCCACAAATATTTGAAGAAGTGAAATTTGGATGGTGTTGACCAGCACCTGAATGACCTCACTGCTCTCAAACATGCGGGCAAAATGCTTAAAGCCAACCCAATCGCTATTCCAAAATCCTGTAAAAGGATTGAAATCCTTGAATGCAATCACCAGACCGGCCATGGGCACGTACCGGTAGATAATGAAGTACAGTACACCCGGAAGAAGCAATAGATAAATATACTTCTCGCGATTCATTCTCGTTAGCAATTTCCCCACAACAGCCCCACCTTTTTATACCTGTATTTTACCTGTATATAAATTATATTAAATTGGTTTGTATGTCAATAACTCTAACATTTATTTTTTTAGCATATAAAAGTAACGGTTTTCCAAATTTATTGGTGTTATGAAATATAACTTGTACTATACTCCGAAATGATCCATATATGAAAAGCTTGACCAGAGTCCTGGTCACTTTGAAAGGCGATGGAAACGAAACAGTCTGAAGGTCAAAAAAGGTCAAATCGAAAGATCGAAACCAATTCATGCGAAAAATCGGCTGAAAATACGTTATTTTAGTCCTGTTTTCTTTATAATCGGTTTTGGCATTTATGCGTGCAAGGCATATAATAAAGGCGTAAGGTCAAACAAGGTCAAATAAGAAAGGGGAAATCTATGATGTTTGATTTGATGCCATTTGGAAAGCGCAGAGAGGATGCCTTCGGGCAGTTGGTGAAGTCATTTCACGATGTCTTTAACGATGCGTTTCAAGATGAGGTGTTTGCACCGTTCAAAGGTTCGATGATGTCTTTCAAAACAGACGTTAAAGAGACGGAGCGCGCTTATCTGGTTGAGGCGGAGCTTCCAGGTTTTCAAAAAGACGACATCGAAATCAGCTACGCTGACCCTTACTTAACGATCAAAGCCGTTCGCAAGGAAGATAACAGCGTGGAGGATACGAAGCAGCAAATCGTCCGGAAGGAACGTCGTTATGGCGAGTATGTGCGCAGATTCTACGTTCAGAATATAGCAGAGGACCAAATTGCCGCTTCCCTGAAGGATGGGGTCCTCAAGCTTGAAATACCGAAACAGCCGGACTCTGGTAAGAAACGCATCCAGATCCGGGATGATATCTAATAAACGTACCCTCCGATCTATATGGTCGGGGGATTTTTTTGCGTTTTATTAGTAATATTTTTACATATATTCCATCGAATTTCGGCATTTGAAACCTTTTAGCGGTATGTAGGGTATTATAGGTTAAATGTAAACTTTTCGAGGGGGAAACTCATGGTGGGAATCTTATCGAGGTTTAAGGATGTTATGAAGGTGAATGTGAACGCACTGTTGGATCGGACGGAAGATCCGGAGAAAACAGTTGACACGTATATGCGTAGCTTGAATACGGACTTGGGTCAGGTGAAAGCGGAGACGGCTTCCGTTCTCTCGGATGAGCGAAGAGCGAAGCGGGCCCTTGATGAGTGTTGTGCCGAGATCAAGAAGCTGCAGCGATATGCAGAGAAGGCCGTAGAAGCGGGAAATGAGGATAATGCCCTGAAGTTTCTGGAGAGAAAAGAAGCGCAGGCCCAGAAGCTGAACGAACTGCAGGCAGCATATGAATCGGCATCCGCAAACGCCATTAGGATGAAACAAATGCAGGAGAAGCTGGTGTCGGACATGAGCCAACTGGAGGCTCGCTATGCCGAATTGAAAGGGAAGATGGCGGCTGCCAAAGCCCAGCAGGATTTAAACGCCAGCCATTCATCCTCGGGCGGTGCAAATGCGGCATTCAACACGATGGAAGAGAAGGCAAACCGTGCCTTGGATGAAGCGCTGGCCTTGGCCGAGCTTCGCGCCGGAGCGAAGGAAGACGATCTGGACGATCTGATCGCTGAATTGGAGAAGAATATGAGGAAGGACGGAGCTGCTCCAATGGAGACTCTCCCTGCCCAGGATGAACTGGAAGCAATCAAAGAAAAGCTGAAAGAGAAGGAATAATCATTTCATTGTTATCGAGGTGAGGAAATGCCGGTTATCGAATACAAGTGCCCGAACTGCGGCAGCAGCATGGTTTTTGACGGCGATACAGGAATGTTGTCTTGCCTGAGCTGCGGAAGAAAAGATAATATCGAGGAAATTCCCGACCCGCTGAAAAAGCAGGTTTTCGTCGAAAACGAAGTGAAGGAGTATCACTGCAACAGCTGCGGGGCCGTCATCGTGACGGAGCCCGAGACCAGCGCCACGACCTGCAGCTTCTGCGGATCCGCCGTTGTACTCAGCGACCGACTGAGCGGCGATCTGGCTCCGGTTATGGTCATCCCTTTTTCGATTACCAAGGAAGAAGCGATGAAGGCTTTCAAGAAATGGTGCAGAAATGGCCTCCTGACACCAAGCGGATTTATGACAGCAAACCGGATCAAGGAAATTACCGGGATATATGTACCTTTTTGGCTATATGAGTTACATAATCGGGTTGAAGTTCATGGCCACGCCACCAAGGTGAGAACCTACACGCAAGGAGATTACCAGTACACGGAGACCCAGCATTTTGACATCTACCGGAAGATTCGCTTGAACTACATGAAGGTGCCGATCGATGCTTCGGAGAAAATGAACGATGAGCTGATGGATAAGCTGGAGCCTTTTCCCTATCAGCAGCTGAAGGAATTCAAGACGCCTTATCTCGCCGGGTACATTGCCGAAAAATACAGCCATGATGAGCGGCAGCTTCTTCCGCGTGCCAAAGATAAGATCAGCTCCTACATTGATTCGTATATTTCGTCAGCCGTGTCAGGATACACAACCGTAAATTATACCAACAAGCAGATCGATACCACCTTAAAGCAGGCCGATTATGTCCTCCTTCCGGTATGGATGGTGCACTATGATTACAACAAATCGGAGCATACCTTTGCGATGAACGGCCAGACGGGTAAGGTCGTTGGCAAGCCGCCGATCAGCAAAGCGAAAGTAGCTGCGTGGTTTGCAGGCATTTCGGGCGTCTCGTTACTGTCATTGAAGCTGATCTCCTGGGCGATGGGAGGAGGTTTCCTGTGAGAAGAAGATCTGTATTAGGTGCTGTTTTGTTCTTCCTGGTTGCCTATTTGATGGTTCCAGCCTTGATGGTCAAAGCTGCGGATGATAAGCCATTGATCTTTGATGAAGCCAATCTGCTCAGTCCGGAAGAACGAGAAGAGCTGAATGTGATGGCGAATGAGTATGGCGCCGAACGCGAGACGGACTTTATGATCCTTACGGTTGACCGTGTCGAGAATGACGATTATGAGACATGGACGGAAAACTTTTACGATGAGTATGCCCCCGGGTATGATAAGCCGCACGGCAATACCGTTATTTTGACCATTGTAATGAGTGCTCGTGACGGTTCTCGTAACGTGCATCTGGAAGGTTATTATAAAGCTGAGAAGTATCTCGATTCCGGGAGACTGACCAAAATACGCAACAAGATTACGCCCGATTTATCGAGAGGTAATTATAAGCAGGCGTTTGAAAAATACATCAAAACCGCTCATCGGTATATGGGCTTTGAGCCCGACATGAACCCGGATAATATTATATTTAATCTCTGGTTTCAGCTAGGAACTGCCGCTGCCATCGGCGCTATCGCCGTGGGTGTCATGGCTTATCGTTCTGGCGGACGGGTGACGGTCAATTCTCGCACCTATGAGGATACCAGCACATCGGGGATACTGAACCAGCAGGACCGTTATGTTAGAACAACGGTAACGAAGCAGAAGATCGAGCGCAACACGAGCAGCGGCTCGGGCGGCGGAGGGGGTGGCGGCGTCAGCAGTGGCGGCCATTCGCATAGCAGCAGCAGCGGGAAATTTTAAGGGAAGGGATGAATAACATCGATGGGATTTTTCAAGAACCAATTCTCTAATGTCGTGGAATGGGAAGAGTTTAGGGACGATATGATTTTCTGGAAATGGAGCAACCGGGAGATTAAAAAAGGAAGTAAGCTGGTCATCCGCTCCGGTCAAGACGCGATTTTTGTCAATAACGGCAAGATCGAGGGGATTTTTGAGGATGAAGGCGTATATAACATCGACTCGGATATCATTCCGTTCCTTTCTACTTTAAAGGGATTTAAATTTGGCTTTAACAGTGGCATGCGCGTGGAAGTACTGTTCGTAAACACGAAGGAATTCACCGTCAGATGGGGGACGCAGAATCCGGTCCTCATTCCGACGCCGCAGCTTCCGGGCGGTATGCCGATCCGTGCCAACGGCACGTTCAATTTTAAAGTGAATGATTATGTGACGCTGATCGACAGAATCGCCGGGATGAAAGAGAGCTATCTTGTGGACGACGTCAAGATCCGGATCACTTCGGTGCTCGATCAATTGTTGATGAAATGGATCAGTCGCGAAGGCAAGGACATGTTTAATCTGCAGGCGAATGCCTCTGAAATCGCGAGAGGGATTCGAGAAGACCTGGACATGGAAGTGATGGACAACGGAATAACGATCACCGGCTTCCAGGTGATGAGTTTCAACTATCCGAAGGAAATTCAGGATATGATCACCAAGACGGCTTCCCATGAAATGATCGGTAATCTGCAAAAATACCAGCAGGTCAGCATGACGGATGGGATTGCATCCGGCAAGGTGCAAGGCGGCGGTGCGGCTTCGGATATGGCCGGCATGATGATGGGGATGAACATGGCTAATGAAATGATGAAAAATATGAATCAGAACCAGAATCAGAATCAGAACCAAAACAATTCGAATCAAAGCCAACAGCCTCCGGCTGCGAAGGAGCCATCCGCCCCGGCGGCTGCATCCGCATCCGAAGGAAGCAAGAAGCCCAATTTCTGCCCGAACTGCGGCGCAAAGAATGAAGGGGCGAACTTCTGTCCGAATTGTGGGCAGAAGCTGGGTTAAGTTGAATTTGTGACTAGTCGCGCTAATAAATGTACAAGATTTGATACAAAGTTCGATGCCATCATTGGAATGACGCAAATGGTGGTGGCGTTGAGCGAACGTAAAAACTCTTATCAAAACAGCACCCCTCGCTTTTAAAGCGGAGGGTGCTGTTTTTCTATGTTCGCTGTTTCCTTTAACTAGTTATGTATCCACCTATACTGTTTGTACCTTCATAGTTATCTTTCGTTCTCCACGTTCCTCCAACACGTTACTTCGCGCTCTGCACCCTATCTTCTCATATAGATTCACTTCTCTGTCTGTTCCAACTCCTGCACAGAAAATGTGATTCCTATATGAAAATGATTACGACCCATTCGATCAAATCCCTAATGAAGCTGGTCCAGCGGGCGATTGAGAACACGCCGGGCCAAAAACAACCGGTGGAACCCGTTTGATTCGGCCAGTCGAGTACCGAATCCGGCCAATGAGAACTAGGCGTGCTGCAGCGGTGAATGCTACGATGGCTCCGTTCGAATCCTGCAATCCGCACAAGAAAAGGAGGAATGTCGAGCTACGGAGAACGTTCGGCGGGCCGTTTGTCGAGCTGTCGCGGAGCTGGCATGCGTAATTGCCGGCGCTGCCCGGCACATGCGAAAGAATAAGCAAAAAGGAGGTATTAAAGAAATGAGTATTAAAAGCAGGAAGCAATGGCTTTTCGTTGTTGTGCTTGTTTTCGTTGTTCTCTTGACGGGGTGCACAAGGGGCGGAGGGAATTCCGCCGACGAGCCGAAGCCGGAACCGGAACCTCAGGTGGCCGTGACAGAGCAGGAGGATGAGCAGCCAAAGAGCGGGGAAGAGCAGCAGGCGCCTGAGGAGGAGCAAACGATTGACATGCAGGGAAAACCGGTGCGCGTCATATCGTGGGGGTATGCCGGAGGCGAGAAGGGCACAGAAGCAGGCGAGCAGCGAATCGCCCTCGAGCAAGAATTGGAAAAGAAGTACAATACAAAGTTTCAATTCGAGCAGATTCCCTGGGGTGATATCCAAGATAAGATTACAGCGTCCATCGTAGCCGGCGAGCCGATCGCGGATGTCTTCCTGCTGGAGCGGTATCGGGCATTCCCTGCGATGGTGCAGAAGGATTTCCTGCAGCCGATTGATGGCATTCTGGATATTAACAACGAAAAGTGGCCTGCTGAAATGCGGATGACCGGCAGCTTCGATGGCAAAGTGTACGGCTTCTCGACGGCTGTAGGCGGCGGGGGCGGCATTTATTACAACAAGGCGATATTGAAGAAGGAGGGTTTACCAGATCCACAAGAGCTGCATGAGAAAGGGGAGTGGAATTGGGATACGTTTCTGGATATAGCGAAGAAGTCGACCAAGGATACAAACGGTGACGGGAAAATTGACCAGTACGGGCTGGCGCTTACCTCAGTAAACTTCGTACCGGCATTTATCGCGTCGAATGACGGAGACGTGACAAAGGTGGTCGACGGTAAGCTGGCGTTCACCGGGGACGACGGAAATGCGATGGAAGCGCTCCGGTTTTATAGCGATTTGAGTAATGTGCACAAAGTCGTCAAGCCGAACCAGACTGACAATTGGGAAGATTACATCAACGCCTTCAACGAAGGCATCGTCGCGATGCGGTATGGAGAAGGTTGGGAGGGAGGCGGTATTCAGACGAACCTGGGGAATGATTACGGCTTCATCTTCATTCCGAAAGGGCCGAAAGCGACCGCTTACCACAACGCGATGCAGCCGACGCTCTGGTTTGTGCCGAAGGGTGCGAATCCGGATGCTGTCCGCATCTACGCCGAGTACCTGCTCGGCTACATGCCGAAGGAGGGGGAGTTGGACGCTTGGACGGAATCGCTGTTTGCCGATCAGAAGAGCCTCGACAACTACATGGAGATGGGAAAAATTATGAAGCCGAAGGATTGGGAGGGAATCCCTAACTTTGGTCAGGAAATCCGCAAGGTCTGGGATAATATCGGTGCAGGCAAGGAAACGCCGGAAACGGGCATGAAGAGCGTACGCCCGGTGCTGGAAGGGCTGCTCGATGCAGCGCAGTAATCATAGCGATACTCCGCGGTGCCCGGGCTTCGGGAAGTCTCCCGGATGCCGCACAAGTTCGCGAGCAAAGAGGGGAGTGGCGGATGAGAGTTCGAGCCATCTGGAAACGAAGCTTGTTAGCCGTCCTATGCGGAGTGCTTGGCTGGGCCACACTGCTGCTGTTGCCTGATGGAAGCTCCGCGCCGCTAGCGGCAACGGACGCGGCAGTTAAGACTGTCTCTCCAGAGGAAGCCTTCGAGGGGAAGGAGGGCTCGTACGCCCGCTATCTTCAGGACCATGCAGACGAGCGTCTTCCCTCAGACGAGATACGGATTGAAGCAGAGCGGCAGCCGATCAGTGGTTCCGGCGCTGTCGTTGCCATGGAGCGCGAGGGGGCAGAAGGAAGCGCCGCTCTGTCCGGAGAGAGCGGCGAGATCAGCTGGGACGTCGACATCGAAGAGGGCGGCCTCTATCATCTCTACGTGCGCTATTACCCAATGGAAGGCCGAAGCGAGGCGATTGAGAGGGCGCTGCTCATCGACGGTCAGCTTCCGTTTACCGAAGCAGAGAGGTTGCTGTTTCCACGTGCTTGGGGCAACAAGGAGGAGCGCATCCAGCAGGATGCGAACGGAAACGACATGAGGCCGTCCCAGGTGGAAATCCCGGGATGGGAGGAGGTGGCGCTCTCCGATGCGGACGGCTATTATGAGGAACCTTACCGGTTTAATTTTGCCAAGGGAAAGCACAGGATTACACTCCGCTCCGTACGGGAGCCGATGCTGGTCGATTATTTGGTACTGCGCCCGGCCAAGGAAATACCCGCTTACGCCGACCTGCGGGCATCGTACGAGCGGCTCGGATACGGCAAACCGGCGGAAGGTACCTTGATCTCCGTGCAAGGTGAAGACGCTGCGGTCAAATCGAGCCCGACCTTGTATCCGCTTGCCGACCGGTCCAGCCCCGCCACCGAGCCGTTTCATCCAAAGGAAATCCGGCTGAATACGATTGGCGGCAACAATTGGCGCATCCCGGGACAATCCATTAAGTGGACGTTCGAAGCGCCACAGGATGGACTGTACAAGATCGCCGTGAAGTATAGGCAGCATTTTGTCCAGTCCCTCGAAGTTTCACGGCGGCTCAAGATCGACGGCCAGGTTCCCTTCGCAGAAGCAAACCGTATCGGCTTCAAGCCGGGCGGTGGGTGGCAGATGATGCAGCTGGGCAATCCTGAAGAGCCTTATCTGTTCTATTTGACGAAAGGAAAGCACAGGCTATCGCTCGAAGTGACATTGGGCGAAATGACGCAGCATATCCGCAGCGTCGAGCAATCCGTGCTGGAGCTGAACCAGCTGTACCGTAAAATTATTATGATTACTGGCGGGTCCCCTGACCCGTTCCGCGATTATGAGCTGCAGAAGCGGATTTCCGAGCTGCGCGAGACATTCGAGGTGGAGGGCCGACGTCTTCAAGGCGTGATCGGAAGCATGGAGCAGCTGTACGGAGGCAAGGGTGAGCGGATGGCGGTGCTGAATACGGTCGCCTTTCAGTTGCTAGATCTGGCGGACGACCCGGAATCGATCGCGAAGCGTCTGGATGCGTTCAAATCCAATATCGTCGCTTTGGGGACGTGGATGTTGACAGCGAAGGAACTGCCTTTGGAAATCGATTATTTGATCGTCGCTTCAGAAGAAGCCCGGCTTCCACAAGCGGACGTATCGTGGCTGGCTAATGCGGAACACGGCGTCCGGCAGTTCCTTCTGTCGTTTTTCACCGATTACGATGCAGTCGGCGCGACCGACGAGGAGGCGGAGGCGGTAGACGTCTGGGTTACAGGGGGGCGGGATCAGGCCCAACTGATCAAATCGATGATCGACACCTCATTCACCCCGCAGACCGGCATTCCCGTCAATTTGCGGCTAGTCGACCCGGCGGTGCTGCTTCCAGCGACGCTGGCCGGCTCCGGGCCTGATGTGGCGCTCGCGTCTAGCAATGTCATCGATTTCGCCATGCGTGGCGCTTTGCAGGACCTGTCGGCCTTTGACTCGTTCCAGCATGTAAAGCAGCGGTTTGCAACCAGCGCGTTCGTCCCGTTCGAGTACGAGGGCGGGGTGTACTCTATCCCGGAGCAGCAGACGTTTCCGATGCTGTTCTACCGAAAAGACGTGCTGGAAGAGATCGGCGCAGAGGTGCCGCAGACATGGGAGGAAATGTATGCGCTTATCCCGGTGCTGAACAAGCGACAGCTGTCGATCGGATTGACGCCGGATGTGACAATGGACATTCTGTTGTACCAGAACGGCGGCTCGTATTACAAGGACGGAGGCAAGGCGTCGGGATTGGATGCAGAGGAAGCATTGTTGGCTTTCAAGCGGTGGACGGATCTATATGTCAATTACAAGGCACCGCAGCAATTCGATTTCATCAACCGGTTCCGCATCGGCGAGATGCCGGTGGGCATCGCGGACTACACAACCTACAATTCACTGGTCGTCTTCGCTCCGGAAATCCGCGGCTTATGGGCTTTCGCTCCTGTCCCGGGAACATCGGAAAGCGAAGGCGCAATCCATCGCGAAAGCGCGTCCGTCACGCTCGGCTCGGTCATGTTCAAGCGTGCGAAGAATAAGGAGAACGCCTGGGCGTTCATCGACTGGTGGACCAGCAAGGAAGCCCAGCTGACGTTCGGCCGGGAGCTGGAGGCGCCTCATGGGCGCTGCAGCGCGGTATCCGACGGCCAATCTGGAGGCGTTGCGGGAGCTGCCTTGGCCAGCTGACGATTTTGAGCGGCTGATGGAGCAGCTGGAATGGGTACGCGGTGTTCCGGACGTGCCCGGTGGCTACTTCACGAAGCGCCATCTGAACAATGCGTTTTTCGAGGTGCTGAACAAAGGGGCCAATCCGCGCGAGACGCTGAAGGATTACGCGCGGACGATCAACCAGGAAATTAAGGTTAAACGTCGCGAATTTCATTTGCCAACGGATTAGAGAGGAGGATGCATCATAAGCGTACTGTCTAAACAGACGAAGGCAGGCGCGGCGCCATTTCGGACGAAGCGTCCGACTCGATTCCGCAGGCTGCTGCTCGAGTTGAAGGCGAGCCGGCAGGATTATTTGATGCTGGCGCCGTTCTTCGCCATCTTCTTCACATTTACGGTCCTGCCTGTTCTCATGTCTATGCTGCTCAGCCTGACGGATTTCAATATGCTGGCGTTCCCGAACTGGGTCGGGCTTAACAACTATGCCCGTTTGTTTATTAACGACGAAGTGTTCCTCATTGCGGTGAAGAATACGATCCTGCTCGCGACGATTACCGGCCCGATCAGCTATCTGGCCTGTTTTGTTCTGGCCTGGCTGATCAACGAAGTGTCGCCGAAGATCCGCGCCTTCGTCACGCTTGTGTTCTACGCCCCGTCTTTGTCGGGCAACGCCTTTATCGTCTGGAAGCTGCTGTTTGCGAATGATTCCTACGGCTTCATCAACGCCTTCCTGCTGCGCAACCGTATCATTATGGAGCCCATATTGTGGCTGTCCGACATCAACTACATCCTGCCGATTCTGATCATCGTGCAGCTTTGGCTCAGTCTGGGCACAAGTTTTCTGGCGTTCATCGCAGGACTGCAGGGGATGGACAAAACGCTGTTCGAAGCCGGCGCAATCGACGGCATCCGTAACCGTTGGCAAGAGCTGTGGTATATCACGCTCCCGTCAATGCGTCCGCAGCTTATGTTTGGCGCGGTTATCCAAATTACAGCTTCATTCGCAATTGCCGAGGTTTCGACCCAGATCGCCGGGTTTCCGAGCGTGCAGTACGCAGGCCACACCATCGTCACCCATCTGGATGATTATGGCGGTATCCGGTACGAGATGGGTTATGCATCAGCGATCGCGACCGTGCTGTTCGTCTTGATGCTGGGCTCCAATTTGCTTGTTCAAAGACTGCTCAAGAAAGTCGGTGAATAAAGTTGGCGACGATACGGATTCGACGTAATCGAAGATGGAACCGTTCGCTTGCCGTCGACCTTCTGCTGTTTCTGGCGCTTGCTGGCGTCGGCGCCTTTATGGTGCTGCCGCTGCTGTTTGTCGTCAGCAACGCGTTTAAGCCGCTCGACGAGATCTTCCGGTTCCCGCCGAGGTTTTTCGTCCGGTATCCGACGCTGCGAAACTTTACGGAATTATATTATTTGCTGTCCTCATTCTGGGTGCCATATACGCGCTATATATTCAACACTGTCTTTATTGCGGTCGTCGGCACGGCGGGCCATGTCATACTGGCGTCTTTGGCCGCTTACCCGCTGGCCAAACGCCGCTTCCGGGGGCGAGGCGTGCTTTTTACCATCGTTGTCCTTTCCCTCATGTTTTCCGGGCATGTGACGGCCATTCCCAACTACATGACGATGTCGTGGCTCGGCCTGCTGGACAGCTATTGGGCGGTCATCATTCCGGCGCTCGGCTCTTCGCTCGGACTGTTCCTGATGAAGCAGTTTATGGAGCAAATGGTACCGGACGCGCTGCTCGAGGCAGCCCGCATCGACGGCTGCAGCGAGTATCGGATCTTATGGCGGGTCGTGATGCCGATCGTCAAACCGGCCTGGATGACGCTCATCATTTTCTCCTTTCAAGGGTTGTGGGGCGCGGGCGGCACTGGCAAAATCTACATCTACAGCGAACAGCTCAAGACACTCGACCATGCGCTCGGGCAAATATTGGCGGGCGGCATCGTGCGCACGGGACCCTCGATGGCTGCAACGCTGCTCATGATCTCAGTGCCGATTGCGATCTTCATTATCTCGCAAAGCAACGTTATCCAAACGATGTCGACATCCGGTATGAAAGATTGAGAGGGGGGGACAAAAGGAATGAATCGGATATGGCTGCCGCTTCTCGTTATGCTTGTCCTTGCTCTGGCATCGCCCCCGCTAGCCGATGCGGCTCCCTATTACGGCTATCATTACTCCTCTGACGGAGAGGCCGTTCCGGCTCCGCTGCCGTATATGCCGGATAAGGTCATCTATGGCTGGACTGTGAATGCGGAGGCCTTCAATAATCCGGAGGATCTGTTTGTCGGGCCGGACAGGCGCGTCTATATCGCGGATACGGGCAACGACCGCGTTGTCGTGGTGGACGAAAATTGGCGGCTCGTCCGGATTATCGATTCCTTCCAGCGCGAAGGCAAGGCCGATGCGTTCAATAAGCCGCAAGGCGTCTTCGTCGACAAGGAGCAACATATTCACGTGGCAGACACGCAGAATGGGCGGATCGTCGAGCTGGACGGGGAAGGGAAGCTCGTGCGTATCGTAGGGCCGCCTGAGTCCGAGACGCTTCGCGCGGATTTTAAATTTTTGCCAACAAAGCTGGCACTCGACTCTGCGGGGCGGCTGTTCGCGGTCAGTCAGGGTGTGTTCGACGGCATCGTAGAATTTGATGCGAATGGGGCTTTCAGCGGCTTTTTCGGCAAAAATCCGGTCCGCTTCAACGCGGCAGACCTGTTCTGGAAGCAGCTCGCGACCGATGCGCAGCGCCGGCAAATGGCGCTGTACGTCCCAATCGAATTCAACAATCTGGCTATCGACGCCGAACAATTCGTCTATGCGACGGCAACGGAGAACCGAACTACGATTGATATGGTGAAGCGACTCAATCCATCGGGTATCGACGTTCTAAGGCAGGATGGCATGATTCCGGTTATGGGAGATTTACGCTCGACGCGTTCCGGCAGCTTCGGTGGTAGCTCTACGCTGATCTCCATCGATGTTGACGCCGACCAGATCTACCTGGTACTGGACTCCAAGCGAGGCCGCACATTTGCCTACGATTATGACGGGAATCTGCTGTTCCAGTTCGGCCAAATCGGCGATAAGGTCGGCAATTTCCGCGGGCCGGCGGATGTAGCCTGGTTCGGACGGGACATTCTTGTGCTCGACCGCGCACTGAACAGGCTCACGTTGTTCAAGCCGACACGCTACGGCTCGCGTATGCTTGATGCGGCATCGGCTTACTACAATGGCAAGGAAGAGCAAGCGGCAAGGCTGTGGCGCGAAGCGAGCAAGCTCAACGGCAATCTTGAGCTTGCCCATATCGGCATAGGGAAGGCCCAACTGGAGGAAGGGAACTACGAAGCGGCGATGGCGAGTTTCAAGTTCGGCGATTCGCGCCCGTATTTTTCCAAGGCGTTCGCCGGCTACCGCAAAGCGTTCCTGTGGAACAATTTTGCCTGGCTGTTTGCTTGCCTCGCCGCTACCATCGCGGTCTTAGTCCTCGCCAAGCGATTCGCGCCAAAGCGATCATCGGATGACGAGTATGGGCCAGTCCGCACCGCGCTGCTTACGACCGTCAGACCGTTCAAGCAGTTCTGGGAATTGAAATATGAAGGGAAGGGTAGGCTCTGGGTCGCGTTGACTATCGTCGCGCTAGTCGGCTTCATCTTTGTCCTGCGCGCCTTCTACTCCGGCTATCTCGTCTCGGGCGGGCAGTGGGAACGGATCAACAGTGTGAAGGAATTCGCCTTCATTGTTATACCGTTTCTGGTCTGGTGCGTGGCCAACTGGTCGCTGACGACGCTTATGGACGGAGAAGGGACGTTCAAGGAGATCGTTATCGCGAGCGGTTATGCCATGCTGCCGTTGCTGCTGGCCAGCACGCTGCAGCTGGCTTTCGGCTGGATGATTACCTTGCAGGAGTTGAGCTTCTACTCGTTATTTGGCACGATCGGCGTGCTGTGGTTTGCCGGTCTGCTGTTCGTGGCCACGCTGACGGTGCATCAGTACACGCCGCTAAAGACTGTCGTGACGATGGTTTTGACGGTCGTCGTTATTGCCATCATCGTTTTTTTGGCCCTATTGGTGTTTAGCTTGATTCAGCAACTGGTCGTCTTTATTTTGACGGTCTACCAGGAATTATCATTACGGATATGAGGGGAGATGCGCTTGATGCGAATGAGCATGCTTTGGCGACGGTTCGTTATCATCACGGCCGGAGTTTCGGCGCTTGCGCTTGTGGCCGCAGTTGTCTTGTCTTCGCTGTCCGCGCCGGGCGACCCGGCTGCCGTAATTGCTGAAGCGGAAACCCGGCTCGAGGCGAGCCGAACGGCGGCAGTCGCTTCGGCGCCCGCGCTCCCCTGGATTCAGGATCAGGGCGCCGTTCCGGATGGGATGGAGAAGGCGGCCGAAAACGGCCGGCTGACGCTGTTCATGGACCGGCAGACGACGTCGTTTGCCGTCAGGCACAAGGAAAGCGGCCGATTGTGGCACTCCAACCCCACGAGCCGCGAATCGGACCCAATCGCGTCAGGAGTGCATAAAGATCGGCTGTCATCCCTGTTTTTCCTGTCCTACTTGCTGGATACGGGCCAGGAGCAAGAGTACGACAGCTATGCGGACAGTGTCGCGCTTGGACAGTTCGAAACGGAACCGATCGAGAACGGGGTGAAGGTGACGTATACGGTCGGCCAGGTCGTCCGCGGGATTGAGTCTATACCGCGAGTGATGACCGGGAGTCGTTTCGAGGAGCGGATTATCAGCCGATTGTCGGACGAACGGGCCGTAAGCGAGATGAAAAAGCGTTTCAAATATGAAGCAGACCGCGATGTGTATACGCGGCGGGAGTTGCCCAGTTTGGCGGTGTCTGCCGTGCTCGACATTTTAGATCAGGTCGGGTACGGGGAGGAGGATCTGGCTTACGACGATGAAGAGAATGGTCTGGAGCCGGAAGCGGGCTCCGGACGGCCGCGATTTTCGATTCCGGTCGAATACAGGCTCGACGGGGAGCAGTTTGTCGTGCGCATTGATGCAGGAGCGATTGAGAAAACGGGGACAATGCCGCTGCATACCATAACGCTGCTGGAGTTTTTCGGGGCGGCCGATTCATTGCAGTCCGGTTACATGCTCGTCCCCGATGGGTCAGGAGCGCTTATACGGCTGAACAACGGGCGGACCGTCGAACCACCATACCTCGCTCCGGTGTACGGAGAGGACGGCGCGATCGCCAGGGATGAGAAGCTGGCGGAGCATGAGACGGTCCGACTGCCTGTATTTGGGATGAAGGCGGGTGACGCGGCTTGGCTTGGCATCATTGAGCAGGGTGACGCGATTGCATCCATCAAGGCTGACATCGCCGGCAGGCTGAACAGCTATAACTATATCGCCCCGTCATTCACGCTAGCGAGCAGGGATAAGGTGATCATCGCCGGAAACTCGGCGACAAGCACGAATCCGGTTCACCAGAAAACGCCGTACGGGGGGGACATCGTTGTTCGTTACGGATTTCTGGCGGATGACAAGGCAGACTACTCCGGGATGGCAGCTTTGTATCGCGACTATTTGGCCGAACATAACCGGCTGCGGAGGCTGGAACCTGCGGCGGACACTCCGTTCGTGCTCGAGCTCGTCGGCGGGATGGAAACGCGCAAATCGATGCTGGGCGTGCCGTATGATGCGGTCACGCCGCTGTCGACGCTCGATCAGGCGCTGGAGGTGCTTGCCGACTTGCGCAAAGAACAGGTAACAGCCGTCAAGCTGCGTTATATGGGCTGGTTTAACGGCGGGACTCAACATCGTTACCCGTCGCGGGTGGCGGTTGGTGAAGAGATTGGCGGACGGGCGACATTTACCGAGTTCGCGCAGAAGCTGCACGGACAGGGCGTCAGGTTCTATCCGGACGCGGCCTTCCTGAACGTTTATACGGACGGTCACGGATTCCGCGCTGGACGCGATGCGATCAAATACATGTCGCAGAAGACTGCGAGCGTGTACCGTGTCGACAGGCCAAGCTTCATCCTCGATGGGGAGTCCTTCTCCCACTACCCGCTGTCTCCTGTCCGGCTTCCTGCGGTTATCCGCAGCTTCACCAAGGCAGTGAAGCCGCTCGGCATCGGCGGGCTGTCGCTGCGGGATTTGGGCGACACGCTCTATTCCGACTTCGACCAGAAGAAGCCGACAGACCGGCAGCAGAGCGCAGCGATCGTCGAATCTCAGCTGATTGAGCTGTCCGCGGACTTTCCGGATCTGATGGCGAGCGGCGGCAACGCTTATTTGCTGCCGTATGCGCAGACGATTGTGAATGCGCCTGCAGCTTCGAGCGGCTTTAACCTGGAGGACGAATCGGTCCCTTTTTATCAGATGGTTCTTCACGGTTACGCGGATTTGGCCGGCCTGCCGTTCAACCAGGCGGACGACCAGTATGCCCGAAAAAATATTTTGAAGGCGATTGAGACGGGTTCAAACGTTTACTATCGCTGGGTGTACAGCATGCCGTCCGAGCTGAAGTCTCCCGCAGCCCGCGAACTGTACGCGGCCGGCTATGCGGACTGGGTCGAGGAAGCAGCCGCAGCCTACAAGGAAGTGAACGAGGCACTGAAGCCGGTCCGGAACCTGCGAATCTCCCGGCACGAGAAGCTGTCTGAAGGAGTCTACCGGACCACGTATGAGGACGGCACGGCAATTACGGTCAATTACAACGACAAACCGGTTTCACCGGGCGGCTATGCCGTCGGTGCGCTAAGCTATCGGATAGGAGGGAAGTGACATGCGTCAAGTCCGTTTCACTCTTCAGCGCAAGAGGGCGTTGATGGGCATGCTGTTTACGCTGCCGTGGCTGATCGGATTCATTTTCCTCTTTGCTGTCCCGTTGGCCCAATCTTTTCAATTCAGCCTGCATGAGCTCAAGCTGGGGGAAAGCGGCCTGGAGCTTGAATATCTGGGTTGGGACAACTACAAGCACGCCTTCTATGTCCATGCGACGTTCAACCGAATACTGACCGAGTCGGTCATCGGAATGGCTGTGAACGTACCGCTTATCATCTTTTTCAGCCTGTTTATCGCCACCGTGCTGAACCAGAGGTTCAGGGGCCGGTCGCTCGCGCGCATGATTTTCTTCCTGCCGGTTATCGTGTCCACCGGCGTCATCTCCAGCCTGGGCTGGGCCGATTATATGTCACAGGCGATCGGGCAGACGCTCGCAGAGGGCGGCTTCAGCAGTCTCGGCAGCTTCGAGCTGAAAGGCATCCTGTACGATATGGGCATGAACCGGGGGCTCGTCAATTATTTGGCGGACGCAGTCGATCGAATCTATGACATCATCAGCTCGTCCGGCGTGCAAATTCTCATTTTTCTGGCAGGGCTACAGTCGATCCCCCCGTCTCTCTATGAGGCATCGCGAATCGAGGGCGCCACAGGGTACGAGAATTTCTGGAAAATTACATTTCCGATGATGGCGCCGCTCATCCTGACCAACGTGATCTATACGATCATCGACTCGTTCCTGAACAGCCGGATGGCCAGCCTGCTGAAAGAAACGTCGTTCAAGCTGTTTGATTTCGGCTTGAGCGCTGCAATGTCCTGGATCTATTTCGGCGTCATCGTGCTGCTGCTTGGTTTGTTCACGGCCGTCATTTCACGCAGGGCGTTTTATTACGATTCATAGCGCTGGCTGCCGAATCGGAGCTGCTGTGAGCTTTTGCCAGCGTGGAAGCTTGAACGGTGCTTGAAGGGAGCTTGCGCAGCTACACTATATTTGGAGGAGGGGCATCATGCTTGTAACAGCCGCCGGCAAAATCAAGGCTTGGTCATGGGCATTGTTCCGCACAGTCCTCGTGATGGGCATCGGCTATGTCATCCTGTATCCGATCCTGTTGAAAATTTCACTTGCCCTTCGGGGAAAAGAAGACATTTACGATCAAACGATCATTTGGTTTCCGAAGCATGCCACCCTCGACAATCTGGTGTTCGTGCTAGACAAAATGAATTACATGGATGCGCTGCTCAATACGATCGGCATCTCGGCCATGGCTGCCGTCCTGCAGACGGCTTCCTGCGCCCTGGCGGGCTACGGCTTCGCGCGCTTGAAGTATCCTGGGCAAGGCCTCCTATTTATGCTCGTTGTCTTCACGATCATCGTCCCGCCGCAGACGATTATGATTCCGACGTACATGCATTTTCGGTATTTCGATCCGTTGGGGCTTGTAGAGCTGTTTACCGGCAGACTGGGTATCAGCCTGCTTGATACCCATTGGCCGTTTGTCTTGTCGTCCATTACGGCGACGGGGCTAAAAAACGGGCTTTACATTTATATTTTCAAGCAATTTTTCCGCTCGCTTCCCGGAGAACTAGAGGAGGCCGCTCTCGTGGACGGCGCAGGTATATTCAAAACTTTCTATCGGGTTATGCTGCCGAACGCGATGCCGGCGATCATCACCGTCGTGTTGTTCTCATTCGTCTGGCAGTATAACGATTCATTCTACGTTTCGATGTATTTGACGGATACAAAAGTGCTGTCGATGCAGCTTGCGTCTTTGCCCGGTTTGCTGGCTGCGAGCTCGCCCGAATATATGCTGACCTCTATTCGGTTGAATGCGGGCACCGTACTGGTGATCATTCCGTTGATGATCTTCTACTTGTTCTTGCAGAAGCATTTCGTCGAAGGAGTCGAACGCTCGGGCATCGTCGGCTGATCGAATGTCATGATGGATACACCCACCGTATTCCGGCTCTGAATGTCGGGTCCAGAATTTATAGGGAGGTAATCTGATGTTTACGAAAAAAAATGGATTTATACTCACGATCATTGCCGTCATGCTGTTTACCCTTACTCCAAGTGCACTGGCCCAAGAAGAAACTGAAACACCAAGGAATCTGGCGGCTGAATCAAGCTATCAGTACTCAGCGGCTCCGAATGAAAGTTACCCTGACTCCGGAAACGAGTTGACCGATGGGGTATACGAGCCTTTGGAATATGTGAACCCCGGCTGGCAGGGACATCTTCGCGGTATCACAAGAGAAGTGGTGTTCGATTTGCAGGATTTCAAATCCATTAACGCCATCAAAGCGCATTTTATGCAGGACAGCAATGCGGGAATATTTTATCCCGTAACGGTTTCGATGTACGTCTCCAATGATGGCCAAAACTGGGGGACGCTGGCACATCGGAATACACAAATTCCATTGTGGGAGCCGGGACCGGCAACCGAACAGTTCTATATATGGGACGCAGCAGCGGACGGATTGCCGCATCCGAACAAGAACGCTTCATCGGCATATGCGCGTTATGTAAAAATTACGTTTACGACGCAAACGTGGACATTCCTCGATGAAATTGAAATTTGGGGTACGGACGGCAAAGCGAAGCATGCGGTTGGGATCAAGCCTGAAGAGCCGGCTTATTTGGAACCGGGCAAAGATACGAACGGCATCCGCGATCTTGTGTTGCTGTACAACGGCTGGTATCCAAACGGAGAAGGCATCTGGACAAAAGATAAAATTATCCCGTACATTAGTTATGTCGACCAGCAAGGTGAACCGACCGATTGGTTTTATGATGGCGTCCTTTACCTTGGTTTGCTGACCCCAGGCGGGGAACGAAACTTTGGCAGCACGGCCTTGTTTGAAGATTGGCAGTGGTACTTGGACACCACGTTTGGCGCGGACGGCGACATGAAGCATTTGAACGATGCGACTGCAGAAGTCGGTCAAAAACTCGGCGCTCCGAAGCACCGTACGAAAGTCGTGCTGATGATTCCTAACCCGGACACCGCTACGACGGATTTTGGCGACGTTGACGGCGACAGCATTTCGGAGAACTTCAATCCCGACCAGGTAGGCGCGGAAGCGGCTCTCCATAACAGACAAAAAGCAGTAAGCTGGTATATGGATCAAGTTAAACAAAGATGGTCAGCGGCGGGCTACTCCAATCTCGAATTGTCTGGCATGTACTGGCTCGCCGAAAGCGCGTGGCTCGGTGAACAATTTGATGAACCGTTGATCCGGTATACAAGCGATCTTGTCCATAGCAATCACAAGCAGAAGTTTTTCTGGATTCCGCATTTTTACGCAAACGGCAGCTTCGCTAAGGAACAGCTTGGCTTTGACGCCGTGGCTCTGCAGCCGAATCATTTCTTCAACGAAACAGAAGCGACGCGTCTCGAGGATGCGGCCGGGCTTGCCCGCCAGTATGGGATCGGCGTTGAATTTGAAACGGATGAACGGATGAACACAGATCAGGAGATGCGCAAGCGATTCATCGAATATTTGAATGGCGGCGTCGATTACGGATATATGACCCGTGCCTTCAAAGCTTATTATCAAGGCAATACTTCCCTTCTGGACAGCTCAAGAAGCAGCGATCCGACCGTGCGTTCGAATTATGACTTTATGTATCAATTCGTAAGGGGTACTTATGTGAAGCAAACGGTGCCCGATCTGGCGGAATGAGCGTTGATTTCATACGATACGTTATCAATTTGCTCATCCCACTCTCATATCACGCTCGGCTAGATCAAGTGTCGTCAATATTGCAGCTTTGAGATGCACGCCTGAATTGATGGTTCAAAAAATCATTGGAAAAGAGGTTGGTTGTATGATGGTATGCACCCTCCAAGCCTTGTTTCATCGTCACAAGCGGGTCCGTATTGCAGTTGTTGTTGCTGTTTGCAATGCAGCGGTGAAGCTGCTGGCCGGGTTTAGCACTCCAGCATTAGCTAAAGCAAACGTTACAAGTGCGGTGCATGAGGAAACGGTTGATCTGAAGGTTATGACCTTCAACATTTGGCTTGGAGGAGGCGTTGTGTCTTTCGATCAAACCGCCGAGGCGATCCGGACAGCCGGGGCCGATATCGTCGGCATCCAGGAGCCAGGCGGCAATCTTGCCGCGCTTGCGCAAAAGCTCGGTTTTTATTATGCCGAAGGCCATAACATCATGAGCCGGTTTCCCATTATCAACGCGCACCAGCGAGAGTATGTTTACATTGAGGTCAGGCCGGGCAAAGTGGTTGCGATGAGCAACATGCACCTGTCTGCGTATCCGTACGGGCCTTATGACATACGGGACGGAAAATCTGTACATGATGTGCTGAGCAACGAAAAAAAATATCATATGGCGGAGATGAAGAGTCGGTTCGAAGTGCTGCCGAACCTTGCGAGCCGCGGACTATCGGTATTTCTTACGGGCGATTTTAATGTGCCGTCCCACCTCGATTGGACGAATGCAACAAAAAGCAATCATTTTGGCGTTTCAATCCAATGGCCCGTGTCTGCGAAGCTGCAACAGTTAAATTTCCGCGACTCATACCGTGAAATTCACCCGAATCCGGTTAAGCATCCTGCCAATACGTGGACGCCGGGGGAAAACGGACAAATCGGCACGAATGAAGTACATGACCGCATCGATTTTGTGTATGCGTCGGGACCATCGACTACGCTGGACAGCAAAATCGTCGGCGAAAACGGGCCCTATTCGGATATTGTGCTTGCGTCTTGGCCGTCCGATCATCGTGCAATTGTCTCCACATTCCGCACGCAGCTCGCTCCGACCCCCGATTTGTCGGACAGAGTAACGATATGTACGGATAAGCCGGCATATGCTCAAGAAGAGACTATACTCGTAACATATACGAGCGCATCGGGCAGCAAGGATTGGATCGGCATTTACCAGGAAGGCATAATTCCGGGTATCGGCAATCCGTCGATCGTTTGGAAGTATGCAAGCGAAGGGCAGCCGCCGAACGGGACGATCAGCTTCGACTCCCTGAGCCTATCGGCCGGAACTTACGATGCCATACTGCTCGCCGACGACGGATATACTGAATTGGCGCGAACGACATTTACAATCGGGTCGAACGCAGGGCGATGAAATGGTGCAGAACACTTACGTTGCATTGAGCTGTTCCAAGGCTTCTCAAACGGGAACGTCGCTAATCTAAGCTTTATTGCGCTCATCTTGATTACCACGGAGTAACTTGCTCTTGTTGCCACGGACAAAACACCTTCAAGATTGTTTCCATATCTGACGATATGGTTGCATTTACTTGAAGGTGTTTTTTATTTGTCTCATTCCCTGGGGCCAGTCCCACTGCGTATTCCTACACTTAATTGCAGATCGTGGACGTATGCTGCAGGCGAATCCGGAGAAATAGAACTTGACGGACAAATGAGAACTAGGCAAACAGAAAAGGGGTGCATTATGATAGGACATATCAGTCATAAGAGAACTGCCATTGACGAAGGAGGACTGGGGGATACTATGTTCAGATCGACATCCTGGCGCATATTTGTGATAAGCGGCATCTTTTTTGCAATCACCATCATACCGCTCTCGTTGTTTCTGGCCAACCAATTTTCGCACTACGCTTATTCCCAGATGGGGACGTTTAATCAGGACCGCATCAACGAAATGGCGGAGCGGGTCGAGTACATCCTGGCTAAGCTGAAATGGTACAGTCTGACCATGTACGAAGACCGTACCGTGCAAAACTGGATGTATGCTTCCGCCGACGATCTGCTGCAGAATGCCAGCGCGATGGGGGTATTGACTAAATATTTATCTAACGAACCTTATATTGAAACCGCTTACTTATTCAGCTTTCGCAAACGTGAGGTGATCGACTCCAAAGTTGGGTTGCTTCCGTTCGAGGAATTTGCCGATCAGCCGATGCTGCAGCGAATTGAGCGCACTCCCGGGACCTTTCTCCGCTATTTTGATCACCAGATAGGAAACAAATCGTATTTGGCGCTTCAGCTTCCTTCGACTCCAGTGCAGAAAAACCGCGATGGGTATCTTGTTGTTCTGTTCGACAAGAAGGAGCTCCAGAAGCATTTGATCTCAAGCGGTGAAAGAGCGGATACGCTGCTTACTATTGTGGATGATCGAGGAAAATGGATTCTGGGGGAACAGGATGAGCGGCTCGAGGAGACCATCGATAACATCCAACCGGGGCTGAAGGAAGGTTCATTCGAGATGAACAGAGCGGGAGGGGCGGCGTTCGTCAACTATGCCCGAATGGAATCGTCGGAGTGGACCATTATATCTGTTACTGAAATGAAGCAATTTCGCGAAAAGGCAGGGGCGTTCAAAACCGTCATCATCGCCTGCTCGCTGCTGCTGCTCATCGCGCTGCTTCTGGTCGCCTATTGGAATTCGCGCCGTTTCGTCGGGCCATTCCGCCGGCTGGCGGATCAACTGCAGCGGAAGCTGGGCGTGAAGGGGGAGAACGATTACGGTGTCATTGAGCAGGGCGTCGTTATGCTTCGCGATCATTATCCGCTGATCAAGACCGAATATTTACGGCAATGGCTGCTGCAGGGCAGACTGACTGACGGCGCCAGAGCGGCCATTGTCCGCGAGTCGTGCCTGCTTGACTATGAGTGGCTTCGATTGGCTGTTATCAAGATCGACTCCTATTATGAGATATCCGAGCGGTACGATTTCGTCTCTCGCAAGCTGCTCAAGTATGCAATCGGCAATATCGCAGAGGAACTGCTGGGTACACCTGAACGGCCGATCGAGGTGGTCGATTTTGGGACCGACCATCTGGTCGTGCTGGTTGGCACAGCCAGCTCCCTCCCTGATCCCGGGTTGACCAAAGAGCTGAAGGAGCTTAGTCGTCAAGTCACCCGTCACGTAAAGCTGGACGTTACGATCGCCGAAAGCTCAGCGCGGCGCGTGCATGATGATTTACGCAAAGTATACGACGATATGAACGAGCTGACATTATTCAAGTTTGTCAGTGGTGATGACAAAATCTACGTTGAACAAGACTTTGAGCGGTATGCCGATTTACAAGCGCCGATCGACTCCGCCGTCCATGAAAGCTTGATCCAGACGATTCGCAGCGGCAAAGAGGAGAAGGTGCTGGCCATGCTGGAGGAGGTGTTCACGCGCCTGCAGACGATGAAGTATACCGAGTGCCAATTCCAACTGAAGCTGCTTCTGTTTGCGATCGTCAAGTCGTTCAGCAAAATGATGTCTATTCAGAGTGTTGAAGGGATTGAGCGCCACTTGAGGCAGTTCTCCACGCTTACCGAGGTCCGCGAATGGCTGAAGGAAGAGACTGGGCGGATTATCCGGCAGCTTAGCGACCAAAAGGGATTCAATCGCAAGGAAAAGCTGATTGGGGAAATCATCGAGTATGTCCGCTATCATACCCATGACCCGCTGCTGTCGGTAGACGATATCGCTGACCATATCGCTTTGTCGGCCAAATACGTCCGGCAGCTGTTTCACGAACAATATGGCATGCCTCTATCGAATTTCATCTTGAACGAGCGGCTTGGGAAGGTTAAGGAGCTGCTGGAGCAGACCAGCATGCAGATCACCGAGATTGCAGAGCAGTCCGGTTTTCAGACGAAAAGCCACTTTTTCACCGCATTTAAGAAAGCGACCGGCATGACGCCAAGCCAATACCGCGACAGCAAGGCAAGCGAGCGGCTGGAGCGGACGACGCGGCAGAAAGCCGGGAACTCTGCCAATTAGCAGGCGGGTGGGCGGCGATTGAGAACTCGCCAGAACAATAACAACTGGCCGAACTCCCGCGATTTAGCCACACGAGAACCGAATCCGGCTAATGAGAACTAGGCAAGCCGCAGCCGTGAATGCTACGATGGCTCCGTTCGAATCCTGCAAGCCCACAAGAAAGGAGGAACGCTTTTTGGAGCGACGGAAAAGGTTCGGCGGGTCGTTTGTGCGCGAGCTGTCGCGGAACCGGTATTTGTACTTGCTCGCGCTGCCCGGCATTGTGTTTCTGGTCGTATTTGCGTATATGCCCATGCTGGGGCATCTGCTCGCCTTCCAGAATTACCGGCTGTCGGATGGAATATGGGGGAGCGAATGGGTCGGATTTAAAAACTTCGAGTTTTTCTTCAATGGGAAAGACTGGCTGCGGGTAACGCTGAATACCGTTTTCCTGAATGCGCTGTTTCTTCTATCCGGCCTCGGCAGCGCGGTCGTGCTGGCGATCTTCCTGAACGAAATCCGAAACAGGCTGTTCAAGCGAATCACGCAATCGTTTATTTTTTTACCGTATTTTATTTCATGGCTTGTCGTCAGCATGATGGCGTTGACGCTATTCAGCACATCGGAGGGGCTGATTAACCGCGCGCTTGCCGCCCTTGGCTACGAAGGAGTGGACTGGTATTTGTCGCCGGGCGTATGGCCGTATATCTTAACCGTGATTAGTGCCTGGAAGATGGCCGGATATAACTCCATTATTTTTTTGGCCGTCATTACGGGCATCTCCGCTGAATATTACGAGAGCGCCCGAATTGAAGGCGCGAGCCGAATGCAGCAGATGCTCTATATAACGCTGCCGTTGATGCGGCCGACCGTGATGGTATTGGCGCTGCTTGGCATTGGCCGTATTTTCTACGGCGATTTCGGCATGATTTACGCGATCATCGGAGATAACGGCGTACTCTTTCCGACGACAGATGTCATCGATACGTATGCATTTCGTGCGCTGCGGCAGCTGGGTAATTTCAGCATGTCGTCTGCCGTCATCGTGTACCAGTCCTGCATGGGGCTCGTCACGATTCTGATCTTCAATGCGATCGCGCGCAGGGTGGACGCGGATTCAAGACTATTCTAAAAGGGTTCGGCGAAACGGGCAATGGCCCGGTCCATGCAGCCTTTTCGCCGGACAATGTAAGGTGTGATCGACATGAGAGAACGGTTGTTTCTTATTCTGATGTACGCGGTGCTGGGCGCGTTTGCGCTGTTTTGCTTCATTCCGTTCTGGATTGTGTTCATCAACTCGTTCGCTGATGAATCGCTTCTGCAGACGGCGGGGTACCAGTTGCTACCGAGCAAATTCAGCCTCCATGCGTACAAATTTCTGCTCTCCGGCAAGCAGGTATTTCTAAGCTACGGCATGACGATTATCGTGACGATCGCCGGCACGGTGCTGGGCGTCCTTTTGACAGCTGCCTATGCGTACACGCTGAGCCACCGGAAAGTGAAGTACCGCAACATTTTATCGTTTTTGACCTTCCTGACGATGCTGTTCGGTGCAGGGCTGGTCGGCTTCTACATGCTGATTGCCAACTGGCTGCACCTGAAAGACTCGGTGTGGGCGCTCATTTTGCCCTATCTGCTTAATCCGTTCTATGCCTTCATTCTTGTCTCCTACTATCGGACGCTGCCGTATGAACTGAATGAAGCTGCGACTGTGGACGGAGCCAATGATATCTTTATTTTCTTTCGGATCATCTGGCCGATTTCGCTGCCTGTAATCGCCACGGTGAGCCTGTTCTACGCGTTGCAATATTGGAACGACTGGTATTTGTCATTGCTGTTCATCGACAATTACAAAATGCTGCCGCTGCAGATGATGATACGCCAGCTTATGTCCAATTTGAATGTTATGGCTTATGTGAGCGGGAGCCAAACGCAGTACAACGTCGTCGTGCCGACCTATGGGATGCAGCTGGCGATCGTCTGCGTTACCATTGGCCCGATCGTGTTCGTGTATCCCTTCATCCAGCGTTTCTTTATTAAAGGCTTGACGCTCGGATCGGTAAAAGGGTAGAACGACAAGCGGAATGCGCGTCTGACCGGTTCGAGCCTTCGAGCGCTGCCGGTTTCGGCCGGCCCATCCGCCTATATTCTCTATATTTGAAACAGGGGGAATGAACCATGAAAAAACGATTGCCCATCGTGCTCGCGTTACTGATCGTAATCTTCGCGATTGCAGGTTGTTCGGGCAAGAACGAAGGGGAAGGGAAGACGCACGGACCGTCGGGTCAGACCGGAGATGGCGTGAGCGGTGACGCCAAACTTGAAGAGGTCACCTTGAAAATCATGATTCCCGGCGACCGGCCGCCGGATATGGATTTAGTCATCGCCGAAGCAGAGAAGCGAATGAAGGATACGATCAATGTGAAGCTCGACGTCGTGTTCGTGCCCTGGTCCGATCTGGCGCAAAAGACACAGGTGACGCTTGCTTCCGGCGAAAACATCGATCTCATCTTCGATGCGCCATGGCTGCACATCAACCAGATGATCGCAAACGGATTTTATGAACCGCTGGATGACCTGTTGGCCCAGTACGGCCAAACGGTGCTGGAGAAACGGCCGCAGCAAATGTGGGACTACAACAAATACGGCGGCAAAATTATGGCCGTTCCGCTTGGCCTCAGCTACATGTCCGGCAATTCTTACATGGTGCGCAAAGACATTCGTGAGAAGCTGGGCGTACCGCCAATCAAGACGTATGATGACCTGATCGCATTTGCTTACAAGGTGAAGGAGCAGGAAAAAGACATCATCCCGATGACCGCAGGCTCCTACACGTATTCATTCGTCGGCCATCATGCGCTGAACGATTACGAGACTCATGTCAGGCCGACCCACGCGCTCGGCAACAGCTTGATGCTCTACTATAAGAACAACGACGGGAAAGTATACAATTTGCTGGAGGATCGGGAGCCGATCGGAACGTGGCTGGCGAACACGCACAAATGGTTTAAAGACGGACTGATTTTCAAGGACATTTTGACGACGAAAGATTTTCACCAGCCGATCTCAGCAGGCAAAGTAGCCATCGTCACAAACGGCGCGTTCGGTATCGGCGATTCCCTCAAGAACACGATTAAGAACAATGTACCGGGCGGCGAGCTGGAAACGGTCACCTTCTTCAACCCGGAAAAAGGCGCGAATTTCACCAATTTTAAGCAGTGGAATTTCCTGGCTGTTCCGAAGGTAAGCAAAAACAAGGAGCGGGCGATTATGTTCCTGAACTGGGCGAATGAGAAGGAAAACTACGACCTGCTCTCTTACGGAATTGAAGGGAAGCATTGGGAAGCGGCAGGAGAGGACAAATTGAAAAGCCTGGATACATCCGGTTACTCTGCATTCGGATATGTCTGGTTATGGAATCCGGTCGATGAGCGCACTGTTGTGGGTGGCGATCCGAAGAATGATGAATTGGATGCCGTACTTCGCGATGCCGACATGTTCACCACTGATATTTTGGCCGGCTTCGAATTCGACAGCACTCCGGTCCAGAACGAAGTCAGCCAGTACAATACGGTCGATGGACAATACTATAATGCGCTGTTCAACGGGGTTATCGATCCGGAGGAGACATTGAAGAAATTCGAAGCGGAAGCCGGCCCTGCCCTCCAAAAAATTCAGCAGGAGCTGCAAAAGCAAATCGATGAGTTCCTGGCGGCAAAGGCGAAATAGATCAGAATCACGACGTGGTGAAGACGGCTTCCTCTTTCGGAGGAAGCCGATCTTGTACACGCTGCTGCTTGCTTATATCAGATTTCGCGAAAGGGGGGATCCAAATTTAGCGTTCACCCGGAACAGAAATAAGAGTTTAGAATCTTTGATATTTCTGTACTTGAGAATAAGAAAAAGGAGCTGGCCTTGATGAATTTGAATAAAAAATGGGTATCCGGATTAATGGCAGCCGTATTACTAATGGCTCCGGTCTCTGCAGTGCAGGCGAAATCGCCTGTTCCCGATGTGACTGTCCTGCAGGCGGTAGATGCAGACCAGATGGAAGCAGGGAATGATTCAGGTAATCCACAGGTCGAACTAGATCAACCGACGAAAGCTGGTGAACCGGGAGTGGAACAGGAATCACAAGCAGGAGACGAGAATCAAGCAGCAGCATCTTCGGAAGTAGAGGAGACGCAATTCCGCAATCTTGCGGCCGGCCTCCCGTATGAATGGTCTGAAGCTCCGGAAGCTTCGCATCCCGATGACGGATACAAGCTTACGGACGGAAAATACGGCGCATTGGATATGAACGACCCGGCATGGGTAGGACATCAGCGCGGAAAAGCGCGCGAAATCGTATTTGATCTGGGGGAGGAAAAGTCGGTCGGGAAGATAACCGCTCGTTTTCTCCAGGATTATCCGACGAACTCGATCCTCGTGCCGCTGTCGGTATCGATGTATGTCTCTGACGATAAGGAAAATTGGGGGCTGCTTTCTCATAACGCTACGCAGCTGCTATGGGGAGCAGGACCGCCTAGACAGGAGACTTTTGAATGGGATGGCAGCCGGGATGGAATCAAGGGCGGGAATACGGATGGCAAGTTGGCTTATGCCCGTTATGTGAAGGTAATCTTTTATATGCATCCTACACAGTGGGAATACATTGACGAAATCGAAATTATGGGTATGGACGGCAAGATTGAAGGGGCGGTAAAGGTTCCTGCCGAGCAGCCTCGTTTTTTGGAGCCGGGGGAAGCTACGGCCGGGATCCGGAATCTGAATTTGCTGTATAACGGGCAATACGCGAATGGTTTGGGCGATTGGAAGAAGGAACGGATTATCCCTAATATCAGCTATGTAAATAAAGACGGCGAGCCGGTCGATTGGCTTTATGACGGCGTTCTATATCTCGGGATTGCTTCGCCTGCTGGTCGCGATTTCGGTCAGGGACATACGAACCTGGACGATTGGAAATGGTATTTGGATAAAACATTTGCAGCCACGGGCGATATGCAGCAGTTGAATGTGGCCGCCAAGGAAGTTGGGGCCAAGCTGAAACAGCCCGATCATCAAGTCAAGGTTGTGTTAATGATTCCGAATCCAGGGGAATCCTTAACAGATTTTGGCGACATTGACGGTAGCGGTTCCTTAAATTTCAACGACTCCGTCGTAGGCAAAGAAAAAGCGTCTGAAAACAGAGGAAAAGCAGTACAGTGGTGGCTGGACCAGACCCAGCAAAGATGGCAGGCTGCCAACTACTCTAATCTTGAGCTTGTCGGCATGTACTGGATGCCGGAACAAATCGACATATCCGAATCAGGACCGGACATAGCTCGCATGGTGTCGGATAAAGTGCACGCCATGAACATGAAGGTTTTCTGGATTCCACACTCATATGCTTACAAAATGTTTATGTGGAAAGACGCAGGGTTCGATGCCGCGGCGCTTCAGCCTAACTATTTCTTCGGCGGAATGGCTTCCGACCGTCTGGACGATGCTACAGATACTGCAAAGCGGTACGGAATGGGGAACGAAGTTGAATTTGATGACGGAATGTTGACAGATCCCGTACTTCGTCAGCGTTTTATCGAATACTTGGACAGCGGCGTCAAATCCGGTCTGATGCAAAATGGCTTCAGAGCTCACTATCAAGGCAATAATGCAGTATACAACTTAGGGGTAAGCAAGGATCCAAGTTTGCGTTTAATGTATGACTGGCTGTACCAGTATTTGAACGGAACGTACGCCATTGATAGCAGCCCGGCGCCGGAGACGATGGCGGAGCTTGTACAGCGTTATGTCGCATCGAACGAAATCAAGCCCGATTTTGGCACAGAGTTGTCGTATCGATTGCAGACCATCAAGCTTCTTCTGGACGAAAACAAGCCGAAGGACGCTGTGACGTATATGCAGGATTTCCTCGCGCACATTCACGACCCGGCCGTCCAAGCGCAAGGGTTGATTTCGGTCCCGGCCGCAACGGTGCTTGATTCCTACGCCCAAGTTCTCATTCAAACCTGGTCTGACGGATGGGGACTCAGCAATCTGGTTCTTGGCCAAAGCTATACAATTTCACAGCAGCCTAACAGCAACTATCCCGATTCCGGGAACGAACTTACGGACGGCCGATTCGGCGGGACGGATTACCGCACCGAGCAGTGGCAGGCCCATGCGGGAAGCGACTACCCTGACGAACGAAGCCGCACCATCACATTTGATTTGGGCGGCAACAAATCGATCGGGGCAATTAGAGCCCATTTTCTTCAGGATAAAGGACCCGGCATCTATTTCCCTCCGAACGTCACTTTTTCCGTTTCCTCTGACGGCGAATCCTGGAGCACGCTGGCAACCGTTACTCCGCCACCGGCACAAGTTACTGCCTCGGCCGAGTTCGTGGGTTGGAGCGGAATAACAGACGGCGTGCCGGGGAAAGCGGGAGCCGACAAAGTGTCTGCCCGCTACGTTAAAGTCGAATTCCCGGTCAACGTCTGGGTCTTCCTTGATGAAATCGAAGTTCTCGGTACGGATGATCAGGCAGGAGGTGAGACGGGTATCGACGGCGCAAGAGCCGTGGTGGATGCCGCTGCGAAGAAATTGACAATCGACGGTCTGGTCGTGAACGGCAGCCAGTCCCAAGTGAATTTGAAAATACTCGATTCGAAAGGGAAAGTTCGCTACGAAGGCCAGACGACCAGAACAGAAACGGGAAGTTTCGAATTCATGATCAAGCTTACCGGCAATTTAAAGGGAACTTGCGACGCCTATCTGTCTATGGAAGGAATGTCGGATCCCGTTAAGATTTCATTCGAGTACAATAAAAAGGACTGATGAGTTATTTCCAGCACGAGCTCAGGTTCCGATGGCATATGTCCTGATTTCCGAGAAATTGACTTAGGATGAGGGCATTTTATGGCAAACTCTGCCGAGCATGATGCATGATAACTTATGTTTCGTAAAAAAAGCCATGGAGGCAGCGTTATTTCCACGCTGTGGCCCGTGGCTTTTGCTTTCGAATCGGTCTTGATGACCACATGGGAAATATGTGGCGTATAACGATGTTTATGAACACGTTTAATATAATGAAGGAAGAAGAAAACCGCTAAATTGATTCAAAGTC
Source organism: Paenibacillus sp. NPDC058898 (assembly GCF_049316025.1). NCBI lineage: Bacteria > Bacillati > Bacillota > Bacilli > Caryophanales > Paenibacillaceae > Paenibacillus > Paenibacillus sp. NPDC058898. The sequence continues at coordinate 235,436 of NZ_JBMOSM010000008.1, read as the reverse complement.
GCAAAGGATTGCTAGTCTCCCCAACTACATCAAGGGCTATCTGGAAATTTCATGCTGAGAAAGTTAAGAACAATGTAAACGCATACTTATTCATGGTATAATGTTTCTAATAGATTAAGCGATTTTAGTCATTTGGGATTATATTGCTGTAAATCTGGGCTGGGGGTGTTGCGAGAATGAGAAGGTATAGCGTGTGGCGTCCGATTATGCTGATTGCGGTGGCGCTGCTTACGAACAGCTTGGTTACGAATTTGGCAGGGGTATTTGGCATGACGCCAGAGTCGGCAAGCAGCTTGGGCGTAGTCGCCATGATTATTGCCGGATTGATTACGTATAATCGCATGATGAAGTCCCGCCGCAAGTGAATATTCATTCAAAACTTTCATTGAAATGAACAGCATGTTTGTAAGCACCTTGCCGAGGTGCTTTCTTTCATAAGGGGCTATTATTTTTTTCCAAATTGCAGGGTCTGATCACTTGCAAGTTTGCGTACCACACCAATTGTAACCCCCCGTGTTATCTATAAAAACCGTGATATCAACACCGCGGTAATTACGGCTTCCTATCTCTACTAGAATTGGAATAAAACATGTCTTAAACGTTTCACCGCGACACAGATGCAGCTTGACAGATTCACCCAAATTTATGTTGAAAAGGGTCTGTTTTATTAATATATTGTAAATAGCACGAATCTAGTATTCGGGCATATATACCTAGGAGGGTTATCCTTAATGAAAAAAGGGGTCATATCTTTAATCAGTTTGGCGTTATCTGTCACAATGCTGGCAGGTTGCGGCGACAAACCGGCGTCAGAACCAAGCGGCGGCGCAGGCGGCGATGCACCTAAGGCAAACTTCAAGGTAGGGATGGTTACGGACGCGGGAACCATCGATGACAAGTCGTTTAACCAAGGAACGTACGAAGGTATCGAGAAGGCCAATAAGGACTTCAAAATGGAGTATAAATACCTGAAGCCGGCCGGAACGACAGAAGCCGACTACTCGAAAGAGATCGGAAACCTGTACGATGCCGGATTTAAGTTCATTGTAACTCCAGGCTTCAAATTTGAAACAGCCGTGTTCAAAGCACAGGACAAGTATACAGATGCTAAATTCGTGATTATCGATGGAACACCTCATTCCGGCGACAGCAATCCGGTAGTTAAGGAAAATACCGTATCCATCTTCTTCGCTGAGCAAGAGTCCGGTTTCCTGGCTGGCGTAGCAACTGCGCTTCATGTGAAGGATGGACAGGCTGGATTTATCGGCGGCATGGAAATCCCTCCTGTACAGAAGTTCAACTGGGGCTTCCAGCAGGGTGTAGCTTACGCCAACGAGAATCTCGGCACGAAACTGGTAATTAACAAAGAAAACGTTGTTTACCAAGGATCCTTTGATGATGTTGCAGCAGGCAGCCAATTGGCGGCTCAAATGTATGACCGTGGCGTAAACGTGATCTTCGCAGCAGCAGGCGGCGTTGGCGTTGGTGCGATTAACGAAGCGAAGACTCGCGTACAGAATGGATCTGAAGTATGGATCGTCGGCGTAGACGTTGACCAGTATCAAGATGGCGTTTACGAAGGAGACAAATCCGTTGTCCTGACTTCGGCCGTGAAGAAAATCGACCATGCGGCTTACGATATGATCAAAGCTGAAATGGAAGGTAAATTCCCAGGCGGACAGACGCTTACGCTGGATGCGACCAATGATGGTGTCGGCCTTCCTGAGAAGAATCCGAACCTGAGCGATGACGTCCTTAAGCAAGTGGACGAAGTGTTTGGCAAGATCAAAGCCGGCGAAATTAAAGTTACGGCAGAGCAAGGCGATTTGATTAAGTAATCCAAGACACCAAGGTCATCTACAGAAGCGTGGATAGACTTACTTGAAAAGCAGCGATACCGCATGAAAAAAGACGGATTCCCTCCGTCTTTTTTTAAGGTATCAGAATTTATAAGTTATTTCAGCGAAGCGTAAGCAATTCTGTAATCGCATTTATATGTTTTTGGGCCCCCGCAAAGTATTTGGAACAAGCATCGAAGCATAGGCTCCACTTTGTGGGGCTATTTTAGGTATCAGACCGTATCACCGGCGCAAGCGATTGCATCCTGATATTGAATGTAGAAATCGATCTATGTAACTGCGTTCTGGCTGTTTGGAAGTGAGTCGACCCGCGTTTTTTTAAAGCAGTTTATCCACAGGAAGATATTCAACAAAAAAGAAGGAGAGGACCCAAAACCATGGACTATGTTGTCGAGATGGTGGGCATCCGCAAGGAATTTCCCGGGATCGTGGCCAATGACGATATCACGATTAGGTTGAAAAAAGGCGAGATTCATGCGCTGCTCGGCGAGAACGGGGCGGGCAAGTCCACCCTGATGAGCATCCTGTTTGGCATGTATCAGCCTGACCGTGGCGTAATCAAAGTCAACGGCAAGGACGTGCGGATCTCGAATCCGAATGTCGCGAACAAACTCGGAATCGGGATGGTGCATCAGCATTTTAAATTGGTCGAGCCGTTTACCGTAACCGAGAATATTATTCTGGGCAGCGAGACGCGCAAGTTCTTTTTCGGCTTGGACGTGAGATCGGCTGCCAAACGGGTTGAGGAGCTGTCCAAACGATACGGCCTCAACGTGGACCCTTATGCCAAAATCGAGGATATCTCGGTTGGAATGCAGCAGAGAGTGGAAATTCTCAAAATGCTGTATCGCGACGCGGAAGTGCTCATATTCGACGAGCCGACCGCCGTGCTGACCCCTCAGGAAATCGAAGATCTGCAGGGCATTATGAAAAACCTGGTCAATGAAGGCAAATCCATCATTCTGATCACCCACAAATTGAAAGAAATTAAAGCGGTTGCGGACCGCTGCACCGTCATCCGCCGCGGCAAGACGATTGGCACCGTAGAAGTGGCAGACACGAGCCGCGAGGCAATGGCCGAAATGATGGTGGGTCGCAGTGTTTCCTTTAAGGTGGACAAGCAGGAGAGTCACCCGGGCAAGACCGTTCTTGAGATTAAATCGCTTACGGTAAAGAACAGCAAGAAAGTTGATGCGCTCAAAGGCTTTAGTCTGGACCTGCGTGCCGGGGAGATTGTGGGCATTGCAGGCGTGGATGGTAACGGTCAATCGGAACTGATAGAAGCCATTACCGGACTTCGGCAGGCGGAGAGCGGAACGGTGAGCTTGAATGGAAAAACGCTCAACGGTCTATCTGTCCGTCAACGAAATGAAAGCGGAATCGGCCACATTCCGGAGGACCGCCAAAAGAGGGGACTCGTGCTGGATTATACGATTGAAGAGAATTTGATCCTCGAGGTGTATAACCGCCCACCGTATTCCAAGAACGGGCTGCTGCAGCCAGCAGCGATCTGCAAGCATGCGGAGCATATCATTCAGAGTTTTGATGTGCGTTCCGGAACGGGCGGCCGGTCGATCGTGCGTTCGATGTCCGGCGGTAACCAGCAAAAAGCGATCATCGGCCGCGAGGTAGAGCGCGATCCGGATCTGCTTATTGCCGTCCAACCGACTCGGGGCCTTGACGTAGGCTCGATTGAATATATTCACCGGCGTCTGATCGAACAGCGCGACAAGGGGAAAGCCGTTCTGCTGGTTTCCCTGGAGCTTGATGAAGTGCTGAACTTGTCGGACCGCATTGCCGTTATCAATAACGGTGAACTGGTAGGTATCGTTAAAACCTCCGAAACGAACGAAAGAGAGCTCGGACTAATGATGGCCGGGTATCAAAAAGAGGAGGCACCACATGAATAACAGCGTAAAATCGTTGCTTGCCGTCCTGTTCGGACTCATTGCGGGGGCACTGCTTATGGCGCTGACCGGACATAATCCGGTAGAAGGGTATAAGTATCTCATCCAGGGTGGACTCAAGAACCCGGAGAGGATCGGAAATACGCTGGCGACGGCGACTCCGCTTATTTTGACCGGTTTGTCCGTGGCCTTTGCCTTCCGTACCGGACTGTTTAATATCGGTGCTGCAGGCCAGATGCTGTTCGGTGGCTTTTGCGCGACGGCTGTCGGCCTCTCGCTGGATCTGCCGCGGGCTCTGCTCCTGTTGGTTATGGTACTGGTCGGGTTTATCGGAGGTGCGCTATGGGCGGTTGTCCCAGGTTTCCTGAAGGCTAAATATAATGTGCACGAGGTCGTATCCACGATCATGATGAACTGGACGGCCTACTGGACCGTTTATTATGTTATTCCGGGTTACTTCAAAGGGGCGAGCCTGGAGACGGAATCGCGCCAGCTTCCGCCGGAAGCGATGCTGCATCAGCAGTGGCTCAGCGATATGTTCCAAGGTTCTTATGTCAATCTGGGCTTTTTTATCGCGGTCATTGCTGTTCTGGTCGTCGCTTTCCTTATTAACAAAACAACGCTCGGATATGAATTGAAGGCGGTCGGATTCAACCGGCACGCTTCCGAATATGCGGGTATCGCTGTCAAACGCAGTATCGTGCTGTCTATGTTCATCTCCGGCGGCCTCGCGGGCCTCGCGGGTGTTGCACAGTATACGGGGAATGCCTCCAGCATGCAGATCGGCATTCTGCCGAGCCAGGGATTTGACGGGATTGCCGTAGCTCTGCTTGGAATCAATGCACCTATCGGTGTATTGGTGTCGGCCTTGTTCTTCGGAATTCTCTATTCGGGCAGAGGGTTTATGAATGCCATGACGGAGATTCCGCCGGAAATCGCCGATTCGATTATCGCCATCATTATCTATTTTGCGGCAACCAGCATCTTGATCGAACGACTATACCGTAAAATGAAGCTGCGTCGCGCGGCTAATAAAAAGCAGGGGGAGTAAGGACATATGTGGACAACGATTGAACAGATTTTTCCGTATGCCATCGCTTACACGATCCCGCTTTTGATTACCGCCTTGGGCGCGCTGTTCAGTGAACGAAGCGGGGTCGTCAATATCGGCCTTGACGGCTTGATGATTGTTGGTTCTTTCATCGGAGCCTTTGTCATATTCAAAATGCAGGCCCAATGGCCCGGCCAATCGTGGGTATTATGGGTAGGACTATTGGCAGCAGCGGCAGCGAGTGCGTTGTTCTCGCTGTTGCATGCCTTTGCCAGTATCAACCTCAGTGCCAACCAGATTATAAGCGGTACGGCGATCAATATGATCGCGGGTGCCCTGACGATTTTCCTTGCCCGTAACATTACGGGTAGCGGCAAGATCAGCATCACGAATGGTTTTGCACCGTTTGATGTGCCTGTGCTGTCCAAGATACCGGTTATTGGGGATTTGTTTTTTACCAAAACCTATGCAACAACCTGGCTTGTTCTGTTAGTGTTAGTGCTCAGCGCACTAATATTGTACAGAACACCGTTCGGTCTGCGTCTCCGGTCCTGCGGCGAGCATCCGCACGCAGCGGAAGCAGCCGGCATTAAGGTGCAGTCCATGCGCTATGTCGGCGTCATGATCTCGGGTGCTTTTTCCGGACTCGGGGGGGCTGTCATTCTGTTGACGTATTCCGGTGAATTTACGGGGAACGTTGCAGGACTAGGGTTCCTGGCTCTGGCGTCCTTGATCTTCGGACAATGGAAGCCGCTCGGCATCCTGCTGGCCACCTTGTTCTTCGGATTTGCCACGACGGTAGCCAACGTATCGCAGGTGATCCCGTCATTGGCGGTGATCCCGCCGGTCATTCTCAAGATTTTCCCTTATGTTGTCACGCTGATCGCACTCGTGATTTTCTCCAAATCCTCGAATGCGCCGAAAGCCGTAGGGGAGCCGTTCGATTCAGGTAAACGGTAACGGATTGCGCAAGTCGATGTAAGACATCTAGAACCTCTGATATGCCTATGCCCACTTAGGGTTAGGTCTATCGGAGGTTTTTTTACATTTAGCATACTTTAGGTTAGAACTCCCAAAACATCTCTGGTATATATAGTAAATAAGGCTACAGAATTTAATAGAATAGAGGAGTGAAAACCTGAATGCGCATTCGATTACATAGGTGCCAAAAGCAGCTAAGTATGTTTATGGCTATTGTAATGCTTCTGAGTCTCATCGTTCCTTTCAGTCCCGTGAAGGTGGCGGAGGCTGCTCCCCAACATGATCAGGTTGTAATCAGCCAAGTGTATGGCGGCGGCGGGAATGGCGGGGCAGTGTATACGCATGATTTTATCGAATTGTTCAATCCGACGGGCAGTCCGGTTGACCTAACAGGCTGGAAGGTACGTTATGCCAGCGCAGCAGGAACATTTAACGGCACGACCTCTTTAACTGGTATTATAGAGCCTTATTCTTATTATTTAATCCAACAACAGAGTAGTGGCTCGGTAGGTGCTACTCTACCGGCGCCTAATGTTCAAGGATCGCTGAACTTGAGCGGCTCCAATGGCAAGGTGGACCTGGTGAACGCCGCTGGCGATCGCATCGATCTGATTGGTTATGGCTCCGCTTCAGAATATGAAAAGAACCCGACAGCAGCTCTTTCCAACAGCACGGCAGCGATTCGCAAGGAACTGACCGTTGGTCAAAATGATCGTGGCCTCGATACGGATAACAATGCGGCGGATTTTACCGTTACCTCACCGGAGCCCCGGAACAGCGCGAGTCCAGCTACGCCGGTCACTCCGGGCACGGGCTTGGGAATGGTAACGGCTAATCCGGAGCCTAACGCCTGGCCTGCCGGTACGAAGATTACGCTGTATCCGCCTACGGTAGGGGCTTCCGTCTATGCGGATGTGTATCTGTCCGGCGGAAGTGGATCAGGATTCCAGATCGTCAATGGCCCTATCGTAATCAACGAACCAACACGGGTAGATGCCTATGCAGCCCTGAATGGCCAGCCGGATGGGCCCGTCTCCTCGTTCCAGTACAATATCTTAACGCAAACGTCTGTCGCTGAAGCCCGCAGCAAGGCAAATGGCGAGCATGTGTGGACGGAAGGCGTCATTACGCATATTGAAGGCAGAGAAACCTACATTCAAGACGATGCAGCAGGTATTGTTCTCTATGACTACCCCCTCAATGCCAGCGTTGGCGATCGGGTGAGCGTGGCCGGCGTGATGGAGATTTATAACAATCTTCAGGAAATCAAACCGCACGCCTTGCTGCCGCATGACGTAACCGGTGCAAATGCAGGAGTACCTCAGGCTCTCCAAGTCACCGGAGCTGATCTATCCGAAGCTGCAGGGGAGACTTATGAGGCAAGGCTTGTCTACTTGGATGATGTAACTATCAAGTCCGAGAATAGACCTGGGGAATACACAGCCGAGCAAGGCGGGCATGAATTCATCATCTATTCCGGCTTGTCCAAGCTGAAGACGGTGAAAACCTTTAGCCGCATCACGGGCGTGGTGAAGCAGTTCGGAAATATCTATGAGCTGATTCCGTTAGGCGAGCATGCCTTAATCGAGGAGATGTTCTCCGTGATTGCCAGTCCGGGTGCGGGACCGATCATCATCGGGGGAACGGTGGCGCTGTCCAGCCCTACGCAAGGGGCGAGCATTTATTATACGCTCGATGGGTCAGACCCGACGCAAGCTAGTACACAGTACAGCTCGCCGATTCAAATAGACCGTGACACGACCATCAAAGCGGTTGTTGTCTCGGGCGCAGATGTGAGCAAGGTATACGAATTTGCTTATAAAGCTACTCAGCAGCCGCGCATCGCGGATATTCAAGGCGAGGACCATACTTCGCCGTATACAGGACAGACGGTAACCGATATTGAAGGTGTTGTAACCCAATATGGTTATACGTTCTCTAACGGCAATATCAAGGGATTCTATATCCAGGATCCGAAGCCGGATTCCAATCCGAATACCTCGGATGCGATTTTTGTGTATTCCACAGATCCAAGCCGGCCTCAAATCGGAGATCTGGTGAGCGTAACCGGAAAAGTGGCCGAGTTTAACGAGGGAAGCTCCAGCAACTTGACCTCCACCCAAATCGAGCTGCAATCCATCAAGAAGCTTGATCAGGCTCAGCAGCTGCCCGAACCGGTTACCTTAGGTAAAGGCGGGCGCCCGATACCTGCCGCCATTATCGATAATGACAGCATGACAACGTTCGATCCGGGCGAAGATGCCATCGACTTCTACGAATCTCTGGAGGGCATGCTGGTCAGACTTCCGCAGCCAACGATCATTAGTCCGTATTGGACAAGCAGCGGAACCTACAACATTGCGACCCGGGTCGAGAATGATACCGCGGATGTCATTACGCCTGCGGGCGGTCTCGTTCTGAAAGAACAAGGCAATTTCAACCCGCAGCGTCTTATCATTGCTTACGGCAATCCGGGGCAGGAAGTAAGCACCGGCGATACGTTTGCCGATGATGTGATCGGTGTAATCGGTTATAACAGTGGCAATTTCAAGGTGATTCCGGCTAAAGGCGAGTTGCCTGCAATCCACAGCAGCTCTTTTAAGCAAGAGGTATCCACTATCGACGTGAATGACAGACAGCTCAGAGTAGCGACGTATAATATTGAAAATTTTTATCCGGGCGTAAGCTCCACCAAAATCAACAAGCTGGCGGAGTCGATCGTAAATAACATCAAGTCTCCGGATATTATCGGCCTTGTAGAAGTACAGGATAACAACGGAGAGCAGAACAACGGAACTACCGCGGCAGATCAAAGCTACCAGACCTTGATTAACGCCATCAAGGCAGCGGGAGGACCCACGTACAGCTTTACCGATATTGATCCGGTGAATAATGACGATGGGGGAGCGCCGGGAGCGAACATTCGGGTCGGGTTCCTCTACAATGCGGATCATGTTCAGTTATCCGACAGCGTTCAAGGCAAAAAGGGCTCCTCGACGGAATCCGTTGCGTATGATGCGGCAAAGGATCAGTTAACCCTGAATCCGGGCCGGATTGATCCGCTGAATGCGGCATTCAACGCGTCGCGTAAACCTTTGGCCGCACAGTTCGAATTCCAGGGCGAGAAAGTGATCGTCATCGCGAATCATTTTAACTCGAAATCCGGGGACCAAGGACCATTCGGCAATACCCAGCCGCCGGTTCTCTCCAGCGAAACGCAGCGCCATCAGATTGCAGCGGTCGTGAACGGGTTCGTGAAAGACGTTGTGTCCGCTAACCCTGATGCGAACGTCGTCGTTCTGGGAGATTTGAATGATTTCCAATTTACCGAGACGGCGAACATTTTGAAAGGAAACGAATTAGACAATCTGATCGATACGCTTCCGCTCGAGGAGAGGTATACCTACACGTATGACGGGAACTCGCAGGTGCTGGATCATATTCTCGTCAGTAAGAATCTGACCCGCTCAGCGCAAGCCGATGTCGTTCATCTGAATGCCGACTTCCCGGTTTCCAAGGGTCGCGTATCGGATCATGATCCGGTTGTCGCGCAGATCGACCTGAAGGGAGAAGCCGTGGACGGCTTCCCGCTGACGATTTTGCATACCAATGACACGCATGCCAATCTGGACACCGTAAACTCGCCGGATAACATTGCGCGCCGGGTGACGGCGATCAAGGAAGCCAAAGCCAATGCGGTCAATCCTCTGCTCGTGGATGCAGGGGACGTATTCTCCGGCACGCTGTATTTTAATCAATATTTGGGACTGGCGGATCTGGAGTTCATAAACCTGGTTCAATATGATGCCATGACCTTCGGTAACCATGAGTTCGATAAAGGATCTGAGGTGCTGAACGATTTCATTGAGCATGCGGAATTCCCGTTTGTTTCCTCGAACGTGAATTTTTCGGCCGATGCTTTATTGACCCAGAAATTCAAGAATGAAGTGACCCGGGATGCCAAGGATGCAACCATCTACCCGGCCATCATCATGGAAGTAGACGGGGAGCAGGTTGGCCTCATTGGACTTACAACCGAAGACACGGCGAACATCGCTTCGCCTGGAGACGTCACCTTCGATGATGCGGTGCAAAAGACAAGAGACACCGTGGCGATGCTGCAGAAGGAAAGCATTAACAAAATCGTCGTGCTGTCGCACCTCGGTTATGACGTGGACGTTAACCTTGCTAAGGAAGTTGAAGGCATCGACATCATCGTGGGTGGCCACAGTCATACCAAGCTGGATGAGGCGGTCGTGGACCGGTCGGACAGCGAACCGAAGCTGATCGTGCAGACAGGGGAAAAAGGCCAATTCTTAGGTCAGCTTGAGGTCGTATTTGACGACGAGGGTGTTCTGCAGGAGTGGGATAGCCGGCTCATTTCCGTTGACGAGAAAGATAGTGCCGGCCAATACGTGGTAAAGCCGGATCCCGAAGCCTTGCAAATTCTGAACACCAAATATAAGCCGGGCGTGGAGGAACTAAAACAAACGGAAGTCGGTTTGACCGAAGTAAAGCTGAACGGCGTTCGTGCCGACGTGCGGACGAAGGAAACGAATCTTGGCAACCTGATTGCCGATGGCATGCTGGATGCGGCGCAAGCGGCCGGCACGAATGCGGTCATCGCCCTGCAGAACGGCGGCGGCATACGCGAATCTATTGAGGCAGGCAAAGTCACAATGGGTGACGTGATGACGGTGCTTCCGTTTAACAATGATCTGGTCACGATTACGTTAACGGGCGCTGAGATTAAAGAAGCCATGGAGAACGGGGTTTCCAAGACGCCGGCACAGGACGGGCGCTTCCCGCATATCGCGGGCATGAAGTTTATCTATGACTCCACCAAGCCGGTTGGATCACGCGTCCTGCGTATCGAGGTCAAAGGCAAGAACGGATACGAGCCGATCGATATGAATAAATCCTACGAGGTAGCGACGAACGCGTTTACCGCTAAGGGCGGCGATTTCTATGCTTCTCTCGAGAAGGCCTATCTTGAAGGGCGCGTGAACCTGCTCTATAAGCCTGACTATGAAGTATTCTCGAACTATGTGAAAAAAGTAGGCACCATCACAGCCAAAACCTCCGCCGTCGAAGGACGGATTACGGACTTGAAGGGAGCGCCGCTTCCAGGAGGACCTGATCCGGGCGGACCGGGAGAGCCTGGACCGGGGAACCCTGGGAACCCGGGCACGCCTGGAACGCCAGGACCGACGACGCCACCCGTGAATCCTTCGAATCCTGGCACGACACCGCCAGCCGAACCAGGCAAGGTAAAGGTTCCTGTTAAGGTGGAGAATGGTGCGGCAGCAGGCAGCGTGACCGGAGCGGCCATGAAGGAAGCACTGAAACAGCCTTCGGGCGGAAAAGTCACCGTGGAGGTAACAAGCACGCAGCCAATCTCCTCTTCATCCGTTACCATCGAGAATGAAGCGCTGCGGGCGTGGCTTGATCAAACAAGCGCACAGGTGCTGGTGATAGCGACGCCTTACGGAAGCTATGAGCTTCCGAAGAAGGAGATCAATCTCCAAACTCTGGCTGCGCAAACCGGCTCGGATATTAGCGGCCTTCACTTGGTCATTCAGCTTGCAGTGGATTCGGATGCTCTTAAATCAGCAGCTTCCAAAGGATATCATGCGCTGCAGGCTGTGAGCTACACCGTGACAGCGAAGTCCAGTAATGGCAAGACCGTCACGCTCGGTTCATTCCAATCGTATGTGAAGCGGTCCCTGAATGTCGACAAAGCGCATGCTTTGACCGATATTGCGGTTGTTCGAGTGGGCGGAAACGGCAATGGATATACGCCGGTACCATTCAAGGTGAATGGTCAACAAATCGATATCTATAGCCGTACCAACAGCACGTACCTGGTGCTGCAGAACCCGGTAACGTTCCAGGATATTGCTACGCATTGGTCCAAGGCAGACGTTGAATCGCTTGCGGCCAAAATGATCGTAACCGGACGCACAGAGCAGACCTTTGTTCCGAACGCATCGGTCACTCGAGCCGAGTTCGCAGCGCTTGTCGTCCGGGCATTGGGCCTTTCTGCAGACGCTGCGTCAGACAGCTTCCAGGACGTGGTGTCATCCGATTGGTATGCCGGAGCTGTCCAGGCAGCCGTCGATTCCGGTATCATTACCGGCTACACGGACGGCACCTTTAAGCCGAACCGGACGATCACGCGCGAAGAGATGGCCGTGATGGCCTACAACGCGCTGGAGTATGCCGGATACAACCAAGCCGACGCGGCAAAAGCCCATTTTGCCGATGCGACCTCGATCGGTGGTTGGTCCAAGACAGCGGTGTATGAATTGGCGGTTCTTGGTATTCTGAACGGAGACCAGAATCAGCGCTTCAACCCTAAATCGAGTGCCACCGTGGGGAAAGCGCTGCTGTGCTTCACCGCATGATGCAGGATTTGACGTACGCAAAATGAACATGTTGCATAGCGGCAGGATGTATATTGGATTTGTATCTGCATCTTTGTAGTATACGGGGGCAACAGCAAATCTGCTGAAGATCGCTCCAATTGATCAAAAGTGGAAAATAGAAATGGCGGTGCTAGGGATGATTCCCAGCACCGCCATTTCTTGCTTTTTGGTACGTTGCCACCGTTCCGTCCCTTTCGTAAATGGGTGATGGATCGCACATCCATTTTGTGAACATGTGGTTTCTCTTCTTATGTCTAAAGGATGTGCTTGCTCATGGTAGCGGAGAGGACGAAACGATTCCGGACAAGCGGCAGCGGTCGCCTTTGTCCCCGAATTTCCTCCTTGATTAAAATATATCTAAGAAATTTGGGGACAACAGCGATGGGAGGAACGATTCGTACACGGAGCGTCTCCTATCAGAAAGAGGGGCACGCCAGATCTAAGATCTTTTGGGACATTCTCTTTTTTATGCCGAAAAAACTATAAACAAAATGTGACCGATTCGCGTCCATAACTGTGTTAAGGGTAAAAGGAGGTCTAAAGGCGATGCAGATCGATTCGCTCCGGCCGGGCGGAGATATTACGGAAACCTATGAATTATACGGCGACATGCTTTTTAAAATAGCGATGGTGTACCTGGGAAACAAACAGGATGTAGAAGAAGCTATTCAGGAGACGTTTATGAAGCTGATATATAAATCACCTGAGTTCAGCAATCAGGAGCATAAGAAAGCTTGGCTCATTCGGGTGATTACGAACCATTGTAAGAACATGCAAGGAAGCCTGTGGCGCAAGCGGGTAACCAAAATGGAGCATATGAATGATTATTTTGTGGAGCCGACGGAACGAACCCTGATGGATAACGTCATGAGTTTGCCGTTCAAGTATAAGTCGGTGATCCATCTGTTTTATTACGAGGATTATTCCGTTAAGGAAATCGCCGGGATCTTGCAGATTAATGAGTCTGCGGTCAAGATGCGTCTTCAGCGCGGCAGGAAGCTGCTGCGCATGGACTTGGAAGGAGAGGACGATTGATGAATCGGAATGACTACAAAACATTGATAGATCGAATAGAACCTGACAAGGGATTGGAGGAGCGGATCATGAAAGGAATGAAACAAAATCAGCGTCAAACGACAAGAAGGAATCGATGGGGTATGGTAGGCGTTAGTATGGCTGTCATGTTGGGGCTAGTCTTGGTTATTTCGCTAATGTTGAATCGTGAAGATATTCCCGTTGTTACCTATACTCCGCAAACGCAAGGGACTGGAGAGCATACCCCGCCGACCGCCCAGGCCGGTCATGACCCGGTAACCATCCCGAAAATCGAGCTTCCGGGTGAGAGCAACGTCAAAGCCGACATGATCGGTTTGGTTGTATACCAGGGCAATATTTACACCCAAACCGGTACGCAAATATCGCCGGAAATTGCCAAGCAGCTGCGGGGCGACAAGCTCGGTCGGTCGAAATCAGGGATTACGGAGTGGAGCTCCCCCGATGATTACACGGAGCTTGCTTCGACAATCGGCGAAATGGACATTTTCTCGGTTAAGGGATATGACGCCGATTTTAGAATCATGTCCTACATGGAGCACGACGGAGAAGTCTATGCTGAATTGTATGAGCATCTAAACGGGATTACGGTGGCCAAGGGCGAGGATATCATAGGCAAGCTGAATCTGATGGGGAACATGACGTCTGTCAAATGGCAGGATTTCGACAGCTGGAACATGGGCGAGAATAAGCAACACGAGCTTTCCGCCGATGCGGAGGTGCAAGCCTTCGTTGACGCTTTATATGAAGCGAAGCCGATAGCGGCCGAGCCTCTGTTTGAGCAAGGGATCTACGAGACCGGGTCGGGCGAGCAGAAGTTTCTATATATCCAGTTGCAGGACGGGACGGAGGTCCAGTTAAGATTGTTTAAAGGCGGCCAATATGTGCGATATGCCAATGCGCCTGTGTTCTTTCAATTGGAGGACGAGGCGTTCACCACGCTGTGGAAGCTGATGGAGGAGTAGGTCGTCCTACCGTTTATACAACGAAAAAAAGGTAATGTAAAAAACTAGAGGCTATCCCTAATCGGATGGCCTCTAATCGTTGATGTAGGGTCGCTAATGGCGCCCCCTTTATCGCATGGCGGTCCCTTGCTATTCGCGTTCCGTCGATGATGGGCGGTTCGCTTTCACGAATGCACTCGGCGTCATTCCGAAATACCGGGTAAAGGCGCGGGAGAACGTAAACAAATCCGAATAGCCCAGGGATAAAGCGGTCTGCGTGATGCTGATGCCCTCGGCGGATAATAGGCGGGTCGCTTTCTCCATGATCAACTGCTGCATGTAGCGGGACGGAGAGATGCCGTATCGGCGGGTAAACGCGCGGGTAAAGTGACTGCGATGCACGCCGGCCCACGCGGCAAGCTCCTCCACGGACAGGTTCTCGGTACAGTGAAGCTGCATATACCCGGGGATGGATCCGAGCCAGTCGGATGCAGCAGAAGAAGGAGATTGGTGCCGGTTCGAATTGATGCTGTGGATCAATTGGAATCCCAATGACATCAGCTGAAGACTGTGGTCTAGCTGGGGCTGCCGGAGCAATCTCTGAATCTCCTTGATGATCGCCAGGGTATCGTCCCCGAAGGCGTTTTGTCGATAGGGCCGCTCCGGATATAAATCGACATGCTCCAATATGGATGGCATCAACTCGCCCATAAAAGCCGTCCAGGTGATCGTGGTAGACGGCTGCTCGCAGTCCTTGACATAGGTATAGACCGAGCCGGGGAAGAGGCAGAACAAGTCGCCTTCCGAGAGGGAGACGCTACTGCCGTCCCATCCGAATTTCACCTTGCCACTGGCAACGAAATGTATACTATAAAATCCGACGGACCGGGGACCGATTTTTTCGGTGAAAAAGGGGTGCGTACCGGATTTGTATATCCACAATCCCATTTTTGTCTCAAATGAAACCGGATTGTTAAAGTATTCTTCTCTGGACAGTCTTGGGTTCACTGTCACGCCTCCTCCTGCCTGCTGTTCCTGATCATTTTTCTTGTTGTTGCTACTATGCAACATATTGTATAACGATTGCAAGGATTGAGCATTCCTTGTGGGCCTGTCAAAGGGTACGATGATGAGGAACAAGTCGAACATAGTAGAGGTGAATTAAGATATGAAACAACCGAATTTTATCGTCGTATATTGCGATGATCTAGGGTATGGGGACCTTGGGTGTTACGGTTCGGAAACCGTGAAAACCCCGCACCTGGATGGATTGGCTGATGAAGGCATTCGTTTTACGAATTGGTATTCCAACTCTCCGGTCTGCTCTCCGTCACGAGCCTCTTTATTGACAGGCAAGTATCCGGTCAGAGCGGGAGTCGGTGAAATCCTGGGGGCGAAGCGCGGCTCGCATGGCCTGCCTGCCGCCGAGGTAACATTGGCGAAGGCGCTTAAACCCGCCGGCTACAGAACGGCATTGTATGGAAAATGGCATCTGGGTCTGTCAGAGGAAACCAGTCCGAACGCGCATGGGTTTGATGAGTTTTTCGGATTTAAGGCGGGCTGCATCGATTTTTACTCGCACATCTTTTATTGGGGCCAAGCCCATGGCGTCAATCCCCTTCATGATCTATGGGAAAATGAAACGGAGGTTTGGGAGAACGGCCGGTATATGACCGAACTGATTACGGAACGATCCGTTGATTTCATTAAGCGGTCTCGGGAGCAGAAAGCTCCGTTCTTCTTGTTTACGTCATACAATGCGCCGCATTATCCGATGCATGCACCACAGGAATACATGAACCGGTTTGCGCATTTGCCTTGGGATCGGCAGGTCATGGCCGCCATGATTGCAGCGGTGGATGACGGCGTCGGGGAGATTGTGAAGGCACTGAAGGAAGCGGGTTGTTATGAGGATACGGTCATCTTTTTCTCCAGCGATAACGGACCGTCCTCCGAGAGCAGGAACTGGCTGGACGGGACAGAAGACGTTTATTACGGCGGGAGCGCGGGGATCTTTCGCGGGCATAAAGCAAGTCTGTTTGAAGGCGGTATCCGCGAACCTGCCATACTAAGCTGGCCGAACGGATTGGAGGGCGGACAAGTACGCGATGAGGTGGCGGCCATGATGGACATCGTACCGACCTTTCTGGATCTGGCGGACGTCGATCCGGCGGCGGCACCGCTTCAAGGCGTTGCACTGGATGGAAGCAGCCTGAAGGGGATGCTGCGAATGGGCGAGCCGTCGCCGCATAAGCAATTGTTCTGGGAGTATCAAGGCCAACTGGCTGTCCGGGAAGGGAAATGGAAGCTGGTGCTGAACGGGAAACTTGATTTCGACCGCGTGGTTCCGGATCAGGTTCATCTGTCCGATCTGTCCAAGGATCCCGGGGAGCGCTCCAACCTGGCGGACCATTACCCCGAGATCGTGGAACGGCTTAGTCGGGATGTGCGAGCCTGGTACGAGGAAGTTCAGCGTCACGGATCCTGAGAGTCGAGCAGAGCATAGCAGTTAAGCTATGGTAGTTAAATTAAGAAAAGAGATTGTCCCAAAAGTCATCATAGATGACTGAGGGACGAACCTCTTTTCATTTTGTCAACGATCCAAACGGGACAAATACGGTACAGAATCATGGACATTTCCAGCGGTGAATGGATATCCGTAATCATATTGTATTTCAGGTGCACGGTACGGTGGTCCAGGTAGAAAAATCTCTCCGGTTCCCATCACGGACCATATAACCGCTGTCGGGATCTGTCGGCTCACCTTAACTTCCTTTTTCTTAATCACATCCTCTCTCGGTTTTAGGGCTTTTTTCCATGTTCATTCCGGTCAGCCTCTACGGCAGCATTAAGTTCACTCTCATAATCCCGGGTGTTTTGTAAAACTTGTTCCTTTGTGTACTTATGCTTATTTGCATTCGCCTTGACGTGGTTGAATCGGAAACTAAGACGCGTCCACCTACCATACAGTGCTGAATGGCTTGAAGCACAATTTCATCAAAAATTTCCTGAAAAATCTCTGTGCTTTTAAAGCGAGTGCGACGATTCCAGCTAATCGTAGAATGATCCGGCACTTTGTCGGTTAAACCTAACCCCAAAAACCAGCGATAGGCGAGGTTGGTCTGAATGTCACGTTCGAGTTGGCGTTCGGAACGGATGCCATAAAAATAACCGAGGAAAATCATCTAAATAACACGACAGGGTCAATAGCTGGTCGCCCATTATCAGTATAGTAAAGCGGACGAACCTTTTCGTCGATGAAAGAGAAATTGATATACTTGTCCACTTTACGGAGCAGATGATCTGGAGGAACTAATTCTTCAATGGAAACAAACTCGTAAGCCTGCTGTTTTTCCCGGTTAGAACGCAATATATTTAACACCCTCCGAACGGTTTATTAACTCATATTATATAATATTAACGCGGTGTCGTGTTGAACTATATGTACAAAAAAATAACTGTCGAGACTTTCTCGACAGCCTGGAAAAGAGACACCTGTCGGTGCTCCTTTTTTTGGGCTCTTCGCTATACTGCGTGGTTAAAGGTACGTTTGATAGTCTAATAGAGCGATTTGGCATGGAGTCTCTACGGACATGAGTACTCGCGAAAGGCGCGAAGCATAAGACTTCGCGTTGCTAATCAGCTTATCATGCCCGCCTCTCCATATAAAATCGCTGTTCTATGTACCCACTTCGAGTAGCGAGAAAGCTTTTTTGTATGTTCGATTCTTTGATTACGTAAGAGCCCACGCACGATGCAGGTTCTAGGTTCTTTCCACTTTATTCTCCACCCCCAGCTACCGGATTGTCCAGATAGAGAGTCCAAGTCGTCATTTCTCATATAACTGTACTATGATTGTTGTAAATCACTGGTAAATGTACGTCTTTGTCTATAGTAAATTCTTTTTTGAAGTTAACGAATGATGTCAGACTATAAATTTCAAATTATTATTTAAAACAACATACTTAGCTAATACAATACTTTTTTCGACAAAAAAATCGTCTTCTTAATTTACACAAAAATGTATAAAATATAAAATAAATCATATAAAGCTCTATTCAATATAATGGAAATAATGGATATGATTATATTGGAATAACTGAATTGCTGGCCAGCAAAACTATATTTTGAAAAGGAAGGTGTAATTTTGAAGAATATTAATAGAATAGCGATTGTTACCGTTTTAGGTTGTTTGAGTGCAACAGCGGCAGTATTTGCCGGAAGTGGACAAGCAAGCACAGTTAGTATTAGCTACTATCAGACCTATTCTACCGGCACTACAGTCCCAATGTACGGTGATGTAACAGTTACAGGATTTAATAATCAGAATTATTCCACAAACTCTGTGTGGCTTGAACTTCACAATAAGAATAATACTATTGTTAAGCAAGCAGAAGCACCAATAGGGTTTAATGGCACTTTGTATACCGCCCAAAATGTAGCAACGAATGACTATCATCTTGATCTCAATCCAGATGGTCCTAATTATGATAGCGTTGTAGCAAATGGAAAAGCACAAAACTAATATCTAGTAGGACTTGGTGCAGAGAAGGAAGAGTTCTCCCTCCTTTTCTGCACCTTTATTTTCCAACCGGGGGAGGATCTAATGACTAAGATTATTAATTCTGCGAAAATTGAATTACTCATCATGCACCGTAATTATTGGAGTTATTTCATATTGATAAGTTCTCTACTGTATTTTGGATCCAGTTCCCTAGATCTTGTACAGTCCCACCAGCCAGGGGAATCTTTGAACGGAACTGCGTATATAATACAAGCTTGTATATTCTTGTTTATTACGTATGGGATTTTTCTTGTTAAAGAAGAATTTTCGAATGAGTCTGATGAAGTATTTGCAACCATTCCTAATGGCTTACGAGAAAAATATATAGGTAAATTAATACATATTGTGATGACAGTACTCTTTTTTTGTTTTCTACACTTAGTCTTATTATTTATAATCTTCTTCATAAATCAGATTCCAGCTGACTTCTATTATCCATCCTTCTTGTTCTTTATATTGTATTGGTTCATTCCTTTTATCATTTCGGGTATTGTTGGTTTAATTATCGGGATATGTATAAAATCAAAAATGGCATTCCCAATTATGTTGATTATAGGGATGTTTATAGGCCCTCTGAATCAGATTGTTTTTGTCGCATTAGCCAAAATGCTACCAGTGTGGCTTCAGAAATTGATGTTTCTTATGAATCTTGGACAGTCAGATCCGTTTAGGGCATATCACATTGTTTACGGTTTTCCAATGGAACACTTCCGATGGTTATCTAAACTAGGATTGCTTCTCTCGGTCATTTGTATCTTTGTTGCGTTATTGTCTCAAATAAACAAATTTAAGTACTGGAAGATTATTATGTTTGCAGTGACTTTGATAACAGTAGGGGCAAGCTTGGGAAGTTGGAGGGCGATGTCACCGCATCTGGAGGAACTTACTTCAAGACAAGCAATTAAATCAGATAATTCTTTTTATTTGAATAAGACCATTAAAAGCTATCAAGAAGGCACTGAATTTAGGGTCAGCAAGTACGACATGGATGTTACTGTCAAAAACGGATTGAAGAATAAGGTCAGAATGCAGATTGAACCTGATGTCAACATGGATAAACTGATATTCAGTCTATATCATAATTTTAAGGTTCATAGTGTAAAACTCTTTGATGAAGAGATGCCTTTCATTCAAGAAATTGATTATTTAACTGTTTCATTACCTAGTGCTTTATTGGTATCCAAAAAATATAATATTGAAATTATATATTCAGGTTCTGGACCTCAAAGGTTTTTTTCTAACCAGCAAGCTGTAATGTTACCAGGTTTCTTACCTTGGTACCCCGTCCCTGGTAAGCAACCAGTTGCTGAATTCATAGATAAATATATGGCTGTATTTTATTCATACAAGCCTGAAAATACTTTTGAGGTAAATATGAGGTATACAGGACCTGATCCTTTATATACGAATCTCGAATATGATGCAAGAGAAGGAGTTTGGAAAGCTTACGACGCTTCGGGTATCACCTTGGTCTCTGGCGAGATGGAAGAGTTGTATGTAAATAATATTAAAGTAGTCAGACCATATGCTCTATATGGAATGTCTAAAGATATGACGGCCGATATTAACGTATTTGTGGATTTATATAAAGATATTAGCCAGCGATTAGCCTACCAATATAAACCTCTGAACAAAATTTTTCTAATTGAGACAAGATTAAATGATGAAAACTTTTGGTTCGAGGAGAATTACGCTATTATTGATGTCAGTATACTACTCAATTCCAACAACTTCTTCCAAAGGGAATTTTTAATTCGACAAATCGTAGAAGGATTGGTTAGAAATTATCATTGGGAAAAACAAGATAGAACGATGAGAGAACTTTTTGTCAGAAGCTATTCCTATTGGTATGAGCAAATAAAGTTTGGATTAGATAAAAATCAGAATAACTTGCTTAAGAAATATTCTAGTGTTGTGCAAGATTATTATCCTAATCATCTAGCGACATATAATCAATTGTTAGAGTTCCTCGATGATAATATTAATGACGAAAAAATGATGTCCCAGTTTTTTAATGAGTGGATTCAATGTTTAAAAAGTGAGGAAAAAATAAATTGGGATCATTTGGACCAGATTATTGCAAAAACTTCAAAAGGAGAAGGGCTGGAATGACGACTCTAAAGATAGATTCTATTTCTAAGAAGTATGGAAAATATATGGCTTTAGACAATATATCATTGTCTATCGAACCTGGGATTTTTGGACTATTGGGACCTAACGGAGCAGGGAAATCGACTTTCATGAGAATCTTGACAGCGATTCAAACACTTGACTCAGGTTCAATAGAATATGGGACAGTGAACTGGCGAAATCAATTAGATGTTAAACGTTTAATAGGCTATCTTCCACAGAAGTTCTCCTTATATAAGCATCTAACTGTTATGGAGTGTTTAATGCACATTGCCACTATGAAAGGCATAAGTAAGGAAAAGAACGCAAAAGTTGAGTACGTATTAGAACAAGTGAATTTATTAGAACACAGGAATAAAAAAATCGGGAAATTATCGGGAGGTATGATTAGACGCGTTGGGATTGCCCAAGCAATTTTAGGAGAACCGCAAATAATTATTGTGGATGAGCCAACAGCGGGTTTGGATCCTGAAGAAAGAATACGCTTTCGTAATATCCTTCACAAAATTGGGCAGCGAAATTTGATTATCATTTCTTCGCATATCGTGGAGGACATTGAAACGATTTGCGGTAACATTGCGATTCTCCATAAAGGCAAGATATTAGCAACAGGTAATGTAAATAGTATTAGGCAGAGTGTGAATAATCTCATTAGGTCAGCAAAGGTTAATCCTGAAGAATTGTTAAGCTTAGAAAACAAAGTGAAAATTATTAGACAACAACCAATAGAAAACCAGATTTATATTCGATTCTTATCAGAGGGTGATATAGAACCGAATAGTGAGGTTGAAATGCCTACTTTAGAAGATGCCTATTTTTATTACATGCAGAGTGTTGGAAATTAGTATGCTCAAGTTAAATATTATTTTTAATTGGAAATCAATGGGGATCAATGCATACTTGCCTTTATTAACTTCTCTATTATTATTAATTGTTATTGTCTTAAATAATGGAGACATCGTACTTTCCATGCCAGTTATTGAAATGGTTTTCCCTATTTTCGGTTGCTGGTGGAGCATTTTTATTTTGCATGATCTATTGTCGGAGAATGGTAATGAAGTCTTGTTTTCCCTGCCTATGAAACGCTGGAAGCTTGGCGTAGTGCCAGTTTTGATTTTTTTCTTATTGTATATGTGTTTAATGATAGTTATGCTTGCTCTTATGAGTAATTGGATCGGTTTGATGGCAGTTATTTCACTAGGTCTTCAACTATCAGTTCAGTCTTTTTTTTATGCAGGATTAGGCTTTTTATCAATGGTGATTACTAGGAGTACAGGATGGTCAATTATAGCAGCAACCTCGTATCTCTCTTTAATGTTGTTGACGACTCAAACTTCATCACTACAAATAATTGATATTTATCTGCACAATGTGAGACCAATTCCTGTTTCCGAGTTAATTTATTTTATTCAAAAGGTAGGAGTCCTTGGCATATTAATGTTTATAAATGCTCAGTACTTGCTTTCAACTACAACAAGATTTAAAACGTAGTGGCCGTCAAGCTGTTGGAAGAGCGGCTGCAAAGGACTGGCCACTGAAGAAAGCCGCCGTCGATACCAAAAACCAAGGAGCTTAGGCGAGAATAGATCGCTTAACCCCTTGGTTTCTTTGAATACTATCCCATTTTATTGCTGAGGTTGTTCCAAAATTTACTTTTGGGACAACCTCTTTTTCATTTAGGGTTTGTGTATGTGGTATGAACTATCAATATGCCGTCCTTATTCTTAAAAAGGATTCAGCACATGGTAGAACACGTTCGGCGAAGCCATGCGGTAATAATGACTGCACCAGCCGACCCCTTTGTGGTTGTCGCGATTGGTCGTGCTGAACACCAGCCGTTCCTGCTCAAGCTCCTCAATGTTTGCCATCCGTCCCTCAACGTATTCTAGAATGCGGAACGATGCGCTATCCAGGCGGGTGATGACGCCGCCATAGCGGATGTCGATGACCTCCCAGCCGAAGGGCTTAAACATCCGGTGCCACTGCGTGCGGTGGACAATGCGCAGCTCTTGAACGGCTTTGGAAATGGCAGGGAGCACGACCTTGGCCATATGCCCTAAGGTATCGGTGTCCTTGGTGTCATAGGCTTTCTTCAGCAAAATGCCAATCTCGCTTTTGCGTTTGAGGACGGCGCTCAACTTCTCCGGCATATCGAACAGATAGTCCAGCTCGGCGCTGCTATCGCGCTTCGCTCGCAGGTTTTGCTCCAGTTCGGCATAGTGGTTCGAGAGGTCCAGGCCTTCGATCTGTTTGTCGAACATCCCGAGGAGCACGTCCTGATACAGCAAAAATTTCGACGGGTTGCTCTGCTTGGCGTTGTTCGGCTCCTGGCCGGGGATTTCGTCCAGATCCTTAAGCAGGAGGAATGTATCCATATCGATGCCCGTACAGAATTTCACCCGTTCCGCCAACTGAACCGGGGACGGCTTCTGTTCCGAGTAGGCATGCTCGGCATAGAGCTGCAGACCAAGCAGCGCCGCGAACGGATTTCCTTCGTTGCCGTCATCGCCCCACATCGTGGCGTATACCTCGCGAATTCCCTCCTGCTTGCACACTTGAAGCGCAACATCCGAAGCGTTCAGGGACAAACCGTAGTTGACGCCGAAGGTGTTGAAAATCCAGACGGCTCCCGCAAACACGAGGTTGCACCCCAGCGGACGGTGATTGGCGATCAGCTTCTTATAGTCCTCCGGCTCCATGTGGGTATAGTCCCAGTACACCATGTCCACGTCCTTCGGGATGCGGCGGGCCATATCCTCTGGAATCGACGTTTCCTTATCGTAATATGCCGCATCGCCGCCTCCGCCGGCAGCGAGCTTCAGAAACATGTCGCTCCACATCATCGGCTTCAGGCCGCGTTTGCGAACGGCAGCCAGGACTTTGTCCAGATGGGCGATCATAATGTCGAAACGGCTCACATAACCGTTGTGATCCAAATATTTTCCCCGACCAAGCTCCTCCGCTTCGTCCATCCCGATATGAATCTTGTTGCTGCGGAACGGAGCGCTGGCAGCCTCGATCATCCGTTCAATCAGGGAATCTGTCTGCTCGCTGCCGACAAGAAGGGCCCCCTTCGTATCACGGTAATGTTTGATGGGCTCCCACTTCAGAAACTCCTCCAGGTGCGCCAAGGTTTGGATGCTTGGGAAAGCCTCGATGCCGAATTGATCGGCATAATCGTCAATGGCTTTCAGTTCCGCTTGCGTGTAGCGACCGCGCATATAACCGAAATACGGCTCGCCTTCGATCTGGTAGGTATCCTCCATGTATAACATCACGCTGTTCATCCCCATCAGGGCCATCTTGTTCAGCATGAGCTTGAAGCTGTCCACGGTCAGCACGGCGTTGCGGGACAGGTCGAACATCGGGCCGATCCGGTCAAATTGCTGACGTTCGTGAAGGTGGAACGTATCGCTTTGGCGGCTATGTTGAACCAGCAAGCCGAGTCCCCGGAAAAATTGATGTTTTCGTCCGTAACGAATATAGGTGTGAGTCCGGTCCCTGCCGACCTCCAGATCTCCATCCGACAAGGCTACCTCTATGGGGACTCCGTCCTCCCCAAGCTCTACGCCAAGCTCATCCAGCAGCAGCTGAATGCCGGGCATGACATCCGTAACAGCGCCCTCAAAACGAAATTTCATATGAAATCCCCCTGCATCCATGATTTTGCGAACATTAAACATTATATCATTATAATGTTTAATGTTATGGGAATCGTCGTGGGAAATCAATCATTAGTTTGCGAAAGTATGCTTCCAATTCATTTTACTAGAAACAACAATCAGTAACACCTTAAACGGATGAAACGCGCGTGGAAGGGAATCAGTCATTCCGATGGTTGATTCCCTTTATTTGTTAGAGCTAGATCTGCTGGAGAGAGTCTCACTTGAGCCGCAAAATAGTTTTTGAAAACAGGCCAAAATGTGGTTGACGGCAAGGAACCTCGATACTACAATAAAGAATGCAAACGTTTCCATTGTAATCGCTTTCATCTATCTTTATTTCATTCTATATTTCGAACCATTTCTCTAACCATTGTCAGTTATTGTCGTGCTTTACTTGATGGAAGCTCAAACCTATTTATGCAAGCGTTTGCGCAATGATTGGCATTAAAATAGCATCAACTGCACTTAATCCAAGAACCGAAGGAGGTTATTTGTTCATGAGAATGACTGTTTTAAGCAAACGAACGTGGTCTATCATCATGATTGTTTCGTTGATTTTCTCCATGCTCGGCATTCCGCCATCAACGGCCGATGCCAATAACGTGCCAAGCCAGGTTACGCTGGTGGGGACTCTGCAATCCGAACTAGGCCATAGCGGAGATTGGGACCCGGCCGCCGCCGCGACAACCATGAAGAATATGGGGAACGGAGAATACAGCTTTACCGGCCACTTGCCCGCGGGATCGTACGAGTACAAGATCGCGATTGACGGTAAGTGGGATGAGAATTACGGTTCCGCCAATTATTCCAATCCAAGCGGAGCGAGCAAGGATGGCAACATTCTAATATCGCTCGCTCAGGACTCTCAGGTTACTTTTTATTACAACCACGGGACCCACCGGATTGCGGATTCTACATACTACGTTCCGATTGAAGCGGATAAGCTTCCAAGAGTGATCGGCAGCTTCCAGTCGGGCATCGGCGAAGCGGCCGACTGGTCGCCTACGGATGCGCGCTTGATCATGCAGGATTCCGATTATGACAATGTATACACGGTGACAGCCGATGTGTACGAAGGGGATCATGAGTATCAAATCGCTTTGGGCAGCGATGCGGCAAGTCCGGTTTACCCTACTAATCGGGAAGGGCTTCAACTGCCGCAAGACGTGAAGGTTACGTTCAGCTACAATGCGAACAATCACGGTGTTGCCGCTCATTTCACGGTGCCTGCAGATCCGGGAACGCCGGTTCCCGCTAACCATCTGCGCGTCCATTACAACCGGGCAGACGCGAATTACGTCAGCATCGGACTGTGGATATTCGATGACGTCGCATCTCCGTCCGCCAATTGGCCGGCAGGCGCAACGCCCTTCCCTGGCGGGCAGCAGGACGCCTACGGGGCCTTCGTCGATATTCCGCTCAAGGACGGCGCCCAAAAAGTCGGCATCGTCGTTGTCGATCGCATCAGCGGCAATAAAGACGGCGGCGACAAGAAATTCACCTTAGCCGCGCCTGACATGAACGAAGTATGGCTCAAGGAAGGCTCCGATACGGTATACAGCTTTGAGCCTGTTGCCCTGCCGGCGGATACCGTGCGCATCCACTATCAACGGCAGGATCAGAATTACGATTCGTACGGTTTGTGGATATGGGGTGATGATGTCGCTGCGCCTTCGAAAGACTGGCCGACAGGAGCCACCATGTTCCCGGCAGATCAAACCGACCGTTACGGCGCTTACGTGGACGTGCCGATGAAGCCGGGGGCCCAGAAGATTAATTTCCTCGTGCTGGATCCGTCCATGGGAGATGCCGGGAAAGACGGCGGCGACAAGGGTTTTACCCTGATAGACCGATACCAGCATTTGTTTATTAAAGAAGGCGACAATACCGTCTACACATCTCCGCATGGGGAGGTGCCTACGGGGTTAGTCTCGGCAGAGGTATTGGCTCCCGGAAAGCTCCAGCTCGGATTTACGATGACCGATGGCTTGGAAGCGGATATGCTGAAGAATGAGCTGCAGATCAAGGATAAGGACGACAACACGGTTACCATTCAAGACGTGAAGATTGTCGGAAAAACCACCATCGAAGTGTCGGCATTATTCCAACTGGATCAGACTCCGCTTAAGGTAACCTACGCCGGAAAAACCATATCGGCTTCGACCGGCTGGAGAATGCTGGATGAGATGTACGCGTACGACGGCGATGATCTCGGGGCGACTTATCAGTCCGGTGGGGCCGAGCTCAAGCTGTGGGCACCGACGGCAACCGAGGTCACCGCGAATGTGTACAGCAAGGATGATGCAACGCAGTTGATCGGCAATGTAACCCTGCAAAAAGGCGACAAAGGGGTTTGGTCGGTTCATTTGAAACCGGGAGATCTCGGAATTCAGGATTTTAGAGGATATTTTTATCAATACGAAGTGACCAACAACGGTGTGACGAAAGCCGTGCTGGATCCATATGCCAAATCCATGGCGCAATTCAGAGTGAACACCAAAGGTGAAGCAGGACCGGACGGTGATACCGTCGGCAAAGCGGCTATCGTCGACTTGAGTCAAACGGATCCTGCCGGCTTCGGTTTTGCGGACATTCCTGGTTATGAGCAGCGGGAAGACGCCATCATCTGGGAGATTCACGTCCGGGATTTTACGTCGGATCCGACGATTGAGAACGATCTGCATAACGCGACTTGGGGATCCTACGACGCATTCAAAGAGAAGCTCGAATACATCAAGTCCCTAGGCGTTACCCATGTTCAGCTTTTGCCCGTAATGGCGTGGTATTACGGGGACGAAGCTGCCATGAAGAACAGGGAGCTGGAATATTCGGCAAAAGACAATGAGTACAACTGGGGGTATGATCCGCACAGTTATTTCTCGCCTGATGGTGCTTACTCCGAGGATCCTACGGATCCGGAATTGCGAATCAAGGAACTGAAAGCGATGATTAACGCCATCCACGAGGCGGACATGGGCGTCGTATTGGACGTGGTATACACCCATATGGCCAAGGCAGAATTCCTGAATGATATCGTGCCGAACTATTATGCCTTCCAGGACGCCAACGGCAATTTCATCGGCGGCTTCGGCAACAACCTGGCAACCAACCATAAGATGGCCGAGAAGCTGATGGTAGACTCCGTGAAATACTGGTTCGACGAATACAAAATCGACGGCATGCGCTGGGACATGATGGGCGACGCCACGTATGAGGCTGTACAGAACGCCTATGATGCCGCAGCCTCCATTAACCCGAACGCTCTGTTTATCGGCGAGGGCTGGGTCACCTTCGGCGGACATCTGTCGGATCCTTCCCTGGCAGGCAAGGGGGCAGACCAGAATTGGATGGATAAGACGGACGACGTCGGCGTCTTCTCGGATGAGTTCCGCAACGAGCTGAAATCCGGCTTCGGCAATGAAGGTGAGCCTAGATTCATTACGGGCGGCGCACGCGACATCCAAACGATTTTCAACAATATCAAGGCCCAGCCTAGCAACACGAAGGAAGATGACCCGGGCGACATCGTTCAATACATTGAAGCCCATGACAATCTGCCGCTGTACGACATCATTGCGCAGTCTATCAAGAAGGACCCTTCGATAGCAACGAATGATCTGGAGATTCATAAACGCATTCGTCTGGGCAACCTGATTACTTTGACTTCGCAAGGAACGGCTTTCCTCCATGCAGGACAGGAATACGGGCGGACTAAGCAATGGCTGGGTCAGGGTGTGCCCGAGCAAAAATATCACGAATTAGAGGACGAGGCGGGAAACCGTTTCGGTTATTTCATCCACGACTCCTACGACTCCTCTGATGCCATCAACATGTTTGATTGGGAAAAGGCAACGGATGAAACCAAGTATCCGGAGAATAACAAGACGCGGGAATATACGACCGGATTGATCGAGTTAAGAAAATCGTCCGACGCCTTCCGCCTGGGCGATCAGTCCATAGTGAATTCGAATGTGACCCTGCTGCAGATTCCCGAGGTGAAAGCGCAGGATCTGGTCATTGCGTATAAAAATAAAGCCACGGACGGAACCGGCAATTATTATGTATTCGTTAATGCCGATAACCAGTCGAGATCGTTGACGCTTAGCGAGGATCTAACCTCCGGCACGGTGGTGGTTGATAACGACGAAGCGGGCACGACCGGCGTTAAGGCGAAGTCCGGATTTACGTTAACCTCCGGCTCTATTACGCTTGAGCCTCTGACGGCCGTTGTAATTAAAATGAAAGCTAAGATCGATGACGGTGGGAACGGCAGCAACCCTGGCAGTGGAAATGGAAATGGAAATGGAAATGGAAACGGAGGCGGGGGAGGCGGCAATCCGTCGACCGATCCGGGAACGAAGCCAAATCAGGGTCAGCGGATCGTCAACGAAGAGTCGCTGCGCAGCGGGCAAGAGAAAGTGACGATTCAACTGGGTGCCGAGGATATCGAGGTTCTCTTGCCGCTGACGGCAGGGGACATCCTGGGAGAGAAGCCGCTTGCGCTGAAGCAGGGCGGCGTGATGGTACAGCTTCCATCCGCGCTGCTCAAAGCGCTGCGCCAGCTCGTACCGGCCGATCAGGCTAAGGATGCGGTTATCTCGTTTAAGCTGGAAGAGGTTGGATCGCAGATGGCTGCCTCACTCGTAGCCAAAGCAGCTGCTTCCGAGAAGGCTAAACTGAAGCAGGGCAGCAAGCTGTATGATTTCCAGCTTTCCGTCCGCACAAAAGAAGGCAAGGCATATAAAATGGAGCGTTTCATAGCACCCGTAACGATTGGATTTGCAGTCGACAGCGCCATTCACGGCAAGCTGGCCGGTATCTACCATATCTCAGATCAAGGCCAACTGAAATATGCTGGCGGCAAGCTGGTAAACGGGCTGCTGACGGCCGAAGTCAGCCAATTCAGCACATATGCTGCATTGGAATATGATAAATCGTTTGTGGACCTTACCGGCCATTGGGCCGAGCAAGCGGTAAAAGAGCTTTCCGCGAAGCATATTGTAAATGGCACCGGCGATACGAAATTCAGCCCGAATCAGTCGCTGACACGCGCGCAGTTCGCTGCAATGCTCGTTCGTGCCCTGAGTCTTGAAAGTACACAAGGCACGGCCTTCACTGATGTGGACGGCGAAGCGTGGTATGCTTCGGCGATTGCGGCGGCTTATCAGCATGGACTGGTGAATGGCAGAGGCAAGGACACCTTCTCGCCGAACGTCGCCATCACTCGCGAGGAGCTGGCTGTGATGCTTTATCGTGCATACCGGACCAGGGGGAACGTCTCTTCTTTAGCAGAAGCACCGGACCTGAAGGATAAGCAGCAAATTTCTCCATGGGCAGTCCAAGCGGTGAATGAAGCCTTGTCCCTTGGCTTGATGAAGGGGCAGGCCAATGGTACGTTTACGCCTCACGCTGAGACCACCCGTGCGGAAAGCGCGCAAGCCATGCTGAATCTGTTGGACCGACTCTGAAGTAGCACCAGATATTCTTAAGCAAGAATATTAAATCAGGAAAAGAGCCCTGGATAATTCAGCGGCTCTTTTTACCCGTCATATGATAGTATTTTCTTTTTTCTTCCTCATCCGCCTTATAAATAGTAAGTATGCACTCCTTGCCTACCGTCAACTCTAGACGCAGAGTTATATGAGTGGCCTTGGTTGGTTCGTTCGTCATTTATAATTTAGAAGTCCTTCAGGCAATCCCTGAAGGACTTTTTTTGTGTCTTTTGTCGCAGAACCATTGGATTATTTATGTAATTTTGATATAGTAACCCTACCTCTATGATCTTGCTTGCCTCGGCTTGGCGCCTCTATTCTTACAACAATTCTCTGCGTTCCACCATGGCTTTCCAGACACGGGACGATCATGCCCGTATCATATTAGCAAGGCGAGTTATCTGATACCAAATGGAATGAATTGTGAATCGGCAGGCCTATCGCGTGAGGAAAATGCATCTAACTTCGAAATGAGACGTAGTATGTGTTATATCCTCATTTACCTATGTTTTACGGATATTTTAAAAGGCGGTTATAAGTCGAATCAGTCATCGCTCTATAGGAGTAAGGGAGGTGTTAATTCTTGAATGGCTCGAAATCCGTGAAGCTGCTCCTTCTTATGGCGGTTATCGCGATCGTAAATATTGTGCTGGTTTCGCCCGGGCTGCTCGGATTCCATATTGGCGGCGATAGCGCCTTCCAGTCGGCATCGGTCATTACCGTATGGATTGTTAGTGTTCTTGCACTCTTTTATGGCAGTTATGTTTTGTTATTCAAGCCTCCGGCTGTGAAGGCGATCCAAACGATTCAGACCCGTGAGGATTACATAGACGCGCTTCATCATTATCGCAACGTGAAAGTGCTGAAGAATGATATCGCCCTTGCCCTGGACCAGTTGGAACGAATCGAGATAAAGAGAAACGCACTGCTGGATGTCCTGGGTCAGCGTTTTGAGCAAACGGAGCTCAGTTACAAGAAATTCATTGCGGTCATCGATGAGGTTGAGAAGCTGTTCTATCTCAATATCCGAGGGATTCTGAACAAGCTGGGCGTCTTCGCCGCATCCGATTTCAACCGCATGGCCGATCAGCCCAAAGCATCCCAGCTATCCAGCAAGGTGGCGCAGAAAAAAACAGCCTTATACCAAGAGTATCTGGCATACGTGACCGGTTATCTGGAAGCGAATGAAGAAATCATGCTCAAGCTCGATAAACTGCTGCTGGAGATTTCCTTGCTTGGCAGCACCGATTACCGGGATGTGGAGGAGATGCCATGCATGAAGGAAATCGATACGTTAATCAAGCAAACCAAACTATATAAGCAATAAGAGAGGGAGATGATTATGCGAAGCAAAGGGAGTGCCTTTGTCGTATTAGTGGCCATTGCTGTGGTCGTGTTTGTTCTGGTGTATGCGGGGATCACGTTAACCTCCAATCTGGGCAAGAGCCAGTCTGAGGTCGATTCGGAAGGTGCGGCTAAGAAAATTAACAAAATCTACAAGGACATTGTGGTCACGACGGCGGATCCCATAAAAGGCCAAGTCGATCTGGACCCGGTTGCCGTAGCCGACTCTCTGCCCGATATATCCAAGTTTCCGATCTCGGTCGAGAATACGACGGACTTGTATGTTGAGATTTTCTCCTCGCCCGAGAAAGCAGGGCCTGGCATTGACGGTTGGTTGAATGAAGTGGCAGCGGAGTTCAACAACTCCAAGCCGGTGGTGAACGGCAAGCCGGTATCGGTTAAAATCCGTAATATCGCGTCGGGAACCGCAACCGATTACATAACATCCGGAAAGTACGTGCCGGACGCTTTTACGCCTTCTAATGAACTGTGGGGGGAGATGGTCAAGGAATATGGCGTCAAGGCCGAGCTTGTATCCAAGCGCCTCACGGGGAACGTGACCGGCGTTGTCACTCGAAAGGCCAAATACGATGAATTGGTGGAGAAGTACGGCTCCTTGAACGTCAAGACGCTGACGGATGCGATATCGAATAACGAATTGGCGATGGGTTACACAGATCCTTTTGCAAGCTCCACGGGTCTAAACTTCCTGATCACGGCCCTTGAAACGTTTGACAGCTCCGATCTGCTTAGCGAAAAAGCGGTACAGGGCTTCGAGAAATTCCAGGCGAACGTCCCTTTCACGGCTTCGACCACGATCCAGATGCGCGATGCGGCGAAGTCCGGCATGCTGGATGCCTTTGTCCTGGAGTATCAGACCTATGTCAACGCGGCGGACATGAAGAGCGGTTACGTCTTTACCCCGTTTGGCGTAAGGCACGACAGTCCCTTGTATGCGCTCGGGAAAGTGCCGAAGGAGAAGCTGGACATCATTAAGAAATTCGCGGCGTTTGTCGAGCAGGACAAATACCAGAAGATGGCTGACAAAAAAGGGTTCAATGGTCTTAACGATTACCAATCCGAGCTTGAAGTTGTCGACAGCAGTCTGCTGCCTTCTGCGCAGAAGCTGTGGAAAGAGAAAAAAGATGGTAACAAACCGGTTGCGGCTGTGTTTGTAGCGGACGTGTCGGGAAGCATGGACGGTGAGCCGTTAAACCGCCTCAAGGAATCGCTGTTGACGGGACAGAAATATCTGGGCAGAGACAACAGCATCGGTTTTGTATCGTATTCCACGGATGTCACGATTAATCTTCCGATCGGGAAGTACGACTTGAATCAGCAGTCGATGTTTGTTGGGGCGATCAATAGCCTTGAAGCCAGCGGGAATACCGCGACGTTTGACGGCATTGTGGTGGCAATGAAGATGCTTCAGGACGAGATGGCGGCGAATCCCGACGTGAAACCTCTGATTTTTGTGCTGAGTGACGGGGAGACGAACGTTGGGCACTCCCTGGATGACATCCGGGAACTGATCAAAGCGTATAAAATCCCAGTATACACGATCGGCTATAATGCCAACATTCAGGCGCTCCAGAGCATATCCAGCATCAATGAAGCAGCCAGCATCAACGCGGATACTGACGATGTCGTATACAAAATCGGCCAGCTGCTGAATGTGCAGATGTAGCAGCATTACAAGCGTTTTTCACATATAACGAAATGGTTCACACAAGAAACTTGTAGGAGGGGTTATATTGTCATTTACGATGGAAGTCATTAGTCCCGAAGAGATTAAGACGGCGATTGAAGAGCAGGTGAAGCCTGAGCCGGAAGAAGTCACGCAGCTGAAGGAGCTGGCAGCTAACAATGTGCAGGCCATCATGGAGCTGGATATCGAATCGCTCGAGAAGCGAAGACAGGTGCTGCAATCCATCGAGAGCTTTGGCATCAGCTCGATGAGATCCTCCTCGGAGAAAAATGCGCTTCTGCAGGTTCAGGTGGGAAGATTATCGAAAACCGGGGATGAAGGCGGTCAAGTGGCCAAAGGGTTAACGGAGCTGCAGCTGCAGCTGAAGGATTTGGACCCGAGCGTTGTGGATTTTGCGAAGAGCGGGCTGCTGGGCATGGTGTTTAACCCGCTGCGCCGATATTTTGCCAAGTTTCAAAAGGCGGATGCCGTCATTTCAGATATCATCATTTCTCTTGATAAAGGCAAAACCGTATTAAAGAACGACAACACCACGCTGGAGATTGAACAGCAAACCCTCCGCGAGCTGACCAAAAAGCTGCAAAAGGAAATTCAGCTGGGCATGCTCATGGACGGAGAGATCGAATCCCAGGTCGAGGCGGCCAAAATACGGCAGGAGTCGGAGGATAAAATCCGGTTTATTACCGAAGAAGTGCTGTTCCCGCTGCGCCAGCGCGTGATGGACCTGCAGCAGATGCTGGTCGTGAACCAGCAGGGGATTATGGCGATTGAAGTGGTCATTCGGAACAACAAAGAATTAATTCGCGGCGTAGATCGGGCGAGAAACGTAACGGTAACGGCGCTGAAAATCTCGGTCACGGTGGCTAGTGCCCTGTACAACCAGAAGATTGTCCTGAAGAAAATCGAGCTGCTGAACGAAACCACGAACAATCTGATCAGCGCTACCTCCAAAATGCTGAAGGATCAAGGTGCGGCGATCCACAAGCAGTCGCTGGAAACGAGTATCTCCGTCGATACCTTGAAGCAAGCGTTTACGGATGTGCTGTCGGCGCTCGATTCCATCAGCACTTACAAGCAGGAGGCGCTCCCGCGGATGCGTGAGACGATCCATCAATTCAGTGAGCTGGCGGTAACAGGCGAGCAGCAGATCCAGCGCTTGGAGCGGGGGCAGAAGCTGGGACTGTAAGGCAGGACGGGACATATTTTAAAAAAGAGTGTGTAGGTACGAGACTGCGCACTCTTTTTATTTGGCCAAAGCCTTAGGCCCGCAAATAATTGAGCAGGATCTGCTTGAGGATGCCAGCTGTTTCTCGGGCGCGAGGTCCGGCTCGACCACCAGGATTTTTTTTGGAGGGACAGCTTTCTGGCGAAAATGCCGAACGTAGCCGTTCCGCGATGGAACGGAAGGTTTCGAGAACGGTTTCCAGCTTTTTCGTAGCGATGGCAACGACGAGTTTTTCCTTACGCGGAAAAAACCGAAAAATGGTGGCAATGCCCATTTTGGCCTCGGTGGCGACATCCTGCATGGTGGCTGTTTCAATGCCTTTATGGGTAAATACGCACTCTGCCACTTTGACCACAACAACAGCGTATACATTGGCGGAAACAGCGGCCCGCAAAAGGACCGCTGTTTTATGGCGTTATTTCAATGGAATATTCCTTAATGAGGGACGTAAGTTCTTGGAAGGTGAATTTATGATTTACCATATCGACCGTAAAATCCTCTGCTTGTTTTTGTTCCATGATAAATCGATAACCGTTATAACGTAGAAACAGGAGAAGAGCCGTGAAGGCTGTTCTTTTGTTGGCATTTTGAAATGGGTGATTTTGTCCCAGTGATTCAAATAATGCAGCTGACTTTTCCCAGATGGATAAATAAGCGTCTTCTCCAAAAGCTGATGATTGAGGCCGATGGAGGGCGGAATCCAGTAAATGTGAATTTTTCACGCCGATATGCTCGCCAATACTATATTTCTGTATCATCGCAACGTTTATGGCGATAACCTCTTGAGAGGTTAGATAACGTATAGGGCTCATCGATCTTTTAACCCTTTTAAGGTCTGGTCGTATTCACTCATGATCTCAGACAAAGTATCTAAGAAATCAGGGCTGAGGCCATCAGGAAGGGAGACCTTATTAGCTTTTTTAATGATGATCTCTCCATTTGTTTGATTAACATCAATTTGTACCGTATCGCCTAGTTCTAGACCAATCTGTTTGAGGGCATCCGTCATTGTAATTCCCAGGCTGTTGCCGAACTTAGTGACTTTCCGTTCCATTTCGTTCACCCTGCTCATATAAAGTTTGCCTCCTTTATTATATTATTCAACTGTTATAACAATTATACATTGATTGAGAAATAAGATAAATCTCGATTCTTATAGTAGTGGTTAAATGCAGGAGCCGGCTATCCATATGCAGAAATCAATGCTCAGTGAATGCTTGATCATCCGGATGGTGAAGGGAGGCGATGCAATTGGAACGAAGAAGGGAACTTATGGCCACCGCTGTAAGCAGGTTCGGACTCTTGGAGAGGGATAGACTCCAGACGCATTTTTCCGAACACAGCCTTGTCTGTTCTTATCGAAGGGGTGCGGAGACCGTGTATGTACGCTTGACCGACGAGTCCCATAAACCATATGCGAAAATTGAGGGCGAGGTGCAGTGGGCCGAGTTTCTTGGAAGTAAGGGAGTATGCGTTTCGAGACCGCTTTATTCAGTGGAAGGGAATCTGGCGGAACGTATCCGGATGGAGGACCGTGAATATACGGCGGTGTGTTACGAGGAGGCCAAGGGGCGTCCGGTCGGAGAGAACGATGCCAATGAGCGATTATACAAGCGAATGGGCCAATTCATGGGCTCCATGCACCGCATCACCAAAGGGTACACCCATCTGGATCCCGTTACAAGACGCCCTGATTGGTCGGATGAGGCGGAAA
The DNA here is from genome assembly GCF_049316025.1 of Paenibacillus sp. NPDC058898. Classification (NCBI taxonomy): domain Bacteria; kingdom Bacillati; phylum Bacillota; class Bacilli; order Caryophanales; family Paenibacillaceae; genus Paenibacillus; species Paenibacillus sp. NPDC058898. The sequence continues at coordinate 199,371 of NZ_JBMOSM010000008.1, read as the reverse complement.
AGGTTCAGCATATCGATTTACCGCTAACCGAGAAAGGCGTCACCCGTCGTTACGGGGTTTTGCTCCATTATATTTCGGAGCTTCCGATTGCTGCGGACGCTTATGGACTGATCCATGCGGATTTTCATTACGGCAATTTTTTTGTAAATGGGGATACGTTGTGTCTGATTGATTTTGATGCAAGCCGGTATTCATGGTTCATTGATGATATTGCGGTCGCCGCGTTTTTCTCGAGTTTAACCGAAGGGGCAGATGCGGAGCCGGATCAGTTTCTGACCCCGTTTCTAGAAGGATACCGTCTGGAGCATCATCTGGAGGATAAGTGGTTTCGAGAAATTCCGTATTTCATGAAGCTGCGAGAAATGGGGCGTTATATCAAGCTATTCCATGCTTGTAGCGGGAAGCTTGATAAACTCCATCCGTGGGGGCAATGGTATATGAGGGGACGCAAGGAAAAGATTTTGCGAAGTTTCCCGGCTATTTAATAAACGCAGCCTTGGTTAGAAAGATGGAGCCAAGGCTTTTTTATTTTGTAAAAACCTGCCGCGGTTGATTCTATCGTGAAGGCGAAGCTCTTGTAAGAAGGAACTATGTGCCTGCACCATCGGCAATACGCTGAAGGATGAGGCTTTTGTTGAACTGATCGAAGTGAATGAACCCATCGAAACGAGCAGCAATGCGTAATGGGTACGCTTTTATGTTAATCTTTTAAGCGAATCCAACAACAGCCTTAGTCCAGGATTCATCGCGGACTAAGGCTGTTCTGTTCTTAAGGGATCATACAATGCAATATTATGAGTACGTGCTGCATCTATTTTCGCCGTATGCCTTATGGCGTTTAGTTACGACTGCGGCTGCACATCCCGCTCAAAAGCGACGATCCAATCGCCCTGAATGGCGGCATAGCCGGTGTCTCCCTCCACAACAAGACCGTACAGATTCTTGACATCGAGATATTCCTTCCGCTCCCCATTATCAAATTCGAGGGTGATGTAGTAATATGTTCGGGAAGAATTGCTGGAATGCATCATGCCGTTATCCCCGTTGTGATGATTGCTGTGATGACGGATGTCCATGCGTTTGGAGACAACCCGGGCAAACTCGGACGTGCGAGGCGACTTGGCGTTCTTAACATAACGGGCGCCATTGGAAATGAAGCCCACAATCACAATCACGAATACAATTCCAATCAGAATGGGAACCAGCGTAAACATAAAATCAAATCCTCCGCCAAAAGACGGTCCTTGAGGCATCATCGACGGCGCTCCTCTCTGTCCGTTATTTTTCCATTGGTTATATGTACGGCAATAAGAATCAAAATGTTTCAAATTTTGGGATTACTCTTCCGATTTAAGTATTGATTGTATTATAATGAACAATACTTAATATACAATGAGACAATACTCCCTCGAGTGAATATTTTGCAGAGGAGCGTGCCTGAAGATGATGATTTCTTTACAACTGGATAGTGACATTCCTCTGTACGAGCAGCTGCGCAATCAGATTGTCGTCGGCATTGCTACAGGCGAGCTTGCGCGGGAAGAGAAGCTGCCAACCGTCCGCCAGCTGGCGGATGAACTCGGAATCAACACGATGACGGTGAACAAAGCGTATTCGCTTCTGAAACAGGAGGGTTATATCGTGATTGACCGTCGGCATGGGGCCAAGGTGAGCCCACCTAAGCCTCACAACCCCGAGCCTTCCCCGCAATTGGAGGAAGAGCTTCAATTGATCATTGCGCAAGCAGCGATTCAGGGAATTGATCGCGCCCGGTTTCAGGAGTTGTGCTCCCGCATCTTTTCCAAAATGACGTATCTGCAACCCTAATGAAAAGAGGTGATCTCCCTGCTAACCGTAATCCTTTCCATTACCGTCATTATCTGTTACGTTGCATTGCTTGCCACATATAAACCGCAGGCCAAATATAAGAACGGCATGTTATTTGCGGTTACCCTTCCGCCGCATGCGATGGAGCACGACGGTATCCGTGCCATTCAAGCGAGATTTAATAGAAGGATGAACCTTACGAGCATGTGGATGCTGGCTGCCTATATCCCCTTTGTCATTCTCCGCCCATGGTTCGCGTACCAGACGATTTATTTTTTTATATGGCTTATGGTCTTTATGGTCGTGATGGTGCTTCCGTTCAGAACGGCATTCCGCGAAACGCTGGGACTAAAACGCGAGGAAGAATGGTTTGTCGGGACCAAACGCTTGATCCTGGGTGATCTGCGCGTAACGCAATGGAAGAATCAACGATCAGCCTCTCCATGGCTGTTTCTCATTCCAGGGGCTATGTCGATCGGAATGATGCTGTGGGCCGTGTCCAAGGACCCGCAGTTGTGGGGCGTTACGGTTGGCGGATTGGTGGTGACGGTCATTCTGTTCCTGAACTCCCTTTTGATGCGGAGAACGAAGGCCAGGGTGTACAGTTTGAACAGTGAAGTCAATCTCGTATTGAATCAGGCAAGGCGTCGAGCCGTTTCGTATCTGTGGCTGCTCGTGGCGATTCTTGAAAATATCTTTTTCCTGATTCTCTTTTTGTTGGTTATGAACGAGAATGCAACCATGAACGGTGTATGGGTTACAATAATGCTCTTGTTCACGGCTATTCCGGTAGGGTTGGCGATCTATGTTTATCGTAGAATCCACACCCAAGAGCGGGAGATCCTGGAAAGTGACGGCAAAACCGTCTACACGGACGATGATGAATATTGGGCGAATGGCTTCATCTACCACAATCCGAACGATAAAAGTATCTTTGTAACGAAGCGAGTGGGAGTCGGAGAGACCGTAAACACAGCGACTCCGATAGGAAAAATGATCGTATGGGGTACCGGCGCTCTCTTGGCGGTAGTCATCTTCGGAACTTCGTTTATGCTCATCCGCTCCGAGATGACTTCGCCAGAGTTAACCGTCACGTCGGATCAACGGATCGAGATTAGTTACCCGATGTATTCTTATGATTTCCCCATTTCAGACATTCAGCAGTTAACGCTTGTGGAAAGCGTGCCCTCCGGCTCCAAAACAAATGGTGAATCGACCGATAAGTACGCCCGTGGGCATTTTCGGCTGAAGGACATCGGGAAAACGAGGCTGTACATTTTCAAGAACGATCCCCCTTATATCCAGTTCAAGCTGGATGAGTTGTATATTTTCTATAACGAAGAAGATCCAGTGAAGACCAAGGAGCTGTTCGAGGAGCTGCGAGAGATGGTGGGGGAGTAATGGGGGTTCCAAAAATATAATTGGAGAAGGAAGCTATGGTTAGAAATTATGACTGTCGATAGACCTGGATTTGAGGGACATCCTATTTTAGGAGAATTTAATGGAGAATTAAAGTCAAGTTTCTGGTTTCCATTCAAAGTAAAGACAGTAAATAAAAATCGACCTCTCTGAGGTCGATTTATTTATAATTTATAAATTAAGCTCTGCTTCTATTATAAAGTAATCATTTTACGCTTACTCCAGAGTCCGCATAATGCAATCCCAGCTGATAAGCTCGTTCGAGCAAACTTTCCATATGCTCCGGTCTACCCTCTAGCGTATCATAGAAGAATTCCACACGGGAATTCTTGATTCCGGAGTAGTCGGCCATCCCAATATTGAGGGAAAGGGATAACATCTGATCATAGCCCCGCTTGGCAAAATGATCTTCCGAAGCTCCCGCGAGCGCCAGCCATAATACCTGTTGGTGATGAAGCTTTGAGCCGCCGCCGTAAGCGAAGCCATGATTCCAGACACGGTCGATATACCCTTTCAGCATGGCCGGGATTCCGTACCACCACACCGGGAAGATATAGGCCAGCGCGTCGTGTTCCTTCATTCGTGCAATTTCGGCTTCTACTTCAGGAGAATAGATCTTGGTAGGATTAGACCAATCAGGTTCGTCTGCCTCCCACAGGACCGGATCGAAACCGATGCGGTGGAGGTCCAGAATCTCCGCTTCATGTCCGGCATCTTGAAGACCCTGCACAAATCGCTCCGTGACAGCAAATGTAAAGGAGTTAACTCTGGGATGGGTGACAATGGTCAGCACTTTCATCATGAATCACCTTCGCTTTCTTCTACAATGATTTGAATGCGGAACTGTTCTAAACGTGCCATCACGGAATCCGCAAGCACTAACGTTTCAGGAAGGTAAAAGCCTCCTGGAGCAGGGGGTAAGCCGTCCAGTCCTAATATGCGCTCAACGGATAGCAATACACCCAGTGCAGTGAAATGCGCCTGTCCCTCCGGATCGGTGATCGTAATACGCCGTTTCATGAAGCGCCCGTCATGAAGAACGCCCTCCAGTTCAATATAGAGGTCCTGGGAAGCCTTACCGCCCGCTCGGGTGCCTATCGAATCACCCACAGCGAAATCAAAGCGTATGTTACGTGCGTCCGTAGCGGCTGCCAGGCTCGGAACATCCAGCAGACTTATTGGATGACCTTCGACAAACGCACCATCTTGCAGCCTGATGCTTCTCGGATGCTCAGGGGCCCAGGCCCATTTCCATTTCCCGTCTTCCCGAAGGAGTGCCCGGTTGATGAAACCCTCTGTATCCTCCAGCGTCATGGGACCCATGGGGTCTCGTTCATCATAGAGACCAGCCAAATGGATCGAATGGATGCTTCGAAAGGATTGCGCCTCCTTATGCGCGACCCATGTTAGAATTCCTGCTTGGGAGTGGCCCAGTGGAATAATCGGTGCTGTAGGGGGATGTTTCTGTATGGCAAATAGGGTAGGCGTCAATTTGTCCGCAAGTTTCGTAATTCCAATGTGTGCAATTCCCTTGGTAAGCGCCTCCCGAATGAGGATGTCAGCTGGATCCTGGATCGTGGACACGATAAGATCAACCTGATCCAGGTCCTCGGGAGACAAGCCTAGGTTAATATCGAGAAAGGCTGTGCGTGCATTTCCCAGCTGTGCGCCAATGACGCCCCTTTTTCAGGATTGCGTCCGGCAAGAATCATTTCAACATCTTGGTTTATGGATCTAATATGCCGTGCAACAGCGCTACCGACTACGCCATACCCGCCGGCAATATAAATACGCGTCATGATAACTCCACCTCCAACTTTTAGATTATAGAATGCCGATGTTTTTCTTGCTGAAGCACTGGTATAAGGGGATTATGTATCATATAATGTCTGGAAGGAAGTACGCACTTAATTGTTCTATAGGTACCTAAAAGTATCATTAGTACCCCAAGGTGCCTGTTATCCGTCCTATGCGACTTACGTTCGAAAAGGAGAGAAGATCTTATGAATGGGGAGCGACAATACAATATTCCGTCCGAGGCAACTATGGATGTAATCGGCGGCAAGTTGAAGGTCATTGTGCTGTGCCATTTAAGTTATGGCCCCAAGCGAACGAGTGAAATTAAGAAGCAGATGCCGGATATTACGCAGAAAATGTTAACCCAGACGCTGCGGGAGCTGGAGGAGGATGGGATTATCACGCGAACGGTCTTTAATCAAGTGCCGCCTAAGGTCGTGTACGAGCTGAGTGAAATGGGCGTTTCGCTACAACCGATCCTTGATCAAATCTGTGAATGGGGCGAGAAGTACTTGAATGGGAAATCGAAGGTAATTACACCTTGAGGACAGACAAAATAAAAGCTGCTGACCTAATAAGGGTCCGTAGCTTTTTTTATTTTTTGAAATAGATTGTTGTCGCTCATAATTTCCATAGGGCAGAGGAAAAGCCTAGATATCCGCAGAATATTTAGTTCTTTAGACTCATTAAAATCCGGGCGATTTGAGCAATTTCTATGTTTGTCGAGAAATTGAATAGTTACTATAGATATAATAATGGATAGGGTGTAGGGCTGGGGAGGCCGTGAATATAAGGATTATCAATTTCTGATATGCAGCGGGATGAGTCACCCATGAATTAATAGAAACGTTTGTCCATTAGGAAACGTATGATCTTCATAGGACCTAAGGATTACTCACAAAAGGAGTGTGTACAGCTCAGATGGAAGGCAATTATAACTTATATATTGTTGGGCTTTCAATTGCGATTGCTATACTTGCTTCATACTCGGCTTTGAATATTACCTCTAAAATTTCGGATGCGAACGGCAAATCCAAGTTTTATTGGCTTTGCGGTGGCGCCATGGTCATGGGAAGCGGCATTTGGTCCATGCATTTTGTCGGCATGCTGGCGATGCACATGAATATGAACGTGAAGTATGATGCCTTTCTGACCATCATGTCGATGCTGGCCAGCGTGATTTCCTCCTTCATCGCGTTTTATATCACCATGCCCAAAAGCATTAACTGGTCCAAGATCGCCATTGGCGGTTTCATTATGGGAAGCGGCATCGTAACGATGCATTACATGGGAATGGAGGCCATGATTGTACACGCCGAAATCCGTTATGATCCCGGCATGTGGGCATTGTCCGCCATCATTGCGCTGGCAGCTTCCTATGCGGCCTTATTATTGTTTCTCCGTTTTCGCAACCATTCCAAGTCCAGCTTTCTTAAGTGGGGCTCGGCGGTCGTCATGGGATTTGCCGTGTGCGGGATGCATTATACAGGCATGAAAGCCGCGCGGTTCGAGGCTCATGCCGGCATGATGGCGCATCAACCGCAGTCTGTTGATTCCTTTCTTCTGTACTGTGTGACGGTCACGATTTTTGCCATCCTGCTGATATCCTGGGGAGCGATGTTCTTTGATCGGCATGTGCTGGAAAAGCTGGCCTATCAGGATACGATCACGGGATTGCCTAACCGCAATGAGATGAACCGGTTCTTTGAGGCGAATCCCGAAACAGAGAAGATTACGATCCTGTTTCTGGATTTGGACCAATTTAAGGCCATCAACGATACGCTGGGCCATAATGTTGGGGATTTGCTGGTCCAGGAAGTGGGTAAGCGACTGCGTCAATTCATTCGAGGCGGCCAGCAGGTATTCCGGATCGGCGGGGACGAATTTCTGGTTATTTTGAAGCAAAGCGACCCGAATTATGCCCAGCGCTTAGCCGACGATATACTTCAACAAATAAAAAACGTGTACCATATCGACGGCAACGAATTGTACGTGACGGCAAGCATCGGAATCAGCATCGGTTCCGTCCATAGCTCTGATCGTACGACGCTGCTGAAGAATGCGGATACCGCAATGTATAAAGCGAAGGGACTGGGCAAGAACCAGCAATGCCTCTATGACGAGGAGATGGGTCTTCAAGAGGTTCGCAAAATGGAATTGGAGAAGGACCTGCAACGAGCGCTTGAGCTGAAGGAGTTCTTCATTGTATATCAGCCCAAATGGAATGTGCAAAGTGATCGCTTGGTCGGATTCGAGGCGCTGCTTCGCTGGAAGCATCCCAGATTAGGCGTGATATCGCCACTTGAATTCATTCCGATTGCCGAAGAGACGGGGCTGATTATACCAATGACCCGATGGACGCTTGAGGAAGCATGCAAACAGTGCAGAATTTGGCAGGAGAGAGGAATTGTCCAGCCGGTTTCGGTAAATTTATCGATTCGTTTATTTCATGGTGACAATCTGCTTGAGCTTATTCAAAACGTTCTGGATCAGGCGGATTTGGAGCCTCGCTTGTTAGAACTGGAAATAGCAGAGTCCATGGTGCTGCATGATGTGAATGATATTATCCGCCAGCTTGGGAATATCAGGTCCTTGGGGGTTAAGGTCTCCATGGATGATTTCGGAACCGGTTATTCCTCGATTGGTCTATTGGACCGGATTCCGATTGATGCTTTAAAGCTGGACCGCCAGTTCACCAATGATTTGGACACGCCCAGTAAACGCGCCATTGTCAACGCCATCGTTCTTATGGCAGAGAATTTGAATCTGGATGTAATCGCGGAAGGTGTAGAGAACAAGGAGCATATCGACTTTTTGACCGGACTTGGCTGCCACGTCATGCAAGGTTATTATTACGGAAAGCCGATGGATATCGATGAGATTAAGGTCTGGATGTACGAACATAATCACAAAACAGAAGAGATCGTGACCCTTCGATGAAAAATAAATGGAATAGATACAGATCATAAGAATAACGGGCACCGTGAAGGTGTCCGTTATGTTGTTGAAGGTACATATTCTCACATCCCACCCCACTGAATTCAGAATATGAGTATAGGATTGGCAATGGTCGTGGTGATCAATGCATGATACCTGCCTCCAAGAAGGTCGGAGTTCTTTACACTTTTTGTATGATACTCAATAGCTTATTTCTTCTTTGTTGCAGGAGTTTTGTTGCTATTTTACTGGTAACGGATACAATAGTATGTGAATCTAATGAATGGTAGTGGTGATATATATGGTGTCAATCAAAGATGTGGCCAAGCTGGCGAACGTTTCGATATCAGCCGTTTCCAAGACGCTGAATGGCTATTCGGATGTAAGCGAAACCACGAAACAAAAGGTCATGAAGGCCGCGCAGGAATTGAACTATTTTCCGAACCGTCTGGCCAAAAACCTAAAGCACAAGGTCACCAAGACTATTGCGCTTATCATATCGAACTTTGAACAGGCGAACGGCAAGGACGGTGTCATGTTCCAAATCATGACCGGCGTCTATGCTGCAGCCCAGCATTATCAATATGAGGTGGTCATATATACGCGGAGCTTGTCCGAACAGCAGGATAAATCGTATTGGCAGTTCTGCAAGGAGAATAAGATCGCTGGCGTCGTAATTTCCGGGCTTCGTACCACGGACCCCTATTTTGAAGAATTGGTAAACAGTGAATTTCCATGCATGGTGATAGATGCTGATATTGTCGGTCCCCATACCGGTTCGGTGATAACGGATAACGTGGGTGCTGCCAGAAAAGCGGTGGAATATTTAATCGGCAAAGGGCACCGTGAGATCGGCATGATTAACGGACATAGCTTTGCGGCTGTCAGCATTCAGCGACTTCAGGGGTTCAGGGAAGCACTGGAAGGAGCAGGCCTGATTTATGATTTGAACAGGGTCATTGAAGCGGATTTTAGCGAGCAGGTGGCGTACGAAGCGGCCGAACCTTATTTGCAGCGTCATCCGAATTTATCGGCTGTTTTTATATCCAGTGATCTGATGGCAATCGGATTTATGACGCGCTGCCGTGAACTGAACATCCGAATTCCTGAGGACATCTCCATCATGGGCTTTGATGATATTGTGCTCTCCAGTTATACGACACCTAGATTGTCCACGGTTCGACAAGATTTTACAAAAATCGGCTATTCGGCATTTGAGGAAGTGATCAAGATGCTGGAGAATCAGACTCCCGGCTATCATAAAATTCTTTCATTCGAAATTGTTGACAGGGAGACAATAATGGTGCAATAATGTTATCGAAAACGTTTTCGCATTAGGAAGGCTTTTATTTTAGGCTGATTCCGAAATCGTTTTCGGTTCTTTTTTGAAAAGATCGAAAACGATTTAGGTATCGCTTACAAAAATAGAGAAAAATACAACAAATGGAGAGGATAACAACATGCTGAGCTACAACGAGGTACAGTCTGAAGAGTTGAAGAAATGGTCATTTTCCGAAGTGCAATTCAATCCGCTGGCTTTAGGCAAGTGTGAAGCGATCATGTCGCTAGGGAATGGATATATGGGTCTTCGATCAGCTGCAGAGGAGTCGTATATCGGGGAGAAGAGAAATCTGTTTGTGAACGGAACCTTCAATAAATTCGATGAATTCGAAGTGACGGAGCTTCCGAATACGGCCGATATGACGCGTCTGGATATTCGGATTGACGGTACAAGGTTCTCCTTGGAGCGTGGAACGGTTGCCGAATACGAGAGAATGCTGAACATTCGCGATGCCGAGCTCGTTCGGAGCTTTATCTGGGAATACCAAGGGAAAAGAATTCGATTTGAGTTCAAGCGCTATGTATCGCTGGCCAAGCTGCATCAGATCGGCCTGAAGGTAAGCATAACTCCTCTGAACGAGGGCATAACACTGGTTATTAACTCCGGGATTGACGGCCAGGTGAGCAACAGCGGAAGTCAGCATTTTCACGAAGGAGAGAAGCGGATTTTCGATAAGACCTTCCTGGAGCTGATTCAGACGACAACCGAGTCCAAGGTGGATTTCATCCATGGTGTGGCCCATCGTCTTAAGTTAAACCAGCAAGTGATGGATGTTGCTCCCAAAATGGATATCGACCGACGTAAGGTTGCCGTCTCCTATGCACTTGATGTTGCAGCAGGGGAGTGCTTTGAATTTGAGAAAATGGCGACGGTATTCACTAGCCGTGACAGTGAATTTGCAGAAGGAACAAGCCTGGACGACATTCGGCAGCATGCACTCGCTGAATTGAAAGCGTTCCATTCTGCCGGATACGACCGGCTTTTTGAAGAGCATCGGTTGGCCTGGAGCAAGGTGTGGGAGCAATACAACATCTCGATCCAATCCTCCAATTCCTTTGATCAGTTGGCAGTCCGGTTTGCCATATACCATCTGGTTATCATGACTCCGGCACATGACCGGCGGATGGGAATCGGCGCCAAGGGGCTCAGCGGAGAGGGATATAAGGGTCACTCTTTCTGGGATACGGAAATTTTTATTTTGCCATTCTATATTTATACGAAACCCGAGGTTGCGCGATCCTTGCTTGAATATCGATATCTCGGTCTGGAAGGCGCTAGGGCAAAGGCAGTTGAAAATGGCTTTGCAGGCGCGATGTATCCATGGGAAGCAGCATGGCCAAGCGATGGCGAGGTCACGCCGGAGTGGGGTCAGGTGGATATTGTCACAGGCAAACAGATCAAGATATGGTCCGGATTTATTGAACAGCATATTACGTCCGATGTCGCTTACGCCGTGTGGCACTATTACAAAGCGACCGGTGATCAGGACTTTATGGATCGTTGCGGCTACGAAATGATATTTGATACCGCTAAATTCTGGGCGAGCCGTCTGGAATGGAATGAAAGCAAGGCGGTATATGAAATCAATGAGGTTGTGGGGCCGGATGAATACAAGGAGCATGTGGATAACAATGCGTTCACCAATTACATGGCTTCCTTTAATATCCGGTTGGCCATGGAATACTACGAGAGTCTACAAACATCGGATGCGAAGTTATTCCAGTCGCTGAACGGGAAGCTGGGGCTGGAGCAGGCTATGAATGAGTGGCAGAATAAGTTCCATCAGATCTACTTGCCACAGCCGAACCAAGATGGCATTATCCCGCAGGATGACACCTACTTGCAGAAGAAACTCATTGATTTAACTCCTTATAAACAACAGAGCAAGGTAGGCAGCATCTTTGACGATTACAACCTGGATCAGGTTGGAGAAATGCAGGTATCCAAACAGGCTGATATTATGATGCTTTTCTTCTTGCTGGAGGATCAGTTCTCTCCAGAAGTGAAGAAAGCCAATTACGATTATTACGAGCCGAAGACGTTGCATGATTCCTCGCTGTCGATGTCTACACATAGCATTCTGGCGAACGATTTTGGCGATGGGGATCTGGCATATCAATTGTTCGAACGAGCTTCAAAGATTGACTTGGGGCCGTACATGTACTCCTCAGATGCCGGCATACACTCCGCGTCGCTTGGCGGCATATGGGAATGTGTGGTGCTCGGGTTCGCAGGCGTCCGCATGCTGGGCGGGGAGCTGCATATGAATCCAAATCTGCCTGAAGCCTGGGAGAAGCTTTCCTTCCCGCTATACTGGCAGGGGCAGCGGCTGGAAGTGCACATCGACCGTGAGACGCTGACGCTGACTACGAATTCGGAGCAGGAACTGCAGCTGGTGTTCCACGGCAACACCATCAAATTCTCGAAAGAGCTTCAAATCCAATATTGAATATTCAGGAGGGTCATTCAATGAAAAAGAATTGGAAATGGTCAACCATGCTCAGCATGGTCATCATCGCTGCGTTGGCATTATCCGCTTGCGGCGGTAACGGTGGCAGCTCGGACAAAGGCGCGGCCGGAGAGAAAGTTAACCTTACATTCACCGTCTGGGGCGATGTGAGCTCCGGTGCGAACGAACAGCAGCTCGCTGATGAATTCAATAAAGCACACCCGGATATCCAGGTGAAATTCGAGCCGATTCCGAGTGAAGGTTACGGCACCAAATTGACGACTTCGCTTGCAGCCGGGCAAGCACCCGACGTATTCCTGATCGGTGAAGGCGATTATTTCAAATATGTTGAAAAAGGCGTTGTTGAGCCGCTGGATGAATACTTGAGCAAGGACAGTGGTTTCAGTCTGGATATCTTCCAGAAGGATCTGATCGACAACATGAATATCAATGGCAAACAGTACTACCTGCCGAAGGATTTCAATCCGCTTGCGCTCTGGTACAACAAGCGCATGTTTGATGAAGCGGGCATGGAGTATCCGTCCGATAATTGGACTTGGGACCAACTGATCGAAACTTCCAAGAAGCTGACCAAGAAGGAAGGCAATAAGTATACCGAATTCGGTTTCAATGCCGGCAAATGGGAATATCCGATTTACACGTATCTGTGGGATCATGGCACGGATATAGCGAATGAAGACGGAACGCAAGCCGAAGGATTCATGAATGGTGAGAAGACGGTAGCCGCTATTGAAAAATACGTATCCCTGTCCCAAGGCGAAGACCGCGTATCGCCTACGCCTCAGGATGCCGAGACCCTTGGTGGAGACTCCTCCATGTTCATGACGGACAAACTGGCCATGATGGTCACCGGCCGCTGGGTGAAGGGCGATCTGGATAAATCGGATGTGGAATACGGATCAGCCCTGATTCCGACAGGCGAGGATGGTACACGGAGCAGCATTATCGCAAGTGCAGGCTGGGCTATCAATGCAAACGGCAAACACAAGCAGGAAGCGTATGAGCTGTTGAAATGGTTGTCCGGAACGGAAGCACAGAAGCTTCGCTCCGAGAATGGCAAGGTTCTTCCTGCAACCGTAGTGGAACTTGAAGAAGTGAAAGCAAAGGAAGTGTCAGACAAGCCGGTTATCGAGATGATGGATTATGCGAAGAAACCGGTCACATTGCGCTCTACCCATGGCCCCATTTTTGTTGAGGAATTCAACAAAGCCATAGAGAAGATTTTGCTGAAACAACAGGACGTGAAGGGCGCCCTGGATGAAGCTGCGAAAAACGTCGATAGCAAAATCAAGTAAAAACGACAGGTGAAGCGTATGACGAATGCGCTTCACCTGCTTCATCAAGGAGGCTTGTTATGCGAAAGTCTAAATCGGATTGGGCCGGCTACTTATACATCATGCCATGGCTTCTGGGACTTCTGCTGTTTACGATTGGACCGATGCTGTTCTCGTTGCTGCTAGCCTTCAGCAAATGGGACATTATAACGGGAGTGCAATCGATCGAGTGGGTTGGGCTGGACAACTTCAAGGCGATTTTCCATGACGAATTGTTCTATCAATCATTAAAAGTAACTTTTATCTTTGCTTTGGTATCTGTGCCACTCTACCAGATTGTGTCCCTCTTGATTGCGGTACTGCTCAATATGCGCAGCCGCGGCATGAAAGTGTTCCGATTGATCTATTTCATGCCGTCCGTCATTCCTGCGGTTGCGGTATCGATGATGTGGGTGATGATATTCAACCCCGAGTACGGGATTCTGAACAAAGCGCTTGGCTGGTTTGGCATCCAGGGACCCGCTTGGCTTCAAGATCCATCCTATGCTCTCGGAGCGCTCATCGTCATGGGGATCTGGGGCGTCGGCAACACGATCATTATTTATCTGTCGGGTCTGCAAAGCGTACCGGAGGACATGCATGAAGCGGCTGAGCTGGACGGTGCCGGCCGTTTCCGCCGGTTCTTCAGCATTACGCTGCCGATGATATCGCCAACGGTATTTTTCAATTTGATCATGGGGATTATCGGCGGGTTCCAATACTTCACCCAGGCTTTTGTCATGACCAACGGCGGACCGCTGAATTCTACTTTGTTCTATAATCTGTATCTCTATAATAAGGCCTTTCAGGATTACGAGATGGGTTATGCCTCCGCCTTGTCCTGGATCTTGTTTGTCATCATTCTTGTATTCACACTGATTGTCATTCGAAGCTCGTCCATGTGGGTGTATTATCAGGGCGACGATGATAAGGATTAAAGGAGGCGTCATTCATGAATCAATCTGCCAAGCGTCGTATCAACGTGCCGCATATCCTATCCATGCTGGCGCTCATTGCCGGGGCTCTTATCGTCATTGTGCCTTTACTGTGGACCTTCTTCACGTCGCTGAAGTCACCGGCTGAGGTGTTTAAAGATAATTTCTTCCCCACCGTGTGGCATTGGACCAATTACAGAGATGCCGTACAAGCTGTTCCGTTTTTCAAATTTCTGGGCAATACCCTCATTATTCTGATTCCGGTTTTGATCGGAACCGTATTATCTTCGGCCATCTGTGCTTACGGATTCGCAAGATTTAATTTCAAAGGGAAGCGTTTGCTGTTTCTGGTATTGCTTGCAACTATGATGCTGCCTTCCCAGGTTACGATGATTCCAATGTTCATCATGTTCAAGGAAATCGGCTGGGTGGATACTTTCCTGCCACTCATCATCCCTGCGTTTTTTGGCGGCGGCGCATTTAATATATTCCTTATTCGCCAGTTCATGCGCGGCATACCGAGGGACCTGGATGAGTCGGCCTTCGTAGATGGTGCCAACCGGTTCCAGATCTTTACGCGCATCGTTCTGCCGCTGTCCGTGGCACCGCTGATTGCGGTATCAATCTTTACCTTCATGGGCGTATGGAATGATTTCCAGGGACCGCTCATTTACCTGAATTCCAGCGATAAATATACGCTGGCTCTGGGACTTTCCATGTTCAAGGGATTGTACAATGTCGAATGGAACATGCTGATGGCGGCAACGATTCTGATTATGCTGCCGGCATTAATCGTATTTTTCTTGGCACAAAAATATTTCATCGAAGGCATTTCCATCTCTTCAGCCATCAAGGGCTGATCAGTTGACGATGCGTTAGGAGGCTAACATGCCAAAAACTACAGGATTAAGTAGCAGACATCCTTTCAATTTATACTATAATGCCGGTGAGTATATTAAAATCTGTGGAACCCAGGACGGATATTTCCCGGATTTCGGACATCATATTGCCAATGAGATGGGCGGGGTGTGGCTGCACCCGATCAAGCTGCTGGACGGCTTCTGGCTGAGAATTACGGATCTGGACCGGAATATCTCGGTTTGGTCGAGATCGGACGGCTTTACGAATGAGCCTTGGGGCAGCCGGTTTCAATACGATCACGGGCTGGGCCATATTCCGGTTCAATTGGAGCGCACGCAATTCGCACCCGAGCTGGAAAAAGGATTCGTGGCGGATTATAAACTGCTGTCCTATGGAAAAGGTACGACCCGCCTGAAGCTGGAGCTGCTGGCTCGCACCGATCTTCGCCCCGTCTGGTTCTCCGATGAAATCGGCATAACCAATGGCGAGCAGGATGAGGTGATCCTCAGCTCGGATCGGAAAGTCACCGTGAAAGACAGTGCACATGACTGGTATGTCCAGATCGGTTCGGATCTGCCGGGCAGCGTGGTTGAGACGGGGCCGTCTCTATATGGGCCCGAGTTCACCGCTGGAAACGGGACGGGTGTAGCCTTCCGGAGCGAAGTGATTGAGCTCCGGGAGAAGGAGACATTGCAATTCCGCTTATTTGTGGCCGGCTCCTATCAATCCCAGGAAGAGAGCGAAGCGGTATATGACAAGCTTGTCTCTTCGCATGAGGCTCTTTTTGACGAGAAAAAAGTTATATATGAAGAGGTCGCTAACCGGGCCAAACTGAAAATCGCCGGCGAGGACTTGCTGAATGAAGCCTTTACGTGGGCCAAATTGAACAATCAGTGGCTTGTGCAAAAGGTGGACGGGATCGGACGCGGCTTGACTGCCGGCGGACCTACCTATCCGTGGTGGTTCGGCTGTGACAATACCTATTCCCTTCAAGGGGTGCTTGCCATCGGGGATGCGCAGCTTGCAAAGGATACGCTGAACCTTTTGCTTGAAAAATCGGAGGAAGCCAATGGCAATGGCAGAATCGTGCACGAGATCACGACCATGGGGGCGGTGTCGAATCCGGGCAACACCCAGGAAACGGCCCATTACATCGCTTTTGTATGGGAGCTGTTCCGCTGGACAGGAGATGAAGAACTGCTGCGCCGTCATTACCGCTATTGCGTAAAGGGCGTAGACTGGCTATTGCATGAAATGGATCCGGACGGCGATCTGTTCCCGTCAGGTTACGGCATCATTGAGATTGGCGGTCTGAACATGGAACTGATCGACAGTGCCGTGTACACCGCCCAGGCTCTGCGGGCGATGGTCGATATGAGCAGGCATCTCGGCGAGGAAGAAAACGCGGAGAAGTATGGTCAGCTCGCGGACCGGGCAGTACGCGCGATCAATGAAGTGTATTGGTGCGAGTCGGAGGGATTATACGCTGACGCCGTTGCGACCAGAGGCGATATTGAGCCGAATGTGGACTATATGGTATCCCTCTCGGAGAAGGAAGGCATTCAGGGGTATCGCGAATACCTGGAGCAAATGCTGGCCGAAGCTAAAGATGCGAGGGCTGACCGGGGCTGGCTGCTTAACAAGAACTGGGTCATCGTGACGCCGATGGAGACGGGCATTGCCGATCCGGAGAAGGCCGAGAGGGCGCTTCAAACCATGCGTTCCGATGTGTTTATCGGGGAGCATGGCACCTATCTTGGGGGGATCTACAAGCAGGGCACGATGACCATCTCGACGGGGGTTCACGCGGTAGCGGAAGCGGCCAACGGCCATCCGGACGAGGCGCTGGCGCTGCTGCGCAGAATGCTGGGGACCTTCTCGAAGGTGCTTCCGGGTTCTTTTTCCGAGATGTCGCCGGATTACGGCTGCGTGGTGCAGGCGTGGACATTATATGCCCTCACGGTTCCGGTTATCCGCCATTTCTTCGGTGTGACACCAAACGCGTTTGAGAAGACGGTTTATATCAAGCCGCAGCTTCCAACCTCGTGGCATGATCGTGAATGCAGCCTGAGCAATCTTCGGGTAGGCGAAGCCGAGCTGGATATTTCCATAGCGCCGCAACAAGCGGGGAATGGACGGACAGTAATCGTTCGCAACCCTCAGGGGTGGAACATTGTTATCGAGCTGGACGGTCAACGCCTGGAGAGCACAAAAACGCATATAATCTGGGCAGTGGAATCAGTCCAGGTGTAAGCCAGCAAGAGAAATGCCCCTTGAACGAGGGGCATTTCGACGATTTCTCATCTAAAATAAAGGTCCCTCAATCCGTGTAAAACGGAGGAGGGATCTTTTTTCGTGTCGAGTGATCAGGAAGATCCATTCGTTGAATTTGAGGTTTAAATTGAAAGCCCTTTCGGAAATCTGTGATATACTACGACATAACAGGCATACCATTTATAACAACCTATATTTTCCTATATTAGCCTCATACTTTCACAAGCAAAGGAGATTTCATGATGTTTAATGTTCTTGTTGTTGACGATGAGTCCGTTCAAAGAGAAGGCATTAAGGATTTGATCTCTCAGTACCGCTTTCCCTTTCAAGTACTGGAAGCCGAGAACGGAATGAGCGCGGAGCGGATTCTGGTTCAGAACGCGATTGATATCCTCATCACCGATGTCAGAATGCCTCTGATGGACGGACTTGCGCTAAGCAAACAAGCCCGAAAGATGCAGCAGGATCTAAAGATCGTCATTTGCAGCGGCTATGACGAATTTGAATATGCCCGCAGCGCCATCCGGCTGGGCGTGGTAAATTACTTGCTGAAGCCGCTGGTCAGGGAGGAGTTTCTGGAGGTGATGGAGGATATTACGCAGATCAGTCCTTATGGTGGGGATCTTGAGCAGGAGACGTTGGAATCCAAGGTCATCCTTCAGGTCAAGGATTATGTGAAGGATCATTACCAGCGGGATATTTCGTTGTCGGATGCAGCCCACGATGTATACCTGTCCCCGGGGTATTTGAGTATTTTGTTCAAGAAAGAGACCGGCGAGAACTTCTCGAAGTATTTAACCGATTACCGCTTGCGACGGGCAAGCCATCTGCTCCTGAACTCCAATATGAAGGTAAATGATATCGCCGGAGCGGTTGGCATCGATAACCATTCGTATTTTGCCAAGCTGTTCAAAAGCAAGTTCGGCGTCAGTCCCTTACAGTACAGAGAGTGCGGGGTGCTCCATGATCGGATGGATCAAGAACAAGTTCAATGATATCAGGTTCCGCAACAAGCTGCTGCTGTCCCATCTGGTGATTGCACTCATTCCCATTCTTCTGCTCGGGCTGCTTTCCTTCATTCAGTCCTACCGCATTCAGATGAAAGAACTGCGGAGCGAGGCTAAAGCCAGCCTGGAGCAGGTGGCTAACATTATGGATTACAAGATCAACCGGTACAATACGCTGAGCGAGTTCATGGTGCTAAATCGGGAGTTGTCGCAGATATTTATTAAGGATTACGAAGAGAACTATTTTAACATGTACCTGGATTTCCGTGACATTCTGGAGCCGTTAATCTCGAATATCCGGCTGATGGATGATGATATTGAGGCCATCACCTTTTATACATCCGGAGAGCTGCTGGGGATTCGCGATAATATTTTGCCGATCGGGGATCTCAAGAGCAAGTCTTGGTACGATGGATTTCGGGGCAGGCGCTGGATTGTGGACGGGCAGAAGCTTTATCTCGTTCAGGAACTGATCAGCAATCCGAAGGACAGCAATTTCATGGTGATTTCCATTCAGCATGACAGCATTTTTGCGGACCTGGACAAGCTGTCGGAGCATGTGGCGGTTCATATCGAGGATGCTGAGCATCGTGTGATATTCAAGGTGAGCAAGGAGGCGGATGCTTCAGCCGGTTTGGAGAGTGGAGAGCCGAGCGGTCTGATCCTAAGTCGGTCGCTTGCCAACAATGGGTGGACGATTCACTACAATCTGCTGAATACGAATGCGTATGCAAATGCGCTGGGTATTTTTCAAATTACGTTGTTTGTCATTATCCTCAGCTTGATCATTACTTTCCTGCTCATTTATGTGATCTCCAACAACTTTACGCGCCGAATTATCCATATCAAGAACAAGGTGGACAAGGTGGAACAGAACAATCTCGATGTGATCATCCAGAGCTCATCGAGGGACGAATTCGGCGAGCTGACCAATGGCATCGGCAAAATGCTGAAACGAATCAACAGCCTCATTTCCCAGGTGTATCAAGCCGAAATCGCCAAAAGGGAAAGCGAGTATAACAAGCTGGTCAATCAGATCAATCCGCACTTCTTGTACAATACGCTCTCCTTTATCCGTTGGAGGTCCGAGAAGAAGGCAGATATCGAAACGAGTTATATGGTATCGGCATTGGCCCGTTTCTATAGAACGACATTGAATCAGGGGAGGCAAATGGCCACGATCAATGATGAGATGCAGCATATCAAGGCCTACCTGGACTTGCAGCTCATCATGAACGATGGCCGGTTTGACGTGGATTACCATATTGACGAGGGAGTGTTACATACCGAGGTCATTCATTTTATTTTGCAGCCGATCGTGGAGAATGCCATCAAGCACGGATTCGTGGAGGCAGGTGCGGTCGATTGTCGAATTCACATTGGGGTCAGCCGGGTCGGAGAGGGCATTAGGTTCACCGTTAGCGATAACGGGGTGGGCATGACTCCAGTACAGGCGGCACGCTTGTTAACCGGGGAGAATGGCGGGTGCGGTGTTCGGAACGTGAATGACCGGATCAAGCTGTACTACGGTCTGGATTACGGACTCGATATTCATAGCGAGCCAGGCAGCGGAACGGAAGTATCGATGGTCATTCCTGCCTCATGAACAGAGTGGATGCTATTCCGGCCATAGCGTTGGTAATGAAAGCGGTGCTGCAGCGGCCGCTTTTTTTGTGTTTAGGTCGGAAAAGAAGGTCATGAACAAAGTGATACATATCCGAAAAATGTTGCATATACGCCAATTTTGAAACCGCATACAATTTGATTATCAACCAAAACGAGAAAAAGGGGATGACAGGATGAACAAACGCAGAAAGATGGCTTCTCTGCTGCTCAGCTGTATGATGCTGGCCGTATTCAGCGGCTGCGGCGGGGGCAAGAGTGATAACGCGCAGCCGGAAATTTTAGAGCAGGATTATGAGCCTTACGGAAAATATGAGACGCCGGTGGAATTTACGATCGGCCGGAATACCAATCATGTGAACAACCTGCCATCAGGCGATACGATTGAGGACAATTTGGCTACCCGTTACGTGGAGGACCGGGTGAATGTGAAAGCCAAGGTGACTTGGGAGACGGATGATATGGATCAGAAGCTCTCGCTATCGATGACAACGGGCGATCTGCCGGACGTTATGCTGGTCAGCCGCGATATTTTCAACCAACTGGTGGATAATGACCTGATTGCCGATATGACGGAGGTGTACGAGAAGACCGCATCCGACGGGGTCAAGAATATCTACGCTTCCTATGGCGACTTGCTGCTGAACCAAGTGAAGGTCGACGGTAAAATCATGGGCCTTCCGATGACGAATATCGGCAACCAGCACCAGCTGCTGTGGGTTCGGAAGGACTGGGTGGATAAAGTCGGCGCGAAGATGCCGGAATCCGTCGAGGATGTATGGAACCTCGCCAGAACATTCGTGGAAAAGGACGCCTCGGGAACAGGCAAGACGGTCGGAATGGTGATGGATTCCAATGCCATGAACTTTACGCCGGTATTCGCTGCGCATGGCGCCTTTCCGATGAACTGGATCGAGGAGGACGGCCAGGTTGTATATGGTTCGGTCCAGCCCGAGATGAAGCAAGCGCTGACGGAGCTGAGCGCCATGTACAAGGAAGGTTTGATTGATAAACAGTTCGCCGTCCGGTCGAATGAAGAGAAGGAAGCGCTTGTGATCAACGGTCAGGTAGGCATGCTGTTTAATCCATGGTGGATCGGCTACACCAACTACAAGGACTCGATCAAGCAAGATCCCGATGCTGTCTGGGTTGCCGTATCGGCACCGGTAGACGAGAATGGCAAATTCAAAACGATCCGTCAGGATCCGGTAGGCGGCGGTATCGTTGTTGTGAAGAAGGATTTTGCCCATCCTGAAGCGATCATGAAGTCGGTCAATCTGACAACAGATTTCCTGTACTCCTTAACGGATGATGCAATTAACTACAAGAAAGAGCATCCGGACGAGATGCTGACTGATGCCAGCCGTTGGAACAATGATCCGACGCAAATTCCGATGCAAGTGGATTATGACGACGTGTTGAAGCGTTATTACGACGATCTGATGAAGGCGGATCAATCCGGGGATGCTTCGGCCGTTCAGGAGGACAGGGTGGTATCCTTCAAGGCATATCAGGAGTTTAAGGAGAAAGGCAATACCGTCGATGTGAACACCTATGGCGAATACCTCTCCCGTATCGAGGGTCAACGCGAAGCGAACAATCCGAATCTGGAAGTGATTCCTGCAGGCTTCTACGGAACCACCGAGACGATGAAGCTGAAGTGGGCCAACCTCCAAAAGCTCGAAGAAGAGACGATATTGAAAATCATCATGGGCCAAGCCCCCGTTGATGAATTCGATAAGTTTGTGGACACCTGGAAGCGTACCGGCGGCGATGAGATTACGGAAGAGGTCAACCAGATGAGCAACAGATAAGGAAAGCAGGAGCCTTGGCGCGGAGGGCTATTGGTGGTCATCCGCGGGGCTTTTCATTCGATAAGGCCTGTCCTGACAGGGACATGATGGAGGTGGAGCGGACGATGGCGCAAGTGGAAACAACCGTCAATTCAGAGCGGGAAGTACGATACCGGAGGAAAAAGAAACGAAGAACCTTTGACGAAATGACCTATCATGCGATGCTGCTGCCCGGCATGGCCATGCTGTTCATTTTCTCGATTGTGCCGATCTCCGGGGTGGTTATGGCTTTTCAGAAGTTCATCCCAGCAAAAGGGATACTCGGCTCCGCATGGGCAGGACTCGACAATTTCACGTATATGTTTCAACTGCAGGATGCCAAACAGATTTTTGTGAATACGCTGGTCATCGCGGTCGGGAAGATTGTTCTCGGATTGATTGTACCGATCGTGTTCGCCCTGCTGCTTAATGAGGTGCGTCTGAAGCTCTTCAAAAGCACGATTCAAACCATCGTGTATTTGCCGCATTTTATGTCATGGGTGGTCTTGGGTACGATGCTGACCATGATCTTTTCCTTTGACGGCATGATTAACAATTTCCTTGAGTTTCTGGGGCTGGAGCGGATCATGTTTCTGGCAAGCAACGACTGGTTCAGGCCGCTGCTCATCGTGACGGATACCTGGAAGGAATTCGGATACGGGACGATTGTGTATTTGGCTGCGTTGACGGCGATTAACCCGGCTTTGTATGAATCGGCCGCAATGGACGGCGCAAGCCGCTGGAAGCAGACGCTGAATATCACGCTGCCGGGCATGTTTCCGACGATCATCCTGCTGGGCACGCTGAGTCTCGGCAATGTGCTGAATGCGGGATTTGACCAGGTGTTCAACCTGTATAATCCGCTGGTATATGAGACGGGTGATATTATCGATACGTTTGTGTACCGCATGGGTCTGATCAATATGCAGTATTCGTTCGCAACGGCGATCGGACTGATGAAATCGGTCATTAGCTTTATTCTGATCGTTATATCCTACAGGCTGGCCTCGAGGTATGCGGGGTACAGGATTTTCTAGGAGGGTTAGCATGATTCAATCCAAAACGCTGGGCTCAAGGCTATCCCGCCTGATGATTATGCTCGCGCTCGTTCTGATTACATTTGTGTCGCTGGCCCCCATCGTCAATACGATTATGGTGTCTGTCAGCAGCAGCACGGCTGTTAATGCTGGCAAGGTCTACTTTTTTCCGGTGGAGCTGAATTTCTCATCCTACGGGCAGATACTGAATGACACGAAGTTTTGGAAGGCGTTTCTAATATCCGTGGAACGGGTGCTGCTTGGGGGCGCGATCAACATGATATTGACCATCCTCATGGCCTATCCATTGTCGCGGAGCGTCACGCAGTTCCGATCGAGAAATAAATATATGTGGATTATCGTGTTTACGATGCTCTTCAGCGGCGGGATCGTTCCCTGGTATATGGTGATCAGCAAGCTGGGGTTGATCAACAGCATCTGGGCACTGGTTCTGCCGGGTGCGGTTCCTGTCTTCAACGTGATTCTCCTGATGAACTTCTTCAAGGGCATTCCGAAGGAGCTGGAGGAGGCCGCATTCATTGATGGTGCCGGTCCGTTGAAAATCCTGCTCAAGATCTTTATCCCGATTTCCATGCCCAGTCTGGCAACCTTTACCCTGTTTGTCATCGTCGGTCACTGGAACAACTTCTTTGACGGAATCATCCTGATCAATGACAGCGAAAAAATACCGCTTCAAACCTATCTGCAGCAGCTCAGTCTGACGCGCGACCAGATGCAGAATCTCTCGGTCGAACAGCTGCAGCAATTCAATAAAATTTCCAACACGACCCTGAACTCAGCCAAAATTCTGGTTTCCATGATTCCAATTCTGCTCATCTATCCGTTTCTGCAGCGTTACTTAATCCACGGAATCGTTCTGGGGGCCGTGAAGGAATAGAACAGCTCAGCCGGTCAGGCTTATTAGCGTGCTCTGCTTGAGCGGGTACATCCAGTACCGGCAAATGGAATAGGTAGTCGACAGAGAACAGCGCCTCCAGCATGAGTCTTTCCGGTGAAAGACTATCCTGCGGCGCTGTTTTGTCATGGTTGGGACTGTTCAGATTGTATTTAATTTGTAAACGGTATTCGTTCAACATGGACAATTTAAATATATCATGTTATATTGTTATATAAATTAGTAGGTTTTGGAGTACCGTTGGAGGGATATCAATTTGAAAGATGCAGCTTCCACGAAGCCGATGTATGAACAAATTTTTAATGAGATGAAGCGAAAGATCTCAACCCATATTTTTCGGATAGGCGATAAAGTCCCTTCGGAGAAGGAACTCGCGGATGAATACGGAGTTAGTCGAATCACAAGCAAAAAAGCATTGGATCTGCTGGCGGCCGAAGGCGTGATTGTACGCAAGCCGGGCAAGGGATCGTTCGTAGCTGATCCGGATGAGCCTGTGGTACACAGGGAACTTCTCTCCTCAGAGAGCACAGATGCTGCAGCGGCCAGTCGGGAGAAGATGATCGGCCTCGTCATTACAGACTTTTCTTCAAGCTATGGAACGCGTCTTATCTACAGCATGGAGCAGTACTCCAGGGACAATGACTGTTTTCTGGTACTGCGCAGAACATTTGGAGACCAGGATAATGAGGAATTATCCATTCAGAAGCTGCGTAATCTTGGCGTGAACGGACTCATCGTATTTCCCGCCCAGGGGGAATATTTCAATGCCGAAATATTGAAGATGGTTATTGCCCGTTTCCCGCTTGTTCTGATTGATCGCAAGCTGAAGGGAGTCGCAGCGGCTTCCATCAGTACAGATAATCTTGGGGCAGCCGTGCAGGCGGTGGAGTATTTATTCGATTTGGGTCACCGTCATATTTCTCTGCTGTCTCCTCCACCGAGAGATACGACAGCGGTTGAAGAACGGATTGAAGGGTTCGTGCAGGCTCATGCCGCCCGGGGCATCGCGTTTGATAAGGAAATCTGGATTAGCGACGTGACGGCCACTTTGCCCAATGCCTTCCACGAGAGCAATATTGAACGCGAAATCCAGCGGATCGTGCAGCATTTGCAGGATCACCCGTCGATTACTGCCTTTTTTGCGATCGAATATAACATTGCTTTGCTAGCCAAGGTTGCGGCAGAGCGCCTCGGTCTGCGGGTGCCGGAGGACGTATCCATCATATGCTTCGACAGTCCGCAGCTAAATATCGGCGAGGGTTATTTGTTTACCCATATGCGGCAGAACGAGGAAGAGATGGGCAGGCTGGCGATCGAGACGGTATTGGGCATCATGAATCACGATGATGTAGCCGTTGAGAAGCGATTGCCGGCAGAATTGGTGGCTGGAGCATCTACCGGGCCTGTAAAGAAATAACCAGCAAACTTTGTCTAAACTTCTGTGCGGTGACGCGCAGCCACATATGCATGTATAGCACGATATAACGTAATCCACCTGATACCGCTATATCGCGGAATTGAATTTTGATTTCGAAGATGGTGCGTAGCCGAACACGGAATCGAACCGGATTTAGTAATAAAAGTATTCTTATGCTTATTCCACTATAGAAGAACAAATACAAACCATGCGCTCAATGAATAGGTGAGTGCATGGTTTGTTTGATCTTCTGAATGAATGGATTAGACATGATGTGGAGACTGCAGGAATCCGATATAACATTTATAATTATTTTATATATTGACATATTAACTAGAGGGTTAAAAGGAATTAAACGACTGTAGGTTATACTATCCACTTAATTGCGCGTAAACTATTTTGTTTTGCAGAACTATCCATATAAATCTCAAGCGTTCGTCTAAATCATATGTCATTATTTCTCGGGAAATAGCAGCTGTTAGCGAAATAACCGAAATAAATCGTAGCTCCGTTAAATAATTCCACCAAATGGGACTGTTGGATCGACATTCTAGGGGGACACCCATGAACCCTGATCGCTTCACATTTCTTTTAGGAACTCATTCTTATAGAGGTTGTTCAAAAAGTCCGCTTTTGATCACGAAGCGAATCAGGAAGCAGCTCGGCATCGAATCTTGAATTCAGCCGGGCCTAAGTAGAAGCTTCCGAAGCATGTTTCCTGCGGAAACATTTCAGGTGCTCACGTACCCAAAACGTACGCTCCGCTCCTGACGTCCTAGCTTCATCCAACTGAAGCGTTTTGAAAAAACGCACATCGGAAGCATAAGCTTCGGTGCTGAAAATCTACCTTTTTGAACACGCACTTATAGCACCATTGGTACTTCCATTTCTAGTCTTCTACTTCAATATCGCTCAAATGTATAGCTCGTGTATGCTTTGTAGGATTCCAATTTACGTTCTTCATTGTAATGAGTGACCAAAGGAACAGTGGTACGTAAGTTAGATTGAAGAAGTACAGGTACACATAGTTCCGGAAGATGCTTACTTTGTTTTTCGAATCAAGAAACTGTGCGTACCCTACGTAAATGAATTGGAATAACAAGCATATCATCCAAACTTGCCAAGGAGTCAAATGATGAGCCTCTAATAAGTCAGTAGCAATGGACATGAAAATAAGGAGACCTGTTGCAGCACTTAAAACAATCTTGCCAGGATTAATAAGGTACATAAAACCATCAAAAGCTTTGAGGTCTAGCTTGCTAATGAATCTCCAAATTAATCGGTGAGCGTATTTAAAGCAAACATCCCAATGCCCTCTTGCCCATCGGAGACGTTGAATGCAGGAAGACTTGAAACTTTCCGGCTTCTCATCGTACACGCGCGCAAAATGACACCATTTAGCGGGTACCCCTTCAAGCAAACACTGCATCGTGAACTCAAGGTCTTCTGTTAAGGAACGAGCAGTCCAACCGATGGTTTTGAACAGAGTCGTGTCTACGCAGAACCCAGTTCCACCGATCGCGTTACCTAAGCCTAATCTGGACTTAGCCAGCTGCCAAGAGCGGTTCATGAAAATGTAGCTTACGGAGTAACCTATTGTCACCCAGTTGTCATTGGGATTCTTAGAATCCAGGTAACATTGTATTAATTGATCCCCGTTCAACAAGTGGTTATTCATTTCCCTTAAATAGTTCAACGAGACCAAGTTGTCGGCATCGAAGAAGGCGATACCGTCAAAATCATCGATTAACCTATCTCCATACTGCTCAATGGCGTATTTGATTCCATAAGGCTTCCCCTTTTGTTCACCTGGCAGGTAGGTATGATCAATAACGATAGCACCAAGTTTTCTAGCGATTTCACTTGTATTATCCTTACATCCATCAGCAATAACGCACACTTCATAGAGCTCCCTCGGGTAGTCCATTTTATGAAGGTTCTCGACAAGGTGTCCGATAACCGCTTCTTCGTTGTGCGCAGGAATCATGAGAAGAAATCTTTTCAAAGGTTTATATTCCTTGAGTCTCTTTGGTTTTCCAAAACCAAAGAGACTGATGAGCATCCAATATGCCCAGAAAAACAGTAGGAGGCATTGAATGAAGGTTAATCCAACACCAAATACATACTCAAAACTCATTACTTGCTCAACCCTTTTAACTGAAATTTTTCTAGATGGTGATGCGGGAGCACAATTAAATCCGGATAAAAAAGGCAACCCCATTCGCCCTGTGTGACGATGAGATTGCCTTGGCTACAATTAATCGAACTTGATCACACCCGTGGTATGAAGCAGCACCAAAAATACGAGTACTGGCGCGATATAACGGATCATGAATAGCCATACCCGGAACCAGCCGGCTTTCAGGCCAGCGGCATCTGCCGCCTTCTTCCAGAAGTATCCTGCAAAGAGAGTGGTGATCAGACCCCCGACCGGAAGCAGAATATTGGATGTGATGAAATCCAGCCAATCGAAGAAGTTTTTGCCGCCGATATCGGAAAGCCCAGGTACGATGCCGAATGACAACGCGGAGGGTAGACCGATCAGCATAACCAGTACGCTAATGGCGATTACGGCTTTAGTCCGTCCCCAATGCCAGCGGTCCATGACATACGAGGTTGGGACCTCCAGCAATGAGACGGAAGATGTTAATGCGGCGATGGCTAGAAGAATAAAGAACAATCCCCCGAAAAAAGAACCCAGCGGCATGGCCGAGAAGGCAGCTGGCAAGGCAATGAAAACAAGAGAAGGTCCGGCATTCGGTTCAATACCGAAAGAAGCGGTTGTCGGGAATATAATGAGCCCGGCAATAAACGCATAAATCAGGTCACCCGCGCCGATGGCAAGGGTTGCTGGACCTAGCGATTGTCGCTTATCCACATAAGCGCCGTAGGTCAACAGAATCCCCATCCCCAGCGAGAGGGAGAAGAAGGCATGCCCCAGCGCGACCAGCGCTGCTTCCGGGCTCAGCTTCGAGAAGTCAGGATTCAAGAAGAAGGAAACGCCCGCGCCAGCTCCTGGCAAGGTTACCGCACGGATCATTAGTACGATCAACAGAATGATTAGGCCCGGAATCAGAACCTTGTTGAATTTCTCGATCCCTCCGGAAATTCCTTTGGCTACAACCCATCCGGTAATAATAATAGCGGCGAATTGCCATATAATCGGCATGTAGCCTTCCGTAAACGTAGTAAATTGACCACCGAAATCGGTATTGTTGTACAGATTTCCGCTAAACGACATGACCGCATAATGTAGCGTCCAGCCTGCCACAATAACATAGAAGGTCAGAATGAGAAACGGTGCAATGACCTGGAGCAATCCAAGATGACCGAAGACTTTCGGTCCGCCCGCTTTAACGAAGGAAGTTGCAGCACTCCCGCGGCCAGCTCGTCCGATGGCAAGCTCGGCCAACAGGACGGGCAGACCGATCACGATGAGACAGATAATAAAGAGCAGGAAGAAAGCTGCGCCGCCGTGTTCTCCCGTAATGTAAGGAAACTTCCACATGTTTCCGAGGCCGACAGAACTCCCGATCGCGGCCAGAATAAATCCAGCAGAGGAAAAACGATCATTTTTCCCCGTTGAAGCTGGGTTGTTGAGCTGAGATTTCATAGATGTTCCCCCAGTTGATTAAAGTTAAGTTCCTCTATTATATTTCAAGTTCTGCCAGAAAGGCATAAGTAATTTTTCCTAAGGGATGAGGACCTGCTTTTTTTATTATGCTGCGAACACAAAGGTTTCAATACTAACAATAACCACGATTTGTAAATAAATAAACCTTAAACACCAAGTTTAAGGAAATGAAGAGGCTTTGGGTAGGGAAAAAATCACAAATTCAACCCTTCCGGAAGCGAAAGTTGGCGGGGTTGACAAATATCTTATGTTGTTATATCTTTATATTAAGATAAATGAAAATCAAATGGAAAAGAGGGATATCATGATCAAAAGCTTAACCCGGATTAATGAATTGGCTAAAAAACAGCGGGAGGGTGTACTTACTGCCGCGGAAAAAGCCGAGCAGCAAGTTTTGCGCACGGACTATCTGCGTGAAATTCGCGGACAGGTGCTAAGCACCTTTTCGGGATTAAGCATCGTGGATCCCAACGGAAATGACGTGACACCTGAAAAACTTCGTCATGAGCAGAAGAAGCTGAGAGAATAGTAAATTGCCGTGACTGTGTAACGACTACACAGTATGGTGAGCATAATAATACAAAGAAGGGATCGCCACGTCATGGTGATCCCTTCTTTGTATTAAACACAGTTGCCTGAGGGTGACTCTATCCAAACCGCTCCGTCTTGTACCACTTGGATTCCCTGCCCGTGATTTTATCCACGATCAAGGAGTAGAAGGCTTTAATGGATATGACGAGGAACAGCTGGGCGTAGGTGAAGTACGACACGCAGGAGAGAATGAAGTTGCGCGTGTTGCTCTGGCCAATGTCCGTTGCGAGCGCCAGGTTAATCTGCAGGACGTAAATGTAATACATTAAGGCCCAAGCAATGATGAGATACATATATACATCGCCCTCAAACCGGAAAGGTGAGACGACGGCAGGATTAAACAGCGCGATGATCTGATACACGATGTTGGCGACAAAAATGATATCCGAGATGATGATGGCAATCATAAACCAGAAGTAACTGGCCGCGTAATACAGCACATGCAGCTTAATCCGCCAGCTGGTCCGGTCAAACAGATGATGAATATTGTCCGTGACAACGCTGTAGTTGCCTTTGGCCCAGCGTTCGCGCTGCTTCATGTACACCTTCAGATCCTCGGGCTCCTGCTGATAAGCTTCAGCTTGGGGAGCCAGCGCAATCAACTGCCCTCTCGTCAGGATCTCGAATGAAATTGCGGTATCTTCGGTGATGGCATGCTCATCCCATCCGCCGATGTCCTGAATGAGCGCGGTTTTCACGATAAAGTTCGTGCCCGGAATGGTCCCCAGTTTAAACAGCTGCCATAACCCGGTATGATGCACGCGCTGAATGGTCACCAGCTCCAGATTGATGCAGCGGGACAGGAAATTCTGTCCACGGTTTCGGGCCTTGTTGCGTCCGAAAACAGCCCCGTAGCGTTCAGGCTGCTCCATCGCCTTCTGCGTCAGGAATAACAGCGCGTTTTTTTCAGGTGCGGCATCCGCGTCATAGACACAGATCCATTCACCAGTTGCCTGCTTAAGCGCGTCGTTCAGGGCGCCTGATTTGCCCCCAGTTCCGGTTCTCTCCAGTATAAGAAAGTCGCGGTCCAGGTAACGTTCATTGGCTTTCAGCGCCCTTAAGCGTTCGGCCGTATGATCCTTGCAATTGTCAGCGATGACAATCACCTGCATCTTGTGATGCGGGTAATTCATCTGCAGAATATGCTCTACCGTTGCCTGGATGACCAATTCCTCGTTATGCGCGGGCACCATGACCGTCACGGTGGGGAAATCCTCCAGATTGCTCGGATTCACCAGCTTCTGCCGGTTTTGTTTATGAATGAACACGATGGCCCCGGCCATAATAATGATCGATTCCAGCACGGCAATCCATATACTGATAATAGAGATGACCAGGAAAAAGTCAGTCACTGAACCTCCCCCGATCGTATTTTCGTTTGACTTTCGAACGGAAGCTTAAGGTGGCAATCGTCAGAATAACGATGGCTATGGAGAACACGATGCTGACCCCGATGCACAGAGGGATAAACCAGTTGGTATACGACATCGGCTGCAAGCCTCCTTTTGATTGATGATGATAACTTAACTTGATTAAATATATTCCCCGATGAGGTCGGTTTCGGTATTCCGTTCTAATGCAGAGATGACGTCATCGATATTTTCATATCGGCTAAATTGCTCCTTCTGAAATACGAGGCCGCCGGCGCGGACCACAAGCTTGAGGGACATGCCTTTCTTGTCACGGAAGGGGACGTTCATCATGGCGACTTTGATGCGCTCCATAAGGCTTTTGAGATATTCCGGCTTGGTGAGCGGGCACAGAATGATAAAGCGTCCTTCTCCAATGGAGAATTTATAGTCCTCATAACGAATCTGCTGCTGAATCGTGCTTGACAGTTCCATAATCAGCTTGGCAAAGCGGTGGGCTCCGACGTTTTCCCTGGTCAGGGGGAGGAAGTCGAGCTTAAACATCATGATGCAGAAGCTGTACTGATCCGAATATCGATTGGCCAGATTGGCTTGTTTCACCAGCGTATCTTCGAAAGCATCCTTGCTGCCAAGAGAGGTGTCGATGTCGATATCCGGGTTGGTTTTCCTCAATTGCTCGAGACGCCTTATGAACCTTCGGCTTCGTACCAGAGCCAGCTTGATGAAGACAGCAATGGTGGTATTGGCGGGCAGCAGCAGAATCCAGGAGAGTGTGAGTGCATTGACCGGGGCCAGAGTGGACAACCATACGAAATAAGTGACCAAATACACAAACACCGTAACCGTCGAAACGCCTACCGGAAGAAAGAAGCCGATCAATAAGGCGCCCAGTGTACCGACGCTGAACAGGAATTCCGTAAAAGTAAAACTTTGGTTTACATAGATGTTCCAGAATATGAACAACTGCTGGACCATGGCGAGAGCAATCAGCAGAAAATAACCGAGTTCGACGCGACGTAAAGGGGTGGACTTTTTCATGTTTTACCTACTTTCTAATCTCTTAAACCTTTTATCGCAGTAGTTAGGCCATTCCATATGTTATTTAAAAATTACCCAAATGTCGATAGATTTATCGAACGTTGACATAATCTACACATTGGATAACGAATTTAATGTCCACTGACCTGGAATTCTCCTTTCAACTGACCCTTACGGAAATCTTGGCATATGGGGTAGAGTAGAGAATAACGTCTTCATGATGTCACAGGTGGTATATCCCGTTTGTCTTATAAGTGGTGTAGCTTTCATGCTAGAGAATATACAGAATAAGAAGGTGTGCCTGATGTTATTGGATCAAATCTATACCGAATACAAGCCGATGATGTTCGGCCTGGCCTATCGGATGCTGGGGAGTGTGGCGGACGCGGAGGACATTGTGCAGGATGTTTTTTCCCAATTCGTGCAGATGGATCGGGGAGAAGTACTGAACGAGAAGGCATATTTGGCCAAAATGACAACGAATCGCTGCATCAACCTGTTGAAATCGTCCAGACGCCAGCGCGAAACGTATACCGGTCCCTGGCTCCCGGAGCCGATACCGGACTATGACATGCTGACGCGGTCCGATCCTGCGGAGCGCCGTGAAACGATAGGTTATGCCTACCTGGTGCTGCTTCAACGGTTAACGCCACTGGAACGTGCCATTTATATCGCCAAGGATACGCTGGGTCTTGAATATCAGGTCATAGCGGAGATGCTTGGAAAGACGGAGATCAGCTGCCGCAAGACCTTCAGTCGTGCCAAGCGGAAAATGGATCATCATTCGGAGAGGTCAATAGGAGAAGGGACCCGGACAGAAACACAGGAACGCTTCGTTGAAGCATTCCTGCGGGCGTCCGATATGGGGAATTTCAAGCCGCTGCTGTCATTTCTGAAGGAAGAGGTTACGCTGCTATCGGATGGGGGCGGCAAAGCGAGGGCAGCCATCAATCCGATACTGGGCGTGGAACGGGTACGTGCTTTCTTTGAGGGGTTATCTGCCAAAGGCTCGTTTCGGGAAGGCTTTGAGCCTGTCTCCGTAAACGGAGAACCCGGCTTATTGCTAAAGCGGGACGGCCGGGTCTCCATGGTGCTGACGGTAGAGTGGGAACCCGACTTATCCCGCATCCGTCAGATTTTTCTTGTGGTGAATCCGGATAAATTGCAGCTGTTTAATCAAAACAGCCCGGGAACAGACCTGTAGCGACACCGATCCGGTTCCAGGCATTAATCGTTGTGATCGCCATGACCAGGTCGACGAATTGCTTCTCGTCAAAATGCTTGCGCACGCGTTCGTATACCTCGGCCGGAACGCCAGCCTCGGACAGCTTGGTCACGCACTCCGTCAATTCGATGACGGCCCGTTCCTCGTCCGAATATATTGGGACTTCCCGCCACATCGGCAGAAGGAGGAGGCGGTCCATGCTTTCGCCCATGGAGAGCAGATCCTTGGAATGCATATCCACGCAGAAGGAGCAGCCGTTGATCTGGGATGCCCGGAGCTTAATGATCTCGTACAGCTTGTGATCGAGGCTGCTTTTTTGGGCCGCTTGCTCCAGGGCAAGCAGGGTTTTGAAGGCTTCGGGATTGGCCGATCGGTAATTCATTCGCAGTTCCATATTCAGTTCCCCTTTTTGGTATGATTTTTGATGTTCACCCATATGACAGTTGGCCGTGCAGAATTGTGACATGTCCAACGGAAAAAAGAAAGAAACCCTTCAAAGGTGGAGAACGAAAGACCGAAAAAGATGGGCGCTTCTTGGCAGAAGCGCCGTTCCGGGCAGCATTCATGTTTATCCAGAGGGTTTCTTTGTCATTTATAACGTTTTATATGTTATTTTCCGGCCTTAAGCTGGACGCGCAGGACATCGTCTCGCTTATGAGTGGCATACTTCGAAATATACACCTCAAGCTCGGTCTTGTCGAAATTCTCATACACGTCCATATGTTTATTGTTGTCATCGCCGAACAGGCTAGTCATGGCTGGCATTCCATAGTTCCGGTCGTTGCCGTCAAGATAATAGGTTTGGTTAACGCCTCCGAACGCCGGATCTGCGCTGGAGGATTCCACATAGAGGTTATTCTCCTTCATGTAATAGATCCATGTGATCGGATAACCCGCAATGCTGGTCGTTATGGTCTGATGCTTAGCCGAAATATCGGTCAAGCGGATCGGACTCTTGTCTCCATCATATGCATCGACGCGGTGCTTGGCGATCAGGGACACAGGCTGGTTCGCCAGGGAGGCCGCATTCAGTCCGGTCATTTCAAATCGCAGCTCCGTTTTATTGTGTTGTCCCTGAACAGACCATATATTTCCGTTCAATAGCGTTCCGCCTATATCCAGTTGGTATTCCATGTAAGGAACCTGCGTGTATTTTTCTTCATGGGTCAGGATCAGCCGGACTTGGGTTGGCGTAACGATCATTTCATGGATCTTCGTTCCGCCAGGCAGCTGATCAACAGGGATGTTCAGCGTTTCCTTAAACGTTCCATTATCCATTTGTTTCTTGGACAGGGCCATATCTAAGCTCCAAGTACCCTCTGCGGTTTCAAGCGTGCGATCATAAGCAAGCCGGAAAGCAGTTCCTTCTGCAAGCAAATGGTCGGACTCGAATATTTGCTGATTTACAAATTCTCCAGTTGCACTCGGGGTTCCATTAAAGGAAGGCTCGGTTTCCTTGATAATCTCACTCTTGTCATTGATGGCCTCTACTCGCACCCAGCCTCTACTGCTCATCTCGGGATCCGTATACGTAATGGCCGTTCGAAGCAGGACATTTCCATCGGTTTGATCGAATGACTGCAGGCTCACGCTGTCAATGCCATCTTTCTGGATAGGGAATACCTGTGTATTGGAGTTACTAGGGTCGTAGTTGATGGACTGTTTTCCATCGCCGGTAAAATGGATATTCTCCATGGCAAACTCAATATCCGCCATCTGGCCGTCAGCGACCCAATCGGTCTCAAAATAACCTTGGAATACGCCTAGCTCCTCATTCCATTGATGGGAGTAACGGCCCTCGATGGATTGGCCCTCCTTATCTTTAAGCCCAATATGATCAAAGGCTAATTGCTCACCAGCCCGTGAGCCGGGATTCAAACTATAGAGCAGGAATGTCCGGTTCTCATCGATAAACGCCGTGTGCACCGTTAAGGTGATGCCATCCTTTGTAACCGATTGCTCAATCGTCTGGCCAAGCCCCTGCTCTAGTGCGGTCTGGATACCGGCCCTGTAAGATAGAAGATTGGACCAATCATAGTTCAGGGCTGCATAGACTGGTGTAGCCATCAAGGCGACGGATAGCCCCGTGATGATTGCAATACGTTTTCGTTTTCGCGGACGAAGTGGAACCGATTCACCCCCGGCCACCTTCAATTCGTTCTGCTGGACGCTGCTCCACATCCGATCAAAATCCGGATAAGACACGTTATTCGCCTCTTTCATCTGGTTTTTCAGATTGTTCTCAAAACGATCCAAATTGGTTCTCTCCCTTCAGCCAAAAGCCGTTATGGTGTTCAAGCTTTTTGCGCATGATTTTCAATGCTTTGTGAAGCCTTGATTTAACCGTCCCGACTGGAATCTTCAACGTTTCAGCGATTTCTGCCATCGACAGCTCACCGATATAGCGGAGCGTGACAACGGCCATTAGCTTATCCGGAAGCTGCCGCAGCAATTTCTCCCATTCCGCCGCCGCTGCTTTTTCCAATACGATGGTGTCTACGGATTTAACCGATGCCGTGGTCTGCTCGTGGAGCCACTCGACCTGGCTTTGCTTGTCCCGCTGGGTCTGATTCCTTCTAAGCAGGTTCAAGCAATGGTTCATCGCGATGCGCATAATCCAGGCGCGTGTATGCTCAACACTTCTCCAATCCTGACGAAATACGGTGACAAAAACGTCGTGGCAGAGATCTTCCGCATCTTGCGCGTTACGCAGCATGTAGTAACAGGTGCGGTATACATCCTTGTTATAAGAATCGAACAACTCGCGTTCCGTCAATCCAAGGCACTCCTTTCTTCGCGTTATGTTTAATAAACAAATGACCCCTAGAAAGGGTTCATCTTTTTTTTGGCTACCGTAATGCAGCGAAGGTTTGAGTCCGTCTCCGTAACTGTTAATTGATTTCATTCTAACAAAAAAGAACATCTGCCCCACGATATAAAAAGAAGGACAGATGTTCTATGGATATCTGTAAGTTTAGAAGCCGCCGACAGGCTCGTTAGAACCATCGATTAAGCATATTACAGAGGGTTATCACTGGATCGCTGGCGGTTTAAGCTATGCGGAACCAGCTGATTTGCACTTCGCCTTTAATGATAAGGAAGACGTCGGCTCGTCCAGTTAATCCTGTCAGTTGAGCTTGAACCGTAGTCCAGGCTTGGCGTCCGCCGGTCGGCAGAATCTTGCAGCTTCCAGCTGCAGGACCATCCGGGCTGCCGGTCGTAATGACGATTTCGCCGCCCTTGATATGCCCGCTCACCCTGGCCTCGAACATTGCCGGGGAATCACCGAGATCCGTTTCATGGAAAGCGATCCATCCCGTCTCGTCGGTTAAACGAATGCTTTCGCCGCCTTCACGGCATTCATCCAGGAAGACACCCTGGTAGTCGTCATAATTCACCGCTCGAACAGGCTCTCGCAGAGTGCGTGGAGGGATCGTCTCACCTTCGACTTGAAGGACTGCGGTTTCCGGCAATTGGCTGGAGGACGGTCCAGCCATGAGCGTGTAAGTCCCCTTTTCAACGCAGTAGCGATCCCGGGTGACATCCCAGAACGCGAGATCCTCCGCTTTGAGCTCAAAGCTTACCGTTTTCGAAGCTCCCGGGGCCAGATGGATGCGACGGAAGCCTTTCAACGTTTTGGAAGGGCGAATGACGCGGGAGGAGTCAGCCTTCACGTACAGCTGAACCACCTCATCTCCGGCCAACGGGCCTTCATTCCTCACGGTAACGGTGACGATGACGCTGCCATCGGCGGTGATTTCCGGTTGGCTTAGCGATAGACCGCTGTATTGGAAGCGGGAATAGCTGAGACCATGACCGAACGGGTACAGCACATCCCCGTCGAAATATTGATAGGTCCGTTTCCCTTTGATAATGTCGTAATCCATGAAGTCCGGAAGCTGTTCGGTTGACTTATACCACGTCATATTTAAGCGGCCGCCCGGATTGTAATCTCCGTACAGAACGTCGGCCACCGCATGGCCCAGCTCCTGCCCGGCGTGAGACGTAAAGAGGATGGAGGACACATGCTCCTGTTCCCAGTTCACCGCGAACGGATATCCGCCTACGATGACAACCACCGTATTGGGATTAGCTTCGTAAACCGCCTGAATTAAGGCTTGCTGGGCAGGCGGAAGGGTGATGTCGGGACGGTCGATCGTTTCCTTTCCGTTAATGAACGGACTGTTTCCAACGAAGACCATGGCGGTTTTAGCCGATGCTGCCGCAGCAACGGCTTTAGCGATGCCGTCCTGAACCGTTTCAATGGCTATTGGCGTTCCCGCATCTTCGCTGCTGCCTACCACAAGCCGTCCGTGCTCATCCAGTAGGATCGGTTTGCCCTCCCAATTGTTCATTACAAAGCTTCCATCCGGTAACACCTCGAAGCTGAAAGCCTCTTTAACGAACCAGCCGCGAGCCTCGTCGGCCGTTGCTTGCAGTCCCGTCTCGGTTTCAGTTACGAATTTGCCGCTGCTGGCGAGCCGAAGCGTCACGGAGCCCCACCCCCAGTCGTTCCGCTCGAACACCGCCGCTCCGGAGGGCTCAGCCATGCTTGCAAACAGCCCGCCATTCTCTTCCAAAGATAAGGCGATATATTTGCCGCTAACAGCAGAACGAAGACGCACCTGGTCTAATCCCGTATGAAAATGGACGCTACGTTCCCCCATTTTCTCCTGCACGCCCTGAAACGGCGTTATCCGGTATGGAGGCGTACCGCTGTACCAATCCGTAAATGCTTCGTTAGCCAGGGGACCGATGACAGCAGCGGACTTCAACTGATCACGCTTAAGGGGCAGTAATCCATCGTTTTTCAGGAGGACGATCGATTCCCGGGCGGCTCGAAGAGATAATTCGGCATGCTCGGGCGCGCAGAGCTTCGACTCCGGCACATGGCTGTAAGGATTCCGTTTTTCCGGATCGAATTCCCCTAGACGGAAGCGGACGCGGAAAGTATTGCGCAGGGCATGATCCAGATCCTGCTCCTCAAGCAATCCTTGCTCTAATGCGTCGCGAAGAGCACGGAAGGAGATGTCCTGATCATCGGTAATGCTGTCGATACCGGCTTTAACGGAGCCGGCAACGGCCTCTGCATAGGAGGATACATATTGATGGTCCATGACGGTGCCGAGAACGTCACCGGCGTCTCCTACCACGAATCCGTCCATGCCCCATTCCTGTTTGACGATGTCGTTCACTTCATGGTTCAGGTTGCACGGCGTGCCGTTGATGCCATTATACGCGGTCATCATGGAACCGGCTTTCCCTTCCCGGAACGGAGCCTCGAAAGCCTTCAGATAATACTCGCGTTTGTTTCTCGGATCGATGCTTACCGATGCGCTGCCGCGGTCAACTTCGTTGTTATTGCCGTAGAAGTGCTTCAGGGTAGCTACCGTTTTGTAGTAGAAGGGATGGTCTCCCTGCATGCCCTTCACAAGCCCGGTGGAGAGTTCTCCGGTCAGGTGCGGGTCTTCCCCGTAGGCTTCTTCCGTGCGCCCCCAGCGAGGGTCGCGTTCCAAATCCACCGTGGGGGCCCAGATGGTCAGTCCGTTAATGGCCCGGTCGCGCTGGTAATAGACGCGGGCTTCGTCCGCAATGACCGATCCGATCTCCCGCATCAGCTCGGGATTCCAGGTACACGCAAGCCCGGTATTTTGCGGAAATACGGTCGCTTCGCCAAGCCATGCCACGCCGTGAGCACCTTCGGTGCCATGCTTATATTTTTGCACGCCGAGGCGGGGGATTTCCGCCTGGTATTGGCACATTAATTCGATTTTTTCGTCCAAGGTAAATCGGGATACAAGATCATTAACCCGTTCTTCCAGCGGAAGATCCGAATTCTGGAATGGATATTTCATGGAGCAAAACCTCATTTCTATGCATAGTTGGAATGGAAACGCTCTCAGTTATACATGCGATAAGTTCATGCTTCTCTTAAAACGGTTAGTCCAATTCCATCTTAGCGCGCAAAGCGGAGCCGTAATACACCGAGAATTAGCGCAATTTTCATGTGGAAATTTCGAATTCGAAGACCAAAATGAAGAGCTTAATCAATTGATGAGCATTTTAGACTCCGTTTCGTATACGAGATCGTCGAGATCATTTTTCAGCAGAAACATAAGAAATGATGGGGGGCCAACGTTTGCATTCATTATTTTTTACCGTGATCGTGACGGAGAAATAGATGATTATTTTTTGGATATCAATCAAAAAGGTTATGTTCTAAGGGGAGGGAAGAAAATATATAAAATGGTTGATCGGAAGGGGAGGTCTTTGATCAGCTCTCCACATGGCTGTTTGAAAAGGCTGTTAGAATGCCAGTAACTTAAAAGCTGAAAGAAATGAATCACGGAATAGAACGAAGGATTTATGAAACCTCTACGATGAAAGGGATGCTTAAGCGTCTCCGTTTCTTCGTGAGAGGTTTCTGTTTTCTTTCGTCCGTTACATTCTGCAAATCTCTTTGGGGCAGTCCTCGCAGTGGCAGATATTCCGTAAATAGTCGGGATCATTGAGAACGATGCGTCCCCGTTCGGTAGAAATCACGCCTAGATCCTTAAGCTCGTTCAATATCCGGTTAACGCTTTCACGGGTGGAGCCAATCATCTCCGCCATTTCCAAATTCGTAATCCGCTTGCCAATGATGGATCGCCCATCCTTGATTGTCCCACTCGTGCCGTACATATTGTACAGTCGCAGCAGCAGTGAGCACAGAGCGCCAGATTTACCATGCAGCAGAAGGTCGCGTAATTTGCTTTGCGCGGTGCGCTGCATGAGTGCCATCCAGCCCATATATTCCACGGCAAAGTCCCCGTTAATGCGGATGACTTTATCCAGTTCGGCCTGCGGCACAATTCCGACCTCACTATCCTCCAAGGCTTTGGCTTCGAATTGATGAACGGCTCGTCCGAACGGATCGGGTTCACCGAACAGATCGCCGGGGATGTGAAGCGATAAGGTGGCCGACAATCCGTCTTCCAGCAGCTTGGATACCTTTAAGCTTCCACGGTTTACAAAGTACAGCCGATCCGCAGGATCATTCTCCTGGTATAGATAATCGCCGGCAAACAAACGGACAGGCTCAGCCATCTCCCGGATCAGAGCGAGATGCGGTTGTGAATAGACAGAGGAAGTACCCGCTGGAAACAACCCTCCATTCCATGTTTCGGACCTTGCAGCTCGATTCTGTTTCATACGATCTTCTCCTTCCATAAGTTTATTCGGCAAGCTGATAATCGTCATTGGTCAGCTTAAATGCATGGGTCAGACCTGAGGTGAGATAGATTTGATGATCGGTGGTGACAAAAATGGCTTCGGCATCGTCGCGGCTCTCGACGAACTGCCGTCCTTCCGTTAGTCCAAGCGAGAAGACGGAAGTTGACATGGCGTCGGCGTCCATGGACGTGTCGGTCACAATCGTTACGCTGAGCAGGTCATTATCGACCGGATAACCGGTGAAGGGGCTCAGAATATGGTGATACACTTTTCCGTCTGCTTCGAAGAAGCGCTCGTACACGCCGGAGGTTACGATCGTCTTATTGACGACCTCCAGTGTTCCCAGATGCTGCCCACGCTTTTCTCCGGGATCCTGGACGCCGATATTCCACGGTGAACCGTTCGGTTTCGAGCCCATGGCAAGGATATTGCCCCCAAGGTCGATGATGGCCGAATGAAAATCCTGCTGCTGCAAATAATCCGCGATGACGTCCGCTGCATATCCTTTGGCGATGGCCCCCAGATCCAGCGACATTCCTTCTTTCTTCAGCAGAATGGCATGGGATGCAGGATTCAAAATGACTTCCTTGTAATTCATTCGCTTCATGGCAGCATTCAGCTCATCCTCTTCCGGCACAGCGGGGTGTTCACCGCCAATGCCCCAGAGGTCTACAAGCGGGCCTACGGTCGGTTCGAAATGTCCGCCGGAAGCCGCCGCATAATCGATGGCGGTTTGGACAACCTTGAAGGTTTCCTCGGATACGCTCACTTGGGACTTGCCCGCCGCTTGATTGACCCGATCAATCTCGCTGTCCGCCAGCTGCCGGTTCATGCGTTGGTCGATCCGATCCAGCAGTGCGCCTACCTCATCGAAATGCTGGGACGTCATCCGTTCATCGTAAACGCGGAGACTTACAATGGTATCGAATATAAAGTAACGTTCGGTTGCCGGTTCGTTGCTGGCGGCTACCTTCTGATCTGCTGTGGTTGTGCAGCCAATCGATCCCGTCATCAACAGGGTGAGCATGATCAACAGGCTGCTGTAGGAAAGAAGCTTCCTATACATGACAGTGCCTCCTCTTTTCAATTCTGGTGCTGTTCTCAATCGAGTTCCGATGATCTCAGCGTATCAGACCCTTCCCTTGCTGAATGTGAGAAAAATCATTTCTGGCACTTGATGCAGCCCTGATAATGAAGATAAGCAAAGCGAAGTGGAGAGATGCTGATGAAACGCGGAGATATTGGAATAGCGCTCGTGCTGATAGCGGTTGTCGCCTGGTTTGGAATATCCAAGTTTATGGGAGAAGACGGAGCGGCGCAGGGAAACTATGCCATGATCGAGGTGAATGGAAAGCATTATGATACGGTGGCGCTTACGGAAGAGCCCCGAGATATAGAAATCCGGACAGAACGGGGATATAACCTCTTGAGGGTCTCCCGCGAGGGGATCGAGATGGTGGAGTCGGATTGTCCGGATCAGCTCTGCATTGGGTTCGGTCACGTTCACGATGTTCATGGCACCATAGTATGTTTGCCCAATCGGGTGTTTGTAGAAGTGACTGGAGATCAAGTTGAAGGAAGTGAGCCGGATGCCGTTGTCTCCTGATCCCCATGCACTCCGCAAGCTGGTCGTAATCGCCATCTGCGCTTCCTTATCGGTGGTGCTTGGCATTGTGGAAGCCCTG
The DNA here is from genome assembly GCF_049316025.1 of Paenibacillus sp. NPDC058898. NCBI lineage: Bacteria > Bacillati > Bacillota > Bacilli > Caryophanales > Paenibacillaceae > Paenibacillus > Paenibacillus sp. NPDC058898. The sequence continues at coordinate 157,609 of NZ_JBMOSM010000008.1, read as the reverse complement.
ATTCCATTTGCGGTCACGATACCCGGTGCCAAGCTGGGACTTGGCAATATTTTGGTGCTGACCTGTCTAGTCTGCCTAGGGGGCAGAGATGCTCTGTGGCTTATTGTTTTAAAGACATTGCTGACTGCCTTTATACTGGGAAGCTTTTCGACCTTTCTGTTCAGTATGTTCGGCGCGCTGGCGAGTTTTTTGGTGATGTATGTCATGCTTAGGCTCGGGGGCCATAATTTCAGTTTAACCGGCGTGAGCATCGCAGGTGGCATTGCTCATAATATTGGCCAATTAACGGCAGCTTCGCTGGTATTGGGAACAACCAAAATTTATTATTACTTGCCATTTTTGCTCGGGGCGGGTGTCGTGACGGGGATCTTTGTGGGATGGGCTGCAAAACATCTGATCGAATCCCTGCGACGTATCGATCCGTTTGGCATGTTTCACACGGAAAGTTAAGGAGGAGGCGTTAGGCATGGTGGACATAACCGATAAGTCAGAGCACGCGGTCCAACTCAAGCATGTATATTACGGACAGGGCTGTACGAACGTGCTCAAAGACGTCTCGCTGGCGATCCCCCATGGGCAATGGGTATGCATCGCCGGAAGGAACGGGGCAGGCAAGTCCACGCTGATTCGCCTGTTAAACGGACTTCTCCTCATGAGTCGGGGACGGATTCTTATTGATGGGCTGGAATTGAACGGCCGCACGCTGGGTGAAATTCGCCGTCATATTGGCATGGTGTTTGCTAATCCTGACGATCAGTTTGTTGGCCTCACCGTAGAGGATGATATTGCGTTTGGCCTGGAAAATCTGTGCCTGAGCCGGGAAGAGATGCTGCAGCGGATTCGGACCTATGCGGAGCGGCTGGATATCGTCCATCTGCTCCACCGCCATCCGGCTACTTTGTCCGGTGGACAGAAGCAGCGCGCTGCCATTGCTGCCGTGCTGGCGATGGAGCCTTCTATCATTGTCTTGGACGAGGCAGCTTCCATGCTGGATGAGAAGGCTAAGAATGAGCTGCTGGGTTTCATGCGAACCATGCATGCCGAAGGCCGATATACCATCATCTCCATCACCCATGACGTAGAGGAGATGGCCGAAGCAGACCGGATGATCGTGTTGGATGGCGGAATGGTCACGGCAGACGGAAGTCCAAGAGAGCTGCTGCTGCAGGAAGAGCTGCTCCAGCGTTGCAGGCTAAAGGTTCCTTTTGCCCTCCAGCTATGCAGGGAGCTGAAGGCGCGGGGGATTGATATCGGTGAGCTGGTTAGGGAGAAGGAGGTGCTGGAGGCGTTATGGTCATATCATTCGAAGAGGTTTCTTACCGCTACCGGGACCGGGGGATGAGCCCTATTCTTGGACTCGACGGTCTTAATCTGGAGCTGGAGGAAGGCGGAATGATTGCCGTCCTCGGTGCGCCGGGTTCGGGAAAATCAACGCTTCTCCAGCATATGAACGGATTGATACGGGCAGATGAGGGCTTGATTCGCATATTGGATTTCCGCCTTGAATCGGGTGACAGCAAGAAAGTCCCTGCCGGTCTGCGGCAGCGCGTCGGCCTGGTGTTCCAATACCCGGAGCAGCAGCTGTTTGAAGAGACGGTGGAGAAAGATCTGCTGTTCGGGCCGCTTAACTTCGGGCGGAGTCCAACCGAAGCTGCCGAGGCGGTCCGCAGAGCGGCTTCCTTCGTCGGATTAGATGAGGAGCTGCTGGCGCAGAGTCCATTCAAGTTAAGCTCGGGCCAGATGCGAAAAGCGGCCGTGGCTGCCGTATTGGCGGCTGACCCCGACATTTTGGCTTTGGATGAGCCTACGGCCTCCCTCGACCCTGTCAGCCGTGAGGATTTGATGGGGCGGCTGCATGGATTAACGAGGACCCAAGGCAAGACGGTTCTCATCGTCACCCACCGGCTGGAAGAAGTCGTGGCCTACGCGGACGAGTTCGTTGTAATTAAAGATGGCAGCGTCGTATTTCAAGGAACTGCCAAAGAGTTGGTACACCGGCAGGAGGTGCTGGAGCAGGCGGGACTGATGGCTCCGTCGTCCGTGCGGATGGCGGGCAAGTTGGCAGCTCAGCTTGGAGTACAGCCTCCGGAGATGCCACCGGATGCGGCGGCGCTGGCGGATTGGTACGCAAGCCAGCTTGAAATATAAGGCAGAGCGAAGCAGAGGCGAAAGGAGGAAGCATGGATGAAGCGAAAAATCATCCTGGGCCGATATATGGAAGGTGATTCATGGGTTCACCGTCTGGATCCGCGTGCCAAGACGGCTGCCATGCCGCTCTTTATGGTAGCCGTGTTCCTGGTAGACGGATATATGGGGGTGCTCGCGCTGCTGCTGTTCACTGCGGCGGTGATCCGGGCTACGAGAATCCCGTACCGTTATTTCATTAGAGCCATGAAGCCGCTGATGTTCCTAATATTGTTCATCCTGGTATTTCATCTTCTCTATGACGCGGGAGGCGGGAAACTGCTGGATGTGGGCGCGTTCAAGGTGTATACCGGCGGATTGGAAAAAGGCATCGTGTCCGCATCACGGATGGCGCTCTTCATCATGTTGGCGGCGGTGCTGACCTTCACGACCCAGCCGGAGCAGCTGGCCCAGGGGCTCGGCAGCCTTCTGCGGCCCCTGACCTATATCGGCGTGCCGACCGATCGGCTGGTGCTGATGCTCGGCATTGCCCTCCGGTTTATTCCGACCATTTTCGAAGAAGCGGAGCGGCTGTGGAAGGCACAGCAGTCCAGGGGACTGGACCTGTCGTCGCGGTCGCTGAAGGAGAAGGCGCGGCTGATCATTGCCCTGCTGGTGCCTGTAACGACAGGCGCGTTCCGGCGCGCCATCGGACTTGCCGATTCCATGGAAGCCAGAGGCTACCGGCTGGGTGCGCCGCGAAGCAGATTCAGGGCATCTGTATGGAAGCGGGCGGACACGCTGTTTGTTGCATTGTTCCTGCTGCCTGTGGCCGCAGCCGCGCTGCTGTAGTTTGGGGCTTGAAGGAAATGAAAACCGCAGTCAATCCTTAAGGACTGACTGCGGTTATTTTACTCGAATTTTATAGGGAACGCCTCACAAACACTTGTGGACGAGTTGCTGCAGCTTGTTGGCTCTGATTCGTTTCCAATGTCTGTTAATAGTTTTGAGAATTCACCCAGATAGGGTTGCAAGACATGTTTATTGTTATTGATTTTCCCTTGAACGATCCCAGCAAACCGTCCATTCTCCGTCATGTCTTTTGCGATAACGAGTTTTCCGTTCTTGTAATTCTCTACTCTATAGTATTCTTCATCTTCGAAACGTTGATTCACTCCAGTATAGAGCTCCATCACCTCATCCGCATTAATGCATCGGCATCGGCGTATTCGTCGGCTCGATCCCCTGGTAGGCCTGATCCACGGACTGCCGGATTCCCTTCATGCTGGACATATGCGAAAGAGGCGTATCGGGATTCAGCAGGTAGTCGCTTTTTCCGTCGGATCGGTCTGCAAGCTTTTCCGCATACAGGACATGTTCTGCAATATCCTTTCATAATCGAACAGGGATGCATCCATCATGGATGCATCCCTGTTCATTTTGAGTATATGGATTCATGTCTTTAGGGCAGAAAATAATGGAGCAGGACCTGCAAATCATGCTGGGCCGGATGATCCGTAAAGTCGCCGATCATTCGCTGAGCCTGTTCCGCATACGATCGGGCAAGCGCCTCGCTTTGCTCAATGGCGCTACTTGCGGCAATGCGGTGGATGACTTCATCCATGTCAGCCGCCACAGAGTGGGGGCCAAGCTGTCTGATTCCAGGTGCAAGGGCTGGATCGTTGAGGGCGTAAATCACCGGCAGCGTAATGTTGCCGTTTCGCAGGTCTGCGCCAGCCGGCTTGCCGATGGCCTCCTTGGGCTTCGTGAAATCGAGCAGGTCATCCCGGATTTGAAATGCCATGCCGAGCGACTCCCCGAATTGAAACAGCCGTTCAGCGGTTCTCGCATCCGCTTTGGCTGCTTCTGCGCCCGCTTTCAGGCAGTGGGCCATCAGTAGGGCGGTTTTGCAGCGCGTTTTCTCTAAATACTGCTCCAGCGTCAATTCATAGTTAAAGCGGTGGTGCAACTGATCGTATTCTCCCATACAGAGCTCGGTTACCAGAGCCGCAAGTTCGGCTAACCGGTAAGCATCCTCCTCGGAGACGCCATCACTACTGTCTGACTCGTCATTCGGATTACCTGCGGCCCATTCGATGGCACGGGCAATCATGTAATTGCCGATATGCACGGCCGTCTGGACATCCGTAGTTTCATGCAGGGTCGGTAGCCCTCGCCGCATATCGGATTGATCGATGATGTCATCGTGTACCAGCGAGGCCATGTGTAAATATTCAAGCAGCACGGCGGTTTTCATTACGGCTGGATCATGCCCGCTTTCCCCGAAACGGCTGCCGAGCACGACCATGAGCGGACGCAGCCGCTTGCCGCCGGCGTCAATGAGATCTATGACGCTGCTCAGCACAACAGAGGGAGGAGTGAGGTCACGGTCTGAGGTGACCACCTCCCGGAGCAGATTGTCGAAGGAAGCGAGATCCACTCCCATTTGGTTATGAATGTTCATTTTGCATCATCGCTCCTTTCCCAGATGGCTCCTTACGCGCTCCGTTGCTCCAGATAGCTGCGGATTTCGCGCTTTAGCTCTTTAAGCAGGATTTCGGGTGAAACGTTCTTCATTAGATTCAGCTGCATGCGTTTATGAAAGGGGAGAAGCCGGGACAGCAGCTTCCATTCCTTCCGTTTGACGGCAATCCGGTACATAAGCCCGGTTAAATAATCGCCGTCCAGCAGCATGCGCGTCAATCTCTCGTTGTCCTGTGCCTGCAGCTTGCCGTGCTTACTTAGAGCGGAATGAATCAGGATGCAGCATGCCAGCACCGTCATTTTCCGGGAATAGGCCAGTTCATAAGCGTTGAGCATATCGGCAATGTCCCTCACCGGCCTGTTATCCATCTCCATCCAATCGATATCCGTTCCGGAATCGATATGCGACCGAAGCAGGTCGATCGTATCCTGTAATAGCTTCATATCCATCGTTATTGACTCCTTCCGGAAGGCTCGTGTTGATTAAGAGTGTGAATGACGGCAGAACGGCCTATGAACCGAATCGGCAAGCATGATATGACAAGCCGATTCTCTCGAATGGTGAAGGATTAGTCCGTATACACGTACCATCGCCTTACGATCGGAATTCGTTTCCATACCTTCTTCAGCCAAGGATATACATAGTAGTCAAGTCCGAACGTGCTGCCCGATCCGCCGATTAAGGCGATCCCAGCTGCCAGATACCACAGCATTTCGTTAGGTGCCATACCTGATACCCAAACCATCGCGCCCATGGCAACGCTAGCTACGGCTGCAGGTGCCGTGAACAATCCGACGATCAGCAGGATGCCGACGATCAGCTCAGCCAGGACCATCGAGGTCTGAAACACATAGGCGAGCGAAGTATAGCCGCCGTCGCCGGTGTAAAACATCAGGTCCATCGACCAATCGACAATGGATTTCATGAAACCCGGAACCGGCAGGGCGGATACCGCTTCTGCGGTATAAGCGGAGGCGGCGGAGACCGCGTCAGCCGCTCCAGCTCCGGCTGCTCCGGCAGCATCGGCGCCGGCAGCAGACGCTGCGCTTACGCCATCGGCTGCTTTGGCAGGAATAAGGAACACCTTATTTGGATCCTCAATAATCTTGTGGATTTTATCCCATCCCTGAGAGAGCCACATCCATCCGGCAAAAATCCGCAGCGGAACGAGCCAGAAATTCGGAGACCGTTTGGCAAAATGTCCCCCCACGAAGCTGCGATTGTTCCGAACATGGAAGAATTCATGCAGCAGGTAATGGTATACCTTGTTGAAGCCGCAAACCTGGAACAGATAGAGCATATTGATCATATGTTTGACCAGCATAGCCATGAAGCCGCTGAGCCTGAACATGTGGCCAGGAACACCCACGTTAGCTACGCCGTAGCGGCTGCCGATACAGACCATCGTTCCGTGGAACGTCGGTTTGTAGGATTTCATCGGTTTGTTCAATAGTTCAGCCACAATGTTATGTGCGATGACTGGGGCTGCGAGTTCCGCATTTTCTACCATTTGAGGTACGGGTGCAGCCGCGCCCTCAGGAATGTAGAAAATATTGTCCCCGACGACATAAACGTTCGGATGGGCAGGAACTTGAAGCTTGTCGTTGGTCAAAATACGCTTGCGGCCTTTTTGCTCGACATCCATATTGCCAACTACGTCGGAACCCTCAACCCCCGCGGTCCAGATAACCGTACGGGATTTGATGTCATTGCCGCCGACGGTAACACCGTCCGGTTTAACTTCTGTAATCTTCGAGCCTGTGATGATATTGACATCCATTTTACGCAGTCGTTTCTCGGCTTTGCGGATTAACGGTTCGGGCAGGATCGGCAGGATCTTGTCGACCATGTCGGCGACATGAAGTGTAACCTCGCTTGGATCGACGTAGAACTCTTTGCATAATTGTTGAGTGAATTCGGCCAGCTCGCCGATCATTTCGACCCCGGTGAATCCACCGCCGACCACGACAAAGGTCAGCATTTCTTTGCGGACCTGCGGGTCGCGCTCCAGTACTGCTTTTCGGAACATATTCAGGGTATGTTCCTTCAAGCGGACCGCATCATCATACGACCATAAGGTAAAGGCGTGTTGATCTGCGCCCGGTATGCCGAAGAAGGTTGGCTTGCTGCCTGTTCCGATGACCAGATAATCATAGTTATAGGTTTGTTTCTCTCCACGGAGTGTTTGACCGTCAAAGTCAATGCCGCCGATTTCATCCAGCACCACGTCTACATTCCGGAATCCGGAGAACACTTTTTTCAGATCGATTTTGATGGAATCTTCTTCGACCCGATTCGCGGCCACTTCATGCAGCTCGGTCAGCAGTGTATGATACGGCTTGCGGTCGATGAGTGTTATCCGCAAATCTTTCTGTTTGCGCAGTCGTTTAGCCAGCTTCTTGGCGGTAAGTATACCGCCATATCCGCCGCCCAGCACGATAATCTGTTTCATGCGAATCTCCCCTCAAGGAATAGTTGTCTTCTATCTATCACTCTTGTTCTTATTTGGCGCCTTCGAGCGCTTTCGTTGCCAGCTCTACCAATCCGTTGACGTGGATCGACACACCGGAGATTGCATCGGTTTTGCCGTCTTCAGCCGTTACGATTGCTTGCGGATCTTGCTTTTCAATCAAATACTGCTCGGCTTGGTAAGCCTGTTCATGCCATTCGGATTGAGCTCCGCCGTTCTTCATGCCGTATTCACCGGATTTGGAACGGGTAACTTTATCGGTACCGCCATCTTTATGAATGCCGTTCCAACTGACCGTGGCGATCTTTCCGTTAATAACGGTAACGTCGACGGTTTCTTTCCAGCCGGACTTAGCGTCGAAATCAGCCGCTTCTGCGTGATAGCTGCCGTCTTTGTATGGTCCTGCTTCAACAGGTCCCGCTGCCAGCGCTTTTGCTGCCAGTTCTGTAAATCCGTTGACATGGATCGATACCCCGGATACCGCATCCGTGCGGCCTTCGTCGTTTAAGGCCAAGCCTTCAACCGACTGCTGAGCCACCAGGTACTCCTCCATTTTGGCTGCCTGCTCATGCCATTCTGCTTGAGCGCCGCCTTTTTCCTTCATACCGTAGAAGCCTTTTTCGGAAAATGTCTTCTTGTCCAAGCCGCCGTCCTTATGAAGCCCGTTCCAGTTGGCGCTGACAATCTTGCCGCCTTCGACCTTAATCGCAACGAGTTCTTTCCAGCCGGAGTCTTCGGCAAACTCGCCTTCAGCGTAATATAAGCCGTCCTGCAGGGTTCCTTCTTGTGCAGGCTGTTCCGCATTACTTGTGTTATCCGTGTTTTGGCTCTCTGCTGGTTTGTCCGTATTAACCGGCTCTTTGTCACCGTTGCCTCCACAGCCGACAAGCAGCGCAAACATCAACATGACGGAGAGGGATAGAGAGAGTGTCCTTTTCATTCTGATTTCCTCCTATGATTTTGTGAATTACTTCACAAATATTGTTCTTGAGTTCATTTTATTCTTAAAAAGAATAGTTATCGGTGAAAAAAATCACAAATAGTGTCGGTGCTTCATGTTCGAGGTGATCCTGTTGATTTATACGAAGGATCATAGGTCAGATAATGCCTCGAATGTCATCCAGCGAATGGATGCCTTCGCTTTCCATCAATTCAATCAATTCTTCGGCCAGGGTATCACCGGCCCGCAAGTTGATGAAATTGTAGGTCCCGATCTGTACAGCAGCGGCGCCTGCCATGATGAATTCGAGGATATCCTCGGCGCTGCTGATGCCGCCGATTCCAACGACCGGGATGGATACCGACCGTGCCACCTGATGGACCATGCGGAGCGCGATCGGTTTAATTGCCGGCCCGGACAGCCCGGCGTAGGCTCTGTCAAATACGCTTCGTCGCTCCCGTATATCAATCGCCATCGCTTGGATCGTATTGATGAGCGAAAGACCATCAGCGCCTTCAGCTTCACACATGCGGGCCATTTCCTTTAAATCCCTTGCACCGGGAGAGAGTTTAACAAGCAGAGGCAGCGTGGTCGCTTTCCGGACTGCGCGAACCACCTCTTGAGCCTGCTCATTCTCAACGCCGAAGGCCAGCCCGCCTTCCTTGATGTTGGGGCAGGAGATGTTGAGCTCAATCATGTCGACAGCTCGTTTGCCGGATGACCGTAACTTGAGGCTGGCTTCGGTAAGCAGCTCGGCGCCCTCCGTATATTCCCGTATGGTGCCGCCGCCAAGATTGACGATGACTGCAGTCCCGTGTGAGGTCATCTCGGATAATTCATGCTCTAGAAAAGCGTGGATGCCCGGATTCTCAAGGCCAATGCTGTTCATGATGCCGGATGGCGTTTCATAAAGCCTTGTTCCAGAATTGCCGATTCGTGGAGTCAGGGTCAGTCCTTTGGAGACAATGCCTCCAAGCTTGCGAAGCGGATACAGATCCGCATACGGTTTGCCGAATCCAAACGTGCCCGATGCCGCCAAAATCGGATTCGCCAGCGGGACGCCCGCCAGTTCACAATCGATGGAGATCATTCCAGTTCACCTCCTTCGCCGGAAATACGGGGCCATCGGTGCATACCTTGCGGCTTGCGCCAGCGGAGGTTAACGTGCAGCTGTTGCATGCCCCGATGCCGCAGCCCATTCGCTTCTCGATGGAGACGTGAAGCTTGGCGTTAGTACTCTCCGTTTTTTGGGCCAGACTGTGCATCATGCCAACCGGTCCGCATGCGAATATCGTGTCATAGCGGCTTGGGTCCACTGCATCTACAATGGTGCCGCCGGATTTGACGGTGACATTGCGGCTTATTTCGTGGAATCCGGTGACTCCGAAAGGGACGCTGGTGTATCCCAGATATACGCTGGCATCAGGTATTTCCTTAGCTGCCAGCAGCAGCGGGGCTACTCCAATGCCGCCTCCTACCAGTGCCGTCCGGCCTTGGGGCTCAGGGAATCCTTGTCCAAAAGGTCCCTCCAGCTGAATCTTGTCACCCGCTTGAAGCGCCGATAGCAGCCATGTGCCTGTTCCATGCACGCGATACAAGAAGGAAACGGAGTCCTCCGTCAGGTTATGAACGCTGATCGGTCGTGACAGCACGGGATAGGTATCCCAGCAGCGAAGCATGAAGAACTGCCCCATTCGTGCCGAATAGCTGCCTTGAACGGTAAGTCGATATATGTGATGGGCCAGTCTGACATTTTGAATAACAAGGGCCACGTTCTCATTCTCCTCCCTTGGCGTACTTTTTCCGCCCGCTATGTTCCTTGATACAGTATCACAGACCGATAACGCTACCTGTGACATTTCTCATATTCGGACGTTGTCAGGGCTTGATACCTTTTGTATACATACACGAGACAAAAAGGGATGGGGATCATACATGAGAACACTGGTGATCGTTGCACATCCGGGTCTGCATGAGGGATCACGGATCAATCGCGAACTAACCGAGACGGTGAGACATAATCATGAGGTGACGGTGCATGACCTCTATCAGCGTTATCCGGATGGACATATCGATATCGAGGCCGAACATCAATTGCTGCTCCAGCATGACCGCATCGTGTTTCAATTCCCTTTCTGGTGGTACAGTTCGCCGCCCCTTCTGAAGCACTGGTTCGACGAGGTGCTGACCTTCGGATGGGCGTATGGTCCGGGCGGAGACAAGCTCCAGGGAAAAGAGTGGGGCGTAGCCATTACGACCGGCGGAGTCGCGGAGGCCTACGGCAGCGAAGGATACAACCGCTACACGGTGGAAGAGCTAACCCGGCCCTATGAGGTGACGGCCAGCCTGGTAGGCGCGATTTACTTACCGGTATTTACCGTTCATAATGCCATGCAACTGACGGATGAAGAGCTGCGGCGACATGCGGAGGATTTTGCGTTGCACGTAACGGAGTGGTGAGATCCAGGTAAGGGTTGCTATTTAAAGCGTGCAGCTGCTGAAGTGATGTTTCGAATTAATATTCACGAATTCGGCCGTTTCCCAGAGGCATGTTGTTCCACGCGAAATTATGAACGATTCAAGCGTGTTTATCCATTCGTGAAAAGGGAAAACTGAATCGCTGTTAAATTAGCCTGGCGGTAGTAGCTGCCGGGCTTTTCGGTGTACTGGCAAATTTCCGCAGATTTTGGCATATTCCAAGCGATCAGGGTAATTCCTCTGGGACTGCTGTGCTTCTGTTTATAGGCTACGCTGCTGTTCTCATAGAAAGGTAGGTGCGACGAGCGCTACGATTTGTTGATTAGAAGGTAGATGCATGAATCGCTATATGATCCGAAAACATTCGTTGCATTGTGGAGACGCATATTTTATACTCATATACATAGATTTACGATACATAGATTATCTAGGTATTGGAGTGATAGAGGAATGGGCATTAACAAAGAGCTGCTGAAAGGCAGCACCGTCATATTATTGCTTACCGTGTTGAACAAGCGGGAAATGTACGGGTACGAGCTGATCAAGGAGATTGAGCAAAGCTCGGATGGGGTGTTCCTGATGAAGGAAGGCACGTTATACCCGATTCTGCACACGCTGGAGGCGGAAGGTTGGCTGGATTCCTGCTGGAGCCAGCATGATGGACGCAAACGGAAATATTACCGGATTACCGAGCGCGGCAGGGAGCAGCTCCAAGAGAAGACCAAGGAGTGGGTCAAGTTCCGTACGGCGGTGGATACGGTCATCGGGGAGGGAAGCTAGCGTGCGACCGGTTGAAGAATACAAGGTTGTTCAAGACTTCCTGACCCGGGTGTGCAGGCAGGTACGCGCAAGAGCCATGCATCCGGAAATCCGCGAAGAGCTGCTCGGCCATATCGAGGAGCGGACGGAGCTTCTGATGCTGGAGGGCAATGCGGAGGAGCCGGCGGTGCAGGAAGCGGTGAAACAAATGGGGGATCCGGGAGATATCGGCAAAAGCCTTCATTTGGCTCATCGGCCTCAGTTGGATTGGAAGCTGCTTGTCCTGCTGGCCCTGCTCTCGATGATTGGGTTGTTCGGGGCACTGAGCGTTGATTATTCGGGTACAGAAATATTGTCGGACTTTTTTATTAGAAAAGCGTGGTTCTTCGGTATAGGACTGATCCTTCTTATCGGTTTCTATTTCCTGGACTACAGAAAGCTAAAGAAATACTCCGGGATATTGTTTTTTATCACGCTGTGCCTGATGGGACTTACGTTGATTCGGGGTGTTGACGTCAATGGACTAACGATATTCCTGGATTTCGGTCCAATCATGATCCCGATGCTCGGTGTAGCATCTGTTTTTCTTCTCCTTATCGCCTTGGCAGGCATGAAGCCTGCGACTCAGTGGGGGGTATGGGAAAGTGTATTTCACATCCTGTATCGGGGTTTGCTGCCGATCGTACTATACAGTATGAGCGGTTCGATGGTATATATGTTCATCTATTTGCTAGGATTCCTGGTACTGACCTGGACGACAAAAAGGAATATTAAACAATTTGCGATGCTAACGCTGCTGCCGTTCATTGGATTGGCCTATATCTTGTTTACAAAAAGAATATACCTCATGTGGAGATTTGAGGGGCTCGCAGACCGTGAGGGAGACGGTGGTTATTTCATGCGGGTCATCGCGGATGCCGTTTCTTCTGCGGGTTGGTTCGGTCAAGGCTTTGCTGCAGCGAATCCGGGAATCCCGTACGTTTATAGCGACTCCATATACCCCTATCTGATATATTGCTTCGGCTGGATGTTTGGCATTGTGGTTGGAATGGTCGTTCTTTTGTTCCTAGCCAGAGTGTGGAGTATATCCAATGTACTTCACGATTCCTACGGGAAAAATATCGTGACAGGTGTCATCGTTGTGTTGGGCCTGCGCCTGCTCATGCCGATCATTATGGGATTGGGTATGGTCCCCGTTATCAGCCTGGACTTTCCTTTTATCTCGTATGGCGGCGTCAACAACATGCTGGATTTTGCCATGGTCGGCCTACTCCTCTCCATCTACAGACGCAAAAACATGATCCCAAGCGATGTGGGAGAAGCGGCTCCTATGAAGGTGGCCTAGTTGAGGCTGAAGATCATCTTTCAATTCCGGTTAGCAGGATAAAGTTTTGCAAAAGAAAAAGCGAGAGTTTGATTCTCGCTTTTTTCTCGTTTATAGAGAGGTGTCGTTATCCGGTTCGGTGGCGTATAAGTTACACCTTCTCCAGCGCACCGGATGCGATTTCTTCGATATAGTGGCAGGCCGTCTGATGGCCTCTGCGCTCATCGACTACCCGAAGCAGCGGGGCCTCGGACCGGCAGAAATCCGTGGCATACATGCAGCGGGTATGAAACCGGCAGCCGGAAGGCGGGTTGATCGGGGACGGAACATCTCCCTTGAGAATGATGCGTTCCTTCTTGCGCTCGGGATCCAGCGTCGGGATGGCCGACAGCAGAGCGCGGGTGTAAGGATGCTGCGGGCGCCGGAAGAGGGAGTGCTTATCCGCGATTTCCACAATCGTCCCCAGGTACATCACGATAATCCGGTCGGAAATATGCCGAACGACCCCAAGATCATGGGAGATGAACAGATAGGTCAGCTTGAATTCGGTTTGCAGTGATTTCATCAGATTGAGCACCTGTGCCTGGATAGATACGTCAAGCGCAGAGACCGCTTCATCGCTGATGATCAGCTTGGGATTCACGGACAAGGCGCGAGCAATTCCGATCCGCTGCCGCTGTCCGCCACTGAATTCATGCGGGTACCGATCGGCTTGATAGGCGGCCAGGCCGACCGTTTCCAGAAGTTCGATGGCCCGGCCCCGCCGATCCTTTTTGGGAACGACGTTTTGAATGTCCATCGCTTCTTCTAGGACTTGCAGCGCTGTTTTTCTAGGATTCAGCGAAGCATAGGGGTCCTGAAAAATCATCTGCAGGTCTTTACGCCTTCGGTTCATTTGCGCTTTATTTAGGGAAAGCAGATCGGTGCCTTCGAACACCACCTCTCCAGCGGTTGGTTCGTCCAGCCTCAGGATGGCCCGGCCCGTGGTTGATTTGCCGCAGCCGGATTCGCCCACGATACTGACAGTTTCTCCCTCATGTACGGAGAATGAAATATCATCCACAGCTTTTACGACGTTGACGGCACGGCCCAGGATGCCGCCCTTGATCGGGAAATACTGCTTGAGGTTTTTGACGGTTAACAACTCTTTGCTCATGACAGAACGTTCACCTCGCTTTCCAGCTCCCATTGATCGGTGTATTTCCAGCACCTGACTTGTTGGTTATCATCCAGCGCATGAAGCTCCGGCAGTTTGTCATAGCACAGCTTGGCTGCATGGGGACAGCGGGGGGCGAAGCGACAGCCTTCCTGTGGGTCATATGGGCTTGGAACAGAGCCTTTAATCGGCTCCAGCGTTTCCTTATCGATATCATGCCGTGGCAGCGAGTTCATCAGGCCGATGGTGTAGGGGTGCTTCGGATGCTTGAAGAGGGTGCGCACATCGGTATACTCCACCACTTTTCCGCAGTACATGACCGCTACCTCATCGCAGGTTTCCGCAACGATACCCAGGTCATGGGTGATAAAAATAATCGACATCTGCAGCTTCCGCTGCAGCTCCTTCATCAGCTCCAAAATTTGAGCCTGAATGGTCACGTCCAGCGCCGTGGTCGGCTCATCTGCAATGAGCAGATCCGGATTGCAAGCCAGGGCCATGGCAATCATGACACGTTGGCGCATACCGCCGGACAGCTGGAAGGGGTACTGTCGGACTCTTTTTTCCGGGGATGGAATGCCGACCAGTTTCAACATCTCGACGGCTTTGTCCATCGCTTGTTTTTTGCTCAGATTCTCGTGGATTTGGTAGGCCTCCGCGATCTGATCGCCGACGGTGAAGACCGGATTGAGCGATGTCATCGGCTCCTGGAATATCATCGAGATCTGATTGCCCCTTATTTTGCGCATCTGCCGGTCGGATTGTTGGAGCAGATTCACACCGTTATATAGGATTTGGCCACCGACGATTCGTCCCGGATGAAAGATCAGCCGCAGGATGGAGAGGGACAGTATGCTTTTGCCTGAACCGGATTCGCCCACGATGCCGAGCGTCTTCCCCTTGCGTACGGTAAGGCTGATATCATCCACAGCTTTCACTTCGCCCAGTTCGGTGAAAAAAGAGGTTTGCAGGTTCTTGATCGTAAGCAAACTTGATGTGTGCTGTTCCATCTTGTCTAAGCTCCCTTCGCTTTCAATTTGGTCTTGGAATCATGCGTCCGTACGGACTCCAAAATGGATCGATTTTCGGTAAATAGCTTATCGTGTGTCCGCGTGACTCCCAAACAGCTCGTTTTTGCAGCAAACCGTGAATTCTCCGACCCTAAGGTCTCAATAACAGCTCGATTTCTGTAAATTACAGATCTTACGTCCGCATGGGCACAAAACTAGCTTGTTTTCAGTAAATCGAGTGCGTGCGTCCTCATGCACTTCTCAAATAGCTAGATTGGTCTTGATTAGCGATATTTGAGGACTGTAGTTCCGCTATTACTTTATTTTCTGCATGTTAGTGGAAGTACAAGGACATGAGATCCGCTATTGCGAGAAATAGTTGGCTAAAATCGTGATTTTGGGTACATTAACGGATCGTGTGTCCGGATTGGCTCCCAAATAGC
>NZ_JBMOSM010000008.1:110472-142321 GCF_049316025.1 Paenibacillus sp. NPDC058898 | reverse complement strand
TTATGAGGACTGTAGTTCCGCTATTACTTTATTTTCTGCATGTTAGTGGAAGTACGAGGACATGAGATCCGCTATTGCGAGAAATAGTTGGCTAAAATCGTGATTTTGGGTACATTAACGGATCGTGTGTCCGGATTGGCTCCCAAATAGCTCGATTTTCGGTAAATAGCGGATCGTGTGTCCGCATGACTCCCAAACAGCTCGTTTTTGCAGCAAAGTAGCAGATCTGTGTCCGCGTGGACTTTAAAAAGGAATGATTTGAAGCAAATAGTAGATCGTATGTCCACATGGACTCAAAATCAGCTAGATTCGTCTGGATTAGCGATATTTGAGGACTGTAGTTCCGCTATTACTTTATTTTCTGCATGTTAGTGGAAGTACGAGGACATGAGATCCGCTATTGCGAGAAATAGTTGGCTAAATTCGTGATTTTGGGTACATTAACGGATCGTGTGTCCGGATTGGCTCCCAAATAGCTCGATTTTCGGTGAATAGCGGATCGTGTGTCCGCACGGACTCCCAAATAGCTCGATCTTCGGTAAATAGCGGATCGTGTGTCCACTTGAACCAAACTGTAGATCATACTAATCCACACGCTTGCCACACAATGTAGAGTTCACATTGACCACACTAATCCCACACTAATCCCACAGCTAAAACCCACCAATCAATCGAAATCAATGCGCTTGTTGAAGTATCGGTAGGAGATGTCCACAAGCAGGTTCACCAGCACGAACATGATC
Organism: Paenibacillus sp. NPDC058898; assembly: GCF_049316025.1. Taxonomy (NCBI): domain Bacteria; kingdom Bacillati; phylum Bacillota; class Bacilli; order Caryophanales; family Paenibacillaceae; genus Paenibacillus; species Paenibacillus sp. NPDC058898. The sequence continues at coordinate 141,578 of NZ_JBMOSM010000008.1, read as the reverse complement.
GAGAGCACAAGCACGGTTGCCTGTACGACCGGGAAATCTCTTGCCCGGATCGAGTCGATGACGTATCGTCCCATGCCGTTCACGGCGAATACGGACTCGGTCAGCACTGCCCCGCCCAGCAGACCTCCAAACTCCAGGCCGATGACGGTAATAACGGGAATCATGGCATTTTTCAGGGCATGCCGGTAGATGATGACACGCTCTCGGACGCCTTTGGCTTGAGCGGTTCGGATGTAATCCTGGCCGATGACCTCTAGCATGCTGGAACGGGTCATTCTGGCAATGATCGCGGCGCCGCCTGTCCCGAGCGTGATCACGGGAAGGACGGTTTGCGACCACGTGCCCCAGCCGGAGGGACGGAACCAGCCTAGATCCACGGCAAAATATTGGATCAGCATGAGCCCAAGCCAGAAATTCGGCATCGATAGTCCGAACAGGGCAACGAACATGACGCCGATATCGGCGGGCGAGCCTTTTTTGACGGCGGAGATGATGCCGGCCAGAATGCCGAGAAATACAGCCAGGATCGTAGAGTATATGGCAAGCTCGACGGTGATCCAGAATCGGCTTTTGAATATTTCATCGGCGATGGGGCGGCTGCTGCGGATCGAATCTCCCAAATCTCCCTGCAGTAAACCACTGACGTAATTCCAATACTGAAGCGGCAGCGGATCGTTTAATCCCAGGTTCTCACGGATCTTCTCCACCTGCTCCTTGGGCGCCCCTTCCCCGATAATGACCTGCGCCGCATCTCCCGGAATGAGGTGCATCAGCAGGAAGACGACAATGGTAACGCCAATGACAACAGGTATCGTCTGAATTAGCCTTCGAATGGAATAGATGAGCATGGCCCGGCAGCTCCCTTCATTATTTTTTCATTTTCGGGTCAAGGACATCCCGCAAGCCGTCACCCAGCAGATTAAATGCGATAACAACGAACACGATCGACAAGCCGGGGAACAGGGCAACATGGGGGTGATCCATAATATAGTTGCGCCCATCATTCAGCATGGCTCCCCACTCCGGCGTCGGCGGCTGTGCGCCAAGACCGAGGAAGGACAAGCCGCTGGCGGTCAGGATAGCAACAGCGATCCGCAGCGTAGCCTGCACGATGATAGGGGATGTGATATTCGGCAAAATATGCCCGAAGATGATTCGTCCATCGCTCGCGCCCAGCGAACGCATGGCATCAATATATTCGAGCTTGCGGACGGCCAGCGTCGAGCCGCGCACGACTCTGGCAAAGGTGGGGATCGAGAAGATGCTGACGGCGATAATCACGTTGAACAGATTTTTTCCAAGAACGCTGACAACCGCCAATGCCAGCAAAATGCCGGGAAACGCCAGCATGACATCGGTCATTCTCATAATGAGTGCATCCCATTTACCTCCGTAATAACCGGATATGATTCCGAGTACGACACCAAAGGCTGCCCCGATGATGACCGAGATAAAACCGACCGAGAGCGTAAGACGCATGCCGTGGATAATCCTGGTGAAAATATCTCGCCCGTTGTGGTCCGTACCAAACCAATGGTCAGCGGACGGCTTCAGCAGTTTCGTAGAATAATCCACTTTGGTCGGATCATACTGGGTGAGCAGGGGGCCGAAAATTGCGACAAGAATCATCAGCAGGAGAAAATACCCCCCGAATAAGGCCGCTTTGTTCTTCTTCAGACGGTGGTAGAAAGATTTCCATTGAACGAGACGGGTACCACTAGGTAGCGATTCATGTGTTCTGGCATCAGCGGTCATGTTAGGCACGTGAAATCATCCTTTCTCCAAGTTTGGATGTCAGCATTGGTGTCGTAGAAACATGAGGTAAATCTGGCTTCTACTGGTATAAATATCAAATAGTAAAATATATGTTAACTGTGTATAAAATATTTTCCTATTTTGATTGAGAAGGGGGAGTTTGTTTCACATGACAGGTAATAGAAGATTAAAGTGGCTTGTCTGCATCCTGGTCATGCTTACCGTAATAGTCTCGGCGTGCGGCAGTCCAAGCAAGAGCAGTAACCCTGAAACGCCGCCAAACGGCAGTAATACGCCAGCTCCGGAGCCGGGGGCCAAGGATCCTCCCAAAGGAACGGACGATACCGGTGCAAATGAGCTTGTGATTGCCTGGCTTTCTGATCCGCCATCCATGGACCCTCATATGTCGACGGACCAGCAAACGAGCGTAATGACAACGCATATTTATGACACATTGGTGATTCATGATAAGGATCTGAATATTCAGCCGGGGCTCGCCGAGAGCTGGAAAGCGATCGATGAATTGACCTGGGAGTTCAAGCTGAGACAAGGCGTGAAGTTTACGGACGGCTCTCCATTCAATGCAGAGGTGGTCAAAGCCAACATTGATCGTATGCAGGATCCGGAGGTTGCTTCTCCACGCGCGTCGCTTGTTGGCATGATTAAAGAGGTTAAAGTCGTTGACGAATACACGGTGCAGCTTGTGACCGAGTATGCTTTCTCGCCGCTGCTTGCCCATCTGGCCCATTCTGCGGTGGGCATGATTAGTGCCGAAGCCATCAAGCTGGATTACGAAAAGGTGAAGGCAGGCGAGAAGGGAGGCGCATATCTGGCACAGAACCCTGTAGGCACGGGCGTGTTCAAATTAGAGAGCTGGAACCCCGGACAGGAAGTGAAGCTGGTTGCGAATGCCGATTATTGGGGGGATAAAGCGAAGGTTGAACGGGTAACGTTCAAGGTCGTAAGCGAAGAGGGAACGCGGATCGCGGAGCTGGAAACCGGCTATGCGCATATTATCGATCCGGTGTCGCCGAGCAGCATCAGCCGCATTGAGAGCACAGACGGCATGTCTCTGAACCGTCAGGCTTCGCTGAGCTTGTCTTATATCGGGTTTAACAACGACAAAAAGCCGTTTAACGATGTGCGAGTACGGCAGGCCTTGTCGATGGCCATCAATAAGGATGAAATCATCTCGGGCATCTACGAAGGCACCGGAATTCCTGCTGTTGGTCCGCTGGCACCGGACGTGAACGGCTATGATGCTACCGTTAAGCCGATCGAACATAACATCGACAAAGCTAAGGAGCTGTTGAAGGAGGCCGGATACGAGGGTGGCTTCTCAACGACCATCTGGACCAATGATAATCCGGAACGGATTAAGGTCGCCGAGTACGTACAATCCAAGCTGAAGGAATTGAATGTTGAAGTCAAAATCGAAGTGGTCGAATGGGGCGCATACCTGGCACAAACCGCAGAAGGCAAGCATGATATGTTTATCCTCGGCTGGTCCACGGTAACGGCTGATGCCGACTATGGCATGTATGAGTTATTCCATTCCAAGAATGTAGGGGAGCCGGGTAACCGTACCTTCACGAAGGATCCGGAACTGGATAAACTGCTGGATGCCGGGCGTAAAGAGAACGATCCTGAACAACGCAAGCTTATCTATAAACAGGCGCAAGAGAAGCTGGTTGAGTTAGCGCCGATGCTGTATATCCATCATCAGGAGTATTTAAACGGTGTCAGCAGCAAGGTCGAGGGCTTCTGGCGGCATCCGAACGGCATCATGCAGCTGCATCAAGTGTCCATTCAGCCATAAGGATGTCTGAAAGCTTTATAGTTTTGAATCGTCATGATATAAGAGATATGCATCAAGAGGCCCCTATGAGGGGGTCTCTTTTTTTGATGTTGTTCGAGTGCTGGGACAGGAGATAGGGTTGACAGCAATGGTTCATTATCTTTGCTCGTTGGCATCAAGATGATCATACAGCTTGCGAGCGGAAGGAATTGAGGTGATGTCACATTTATCACGTCAAAAGAATCAAAAAATAGATCATTATATACGTTGACATGTATATACGAATTGATGTATATTAAAACCATGAATACTTCAGCTATGCAATTAACCCTGTTCACGATCTCGGAGCCGAACCGCTTCAACATCATTGAACTTTTAAAGCAAGGGTCGAGATCGGTCAGCGACATCGTAGAGATTCTGGGAATCGGCCAGCCCCAAGTATCCCGCCATCTGCGGATACTGAGCGAGGCCGGGCTGGTGAAAGTCCGTAAGAACGCACAGCAGCGCATTTATAGTCTTGAAGCCCAGCCGTTTCAGGAGCTGGACGTCTGGTTCGATTCGTTCAGTCGATTGTGGGAAGAGCGACTCGACAAGTTCGAGGACTATATGAGCGACTTTAACGGAGAGGAGAGTTAATCCAACTTTTTTACTAGAACCACAGGAAGACAGGGCTCTGTGTTGCAGAGCCGGTTTCACAAAGAGGAGGAAGTCACATGGGCAGGACGACCATTGTCAAGAAAGACCGGGAGCAGCGGAAGCTAACCGTGGAACGTATCGTAACCATCCCTCTGAAGCTGTCCTGGCAGGGATGGACTAAGCCGGAACACATTGAACGCTGGTGGGGGCCGAGGAACTGGAATGCCACGGTATATGAGATGGATGTCAGACCGGGTGGCGTATGGCGCTACAGGCTGGCTCCTGATAAGGCAGGAGAAGGGGAAGAAGCCTTTTGCAAGGCGACCTACTCCGAAGTGACGGAGTTATCAAGGCTCGTATATACGGACACATTCACGGATCCGAACTGGAACCCCGTAGCAGGCAGCGACATGTTGACTTCGGTTACGTTTGAAGAGGCCGGGGAAGGGACCAGGCTATGCATCATTACCCATTTTGCGAGTGCAGAGGAACTGGAAGCTGCGGAAGGCATGGGAATGGTAGAAGGATACACGGATACGCTGGAACGGTTTGAGAATGAAATTAGCTTGTACATAACAGGATAATAAAAGGAGAGATGACCATGAGTTATGCAATGTCGAATGACGGTACCCGAATTTTTTATGAAAAGAAAGGGACCGGTCCAGCTATTATTCTTGTAGCTGCTGCAGCTTCGGATCACAACGATACAACGCGTCTTGGGGAGTTTCTGTCTGAACAATTCACCGTCTACAATCATGACCGGCGGGGACGGGGCAGTAGCGCGGATACGGCTCCGTATGCCGTTGAACGTGAGGTCGAAGATATCGATGCCCTTATTCAGGAGGCGGGCGGGAGCGCGTATGTATTCGGAAGTTCTTCGGGCGCTGTTCTGGCTCTGGATGCGGCGGGCAGACTCGGAAGCAGCAAAGTTAGAAAACTGTTTCTATATGAGCCGCCGTTTATCATTGACGATAGCCGCGAACCCGTACCGACAGAATACGTGCAGCATTTGAATGCACTGATGGCCGAGAATCGACGCAGCGAAGCCGTAGAATATTTCATGACAGCAGCGCTGGGGATCCCCGCGGAATATATCGAATTCATGAAGGCAGATCCTTCTTGGCAAGTCATGGAGGGCATGGCGCATACATTGGCCTATGACGGCATGATTATGGGGAGCACGCAATCCGGTCAACCGCTGCCAACGGATCGCTGGGATGTCGATGTCCCGGTCATGGTGATGACGGGCGAGAACAGCGGGTCCATATTCCATGGGGCCGCTAGCGCATTGGTTGACTTGCTCCCTCAGTGCGAGCACCGGATGCTGCCTGGTCAGGACCATTCTGCCGTCGTGATGGCGCCGGAAGTGCTGGCTCCTGAGGTGTCGGGTTTTCTGCAGCCTTCGGCAGACCAAATACCGAGATAAGTGTTCCTTTCTCATCAAGAAACCGTGACCCTTAGGGCCACGGTTTCTTTGTTCCCGTTCCGGTCGAAGTATTTATTCGGTCTTCTTAAACGGCTCAATAAAATGATTAAAGGCGCTGGTGCGAAACAGGTCGCGCCGGAATACAAAATGGACCTTGGAGCTGCGATAACGCTCGGGGATTTGGAAAGCCTGCAATCTCCCGGCATCCACCCAGTCCTTAACGGAAGACTGCGTTAGCAGCGAGATACCCAGCCCGGCGGCCACACCGCCCATGATGGCTTCCAACGTACCAAACTCCATAATATTCATGGGTCCCACGTTCTCTTCATGAAGCCATTGCTCCAACCGTTCACGATGGTAGCAGCCCTTGCCAAAGAACAGCAGCGGTTTGGTGAGCAAATCGTGAAGCACAGCCTCCGTCGGTTCCGAGATGAGGACAAGCTCCTCGTCAAAGGCCCGGATTTCGTCAAAGTCCGGGTAATCCAGAGGCCCGCTGATAAACGCCCCGTCCAGTTCATACTCGTTCAGGGCTCGAATCAAGTCAGCTCTATGGCCTGTAATTAATGACAATTTCACGTCAGGATACCGTCTATGATAATCCAGCATGATACCGGGTAGATGTACCGCGGCTGTGGTTTCCGATGAGCCGATCCGCAGCGGACCCGACGGTTCTTCCGAGAATTGCGTCGATTTCACGGCTTCGTCAAGCAAACGCGTAATCTGATCGGCATATTTGAGCAGATTACAGCCGGCCGAAGTTAAGGCAACGCCGCGGCTGAGCCGATAGAACAGAGGCGTGTTCAGCTCGGATTCAAGCTGCCGGATTCTAGCGGTCACGTTCGATTGCACGTAACCTAGGCTGGCGGCAGCCTTGGTTATATTTCCTTCACGGGCAACAGCCTGGAATATTTTCAGATCCCCACTCTCCACCTTAGGAGCCTCCTTATATCCATCATTCATAGTGATGGCTCGAATCTTATTTAATTATTTTACATGATATGAAGGTCGGAATAAACTGAGGATACACTTGGTTAAGGAGAGGGGAATTCATGGCATGAGCAAACCGCGTATGCTGTTTCTGACGATATTTACGATGCTGGTCGCTGGACTTAACTTCCCGATCGGCAAAATTGCGCTCTCCTTCGGTTCCCCATTCGTACTGCTGGCGATCCGGTTTGTGGGAGCGGGACTTCTGATGCTGCCCTTCATTGTAAGACGGCCCCATCCCAAGAGCGGCGCTGCCTGGCTGAAGCTGGCAACGATCGGGCTGTTTCAATCGGCACTCGTGATGAGTGGCATCTACCTGAGCATGCAGACGATATCCTCTGGCAGCTCCTCGGTTCTGTCCTCCAGCAACCCAATCTGGTTCATCGTGTTCAGCTTCCTGATCTTCGGTATAAGGTACCGTCTTCTTCAGTGGGCGGGCGTGATCATCGGTTTTATCGGCGTGTTCATTACGCAAGGCTTGGAGATGCAGATGCAGAGCGGATTTTGGTTTGCGCTGGGCGCAGGGATTGCTTGGGGCATGGCGACGCTGCTAAGTTCCCATTGGGGCAAGGAGTTTGACGCTTGGGTCATGGCTGCCTATCAGATGCTGATCGGAGGCATCCTTCTGCTCATCGCAAGTCCGCTGCTGGAACAGCCGCATTTTGTATGGGATTCGTCTCAGATCGTTAAGGAACTCTTTGTTTTGGGCTGGATGATTCTGATGAGCTCGATTGCCCAGTTCGTCACCTGGTATTATGTGCTGCGCAATAGCGATCCCAATAAAGCCAACGTGTATCTGTTCCTTATTCCCGTGTTCGGTGTATTATCCGGATGGCTTATATTAGGCGAGCAGTTGCATTGGTATACCTTGGCCGGCACAGTGTGTATCGGGCTTGGCATTTATCTGGTGAATCGGCCTAGACGAGTAGACAAAACAAAAGATCCATTTGCGATCAGGGAACGGTGCGGTACCGTATAAAGGGCAAGAAATCTAATAAATTCGGATGTAGCAGGTCACAGCGAATGAATTCGTGTGGCCTGTTTTTTGCTATGGCGAACAAAGGTTTTCTCGTCTGAACAGGTATCATGAGAAGCAATAACAAGGATGATGTTCCTAGGAAAACCTCGTCCAAACAAAATAAGTAAATTTTATTAAAAATAAATCCATGTTATATTAAATTTACTAACGCCTTTGGAGAGGGGATAGGATTCATGAGTGGTTTGAAGGAAATTGCAAAGCTCGCGGATGTCTCGGTGTCTACAGTGTCCAACGTGCTGAACGGGCGTAAGAACGTGGGGCGGGAGACGAGGGAGCGGGTGCTGAGATTATGCTCGGAGCACGGCTATTTTCCACATAAGTCAACCAAATCCGATAAAAGCAACACGATTATATTTGTCTTCAGCGACTTTGATCGCGATTATTATTTAAAGATCATCAAGGGGATCAGCCATTGCCTTACGGAGAATGGATACGATCTTATCATCTGTACGAATAAATCCAGCACCAATTTTATGCGCAGTAAATTTGCAAGCGGTACCATAAGCCTCGATCGGAACATGACGGACGAATATTTAGTCTCGGTAGCCACGCCGCAGTTCCCTGTCGTTCTCATGGATCGGATTATTGATAATGAGTACGCCAACACCAAAAGCGTGATCGTGGACAACTACCCCGTGATGTGTGAAATGGTCCAGGCCTTGGTGGATAAACAGTTTACGAATTTTGGATACATTGGCGGCTTGGAGTTTACCCTGGATCACAAGGAGCGGTTCGCCGGATTTATGGATACGCTTGCGAAGAATGGCATCGTGTTTGACCGCCGCAATTACTTTCATGGCGATTACAGCGAGGAAAGCGGATATCAGGCGGCCAAAATTCTGATCCTGAGCAACGCCTTGCCGGAAGTGCTGGTCTGTGCGAATGACAATATGGCTCTCGGCGCGATCAAAGCTTTGGAAGAGAACGGAATACGGGTCCCGGAGGATATCTCGATCACCGGATTCGATAATTCGGATGCGGCGGCGATGGCCGGTTTGACCACGATTGCAATCCCGCGTTATGAAAGCGGTTATTTGGCGGCGAAGGAGCTGCTCGAGATGATCAAGGGCACAACGGGCAGGGAGCCTTTTAAGCTGAATGCCACCATTCAGTGGAGAAAAACGGTGAGATAAACTTTATGAGTAGAACTAGTAAAATATCAAGGATTTTACTTGATATTTTTATGAAAACGCGTACAATTTTTATTGACATTCTAGGTAAACCGCCCTATGATGGGTTTGTAAACGTTTTACTTTATAGAGTCCTTAAGGGGGAGGCGTGTCACTTGAAAAAAGTAAAAAAGGTATTAAGCATACTAACGGCAACGGCTTTGGTTGCGACACTTGCAGCCTGTGGTGGTACATCTGACAAAGATTCTGGGGCAGCATCCGGGGGAGATAAGCTGAAGAAAATTACGCTCTTCCAATCGAAAGTTGAAATTACAGAACCTCTTGAAGCTTTGGTTAAAACCTATAAAGAAGAAACCGGCAATGAGGTTGAGGTATGGGGTGCCGCGGGTGACGCTTATTCGCAGCAGTTGGTAGCGAAGCTCAGCAGCAACCAGGGACCGACTATATTCAGCGTAGCTCCAGGGCCCGAGTCCGAGAAGCTGAAATCCTATTTCTCCGATTTGAGCGGTGAAGAGTATGTTAAGAACATTGCGCCTGATATGGAATTGAAGGTCGAAGATAAAACCGTTGGCGTTCCATACGGCGTAGAAGGTTTCGGTCTTGTGTATAACAAGGATATGGTAGATCCGGCTAACATGAAAGATCTGGATTCCTTCACCAAGACGCTGGAGCAGCTTAAAGCCGACGGCAAGAACGGTTTGAGTTTGTCCCAGGAGGCTTACTTCTTAATCGGACACATCATCAACACGCCGTTTGCTCTACAATCCGATCCGCTGGCCTTTATCGAGCAACTGAACAAAGGCGAAGTGAAGATGGCGGATACGAAGGAGTTCCAAGAGTGGGCAAAATTCATGGACGTGATCAAGGCGAATTCCAAGAATCCGCTGGAAGTGAAATATGATAGCCAGATGGGTGACTTTGCAACGGAAAAAACGGCTATGGTGCATCAAGGCAACTGGAGTTATTCCATGCTTGCGGACTTCGGTGATTTCGGCTCCAAAGTCGGCATGATGCCATTCCCGCTCGCCGGCAATGACAAAATCGCCGTCGGCGTGGCCAGCTACTGGGTCGTAAACAATCAGGCGGATGCTGAGGAAGTCAAAGCTGCGAACGCTTTCCTGAACTGGCTCTTTACTAGCGACAGCGGCAAGAAAGCTATTGTGGACGATTTCAAATTCATCCCGGCTTTAACGAATATTGAAGCAGGCGATCTGGATCCTTTGTCTCAAGCGGTGCACGAAGCAACAACGAAGGGTGAGACGATCACTTGGGCGTTGAACTACTTCCCATCGGGAATCATCACCAATGACCTGGCTCCGGCTACGCAGGAGTACTTCATGAATCCGAGCATGACAGGAGAACAGTTCCTGCAGAAGCTGGATGAAGTGTGGGCGAAAGCATCGAAATAATCGAGGCGGGCGACCATCATCTGATATTACAATTCCATGAAAACGAAAGCCTAGCCTCAGACGTTCTGATGATGAGCGTTAGGCTTTTGTTTTTTCTAACACGACTTCAAGGTTTGATGCCGCCTTGCGGGAATCATCCGGAACGGAAAGAAGGTATGGATTATGAGCAAAAGAAAGGATAAAGCCTGGTTTGCCCTGTTTACGGTGCCGCTTCTGTTTATTTTCACGACCGTGGTCATCATCCCGTTCATTATCGGGATTGTGTACTCCTTCGTTAATTGGGACGGCATTCCGGCGAATCCTAAAGTATTCGTAGGGTTCGACAATTACGTTCAGCTGTTCCAGGACGACCGATTCCTGACATCGGCTTGGCATACGGTTCAATTCACGCTGCTCGCGCTGGTATGCGTCAACGTTCTGGGATTGGGCTTTGCGCTGCTGGTGACGACAAAGCTCCGCTCGAGAAATGCGGCACGGACGATGTTTTTCATGCCGAACCTGATCGGCGGCCTGATTCTGGGTTACATCTGGCAGTTTATTTTTACGGATGCCTTCAGCTTCCTGGGTGAGAAAACCGGGTTGGACAGCGTGTTCTTTAACTGGCTGCTGCATCCGCAGTTTGCACTGTACGCCATCGTCGCCGTATTCACCTGGCAGCTGGCGGGTTATACGATGATCATCTACATCGCGGGCATCCAGGGGATTCCGGATGAGCTGATGGAGGCGGCCAAGGTCGATGGCGCCAACATGTGGCAGCGACTGAAGAGCATTGTGTTCCCGCTGTTAATGCCTTCGTTCACGATCTGTCTGTTCCTGACACTGTCCGGGGCGTTCAAAATCTATGACGTGAACCTGTCGTTGACCAAGGGCGGACCGAGCAATGCGACGGAGATGTTTGCGATGAATATTTTCAACGAGATTTTTGCTTACGGTAATTATGGTTTAGGTCAGGCGAAAGCGATCATCTTCTTCCTGATTGTTGCCGGACTTACGCTGACGCAAGTTATCATCACGAAGAGAAGAGAGGTGCAGATGTAATGAAGAAATCAGGGAAATGGCTGCTTGACATCCTGCTGTTCCTCGTTGCACTGGTCTTCTTGTCTCCGGTCTTCATCATGCTGATTAACTCGTTCAAGGATCGTGCGGAGCTATACGAGAATGCGCTCGCGCTGCCTTCTTCCTTCAGCTTTGAGTATTATAAATTGGCGATGGAGAAGATGAATTTCTTCACCGCTCTGGGTAACTCGCTGTATGTCACCGTCATCTCGGTGATCATTGTCATTGTGCTCGCCTCCATGACGGCATGGATGCTGGTGCGGACGGATAATAAGCTGAGTAAAATCATTTTCTTCACGTTTGTAGCGACCATGCTGATTCCATTTCAGACGCTCATGATGCCGCTGATGCAGGTGATGGACTGGATTCGCAGCAATCTGCACATTCCAATGCTCAATACCCATGAGGGCTTGATCTATATGAACGTCGGCTTTACGTCCAGTATGGCGGTTTTCCTGTACCACGGGTTCATCAAATCCGTGCCGGTTGCGCTGGAGGAGGCGGCAACGCTAGATGGCTGCTCCAAGCTGGGCGTGTTCTGGAGAATCGTGTTCCCACTGCTGAAGAACATCAGTGTGACCATCGCGATTCTGAACGTCATTGCGTTGTGGAACGACTACCTGCTCCCATCGCTGACGCTGTCGGATAAAGGGCTGCGGACGATTCCACTCTCGACCTTCTATTTCTTCGGGGAGTTCACGATTGTGTGGAACCAGGCGATGGCCGGTCTGACGCTGACGATCATCCCGGTTGTCATTTTCTATATTTTCGCTCAGAAATACATCATCAAGGGGATTGCGGCAGGTGCGGTAAAATGAGGGGAATCATTACGAGAGCCGACGATTATGCTTCCAGCCGTTCCGCCAATTTAGCGATTACCCGGACGGTAGAGGCCGGGTTCATCAAAAATGTGTCCATCATGGCGCCCGGCCCTTATCTTACCGAGGCCGCACAGCTGTTGGCGCATCGCAAGGACATCTGCTTCGGTTTCCATATGACGCTGAATGCGGAATGGGATAACGTACGTTGGGGACCTGTTGCCGCGAAGGAACAGGTTCCTTCGCTTGTCGATCGGGCCGGATATTTCTATCAGGACCCGATCCTGTTTCAGGATCATCCGCCTTCGCTGCAGGAGATCCTTGTAGAGTGCGAAGCGCAGCTTAATAAACTGACCACAGCAGGCTTCAATATTTCTTATGTCGATTCTCATATGCTGCCGGAGCGCTTCATACCCGGGCTGCAAGAAGAGCTGGACCGCTGGATTGAAGCGAAGGGGCTAATCAACCATCGCGATTACTATAACTTTTTCCCGGGCGGCGTTCCGGACGGGGTCGAGTCGTTTGAAAGGGTGCTTGGCGGCCTGACGGAAGACCAGTACTTCTTCCTGTCCCATCCAGCCCTATATTCGAAGGAAATGGTGCGGTGCGGCAATGCTCAAGTGGATGGGGAAGAGCTGGCGCGCGGACGCGATCAGGAGGCTTCTTTTCTTGCACGGGAGGACTTAAATGAGATTAGTAAGCGACGAGGTTTTCGTGCTATACGTTATGATGAAGCGGTACCATTACCTGGTGTATAATGGAAGGGCCATAATGAATTTATCTTATGGATACAGGGAGAGGCGAAAGGAAGATGAACATGAAAATGGTTCAATTATTGCCAAGAAGCACCCCCGAAAATCAAGGAATCTCATCGCAGTCTATCGAACGCTTTATCCGATCGATTCAGGAAAAGGAGCTGGAACTCCACAGCTTCATGCTGGTACGGCATGGACATGTCGTAGCGGAAAGCTGGTGGAAGCCGTATGATGCGGACAAACCGCATATACTGTTCTCGCTAAGCAAGAGCTTTACCTCTACCGCGATTGGACTTTTGGTCCAGGAAGGCCGGATTACGCTGGAGGATCGGGTGATCGGCTTCTTTCCGGAATACGCTCCTGAAGATCCCTCGCCGAATCTGTCCGCGATGACGATTCGCGATTTGTTGATTATGGGAACGGGGCACGACCAGGAGCCTGCCATGCAGTCCGATATTTGGGTGGCCGATTTTCTTAAACAAGCGGTTGAGCATGAACCCGGGACCCACTTTGTATATAACAGCGCAGCGACTTACATGCTCTCGGCCATTCTGCAGAAGGTCACGGGCATCACGCTGCTGGATTATTTGCAGCCCCGTCTGTTTGAGCCACTCGGCATTTATGGTGCAACATGGGAAAGCTGTCCGCAGGGGATCAACACCGGCGGATGGGGACTTAAGCTGAAGACTGAGGACATTGCCAAATTCGGTCAGCTCTATCTTCAGAAGGGGGTATGGGAAGGCCAGCGTCTGATCCCGGAAGCGTGGATTGAAGAGGCAACCTCCAAGCAGATATCCAACGGACCTGCGGATTCCTCTTCGGATTGGACTGAAGGGTACGGATATCAATTCTGGATGTGCCGCCACGGTGCCTACCGCGGCGACGGTGCCTTTGGACAATTCTGCGTCGTGTTCCCGGAACAGGATGCGGTGATTGCGATTACCTCCGGCCTTGGAGACATGCAGGCCGTGCTGAATGAGATATGGGAGCATCTGCAGCCAGCGATGGGATCTGATGCGCTGCCGGTCGACACCGGAGCGGAGGCTTCTCTTACTAGAATGCTGCAAGAGCTTAAGCTGGATCCGCCAATCGAAGAGGCGGTATCCCCAATTGAGAAGGACGTCTCCGGGATCGTCTATGATCTCGAGGAGAATGAGGAGAAGCTGCGTTCATTCTCCGTTCGATTTGAAGAAGATGGCGCGGTCATGGAGCTTGAGGGGGAACACGGCATCAATTTGGTTGTCTGTGGTCGTAACGAGTGGAAGTCGGGAACCACGAAGCTAATGATGACGGCGGATAACGAATATGCTGCCTCCATGACCTGGAAGGATGACCGGACGTTGAAGCTGACCATCCGGCTGACAGAGACGCCATTCTACTCAACTACGGAATGCACCTTCGGTGAGGAAGGCATTCATCTTGCGTACTGGATGAATCAATCATTCGAGGGCAAGGTGGTCCGGGAGATTAAGGGCAAGGTTAAGGCGTAGAGCCTGTAAAATAAGCAGCGGCACATAAAAAACCTCTCCATCGTCATGGAGAGGTTTTTTGCATGCCGTAATCAGAATCGCTCTGACACCGCCTTCGCCTGTGTGAACAGGAGCAGGTAATCGCGCCCGCCGGCTTTGGAATCGGTCCCGGACATATTGAAGCCGCCGAATGGGTGGGTGCCCACTAAGGCACCGGTGCATTTCCGGTTCAAATACAGGTTGCCAACATGGAAATCACGCCGCGCCTGCTCCAGGTGGGCGCGGTTGTTCGAGATCACCGCGCCGGTCAGCCCGTAGTCGGTGTTGTTGGCGAATTGGATCGCTTCGTCGAAGGAGGCGGCCTTCGTGAAGGCCACCACCGGGCCGAAGATCTCCTCTTGGGAAATACGGGCGGTGCTGGCCACGTCCGCGAAGATCGTCGGCTGGATGAAATACCCCTCCGGATCGCCCGGAAATCCGCCGAGTACCAGCGTGCCTTCGCCTTTTCCGATTTCGATATAGTCCAGAATTTTACGGTAGGCCTTATCGTCGATGACAGGCCCTACCTGCACCGCGGCGTGTAACGGACTGCCGATAACCAGCTTCTTGGAGCGGTCGATAACCTTCTGCAGCACGGTATCATAGACGTCCTCATGCACGATGGTCCTGGAGCAGGCGGAGCATTTCTGGCCGGAGAAACCGAATGCGGAGGCGGTGATCGCGTCTGCCGCGAGGTCCAGATCGGCCTCACTGTCTACGATAATGGCGTCTTTTCCGCCCATTTCGGCGATGACGCGTTTGATCCATTGTTGTCCGGGCTGTGTCTTAGCCGCGCGTTCCTGAATCCGCAGTCCGACGTCGCGGGATCCCGTAAAGCTGATGAACCTGGTCAGCGGATGATCCACCAGATAGTCGCCCACTTCCTGGCCCGGTCCCGGCAGGAAGTTAACAACGCCCGGAGGCAGGCTGACTTCTTCCAGTAGCTCCACGAATTTGGCGGCAATGACCGGCGTGGTGCTCGCCGGTTTCAGCACAACGGTGTTGCCCGAGACGATGGCCGCCGTGGTCATGCCTGCCATAATCGCGAGTGGAAAGTTCCACGGCGGAATGACGATGCCGACGCCGAGTGGAATGTAATAGAGATGATTTTCTTCCTCCTCATGAACCGTTAGCGGCTGGGGCGCGCTCAGGCGCTGCATTTCGCGTGCATAGAATTCCATGAAATCGATCGCTTCGGCCGTATCCGCATCCGCTTCGGCACGCGTTTTTCCAGCTTCCAGCGTCATCAGTGCGGAGAATTCAAACTTGCGTCGCCGCATGATTGCTGCAGCCTTGTACAAATATCGTGCCCGTTCGCTCGGCGCGGTGTGTTTCCACGTCTCAAAAGTCCGTGCGGCTGTCTGAATGGCTTGTTCCGCAAGTTCGGTATCGGCTTGGGATACAATGCCGATGACCTGACGTTTACGGGACGGATTGACCGACTTTAGGGTACGCTCCGTATGGATTTGGGCACCGCCGATAACCAGAGGGTACGTCTTGCCGAGTTCGGCTTCGACCGCGGATAGCGCAGCATCGTATAACTTGTTGTTCAACTCGTTCTTGAAGTCCAGAAATGGTTCATTCCGAAAAGGTACTCGCATGGAAGGCCCCTCCTTAACATGATATGATTCGGAGCTTTAGGTTTATGGTCCAGCTGCTGAATGCGTCATGGTGGGGTGTTTAGAATCTCTTGGTGAAAAGCTCGATGTTAGATATGTATGTCTTTCTGCATGCCGTCATGATTTTTGCATATGAGTTAAGATAGAGTGCATTTTGGTTTGCCTTTTGCAAAGGGGGAGCTCGCATGGACGGAACCGAACTTTACCGTAAAGTGATCCTAACGGTGTCCGGTAATAAATTCGTGAAGTGGTTGTCGATCAAGTACGGCCGAAAACTGGCGGGCAGATTCATAGCCGGCGATACCTTGGACGAGGCGCTGGATGAAATTGAGAGGCTGAATGAGAAGGGCATTCTCGTCACGCTCGATCATTTGGGGGAGGGTATCACGACGCTGGACGAAGCGGCCGGGTACCGGGAGGAGTATTTGAAGCTTGTAGAAGGGATTGCCAAGCGGGGAGTGAAATCGAACGTTTCGCTGAAGCCGACGCAGATGGGCATGGCACTGGACCCCGAGAAGGCTTACGAGAATATCAAGCTGGTGGCGAAAAAGGCGAAAGAGCACCGCAACTTCGTTCGTCTGGATATGGAGGATTCGCCGTATACCCAGGCGACGATAGACATGACGCTGCGGCTCCATAAGGAGGGGCTGACCAATGTGGGGACCGTGATGCAGGCCTACTTGTTCCGAACGGAGGAGGACGTCAAGAATTTAATCAATGCCGGTGTTAATCTGCGGCTCGTGAAGGGGGCGTACAAAGAGCCGGGAACCATCGCTTTTCAGCAGAAGCGGGAGGTCATTGACAACTATAAGAAATTGATCAAAATGCATTTTGATCAGGGTGCCTACGTTGCGATTGCTTCGCATGATGACAACATCATCGACTGGGTGAAGGTGTTTGCCGAGCAGAGTCACATAGACAAACAGGAATTTGAGTTTCAGATGCTGTACGGGCTGCGGATGAACGATCAGGCAGCGCTTGCACAGGACGGCTACCGCATTCGGTGTTATATGCCCTACGGAACGATGTGGTACCCGTATTTTACGCGGCGGCTGGCGGAGAAGCCAGCCAACCTGATGATGGTGCTCAAAAATATGTTCAAGTGAGCGGGGGAAAACAATCAATTGAAAGCGAAGCGAGGACGGTAGCTCTCTAGCTACTGTCCTAGAAGAAATAATACGCCTCCGAGCAGTCCATCAGGAAGGAACGCTCCAGCGGCAAGCTGCCTAACCGCTTACGAGTGATGTGCTGTTGCCGATTGGTCTCCAGATCGGCGAGCGCCGATACGGCGAGCTGCATCCGGGCGGATCCCCACTGGTGCTGCTTCTGGGCATAGCGAACGGCCTCGGTCACGGACATGCCTTTCAGCCTCGTAAAGACGGCTGCCCAGCGGACTAGATCCGTGAATTCCCTGTTGCTTGGCAGCGCATATTCGGCATAACCGGCCGCGTCTTTGCAGCTGATTTTGAACAAACCGCAGTTCCAATCTCGTTTGCTCCAGGGGATAAAGCGTTCAGCCGAGCCCTGGTCGAAACGAAATATCTCCATATGGTGGATGGGCTCTACACTTAATGTGGGAACTTCGGTTTCGATAACGGATGTCAGTGCAGCCTCGATGAATTTCGTCATGATCTACGCTCCTTTATAGGAATGTTATATGCGCGGCAAATAGGCCTGGTGAGCAGAGATCCCCCGCTCTCCAGGCCTATTTGTCGTTAGAGGCCCTGTTCCAGTGGCCGCTTCCGCTTAAGGCTCGGGTGGTGTTCTCTCTCAAAACGCGCCTACGAGGTTAGCTGACGGATTCGGGCTTGAGAGCACCCTACCGCAGTGCCTGACCATCTAGGCACTGCGGATTCACCCCATTCACCAATAGAAGCTCCATTGGCGATTTTGGTTCCCCCGTCTCCCCATCTGTCGGGAGCTCAGCGTATAACGAATGTTTCGAATAGATGGATGAATCATACGCCGGAGGAAACTAAAAGTAAATGATCATATGGGACGGATATATTCCGAAAATCGATGAAAACTGTATAAGAAAACGTGTACATTCAGTCGTGTCATCGATTATCATGGCAAAATCTCGGTATCTCGATAGATTGCGATAAATACAAGAAAACAAGAGAAATACATAGTATGGAGTAGTATTCGGGAGATAATGAAGCAATACTGGTCAGTTCCTGTTCGACATAACGCCACATGTGTTTTTGCTCACATTTACTTCCTGCAGGGCCAGACGTATGATACGAACTATGAATTGACGGACATCAGCGACAGGCAAACGGGCAGCCGTTCCATGAAGGCCTACAGACAGTGTGAGAGCTCAGTTGGGCTCTTTTATGGATCGAATCTCGGGCGAAGGCGCCATGGGCCTTCGCTGAAATTGCAGGATGATGCGACTCTCACCGCTCGAACCTGATGCTGTGTTGTTTTGCCGGACCTGGATGTTTAGTCAATGGCTAATAGAATAACATGCTACTCGTTTTCAATTTTCGCTGAGTCCTTGAATGGAAAAGGAACGGGGGAACCAGTCGGGAGATGAATCTATCTCTCAGGGGTGAATCCCATGGACAAGATAACGGTCTATGGGTAGGGCGACTCTCACGCCCGAATCCGTCAGCTAACCTCGTAAGCGTATCGAGAGAGGCAACGATTGTCGTGGACTTGGGCCACGG
Organism: Paenibacillus sp. NPDC058898; assembly: GCF_049316025.1. Classification (NCBI taxonomy): domain Bacteria; kingdom Bacillati; phylum Bacillota; class Bacilli; order Caryophanales; family Paenibacillaceae; genus Paenibacillus; species Paenibacillus sp. NPDC058898. The sequence continues at coordinate 122,970 of NZ_JBMOSM010000008.1, read as the reverse complement.
TGTATTTCACCGTGTCCTATTAAGGAGCCTGCGGGAAGAGTTCTTCTCTTTCCACAGGCTTCTTTGTTGTTGTCTTCTCTTTCCGAACTTAGGAGGAGAATAAAAGATGGAGAAATCGCAGGAGTTTATCCTGGTATCCGCACCGAACAAGGCCGGGGAAGAATTTATCCGCCAGCTGATCTTTAAGCGCATTTCGTTTGTGGCCATAGCCAACAACCGGGTTGAACAGGAGAGGCTGCATGAGCTGGGCTGCACCAACATGATACTAATCGATACAAGGGACGAGCAAACCTGGATCATTCCCGAGTTTCCCGTCAGCAAGGTGTTTCTGTTCGAGAGCAGCTTGAATCTATGCTGCCGCTATTTACGGATTTGCCGGACCTGGACCACAGAGTCGATTTATGTGATTACCCATTCCAGCAATCCGCGATTGATATACAAAGGGCTGGGTGCCGATGTGGTGCTTCATACGAACCATCACCAGGTATCCTTCCTGATTTTGTCCATTGTCAGCTAAGGTCTTGGCTGATATCACAACGAGGTTTTAGGAGGTTATATTCATGCAGGATTTATATATGGTGCTCATATTGGGAGGAACCTACGGACTGTTCATGCTGTTCATGTCTTGGTGTGGGCGCGTGGTTTCTGAACCGGAGGCGGATTAACCATGATGATCATTTTGGTATGCACGCTCTTTATTTTTCTGTACTTGATTTATGCGCTGATTCACCCTGAAAAATTCTAGGGAGACAGCTGAAGGAGGAAGGCATTCGCCATGGGCATTTTACAAATTGCCATCGTTATACTCGTTCTGGTGCTGCTGGTAAAGCCGCTTGGAACTTATCTATATCAGGTGTTTCGCAATGAAGGCAATGGAACGGACAGATGGTTCTCCTGGGCGGAGAAACCGATCTTCGCACTGATTGGCTTGAAAGAACGCAAGGGAATGACGTGGAAAGGTTATGCCATCAGCTTTGTGATGACGAATATCGTGCTGGTCGCGGCTGGGTATTTGATTCTGCGGTTGCAGAGAGTACTGCCCTTCAACCCGAATGGCATCGATAATATGGAATCGACCTTGTCGTTCTCTACGATCATCAGCTTTATGACCAATACGAATCTTCAGCATTACAGCGGGGAGTCGGGGTTATCCTATATGGCCCAGATGGCTGTCATTACGATGATGATGTTCACATCTGCGGCAACCGGGCTCTGCGTGGCGATTGCTTTTATCCGGGCGGTGACTAGCAAGGGCTCAACCGTCGGTAATTTTTTTGAGGACTTCGTCAAAGCTCACACCCGGGTGTTCATCCCGGCTGCGTTCATCATTGCAATGATACTGGTTGCGCAGCAGGTGCCGCAGACCTTGCAGCCTACACTCAGCGTCACGACACTGGAAGGTAGCGAGCAGCAAATAGCCGTAGGGCCAGTAGCTGCGCTTGAATCGATCAAGCATCTGGGCACCAACGGCGGCGGGTTTATGGGAGTGAACTCGGCACATCCGTTCGAGAACCCGTCCCCGCTGACCAATGTCATCGAAATCCTGTCCATGTGGAGTCTCGGGGCGGCACTTCCGTATACGTTCGGTTTATTCGCCAAGAGCCGCAAACAGGGCTGGATTATTTTCTCGGTGATGATGACCTTGTTTATCGCTTTCCTGTCGCTGAACTATGCCGCTGAAACCAATGGCAATCCCTCGCTGAACCGCTTGGGCATCGATGCCTCGCAAGGCAGCATGGAGGGCAAGGAGGTCCGGTTCGGGGTTGCTCAATCTTCTCTGTTCACGACGGTGACGACCGCGGCCACAACCGGGTCGGTCAACAACATGCATGATACACTCACGCCGCTTGGAGGGATTACGCCGCTGTCCCTGATGATGCTGAACTCTGTTTTTGGCGGAAAGGGCGTTGGGCTGATGAATATGCTCATGTACGCGATATTGGCGGTGTTCCTGGCCGGTCTTATGGTTGGTCGAACCCCCGAATTTCTAGGCAGAAAAATCGAGGCGCGGGAGATGAAGCTGATTGCGATTGTTATCCTGGTGCATCCATTTATCATCCTAGCTCCGACCGCCCTTGCGCTGATGACGGATGCAGGGCAGGCAGGCATTACCAATGCGGGCTTTCATGGCATCTCGCAAGTATTGTACGAATACACGTCTTCCGCTGCCAATAACGGTTCCGGATTTGAGGGTCTGTCAGATAACACGCCGTTCTGGAACATTACAACAGGACTGGTCATGCTCTTCGGCCGTTACATTTCGATGATTGCCCTGTTGGCGGTGGGCGGCTCGCTGATGCGGAAGCAATGGGTTCCCGAGACGCTTGGGACGTTCCGGACAGATAATAAGCTGTTTGCCGGCATTCTCATTGCAGTGGTTCTGATTATCGGTGCATTGACCTTCCTGCCTGTACTTGTGCTTGGTCCGATTGCTGAGCATCTGACGATCCGTTAATAGAAAAGGTGGCCTATTACCATGAATAATACGAGAAAAAAAGTGATGTCCAAAGAGATGGTTCGTCAGGCGCTCAAGGAGAGCTTCACGAAGCTGAACCCCGTCCTGATGATGAGAAATCCGGTCATGTTTGTGGTGGAGGCCGGCACCCTGGTTGTTTTGCTGATGACGTTATTTCCGTCCTATTTCGGGACAGAGGGCAGTATCGGATTTAATCTGACGGTGTTTGTGATTTTGCTGTTGACGCTGCTGTTCGCTAACTTCGCAGAGGCTCTTGCCGAAGGACGCGGCAAGGCGCAGGCCGACTCCCTTAAGCAATCCAAGCAGGAAATGACGGCTCATAAAGTGATGGAGAACGGAGGGGTACAATCCGTACCATCCACGGATCTTCGCAAAGGAGATATCGTGATCGTTACGCAGGGCGAGATGATTCCCGGGGACGGGGAGGTCATTGCGGGCCTTGCGTCCGTTGACGAATCGGCGATTACCGGCGAGTCCGCGCCCGTCATTAAAGAAGCCGGCGGCGATTTCAGTTCGGTTACCGGGGGTACCCGGGTTGTCAGCGATACGATCAAAATCCGGATTACGAGCGATCCGGGGGAATCGTTTATCGACCGAATGATTTCGCTTGTTGAAGGAGCCGCCCGCCAGAAGACGCCGAATGAAATTGCTCTGAACACGTTGTTGATCGTCTTAACGCTGATTTTCCTGATCGTTGTCGTTACGCTCGCACCGATTGCGAAGTATCTTGGCATCGAGCTGTCCGTTCCGGTGCTGATCTCGCTGCTGGTGTGTCTCATCCCGACCACGATCGGGGGGTTGCTGTCGGCGATCGGGATTGCCGGCATGGACCGGGTGACGCAGTTCAATGTGCTGGCGATGTCGGGCAAGGCGGTGGAGGCAGCCGGTGACATCAATACAATGATTCTGGATAAGACGGGTACGATTACGTTTGGTAACCGGATGGCCAGCCAGTTGATTCCCGTCGACGGTGAATCGCTTGCCTCGGTTTCCCAGTGGGCAGCCGTGAGCTCGCTGCAAGACGAGACGCCGGAAGGACGCTCGGTATTGGAGCTGCTGAAGAAGGAAGGACTCGAAGTGGATGAAAGCATGGCGGCTGGGGCGGAATTCATCGAATTTAAGGCTGAGACCCGGATGAGCGGCATGGATCTGCAGGATGGACGGAAAGTCCGCAAGGGTGCGGTGGATGCCGTCAAGGCGTGGGTGCAGTCGCAAGGAGGTTCCATCCCTTCGGATTTGACGCCAAACAGTGACGCCATCGCGACAGAGGGCGGAACTCCGCTCGCTATCGCCGTGGATAACCGCATCTATGGTCTGATCTACCTTAAGGATACCGTGAAGCCGGGCATGAAGGAACGGTTTGAGCAGCTGCGCCGGATGGGCATCAAGACGATTATGTGCACGGGCGACAATCCGCTCACCGCGGCGACGATTGCCCGTGAAGCAGGTGTCGATGATTATATCGCCGAGAGCAAGCCCGAGGATAAGATTGCCGTCATCCGCCGAGAACAAGCCGAAGGGAAGTTAGTAGCGATGACCGGTGACGGTACGAACGACGCCCCGGCGCTGGCCCAGGCCGATGTGGGGCTGGCGATGAACAGCGGTACCACCGCAGCCAAGGAAGCGGCTAATATGGTGGATCTGGATTCAGATCCATCGAAGATTATCGAGGTGGTTGCCATCGGCAAGCAGCTGCTAATGACGAGGGGCGCGCTGACCACGTTCAGCGTTGCGAACGATGTCGCCAAATATTTTGCCATCATACCGGCGATGTTTGCAGCCGCCATACCAAGCATGAATGTTCTCAACGTCATGGGACTGGGTTCTCCCATGTCGGCGATTCTGTCTGCGCTGATCTTTAATGCCGTCATTATCCCACTGCTGATACCGCTTGCGATGAAGGGCGTAGCCTATAAGCCAATGAGTTCGTCGAAGCTGCTTCAGCGCAATGTGCTGATCTATGGCTTAGGTGGCGTGATCGTACCCTTTATCGGGATTAAGCTGATCGACATGATCGTCCATCTGTGGATTTAGATATGATCATCGTAGCGGGCATATCGAGATAACTCGAAGATTGCTTTACGTGGAAGATATCAAGGGAAGGATTGAGGAATTATGAATAATCCATTGCAGCAATCATCACCGGCGCCTCATACTAAGGCGGGTTCCGCCCGTGTCTCCCTGGGCATTGCCGTAAGAACGAGTCTTGTATTTATCGTGTTATGTGGAGTTCTCTATCCGCTGGTTACGACAGGAGCTGCGCAGCTGCTCATGCCGAAGCAAGCCGGCGGCAGCTTGGTCACGGATTCCGGCGGAAAGGTGGTTGGCTCGGAATTGATCGGCCAGAACTTTACGGAACCTCAATATTTTCACGGCAGGGTTTCCAGCATTGAATACAACGGAGCCGGCTCAGGCAGCAATAACTACGCACCTTCCAATCCGGATTTGATCGAACGAACGAAGGCTTCGATTGAAGCATGGAAGGAGAACAATCCGGACGTTCCGGTGAGCAAGGTGCCGATGGATCTGGTAACGAATTCCGGCTCCGGATTGGATCCTCACATATCGCCTCAGGCAGCGGATATTCAGATTCCGCGGATCAGCAAGCTGACCGGAATTGCGGAGGCAGAGCTTGATCAGCTGGTAAAGGAACATACGGAGGGACGGGACTTGGGCGTGTTTGGTGAACCGCGTGTCAATGTATTGAAGCTAAATCTGGCTCTTGCCGAGCTTCTTGATTGATCATGGACCCATTTCGGAGAAAATCGCCGGAGGAAATCTTAAGGTCGATTGCGAAGCTCCACCATGGGAGACTCAAGGTATATATCGGGGCTGTGAGCGGTTCGGGAAAAACCTATCATATGCTTCGCGAAGGACAAACTCTGAGGCTGCAAGGCATCGATGTCGTCATATGTGCCGTATCCACGATGCAGCGTCCGGAAACGGTGGAGCAGGTCCGGAATTTGGAGCGGGTGCCCAGCATTCATTGGGTGGAGGACGGCGTAGAGAAGAAGGATCTTGATCTGGATCTGCTGGTGCAGCGCAACCCGGAGGTGGTGCTTGTTGATGGGCTTGCCCATCGGAACCGGAAGGGAGCGCGGCATGCCACGCGGCTGGATGACATCCGATTCCTGTTAAGTCGGGGGATCAGCGTCATCACGACGGTCAACGTGTATGAGCTGGAGGACGTGCAGGGCATTGCCTCCAAGCTGACAGGCATTAAAGCCAGCCATACGGTACCGGCCGATACGCTGGAGAGCGCCGATGAGGTGGTGCTCATTGACGTAACACCCGAAACGATGCTGGAACGGGCACAGGATGGCCTGCTTGGAGGCGGCAGCGTATGGAAGCAGGGCAATCTGGCCGTGCTCCGGGAGTTGACGCTCCGTCTTGTTGCTGAAGGAGTGAGCCATTCGCTGGAGCGGTACCGCAAGGAACATGGGCTCGTCGGTCCATCGGGAGCCCTTGAGCGAATACTGGTGTCCACCCAGTACCATTGGAACGGGTCTATCTATATGCGACGCGGGCAGCAGATCGCGAAGCGATTAAACGGCGAGCTGTTGGCCGTCACGTTTGTGAAACCGGGATTGGAGCTTACCAAAGAACAGGCTGCCTTTAAGCGTTCCATGGTTAAGCTCGCAGTGCGGATCGGTGCCAAGCTGGAGGAACTTCCCCTCCGTTCCCGGAGGAAGCTGGCTGACGTGCTTGTTCAGTATGCGGTGGAGCACCATGTTACACGCATTGTTCTTGGCCATTCGAAGCAGACGCGCATGCAAGAGCTGTGGCAGGGCTCGATCCTTCAGGATCTGCTGAAGAAGACGCGTGGGATGGATATTTTTATGGTGGCAGATCGGGCGGCACATGACGGGGAGCGGATCATCCCGGCTCGGCTCCATCCGCAGCGGCTCCCTTCCGAATCGTTCCATCGCTTGAATGAACAAGAGCTGGACCGGAAGATGGAGCAGGTCAAGCGGGGGCGGTTTAAAGTCTATATCGGGGCTGCCCCGGGTGTGGGCAAGACGTATGCGATGCTGCGCGAAGGCAACGATCTGCTGAAGAAGGGATTGACGGTTCTGGCTGGATTGCTGGAGACGCACGGCCGGAAGGATACGCGGGCACAGGTAGCTGATCTGGAGGTTCTTCCGCGAAAAAGGGTGGACTACCGGGGATCGCTCCTTGAGGAGATGGATACCGATGAGATCATTCGCCGCAGACCGGACGTGGTCCTCGTGGATGAGCTGGCGCATACGAACGTGCCTGGGAGCAAGTACAAGAAACGGTATAAAGATGTGCTGGACATTCTGTCGGCCGGCATTTCCGTCATTACGACCGTGAACGTGCAGCATCTGGAGAGCTTGAATGATGCTGTCGAGCAGATTACAGGCGTCCGCGTCCGCGAGACGATACCGGATCATATTCTGCAATCGGCCGATGAGGTCCAACTCGTCGATGTGACGCCGGAGTCTCTGCAGCAGCGGATGAAGGACGGGAACATTTATGCGAAGGAGAAGGTGCATCAGGCACTCAGCCATTTTTTCAAGACGGGAAACCTTATTGCCCTAAGAGAGCTTGCCTTAAGGGAAATTGCCGATGATGTGGACGAGAGACTGGAATCCTGGCAGCGCAGCGGCTCGCTTCGGGGGCCGTGGAGGCGCGAGGAGGTTATCTATGTCATGGTTGGCAGGGGCCCGCAAGCGGAGCGGCTCATTCGACGCGGCTTCCGGATCGCTCATCGGCTGAAGGCGAACTGGTATGTGGCGTTTCCTCTGGAACGTCATCACAGTCTGTCCCATGACGACGAGCAGCGCCTGACGGCGATTCAGACATTAACGGAGCGACTTGGGGGAACCTTCATGATGCTGCCGGTAAAAAGGGGGCCAGCATGCGCCTTTTCTTCTCAATTGGTCGCAGCAGCAGACGAGGTTAAGGCAACCCAATTCATTATCGGCCAGCCGCAGATGGCCGGATGGAAGCTGTGCGCTCAGAGGAGAATGATCCGGGGCCTGCTAAGAAGCGCAAGGCATATGGATGTGCTCGTAGTTGCGGATTACGATCCGCATATTTGATGGTTGAACTGCCGGGAGCTGAATGCTTTGAGAGCACCGGTGAGTCAGGAAACGGTGGAAATGCTGAAAGTGCAGGAAGAGCAGGAAGTGCAGGAAGAGCAGGAAGTGCAGGAAGTGCAGGGAACGCGGAAAACGCAGGAATTGCAGGAATCGCAGTAAGCGCGGATAACGCAGGAATCGCGGATAACGCAACATTCCGGAAACAAGAACGCAGAGAACCCAACAAATGCGGAAGCGGAAAAACTCAAGCAATACGAGCGTGAAAATACTAGCGCAAATGACACGGATAACACCAAAAGGGGGCTGTCCCATAAGTAAGTTTGCTCACTCGATAACAGCTTGATAGGTGAAAAAGCAGGGGGAATAAAAGAATGGCGGTGCCAGGGAGGTCATCCCTGCACCGCCATTTCTGTACCTCATCCGCAAATATCCTGTATTAAACAATCAACTCTGGAACCTCTTTTAGATTTGCAATATTCCTATATGCCCCTGGACGATTCCCACTATTGGGCTCGTACGGATTTGATTCCGTTCCGTCAAAAAGTAGGCGGAGTAGAAACTGCTATTAGCAACGTTTCGCCTTCCCAGATATTCTTATAACTATGGGGGATTCTGGCATCATAATAGATGCTGTCCCCTTCTTCGAGCCTATAACGTTCATTGCCCAGTACAAACTCCAAACGCCCGGAGTGAACAAATAGAAATTCCTCGCCATCACTATGGCCGACGCTGACGTCGCCGTAAGCTGCTCCTTCCTCCAGCACTCCCCATATCGGCCCCATTTTGTTGCTGCTTCCTTGGCTGAGCGCGTACCAGGTAATGCGGGAGCCTTCGGAATGCACCAAAGGTTTACGCTCATTTTTTCTAACGACAATGCTTCGATTCTCCTCACCAAACAAATCCGTAAAATTCACGTTTAATGCATTCGCTATGCGCTTCAGAACGCTGATGGACGGATTCGCCTTATCGCGTTCAATTTCACTGAGAAAAGACAAGGATATGGAGGCTGCTTGGGCTACCTTCTTAAGCGTTAATTTCTGTTTTTTTCGTGTACTTCGAATTGCTTCTCCGATCGAATTCATGTGCCAGTCTCCTAAATTTCGAAATTATTTCGCTGACAGCGAAATTTACTATTTTATAATAGGTGTAAATATGAGCAATATCAAGCTCTTTTACTAGGGCGGAATTACGGTGTAAAAACGTTGATTTGGCGCTATTATTGGACTAAGATTTAATCAAGGTTGACGATCGAATTTCACCCGGGTATCTGCACATCGTTCACTCAACAGAATAATTTTCATTTACAGCGAAACTTTTGAAGGTAACAAGATACTAATCACATGATTGCAACAGAAAACCGTTCCTTGTTACTCGAATTCATAGAAACGTGTCAGAAGGACGAAAGGGGCATAAAAGAATGACTACCGAAATTCCCAAAGTCTATCAAGTAGGTGATGTTACCGTTACGCGTGTCACGGAAATGATGCTTGGCGGTATTCCGCCAGAAGTGTATTTTCCGGGATCGTGGGACCGCATGTTCCTGGAGGAGAATCGGGACTCTCTTCTGTCTGGCCTGATCGATGGCAATTCTCAGCTTATCGTTAGCATTGGAACATGGGTGGTGAAAACCACGAACCATACGATCCTAATCGATACAGCTACAGGGAACGATAAAAATCTGCCTCTTAATCCGGACCTTGCCAATCTCCAGCTCCCTTATCTCGAGCGGCTGAAGGAGGCGGGGGTTACGCCGGAGGAAGTGGACTACGTTCTGCTGACGCATCTTCACGTGGACCATGTTGGTTGGAATACGAAGCTTGTGGACGGAAAATGGGTGCCGACTTTCCCAAATGCCAAATACGTATTTCCCCTCGCGGAGCAAGAATATTACTCCAGCGAGGCCAGCCACAACAAAGCAAACGAAGTAAACTTTAACGTTTACGAAGAAAGCGTATTGCCCGTTGTCGAAGCTGGCTTAACGCAAACCATCGGCCCTGAGGGCGGGCATTTTCTTGAAATTTTCAAATTCATTCCGACACCCGGCCACAGTATCGGCCAAATGTCCATCAGTCTCAAATCTGACGGAGAAGAAGCTTTGTTTGGCGCCGATGTGATGCACCATCCGTTCCAGGTTTTTAATCCGGACTGGAATTCCATGTACTGCGAATTTACCGATCAAGCCCGTATTTCACGGCTTCAGGTACTGGAATACATCGCGGATCGCCCGGTCATTTATTTCAGCACGCATTTTCCGGAAAGCGCGGCGGGATACGTGACTCGAAACGGCGACGGCTACAAGTGGGACTTTATTTAATACGACCTGACGCAAACACAATACGAAAGGTGCTGAGCTTATGACAAACCATGATTTTCTTAACGATGTAACCATCTTGACCGAAGACCTTCGTATCGCGAGCGATACACCCGGGATTGAGCTTTATGTACGAAATAAACGGCCAGCTTCCATGAATACCTTCTCTAACGAAAAAACAATCGTGATGGTTCATGGCGCTACCTATCCAATAGGCAGTCTGTATGACGTGGAGCTAGACGGTTTCTCTTTCCTAGACTACCTTGCCAGCCATGGCTATGATGTTTACGCTGTGGACGTTCGCGGCTACGGCGGCTCGACAAGGCCGCCTGAGATGGAGCAGCCTGCCGACCTTAATCCTCCGTTGGTCCGTACGGAAACGGGAGTTCGAGATTTTGGTACAGCAGTGGACTACGTTTTGAAACGCCGAAATTTAACGAAAGTCAATGTTTTGGGAATGTCTTGGGGAGGAACGGTTGCGGGAGCTTATACCAGTCAAAACAACGATAAAGTAAACAAGCTTTCGCTTGTTGCCCCACAATGGTTGAGCTCTAAACCGGTTCCTATCGATACCGGCGGTCCGCTTGGTTCGTATCGCCTTGTTGCTGCCGGCGGCACGAAGGAACGCTGGCTAAGCGCCGCGCCAGAACATAAGCGCGGCGATTTGATTCCGGATGGCTGGTTTGAACAATGGGTCAAAGCAACTCTTGCTTCCGACCCGGGGAGCCTAACCGATCATCCTGAGCATATTCGGGCGACCAATGGCCCTATCCTGGATATTCGCGAATACTGGACGGCAGGTAAAGCTTTCTATGAGCCAAAAGAAATCACTGTTCCCGTCCTTCTTGTCCATGCGGAGTGGGATATCGATGTGCCCCTTGAATTGGCTCAGAATTTCTTCACTTCCCTGACAGGAGCTGCCTATCGCCGCTGGGTCGAAATCGGAGAAGGAACGCATATGGTTTTGCTGGAGAAAAACAGGCTTCAGGCTTTTCAAGCCATCTGCGGTTTCTTGGATGAAACGTACGGGCCAGCGAAGTAAATATGCCACTGCAAGAGCGGGTTTTAGTTTTATCGCTTGCCTAATTTAGAGGCCCGCGGCATTGTCGCCTCGGGCTCTTTATTCACCGAATTTACAAAAGACGGAGAGGAACTTAATACAATGAGCCACACCGCAATAACAACAACGAAAGCACCTGCAGCTATCGGTCCTTATTCGCAAGCCATCGCTTTTGGAGATGCCATCTATACGTCGGGCATGCTTCCGATTGATGCTGAAGGAAATCTCAAAGAAGGCATCGTGGACCAAACCCATCAAATATTAAAGAACCTGCGGGCCGTCTTAGCGAAGGCTGGATTTTCTTTGGAAGACGTTGTAAAAACATCCGTTTTCATGACGGATTTAGAGCAATTTCAACAGATGAATGAAGCGTACAGCCAATATTTCATTGATCATCACCCTGCCAGAACAACCGTAGAAGTGTCCAGACTACCAAGAGATGCTGGGATTGAAATCGAGCTTATCGCAGTTAAACGCATTTAAATCTGCCCCATTATCCGTATTTCTTTGAAAGAAGGCGCATCTGTTTGCGATCTTATTTGCTTCTCTTGTTTTGTGCAACACTTTACGGGAGCAATTTCGTATTAGGCTCGCTGCTACTGCAAGCATTTCCCGCCTTGCACCTGTCGGCATACCGACTTATGGTTTCATCGGTATTCCTGCTTATATATTTGATTGCAACCCATCGCTTGACGAAGATTACGTTCCGTGACTCCGTTTATTTGGTACCATTCGCTCTTATCGGGATGCTGCTGCACCAAGTTTCTTTCTTTACGGGACTTCGGACAACGGACGCAACGACAGCTTCGCTCATCTTATCGTTAGCTCCGATTTTCACAGCGCTGTTTGCCCGCTTATTTTTGAGGGAACCGTTTACGATACGTATGACCGCAGGCTCGATTGTTGCCCTTGCCGGCGTCTTCTTCGTTGTTGGACATGGCGAAAGCTTAGGCATTGACATCACTGAAGGCATCTGGATCATGTTTATCTGTATGTTGGCATTATCGGGATCTATTATCCTAATGAAAAAACTGACCGAACGTATGGACTCGTTTGTCGCAACCGTGTACACCACAGTGCTGGGGTGTATTACCGTATACCCGGTAGCGGTCTGGAGCGAGCCTCATGTGCAGGTGGAGCCTGGCTTCTGGTGGTGGGTTCTCTTAATCGGATCAGCGCTGCTTATTCAAGGCTTATGCGCGATCATCTGGAATGCACAGATCCGCAAGGTGGGGGCTGCTAAAGCCTCCCTGTTTCTGAATTTGCAGCCGTTTGTCGCCATGGTTTTAGGTTATATCACGCTCGGCACCCCGGTTTCCTTAACGCAAGCGGGAGGATCTGTTCTAATTATTTGCGGCGTAGTTCTAGCTACCTTACAGGGGTACAAAACAAGGAAAACGCCTGACGATAAGCTGGAATTATCCCCTGCGGAGAGGTAATGGCCTATTCTTAAAAATTTATAGGTACGAAAGCAACATTATCGAAGCGAGCTAGAAGGCGGCAATTGACCAAAATACAGAAATGGTGGTGGGGCGGGTGGACCGCAGGGGCCCCCCCATAGTTTATTGCCCGCGCTTTTGACCCA
>NZ_JBMOSM010000008.1:0-110462 GCF_049316025.1 Paenibacillus sp. NPDC058898 | reverse complement strand
AAATTTTATTTGTTACTAAAAAAACTTTATCGAGGCGTGTTATATGGCGCATTTTAACAAAAATAATCAATGGGTGGGCCCCGGTATCACCTCCCTGCCACCACCATTCTTTTATTCCCCTGCTTTTTCACCAATCAAGCTGTCTTACCGAGTGAACAAACTTACTTTTGGGACAGCCACTTTTTTCTATGCTGCCAAACTGACAAATAGCTGATTCGCAGGCTTGTTCTATTCCCCCGACAGCGTGCGGTCGCCGGTCAAATATTTCTCGGTTAAGATGGAGAGCAGGCGAATGCCGACTTCATTCTCTCCGCCTTCGGGAATGATCAGGTCGGCGTATTTCTTGGAGGGTTCAATGAACGCCTCATGCATCGGCTTGACGGTTGTCAGATACTGATTGTGAATCGACTGGATGGTCCGGCCGCGGTCTTCGATATCGCGTACGACCCGGCGAAGCAGGCGTACATCAGGATCGGTATCCACAAACACTTTAATGTGAAGCAGCTTGCGCAGATTCTCATCGGACAGCACGTGAAGGCCTTCAATGATGACGATGTTGTTCGGCTTCAGTTCGAGGGTCTGATCCGTGAAGCGGGCATGGGCAGTAAAATCATACACTGGTGCGAATGCGGGTTGTCCGCTTTTCAAAATGCCGAGATGTTCGACGAGCAGCTCGTTGTCAAATGCGAACGGATGATCATAGTTAATCGCTTCGCGTTCCTCGAAACTGAGTTCCTTATGATCCTTGTAATAGTTATCCTGCGAAATGAAAGTCACTTTATCTGAACCAAGACGGTCAATGACAGAGCGGGCAACCGTCGTTTTGCCCGATCCGGTGCCGCCGGCGATACCAATTATGAGCATGGCGAATCCATAACCCTCCCTAGAGTTTGCAATTTTATTATTGTAGCACAGCATGCGCTTATTTTCACTATGGGGACATAGAGCAAAAGATGGGATTTCCCGTATGTTCTTTATTCTTACCACGGAATAGCGAACCGAATCTGTATGTCTTATCATAGAGGATAGATTAACCATTGAATTTTTTCGGAGGGATGATCATGCATTATACGGCAATTTACCCATGCAAGCCCGTTATATACAAGCAGCAGGGAGAGCATCAGGGGAGCGTCGATTGGGACCGTTATGAAGCAGTGGCCTTAAGTGATACCGTGACCGGGCTTGCTACGAAAGAAGCGACCGAGGTTCGCGCCTGCTGGAGCTCCGAATGCTTCTATGTACGGTTTGTTTGCCAAGATTCTCATATCGTATCGGAGTATCAGCATCGGGATGATCCGCTGTATGAACAGGATGTCGTGGAACTGTTTATCGACGAAGCAGGAACGGGAACGGAATATATCGAGCTTGAGGTTAGTCCGAACAATGTGATATTCGACGCCCTGATCCGTAATGATGGAGGGAAGTCGATCACAAGCAGCGATATTCATTGGGATCTTACCGGTCTTCAAACCTCGGTAGAACATGACGGTAAGGGAAATTTGATTTATGAAATTCGCATTCCGGCTGCGAACTTCAAGAACGCTCCGCAAGCGGGACGAAGCTGGGGTGTGAATTTTTACCGCATTGATGAGGACACCCAAGGAAACCGGGAGTATCAGGCATGGAGCCCGACCGGTGAAGTGAACTACCATATTCCTTCGCGTTTTGGGAAGCTGGAGTTTGTCGATGTCATTTAGCATATTAATGTAACCGGAATGCCGCATCGGTGGATTTTCATATCCGCTGTGCGGCATTCTTGTGTTTGCGAAGAGAATCATGTTGCAAATAAGATCATCCTGTATTATCATTCACTTACCGACCGGTAAGTAAAATTTCGAGGAGCTGTTCAGATCAAGATGAGTAATCCATCAACGTACGAGGTTATTTTAGATACAAGCTATCGCTTGTTTGCGGAACAAGGTTTTGAGAAAACGAGCATGGCGATGATCGCCAAGGAACTGGATGTGTCCAAGCCTGCGCTTTATTATCACTTTTCTTCGAAGGAAGCTCTTATTGACAAGCTTTTTGAAGAGATTTGCCGCAGCATCGGCTTTCATGTTTATTTTCAACTGGAGAATTATACGGTGGAGAATTTCGGCGCGAGACTTACCTCTGACGGATTGAACATGATTCATAAGCAACAGGAAGATGAGCACTACACTCGAATTATGAATCAGTATCAGGCCTTGGGTTATCGCAATCCTAAATATGCACGGCAGCTAATCGGCATTCTGGAAGGGTTCACTTCCGGCTTTACGGAGCTGCTGCAGCATGGAGTTTCCATTGGAGCTTTGCCAGAGGGCAATATGGGAGTTCAGGCACAGATGCTAACGATGATCATTGACAGCATGGATAACTTCATGAGTTACGGTCTTGAGTACGACTATGAGGTGATCTGGACGCAAGTGGTCAACCAGGTGATGTCAGGAGCTGGCGGGAAATGAGCTCTAAGTCAACGCGTTTAACCGCACTCGATTATGCTCGCGCCTGGGCTATCTTTGGCATGATTATTGTCAATTATAAACTTGCCATGGAGGTGGGGGATCATGGAGCAATTTGGCTGCACACCATCGCCGGTCTGTTTGAAGGAAGAGCTTCTGCATTGTTCGTGGTGCTGGCCGGCATCGGAGTGTCCTTAATGACTGCGAAAGCCAGGTTATCCCGGGACCAACACATGATTCGAGAGAATCGGAAGACATTGGTGAGGAGAGCCGTATTTCTGTTTATTGCCGGGACAGTTCTGCTGCTGACCGGATGGAGCGCCGATATATTGCACTATTATGCGGTATTTTTGCTTCTGGCCGCGGTACTCATAACGGTATCGGACAGAACGCTCCTAATCCTGACTGGACTCGTTCTGATCGTATCGTCATCCATGTTGATCCTGCTGGACTACAGCAAGGGCTGGGACTCCGGTTTTCATCGATATGCCGACTTTTGGACCGGGGAAGGATTCATACTCAATTTGATGTTCAACGGATATCATCCTCTTTTTCCATGGAGCAGCTTTTTCCTCATCGGCATGTGGCTTGGAAGAAAGGGCTGGTGGGGCGGCAACCACAGACGGAAGCTCATGATTTATTCATTGTCCGGGGCGGTTATATTTGAGCTGTTATCGTATTTCCTCATTCACTGGACGTCCCCGTGGCTTGATGCCGATTCGGCGAGTTATCTGTTTACGACCAAGCCGATGCCGCCCACGCTGCTCTATGTATGTTCTGCCGCATGTCTGGCTGTTGCCGTGATTACGATCTGTTTTTATATCGTTGAGCGTTTTGAGAAGAACCGTCTGACAGGGTGGCTTATATGGACCGGGCAGCTCTCGCTCTCCCATTATCTCGGTCATATCTTCATTGGGTTGGGGCTGCTGGAAGCGGTCGGGTATTTGAACAATGGCCATCTGGGCTTTGCGGTTGCTTACGGCTGCGGTTACTTTGTGATGGCTGTCATCTTTTCTTGGGCATGGAGAAAGCGAGTGAAGCGAGGTCCCATGGAGCTGCTTATGCGAAAATGGTGTTAACTCTCCGGTAGGAGAGCGGGCTATCTCTATCCCACTTATCCCTGTATCGAATTAACTGATACCGCCATGAAATAGCTGCGCTTCAGCAGCCATTAATATCCTGGGGTGTTTTCATAAAAGAACCAAAACCAATATCTCAAGGGGGATTTTGTCCCTTTTTTTGCATGCCGCAGGACATGTTGTTTTCATTGCAGCGTTCTATATACTTTTAGTAAAGGGAAGCACCCCGCTTGGAGTAAGTGGACATGTAATAAACGGAGGTTATTGTATGAATGCTGTCATTGATGGACTGATGCTCGAGCTGGAGCAGCAGTTGGAGGAGAAGGTTGCCGAAGATCTTCGGGATCTGCTGGAGGAATATAAACAATTGGAGGGGGCTGCTCCTGCCCAGTTGCAGCTTTTCGAAGCGGAGTTCGGGATCAAGTTGCCGCAGGACTTTCGTTCGTTTTACAGTAAGAAGAACGGTAGCGGATACGGGTTTCACGTGCTCTATCCCGGTAACGAGGGGGATGGAGAATACCCGCCGTTTTACCTGATGAGCCTGGAAGAGATGAAGGAAGTCAAATCTTATTTTTGCGAGCGGGATGAACCACTGGATGCGTATTACAGTTCGGAGGAAATACAGCAGCTGGATCCGAAGATTAAACCGTATCTGTTTCACAAGGCTTGGTATCCGTTTGCCACGATGGCAGGCGGGTCGCTGTATCTAATGCTGGATTTCGATCCGGCGGAGCCGGGAACATCCGGGCAGATCATCATGTACGTGCATGATCCTGACTTTGTGTATTATATCGCGCCTTCCTTCACGGAACTGCTTCGGGCGTCCAATCGCAATCTGCGCACCGACATTGAAGAGGTGGACTACTGATGGAACGCCAGAAAGTGCTCTTGATGCTTACATAAGATGTCGTTGTGCGTGATAATCAGAAGAAGAACTAGCGAGGGGGGTGGCAGCATGAAAGGCAGGCGGGTCCTCTGGGGAGTGATCATACTGGTGGCAGCCACGCTGTTGATACCCGGCTATTTTATTGCGCGCACGTATGGGCTTTTTCAGAATGAGGTGGTCCTGACCAAATACCAGCTGGCCGTTGATGTGGATGGTGAACAAGTGGATGCTTGGCCGCTGCTGGCCGGTTTCGCCGCAACCGATAAGCAAGGGGAACTTCGTCCGTTGTACTACAGGTTGGAAGGGTCGGACCTCAACATGCTGTATCAATTGGCATACGGGCAGTTCGAGGTGGAGGCTTTGGAGGACAATCCGTTCTTGGCAGGGCGGGTTCAGTATGGCCATCTGGAGAGCGACTATATCGAGACGCGAAAAGAGTATGTGAACGCAAAGGAATACCGGCAGGACATGATCTTTTATAATGACCGTAAAGAGCCCATATTTACATACGATCCGGACGCCAAAGCGGATGGGGATATGGTGAAAGAGATTATCACCGCAGGCATGACGCGTTCCAACGGCCGAGGAGGATCGGGAGTCGTCGAGGATAAGTATCTGAATGTCACCCGATTGTTCGAGGAGAAGCTGGGCATCAGCATGCGGGTTCAGGTGGATAAGGACCGCAGGCTGGCCACGATCCATATGGAGCGGCTTAAATAGAATGCAGATATCCAAAAAGCGAGGTGCTATACATATGCAGCATACAAAAATGACCCAAGAGGTGGACCTCACGATCTCGCACCATCAGATACAAGTCCGCTCACGGGACTTTGATGAGGATTTGTGCCAATGGGGAGAAACCAATATCAAGCAGGGCGTTGTCATTCATCCCGGTTATCTCACTTTTGAT
The DNA here is from genome assembly GCF_049316025.1 of Paenibacillus sp. NPDC058898. Classification (NCBI taxonomy): domain Bacteria; kingdom Bacillati; phylum Bacillota; class Bacilli; order Caryophanales; family Paenibacillaceae; genus Paenibacillus; species Paenibacillus sp. NPDC058898. The sequence goes on along the minus strand of NZ_JBMOSM010000008.1, from coordinate 105,146 downwards.
CCCATCCCTGACGATGCTTTCGGTGCTTGGGTAAAGCTGGCCTTGAAAGAAGCGTTCATCGAAGATCCGAACGCGCAGCGGCGGATGGTCGTGCCGTTTGATGTTCTGGATCCCGGGAAGCTGGAGCTGTTGTCCGTCATGTCGGACGCCGTTATTGAGCTTCCGCTGCAAAAGGGGCGATACGCACTGTATTTTGAGATTTGCGAGGATGAAGAAGTGTATTATCGTTTCACTTTTGTACATGAGGGAGAAGGGATTCATGCCCGGTATCTGATGGATGATGAATGGGGCGGCAAGGCTGGAGAAGCATTGTCGTTGGGGTATTGCTGACGGAATTTTGCGTTATAACAGGGACAAGGAAGGCCTGGTTAAGGTAAACGTTCTTCAGAGCTAACAGAAAATAAGAAGAGACCGTCTCCGTGTTGGAGAGGGCCTCTTCTTTACCGCATGCTGTGCTGTCCCTGCTTTTGGAAAGATGGTGTGCAGGAGGCACAGGCTTTGAATGGAGTGGATCTATTATTTTGCAGCGGTCACCGTAATCTGGCCATGCTTGCTTTGATCTGCCTTCAGGTTCAGAACGTCTGTCAGGAAAGCAAGTGGAACATAGATGTGGCCTTTTTTCATTACAGGAGCCGAGCCCAGCGAACGTGGGGCCATTTTACCCAAAGTGTATGCATCCTTGTTCAGCTTCACCGCGCTCCAGACAGCTCCTTTGGAGATTTCGGTGGTTTTGCTCTTGCCGTTCCACTTGACATTGAATTGCAGCTGGCGCAGCACGGATACCTGAACCATGATCTTGCCGTTTCTATCTTTGTAATAAGCGCCTGATTTCACTACGGCTGCAGCAGGCTTTTTGTCTGATCCTTTACCCGGCAGCTTTATGGCAAATTCCGGTGTGCCTGTGGATCCAGGGGCGATGCTGTATTTTTGGAATACGATATAGGCTTTTCCGTCCGCGACATAGAAGGATTGCTCCGCGTCTATGCCTTGAAATCCGTCTTCGTTCGCGAAGTATTGGTCCTGATCCGCGGCAATCGCGGTTTTGACAGCTTTATCCACGATGGATGTGTAATCTTTACCGAACAGGTCTTCGAGCGTCACGCGCTGGGCTTCGACTTCGTTCGTGAAGTTGTACGTATCCACACGAGGATCACCATTGTTCATTCCGATGCCTTCGGTGATGACCTTAAGGGAAATCAAGCTGTCGTCTTTACCATCCGATGTGAGCTCATAATTAATGGTCAGCTGATAAGGGTGCATGGTATAGCCATTCTTTTGTGCATTTGCAGCCGCTTCCGCCGCTTCTTTCTCCCATTTGTCCATATCCTTGGAAGCATGGGATTCGATAATGTCATTCAACTGGTCTTGATATTTGGTGTCAGTCAGACCTTGGAATACAGGGATCTTAATATTGGTTTCCAGCCATTTTTCCTTGGATTGCAGTGTTTTGGATGTTACTAGTTGCGGGGCAACGGTTGGAGCGGTCACCCGATTCGTGCTCGCTGCAGCTTTGGTTTCGGCATGGACATGAGCGGATGGCAGACCCGAAGCGGAGATCATAAGGATGCCCGCTAATCCGGCAGCCGCCAGGGTTTTAGTTAATGGGGTTGTTGTTTTCATTGTTTTTTTCATTATATATTACCTCCAGGTTTAGGGTTTGATATCTACAATTTGTGATCTGAAACGGAGAAGGCAGAATCGTTCTGGAGAAGCGAAGCGGTCCCCTTTGTCCCCGGATTTCCACTGACTCATAAAATTTCAAAAGAAAATCTGGAGGCAACAGGGATCGGAAGAACGATCTGCATTCCTAGTGATGAACGGCGGATCTATCGGATGTATTCGCTGCTGACGAGCTGGTCTGCGATCACTTCCGTTGGGATCGTAAATTCCACGACGCCCATATAGCCGGGTGCAACATCGTATTCATTAAAGCTGATGACCAGTTTGTCGTTTTGGTTGATGTAGAAGTTTTGGTCCTTGGTGATCGTTTGGAACAGATCCTCCGGTACATCGGACTCCACGCCGGGCTGCTCCACCCAGTAGATGTTGTCTGGATTATTCTGCATCTGCTGGCGCATCTGCTCCTTGATATTGTCACTGATGACCTGGATATAACGATCATCCTTGAACAGACTTGGCAGTGTGATCACCATCTGGTTCTTCTTGTCGATCGTATCGTATTTTCTCGATTCGGCAGAGCTTCCAGCAGATTCGACAATATAGCGCGAAAGTGTCAACAGCTGTTCATTGTCGGTGATCACTTCATAACCGCTATCGAGACTCAGATGGGCGCCGCCTTCTTTATTTAGCAGGGCGACTTCGTCTTTGAAGTTCTCATACAGCTTTTTATTTTCTTCCAGGTATTTGTTATTCAGGGTTTGCTCAAGCTCTGTATTTCCTAAGTTGGCAATGCCGGGTGTTTCAATATGCACTTCCGTGTTATCGTCTTGCTCGGCATATTCACGGATGGTGATCACCTTGATGATATGGCCCAGAATCGGCACATCGGACATGGCCTGGGCAAAGGCAGGGCTGGTATTCACTCCGGCGAACAGTAGCATGCATGCAGCTGCGCTACTAGCGAGCCAGGGCAGCGCTCTATTTTTTTTTCTTCTGGTTGCTATGGTCTTGTTGACAATCGAGCTTAGTTCGTCAGGAATAGGAGTGCTCTCGTACTGCTCTTTCATCCTATTCAGCTTGTCATGCATTATCGTTGTGCCTCCTCTTGATCTTCCTCGCTTAAGTTCACCCGCAGTCTCTGTAGTCCTTGGTATAATCTCGTTTTCACCGTGCTGACGTTCTCGTTGAGCACTTCGGCAATTTCGTCAATCTTCATATCTTCAAAAAATCGGAGTATGATGACGACCCGATACTTGTCGGGTAATTCCTCCAAAGATTGGGCCAGATCCAGATTCGGATAGTGGTCATGGCTGCCGGGTAATATAACCTCCAGGTTCTCGTCATCCATGACACGGACTTTTTTCTGTTTTCTAATGAAATCCAGGGAGGTTGTTACAATAATTCGGAAAAACCAGCTTTTTATTGAACCCGTCTGCTTCAGCTTTTCCATGGATAAAAATGCTTTGTGGATCGCGTCCTGAACGATATCGAGGGCATCCTCTTTATTTCTAACGTAGCTGTATGCCAGCCGGTAGGCGCTGTCCTGATTTTCGGTTATACATTGAATAAGAAGCTTCTCAAGCTTCCGGCCGCCACTCATGTAAATATGACACTCCTTTGGGCCCGCGCGGGTAACCATCAATTGCAATTGACTTACGGAAGCAAGACGTGCGAGTCTTGCAAAAAGTTTGATTCTGCGAAAAAAAATTTAAAAAGTGTTTCTGTCTCATTATTCAGCCCATTCTTCCAGAATCACAACAAGAAAAAGACCCCAGTTTTCACTGGGGTCTGGAACTCATGGTTATTCATGCTCATATTTCTGGATAACAATCGCCGAATTATGTCCGCCGAAGCCAAAGGAATTCGACATGCCAATCCGGAGCTCGGCGTTTCTCGCCTGGTTCGGTACATAATCCAAATCGCATGCTGGATCGGGATGCTCCAGATTGATCGTCGGCGGTATGATGCCTTCTTGCAGAGATTTCACGAGTGCAATGGCCTCCACGCCGCCGCATGCGCCCAGCATATGTCCGGTCATCGACTTGTTGGCCGTTACCGGAATGCGATACGCCTCCTCGCCAAACACCTGCTTAATGGCCGCTGTCTCCGAACGGTCACCGATGACCGTGCTTGTGGCATGGGCGCTGATGATATCCACGTCGGCTGGAGCGAGGTTCGCCTCGGTCAGGGCCAGCTTCATCGCCCGTGCCGCGCCGTTGCCGTCCTCCGGTGTGGCAACCATATGATAGGCATCCGAGCTGGCGCCGTATCCGATGACCTCGCCCAGAATTTCAGCGCCTCTGCCCAAGGCATGAGAGAGGGATTCCAGAACGAGGATGCCGGCACCTTCCGCCATGACGAATCCATCCCGGTCTGTATCGAACGGCCGGCTGGCCCGGCCCGGTTCATCGTTACGGGAGGAAAGAGCGGTTGCATTCGCGAAGCTGGCTAGCGAGATGTCGGTCAATGCGGCTTCGGATCCTCCCACGATGATGATGTCGGACCGGCCGGCTTGGATGTTAAAGAAAGCCTCGCCGATCGCCGTATTGCCGATCGAACATGCCGTAACCGGTGCCAGCGTGGAGCCCAGCGCCTTGTATTTAATGCTGATGAGCGCGGCCGCCATATTGGGAATCATCATGGGAACCAGGGTAGGACTGACCCGCTCGGGACCCCGCGACGACAGCGTGCCGCTCTGATTCATCAGGGTTTGGATGCCGCCGATGCCGGAGCCGACGTAGACCCCCATGCGCTCATGATCGATCTGATCAAGATCAAGGCCCGACTGGCTTATCGCTTGATCCGCCGCAGCCAGCGCAAACTGGCAGAAGCGGTCCAACCGCCGGGCTTCCTTAACGCTAAACAGCGCGTTTGCGTCAAACTCCTTCACGACGCCTGCTATTTGTACCTTTTGTCTTGATGTGTAAAAATTTTCTATATGTGTAATACCGGACTCTCCCCGAACAAGCCGGGACCAGAACGTCTCAACATCATGGCCCAGCGGCGATATGACGCCCATACCGGTGATAACAACTCTTTCCATGGATCAACAGCCTCCTTAAGACTTTATAACTTGTCAATCTTAAGGTTATAATGTCACGTGTAGTATCCTATTACAAGATACCGTTTATCCTAGTATAAATACTGCTATCCTTAATGAGTGAAGGGGGCTTGTACAATGAATTCCCAGGTTAGGCTGCAAGCGTTGTCGGCATTCTTGAAAGGGCAGCGTGCCAAAATCTCACCCGAGTCGGTCGGACTTCCGCCCGGGACTAGACGGAGAACACCAGGCTTGCGCAGGGAAGAGGTCGCCCAGTTGGCGGGTGTTAGCACCACTTGGTACACCTGGCTCGAGCAGGGACGCGACATCCAGGTATCGTCGTCCGTGCTGGACTGCGTCGCCAATGCGCTTCAGCTAAATGCGGATGAGCGCAGATATCTGTATTCGCTGGCGCTGGAGAGCGGGGCGGAGCCTTATACGGTCAAACAAGAAGCGGTGCAGATCAGTCCGTCCCTGCAAAAAATCATCACTGAGCTAAAATATTGCCCCGTCATGATATCGGATCGGATGTGCAACATCGTGGGGTGGAATCGCGCGGCTGCATACGTGTTCCTTGATTTTGACCGCATTCCGCCCGAGGAGCGGAACATGATCCGGCTGCTCTTCACCCGCAGGGAGTTTCAACGGCTGGCGGTAAATTGGGAGCAGTTCGCCAGCGGCTTCCTGTCGATGTTCCGGTCCTATTACGGTCAATATGTCGAGGATGAGTGGTATGACCGTTTTCTGGAAGAGATGAAGCAGGGGCATCCCGATTTCAATCGGATGTGGGAGCAGAGCCAGGTCAGCTACGCCCCGGAAGTACATCTGGAGTTCCGGCACGCCAAGGCCGGAAAAATGGTATATGAGCTCACGTCGCTCAAAGTGTACGGAAATGATGACCTGCGGTGCAGCATCTATACCCCCGCCCCCGATTCGACTACGGAAGCGAAGCTGCGGCAGCTGATGGAGGAGAAGTAAGCGGAGGGAGTGGGGGGGCAGGCCGGAAATACCGATCCCGCGCCAGCATTTACTGTTCTTGAAGTAGTCAACTACTCGCTGTTCCTATCGGACTCCAGTTCCGTTATATGATGAGATCACGCCATAATTTAAACCGCAGCGGACACAAGATCCGTTATTGGGCGCATATCCGGCATTTTTATGCTGTTTTGGCGCAAATAACGGATCCTATGTCCGTCAGTATCTAAAAATGATGAATTTGTCTTAAATAGCGTATTCTGTGTCCGTTAATACAAAGAATCACTCTCCTCCTACCTAATTACCAGCAGGTTGCCAAACGTTCTGGTGCCGGCCATCTTGTGCGGTTGAATCGGAGTTCTCCTTGTAAGTGAATCACTTCAAGACTGCCGGATTACCTGCGTAATCGAGAGTACCTTAAGTTGAGTGGATTTCCTGTGTAAGCGAAAGCACCTCAAGTTGAAATGGATTACCCAAGACAAAGTACTTCAACTGGTTTGAATTTTAGAAACCTTAGCTATACAAGCTTCATGCGCGTAAACAAAACGAAATTATTCTAAGTATTAAACTCCTCCAAATAACAAAAGCCCCGTGTCCGCACACGGGGCTTTCTGCTATTCAACTATATCGTCGTTGTAGAGCGACACCTTGCGGCCGCCAAGGAGTTTCACAGGATTCCACTATGCTCCATCTCTTTGGGGCCGAGTATCCACGATCGACTATTCGTTTACTCCTGATAGTGACGATTACGCCCAGTCGCGCCGCAGCGTGAAGAGATCCTTCAGCTCATCGGTGGACAGCTCGGTAATCCAGCCCTCGCTGCTTGCGATAACCTGATCGCTTAGTTGCTGCTTGCTCTCCAGCATCTCATCGATTCGCTCTTCGAGCGTCCCCATGGAGATGAACTTGTACACCTGGACATCCTTGGTCTGTCCCATCCGATAAGCGCGGTCGGTAGCCTGATTCTCCACCGCAGGGTTCCACCAGCGGTCGAAATGGAACACATGATTCGCCGCGGTCAGATTCAGACCAACGCCGCCGGCCTTGATCGAGAGAATCATGACATTCGGTTGCTCTTCGGGCGGCAGCGTCTGGGATTGGAATTGCTCGATCATGCGGTCGCGAGTCCGCTTGGGCGTGCTGCCGTTCAAGTACAGCACGGGCTCCCCGAGCTCTTGATGGAGCACCTGCCGCATCATCTCACCCATACCGATATACTGGGTGAAGATCAGGCAGCGCTCGCCCTCTTCCCGCAGCTCCTTCACCATGGACAGCAGCCGCTCCAGCTTGGCTGAACGGTTGACGACAGCTTCGGTGTCGAGCAAGCCGCCGCCTCCCGGCAATTCCGGAAGCGGCTCCTTCGTAAGCAGAGCCGGATGATCGCAGAGCTGCTTGAATTGTGTAAGAGCTGCCAGGATGGCCCCTTTGCGCTCGATGCCCTCGAGCTTTTGCATGCGTTCCAGCAGGCTGTTCACGGTTTGATCGTAAAGTGCACCTTGCTCGGCGGTGAGATGGATATAGGTCTTCATCTCGTTTTTGTCCGGCAGGTCGAGCTGAATTGCAGGATCCTTCTTCTTGCGTCGAAGCATGAAGGGCTTGATCAGCTTCTGCAGATCAGCCGTGCGCTGTTCGCTCTTGTCTTTTTCTATGGCTTGGATGAACCGGAGATTGAACGCGCGCAGGCTGCCGAGATATCCGGGATTGATGAAGTCATAGATGGACCACAGTTCGGACAGCCGGTTCTCAATCGGTGTGCCGGTTAAGGCAACGCGATGCTTTGCCGGGAAACTTCGCACGGCGGCGGATTGCTTGGTGTCAGCATTTTTGATATTTTGGGCCTCGTCGATGCCGATCGCTTCCCACTTCATGTCTCTTAACATTTCTTGATCGAGCGTGGCCGTCGCATAGGAAGTAAGGATAATATCGGCTTGGTAAGCCTCTTTATAGAAATCCTCGCTGCTGCTTCGTTTGCCGCCGTAGTGAAGCATGACCTGGAGCGACGGGGCAAACCGTTCAAGCTCCTTCTGCCAATTGCCCAGCACCGAGGTGGGACAGATCAGCAGGGAAGGGAGGCGTCGCTCTTCCCGCTGCATCGCCGTCTCCTTCACGTGCAGCAGGTAGGCGATAAACTGCACGGTTTTGCCAAGACCCATGTCATCGGCAAGGCATGCCCCAAGCCCGTAACGTCGCAAAAAGGCAAGCCAGGCAAAGCCGTCATGCTGATAAGTCCGCAGCTCGGCCTTCAGCCCAGCCGGGACAGGAAGGTTCGGCCATTCGCTTTGTCGGCCAAGCTGGCCGATAAGCTTCACGAGGTGCTCGTTCAGCTCCACCTCAAGCTTGATCCGTTCCGGGTCCCGCGCTTCCTCAGCATCCTGCTGAGTCTGCCCTGACTCATCGTTGTTCCCGAGCAGATGCAGATGCAGAATATCCTGGAACGATAGGCCTTCCTCACGATCTACGCCCGCCATCATCTGGCGGATTTGGGCGACCAGAGCGGGATCCAGCGGAATCCACTGGCCCCGGAACCGTACCAGCCGTTCGTTCCGGGCAACAAGCTCCGCGAATTCCGCCTCGGAAAGAGTAGCTTCGCCGATGGCGATCCGCCAATCGAAATTGACCAGCGCATCCAGACCGAACAGGGAACCGCCGCTGCTTCGCTCGGCGTTCTCGCCCTCGCCCGAGCGTACCTTCGCCCGCAGTTTGGGTTTCTTCTTGCTGGCGGCTTCCCACCAAGCTGGCAGCAGGACCAGCCAACCTAACTGGAGCAGCCGCTGGCTGTCAACGGTCAGGAACTGCCATGCGGCCTCATCGGACAGAGGCGTACCGAGTGCGTCTTCAGCTGGAGCGTGAAGCACCCTTGCCGGCAGTGCTGCCTGCAAACCTTGGAGCCAGCCGGGGGACCGCTCCTTGATATGTGATGTCCATGTCTCCGGCCATGATCCGTATGCCTGCCCGTCTTCAGCCAGACGAACGGCTGCAAGCGATGCAGCGTCTTGCTTGTCTTGCAATACAAGCCGAAGGCGCCATGCGGCTTCTTCTTCGTCAGGCTCCAACAATTGCAGCAGCGGTCGGAATGGAGCGGTATCCGGCCGCCATCCGATGGCGATCAGCCATGACTTGTCGTCCATGCCTTCGGCTGCCGTGCGGTTCGGCGAGAAGAGAAGCGGGTATTCTCTGCGCAGGTCAGCCGCCGCCTCTTCGCTGCCGTAACACTGATCTTGAACGGCGGCAGAGAACGCCGCCCGTAAGCCCTCATTCCATATCTCGTCTGCATTCAGAAGGGAAAGACGGGACAACTCTTCCGCTGTGAACGCCTCCGGATCCCAAATCCATTGCAGCTTGCCAGATTTGAAGGCACTCAAGCTGGGCGCGTATTGCTTGTCCTGAATGCAAGCTGCCAGCGAAGGAGCAATTTCAATGAAGGGAAGACAATCCTGGTCCCATACCCATTCAATATGCTCGAGTAGTCGTCCATCCGCAAAAAACGGTATGACCTGCTCGGAAGGTAGGATGACCACTTCCATATCCTGAACGGATTGAACGGTGAGCTCTGTTCCGTAGAAGGAAGCTTCGTGCCACGCAAATAAACGGTGCTTCAGGTATTGTCCGGACACGTAACCCCGCATGACGGTAGAGCCGTATATGACGGCATCTCCGTATTCGCTTAACGCCATGTGGACCGTGATGGTTTCTGTGTGTCTGCTCATGATATCAGCTTTCCTCTCCGCAGCTCTTCCTGGAATGCACGAAGCCGGCTGTTTCGTACGGACAATGAGATAATGAACAGATCCCAGCGCTCCTGCTGCTTGAGCTTTTTATATAGCTTGGCCAACCGTTTGAGCAGCTTGACCGCTGCTTTATAGCCGGCTCGGTTCTTATGAAGGATGTACCGCTCAACGGCCTGATGGTAAAAAGGCAGCAGCAGCTCGGGCGCATTCTTCTCAATCGGCGCGAGCTCGCTGACCCGGAGCTCCAGCGGCTCCCGGCCTGTGCTTAATTGGTAGTCGATCCATTCCCGCCATCTGCCGTGCGTGATCAAGGCATTCTGATAGATGTCCTTCGCATATGGAAGCATGTCGGCAAGACTGCTCCACATCTGTTCAGCCTCCTCGGGCAGGTGCTCTATGACGGCATCCCAATAGAACTGATAGCTGCTGAGATGCTCGTTGCGGTGACTGCCAAGCAGCGGGCCGATCTCCGGGAGCCAGTGAGCCAAGCGTTCCCATTGTTGCCAGGAATGCAGCATGTCGAAGAAGCCCAGGACGGAAGCCGGAGACAGACTGCTAACCTTGTCTGCTTCCTTGATCAGGCTCCAAGACGTTTTGTCTTGTCCGAGGTAGAAGGACATTAAGCCCTGCGCCATATACCACGAGGCACGCGAGAGGGTGCTGCCGAATTCGGCTTCGGCTGCCTGTAACTGCTCTAACTCCGCCTGGATTAAGCTGTTGTCCTTTTTGGCAAACGGATAGATCCAGTACATCCAGAGCTGCATATAGACCTGGGCGTAAAATTTGCGGTTCCGCGGCTCGCTCAGCATGCTCCGCCGGACATGCGAAATGGTCTCGGTCAGTCGCTGCTTGAATGCCTCTCCATGTTCGCTGCTCTCAAGCCCTTCATGGAAGATGCGCTCGATTCTGGCCAGGATATGATCCGCTGCTACCTGCGTATGATAGCCGATGTAGGATCCGGAGGAATTCCAGGCACTCGCGGGCTGCTTGACCAGCTTCTCGAGAATAAAGAGATGAGCATGAAACTCGTATAATGATCCCATTTCCGGCGGCATCGGCGGTTTGATGTGATGGAGGGAGGCCAGTGCATTTTTGGCGTAAAATGAGTTCTGCGTATTAGCTCCCAGCGAAGCCGTGCAAACTTCGAACAGCTCATGCCATGCGGAGATCGGCAGCTCGGGCAAATGGTCCGCCTTGACTCTCCATTTTGATGCTCCGGCAGACGGCCGTTCTTGCGCTGGGCTGAAGCCGGACTCGCTTCGGTCATACGAAGAGGTGGAAGCATACGTGGTGGAATGGGCATTAACTAGGGCGTGAATGGAACGACCCTGAAGCTGAGCATAGTCAAGCAGAACAGCCACCATATGCTTGCAGCCTTCATTAACGGGACAACTGCATGTGCTGTCACTCAGCGAATGAAGATGGAGCTGGATACGGTAAGTTTCCGTTCCATCAACGGCAGCCTCAATTATCCCGGAAGCCTCTGTCAAATCGCTTGTGTGAACACGACCTTGCTTGTAATATTGAAACCCCCGTTTAATAGTCAAATCGCTGAAGTAACCGGCGGTTTGTTGAATGAGCGTCTGCCACTGTATATCATTTAACGTTTGGTTTGGGTTCATTATTGGACTCTCCTAAGAGAAATAATTCTAAGTATCCATTTAATCTATCATATTCGCATAGATGAAGAAACAAGCCGGGACAACTTTGCACTGGAAAAGCCCGGCAACAGGCTGCTGAACGGGCTTTTTTATGGGTGGAGCAATATGTTGGCATCCTAAGCCTAATATTGAATCGTAAACCGTCCGATCTGATCGCATTCCTCGGCGAACCAGACCTCGCCGCCGGAATCCACGGTAATGCCATGTGGTTCGGCGGAGGGGGTAGGGATCGGGTACTCGGTAATGTCCCCGTTACAGGTAATTCGTCCGATTTGATTGGCTCCCCATTCCGTAAACCATAGATCTTCGCAAACCCCCGCCGTGATGGCATGGGGTCTGGCATTCCCGGACGGGAGCTTGAATTCAGTGAATTCCCCGGCCGTTGTGATCCGACCGATTTGATTGCCGTTGATTTGAACAAACCATAGGGCGCCATCGGCACCTGCCGTGATGCCGACCGGGCCGGATTGCTCTGTTGGAATGCGGAATTCGGTAATCTCTCCGTCCACTGTAATCCGTCCGATGCAGTTGTTCTGGTTTTCCGTAAACCACAACGCGCCGTCCGGACCGGCTGTAATATAGGAAGGGTACGCCCCTTTGCATGGTAAGTCATATTCCGCGATAACGCCTGCCGGCGTTATATTTCCGATTCGGTTGCCGGTTAGCTCGGTGAACCATATGCCTCCATCCGGACCTTCCGTCAGGCCGTAAGGAGACGAGTTGGCTTCAGGCAGTTCGAATTCCGTAAATGTTCCTTCCACTGTCATTCTTCCGATTTTATTCGCTTTGTACTCCGTGAACCAGAGGTCACAAGTATGGGCAGAGAGGATGGACATGACCCCGGCATCCGGAGTCGGCACTTCGAACGTGCGCATATCCCCATTCTTGGTGAGCCGCCCGATCCGGTTTCCTTTTTGTTCCGTGAACCATATGGTCCCATCTTGTCCTGTCGTAATACCATAAGGTCCCGACTCCCGATTCGCTGTCTTGTACTCCTGTGTTATGATCTGCATGCAAATATGCCTCCTTGTATAGAAAGTTGTTAGGAATGGTTTAAGACGGATTCTTCATTTGTCTGAGCGTATCCAAGTCACCGCTCACGATCACACCCATAAGTCGGTTGATTAACTCGATATCAGCGTCCCACCAACGGATCTCCAGCAGCTCCTGATCATGCCAGGATCATAGCGTTTATGAATGCTGCATAAAAAGCCTCCCACTCCGAGATTTCGGAATAGGAGGCTGAATACGGACAAAAGAAGATACCGGCTTCATGAATAAAGAAGCTTCAAGCATCTACCCGTCACATATAAAAAAAGCCGCACGAATCCTATCCCGAAAACCTCGTATCGAAATCGAAGTGTTTTCCAATGCTTGGGACAGGATTAGTAGATCATTGGCTTTTGGTTCACCCTTTCATTTCTGGTTGCCTAGACTTTACCACAGGAGATTCAGTAGTTTCAATCCTAAATGATCTGAAGTTTACATTCACAACCGCCGGTTTCTTTTCTCATCGATGTAAAGCTCGACAGCTGTTATGGCGCGAATCAGAAGTTTAATGAGCAGATACAATGCATACAAACCAAGCAGCTTAAAAAGTCCGTTTATGATTAATATCAACATAGGCCATAAACTAAACATGGAACCCATACAGCCCACCTCCCTTCAACATTTTCCGCACAGGACCTTCCTGGCACCGGCATCAGAACCATTTTGAACTCATTATATTCCATAATATAACAATCATATCCGATTCTAACATAACAGAAGGATCGTACTCATGTTTTTACATAAGATGGGGCAAATTCTTGGAGGCTCTGCAGGAAGGGGACGACAGAGGAAGTATTTTCATTATTTGTTGATATGGACTAACCAATCCAGGTCACGATGCGTTAAAGTTTATAAGGATTCATATTTTCAGCTAAGGAGATTTAAAGAACATGACAACCCAGAAATGGACAAAACTGGCGGCAAGCGGCGCTATAGCGGCCACAATGCTGTTAAGCTCGATGGTACAGGCTCAGGCTGAGACTGGGCACAAGAAGGAATTGGGATTAAATGTTAATCATTATGTTGTCACGATGGACGTTAAACCTGTCATCGTGAATGGTACGGCGCTGGTCCCTTTGAACACGGTGAGGGAATATTTGAAGCCTATGCAGCTCCGCTGGAACAACAAGAACAAGACGGTAACCGTCAACACGGGCACCGATCAAGTCACCCTAAAGATGGGGAGCAAGGAAGCCAAGGGAAAGGGGAAGATCTACACCTTGTCTGTTCCCGCTCAACTAAAGGATGGGCGCGTCATGGTTCCTGCTCGATGGATGGCGGAGCTGTATGGTGCACAGGTAAGCTTGGATACGAAGGCCGGGATGGTCTACATCTATACACCGGAAGTTGACGTGTCGACGGCTGAGGAGAACCGGGATGTGAAGCTGTATCCGGTAAGCGCCACGAAATACGGTAGATATGAAGGAATGGTGGTCGAGGTCGAAGGAAGGAAGCAGGTCTTTAAGGACTGGAACGGCGGAGATGGTATGCGTAAACCCGTCATTCAATATCAGGATGTTACAGGCGATGGCAAGCCGGAAGTTGTGGTGTTCTATGTGAACGGGACCGGCACGGGTCTTTACATGGGGGAGATGCATGTAGTCGACGCCGAGACTCTGAAGGAAATTCCTATCGAATCATTGGAACAGGCGGTATTGAGCCATGTGCAATCCAACATTGAGAAGTATGCAGACCACTTTGTGATCAAACTTTTGATCGACGGGAAGGAGTATGTCGAAAGGATCGAGGATGATTCCAAGGATAAAAGCTACCTATATGATAAGGTTGGCTTCGGGGCCGTCGTCAGACACAAACTAGCGGAAGGCCAGCTTGTTACGGAAGCTGCGGGAAGCATCAGCCCTGCCGGCTTCGCTGGCGATCTCCATATAACATACCGATTTCAAGAAAAGTTGAACCGATTTGTGGTGGATAGCATTGAATATAGTAGTCTGGAAGAATGGGGGAAGTAACGCTTTATTGATGTGGAACTTTAGATCTACATATAAACGCATATCTGATAAGACGTTATGAACATGGACTAGAAGCATAAATCTTGATAGAATGATGTGCTTCGCTAATCAAAAGGGTGCTACGGTGCCCTTTTTGTGCTTTTTTAATATCCAGTCCATCCCATTTATTCCCTCCATACTCTCCAAAAAGGAACCAGAGAGAATGGCGCATTTAGAACCTATGCAGGAAGATTTCATCCTCTTTCATAGGCCTTTATTACCATTTACTTGAGTCTTAAGATTCCTCTAAGATAGTTAATAAACCTGACACATTTTTGTTAGGGGAAGAGAGTGATTTCGTAAGTAAACGCATTCAATGTTAAGTAATATAACAAGTCCATACCATGAGGGCTTTGAACGAGGTGTTTTTATGCAGCAATGGCTTGGGAAATCGCTAAAGCATAAATTGTCGTTACTTATTATTATCGCTACGCTGGTGCCGCTGCTGTTTCTCGGTATTTTCTCTTTTAACATAGCCAAGAGTCTGACGGAGGAGAAGGCCAAGATTACAGGAATGAATACGCTTCGGCAGCTGGAAGCTTACCTGGATACGATGGTCAAAGACGTGGAGAACATCTCGCTGTTTCTCATCGGGCATACCGGTGTTCAAGCCTATCTGAAGACCGAACAGAGCAACTATGTCCAGCAGACGACGGTTATTAATTTTTTGACGAATCTGGCCTTTTCCAAAGATTATATCGCTAACATCATTGTCGAACCGCTCGGCAGCAAAGATGCGATCTCGCACAAATCCTTGGTACGCTCCGAGTTCCGGAATATTACCGAAGTGGTCCCCGATTATTACGAGCATCATCCCAAATGGTGGTCCTTTGTGCATCGACAGTGGACTTTTGAAGGCGTTAGGAAAGTCATTACGTTGGCCAGACCGATCCGGAGCACGGATAAATATAAGCCGATCGGGAATCTGCAGATCAACCTGGATCAGGGTGTCATTGCCAATCAATTCCGGCAGGCCGTCCTGGAGAAGACCGGGTTTGTCCTTCTTCTTGATGAGAATAACCGGATTATCGCTGGTCCGCCGGATATGGAGACCAATCTTACACTTGCAGACTATTATCCTTCGATTGGAGAGTTTGAGGGGCTCAGCGGAAATATAGACTATGGCGAGGGGAGCAACAAGAAGACCATTCTCTATAAGAAAATGTCCAGCGTGAACTGGAAACTGGTCGGCATCATACCCTCACAGGAATACCGTTCCCAGAACCAATACTTCATCAAATTGACGGCGGTTGCCGTCACCGTGGCTATACTGCTTGCCATTATACTGGTTCTTTTCCTGATCCAGAAAATTACGAATCCGCTGTCCGTGCTAACGAAGTTTCTCAAGAATTCAAGCCCGGAAGAGCCGCTGCCTGCGCTCCCGGTTAAGACGGTCGATGAGGTCGGGCAGCTCATTATCAGTTACAACCGGCTCAGCTCTCGGATTGTGAAGCTTACCGACGAAGTGAAGCTGAACGAGTCGCTGAAGAAGGAGGCGGATATGCATGCACTGCAGGTGCAGATTAATCCGCATTTCCTCTACAATACGCTGTCATCCATCCATTGGCTGGCGCTGATGAACCAGGATGTGAAAATCGCCGAGATGGTGGGATCGCTCAGCGATTTCCTGAGGTTCAGTCTCAATAACGGGCAGGAATATTGCACGATTCAGCAGGAAATTATGCATGTCCGTCATTACGTGAATATCCAAACCATCCGCTATCCGGAAAAGTTCAAGTTTGAGGTTCATGTGGAGGAAGAGCTTTATCAGCACACCATGTTAAAACTGCTGCTGCAGCCGTTGGTTGAAAACTCCATGCTGCACGGTATTTTGAGCCGTGACGGGATGGGGACGATTACGATTCGCGGGCACCGCGAGCCTGAAGGGATCCACTTCGTGGTGGAGGATGATGGCATAGGAATGACGACGGATCGCCTGAAATGGCTTCAGGATCAGCTGGTTGAGAATCCGCTGCAGTACGAGAAGGGGCAGACCCCGCGCGGAAGCTACGGGCTGCGCAATGTCCATAAACGGCTTCTCCTTCATTACGGCAAGGATGCGGGCTTGCGTGTGGAGAGTACGGAAGGAGTCGGAACACGTGTGATGTTTACGATACCTGATTTACCTGAAATTCAACAATCTGAATTATCCAATAAAGGGGATGGCGACATTGAAGGTACTGATCGTTGATGATGAAGTGATCATTCGAAATGGTCTGAGTACAGTGATCAATTGGGCCGATAACGGCTTTACGGTGCTGACGCCCGCGGCTTCGGCGGAGGAAGCCCTTCAGCGTATTCCTGTTGAAATGCCCGAAATTATTTTTACCGATATTCGCATGACAGGCTTGAGCGGACTGGATATGGCACATGAAGTCAAGCAGCAGTATCCCGAGATCGAAATCATTGTTATATCGGGATATGATGAATTTTCATATGCGCAGCAGGCGATGCGGGAAGGCGTAAGTGACTATTTGCTGAAGACGAGCAGGCCCGGGGAAATTATTGAGGCTGCTGTCCAAGCCAGGGAACGGCTGTTACAGCGCAGGCTTACTCAAGCGAAGGGAAAGGCGCAGGAAATGGTGGTCAACCGGGGCTTTCTGAGAAGGCTCCTTGCTTCCGGCACTCCGCTGGACGAGCATGCCGAGGCCGAATTGTGTGAGCGATACCCGGAGCTGCGTTTGGAATCGAACGGCTCGGTGCTGCAGATCTGGATACTGTCGGTATATCCGCTGCATCCAGAAGAAGAGGAACAATCGAACGTTAGCGAGCTGCATCGATTAATCGGCACGGAGTTGGCCGAAGTGCTGCAATGTGCATGGCTGGAGTGGAACGGCTCCCTGCTTCTGTTGGTGCGGGCAGAGCCGAGTAATGGCTGGGGGCGGGTAGATTCCGCTCTGCGGAAAATGGAATCCATGCACGCCTGCGGCATCAAGGCTGCCAGCGGCCGACGGGTCGCAAACGCCAGGGAGCTGCACATTGCGCTGGCTACCGCGGTAGAGGCCAGCTCCTACGAGTGGCTGCTGCAATCGGAACGGCATATCCGCTATGAAGATATCGAAGGACGTACAGGCATTCGCACGGTCTGTTCGATGGAAGAAGAAACCAAGCTGTCATCCCTGCTGCGTTCGGGAGAATCCGCCGACTTGCAGGCATGGGTGACGGATTTGCTGCGGCGCATCCAAAGTCAGGACCAGGCAACGCCTGGCTCGGTTCAGGCTTACCTACATTCCCTGATCATCTCGGCACAGCGCTGGCTTATACGGGCTGCAACGTCTATCGGCTATACCAGTCCGGTGAAAGTGGAAGAGACATACGATATCCGCGAGTTGACCAAGGATCCGGAGAAGGTGCTGGTCGATTCGCTCGGGCTCATCATGAAGGAGTACCGTGATATGGTGTCGACGACAAGTCCCGTCCAGCGAGCGATCTCCTTCATTCATGAGCATCTGGGACAGAGCTTGTCTCTCCAACAAGTGGCCAAGCATGTTCATATGAACCCCAACTATTTCAGCGAGATGTTCAAGAAGGAAACCGGGCAGAATTATATCGAATTCGTGACCCAGGCGAAGCTGCGAAAAGCGATGCACCTGCTGCGGGAAACGCCAGCCAAAATCAGTGAAATCGCGAATGAAATCGGCTATGAGGATATTAAGTATTTTAACCGCCTGTTCAAGAAATGGACAGGACAAACCCCGTCGGAGTATCGGGCAAATCCTGAATTTTGTCCCTCTATCGACTGAATTATATCCCCTATGTAAGCGTTATATCCTTTTATATACTTGGACTAATCATCTAAGACGTTTCATCATTTTCGTATATTAAAAAGGGGGATTGACCATGAGACCAAAACGTAAAATAGGTCTTGTTCTGCTGATGATGTCACTGGTCCTTGCAGCTTGCGGAGGCGGGCAAAGCAAAGAGCAGGCGGGAGGAAATGAGAGTAATCAAGAGAAGGTCAAGCTGACAATCTGGCATAACTTTGCCGGTGATGACCTGCGTGCAAAATCAGTCCGAAGCTTTATCGATCAGTTTGCTCAGGACCATCCTGAAGTTACGCTCGATGCACAAGCGATTCCGCCGGACGGTTACCGTCAACGTCTGAGTACGGTTGCGGCTGCGAATGAAATGCCGGATGTATTCTTCGTATATGCTGGAAGCCAGTCAGCCGAGCTTCATCAGGCGAAACTGCTTCAGCCGATTACAGAGGTGCTCGATGCGCATTCGGATTGGAAGGATAAATTCCTGCCGGGAGCGTTTGATCCATACGAGTTCGAGGACGGCAAGATCTACTCTGCTCCACTAGGCATGTCCGCAACTTCAATTCTCTACTACAACAAAGCATTGTTTGACAAACATAACGTAAAAGTTCCAACAACTTGGGAAGAAATGATGGCGGCGGTTAAAACGTTCAATGATAACGGCATTACGCCGATCGCACTCGGAAACAAAGCGCCATGGGTTGCGCAATCCACCATTATCGGATCGATTGCCGATCGTGTGACAGGCACCGAATGGTTCAAGAAAGCGGCAGCACAGGATGGCGCGAAATTTACCGATCCTGATTTTATCGAAGCTCTTGGTTATTTCAAAGAGCTGGTAGATAACAAAGCCTTCCAGGAAGGCGCGAACAGCATCGACAACACGCAAGCCGAGCAGTATTTCATCCAAGGAAATGCAGCGATGATGATCAGCGGTGCATGGACACTCACGAACCTGGCGGCTTCTTCTTCGGAGGAGCAAATGAAGGATATTGAAGTGACGACATTGCCTTCGATCCCGGGCGGTAAAGGTGAGGCTAACACCATCTCCGGCGGAGCTGGCGGCGGTCTGGCCCTTAGCAGCAGAACGGAAGGGAAAGCGAAAGAATTGGCGCTGGAACTGATTTATGCGGTCAGCGGACCAGAAGCGCAAAAAGCGATTGCCGAGAGCAACTCCATGGTAATGTACGATACCGAAATCGATCAGGCCAAAGTTACTTCCTTGTACTATAAAGCCTTTAACCTGGTGAAATCCACAAGCATTACGCCGGTATACGATGCTTATCTGTCTGCAGAAGCGGCTGAAGTCATCAACAACGGTCTGCAGGAAATTATGATGGGCGGCCCCGTCGAAGGTGTGGCCCAGAAGCTACAGGATGCGCAAGCCAGATCCGCTACTCCATAAGAAACCGTTCATCACTACACAAGGATTAGGAGGGAGGAGGCTGCCATGCCTACAGCGATGAGAAGCAAAGGATTTATAGCCATAGCTCTTCTTCCTGCGCTTCTGTTGTTTCTGATATTTGTCATTATTCCGGTGTTCTGGTCAGCTTACTACGGATTTTTCAGTTGGAAAGGGTTCGGAGACGCCACATTTATCGGCCTTGATAATTATAAAGAGATGTTCAAGGATCCGATCTTCTGGCGGGCGCTTCGAAACAACCTGATTCTGGTCGTATCATCCATTATCGGTCAGGTTCCAATCGCGTTGATTCTGGCTATTGTATTGTTCAAGAATTCGTTCTTCTCCAGGTTCATTCGGTCTGCCGTATTCATGCCGATGGTTCTCTCCACGGTTGTTGTCGGTCTCATCTGGGGTTATATTTATCATCCTCAGTTCGGAATCGCCAACTATGTGCTGGAGATGCTCGGTCTGGAGTCATGGACCCGTGCCTGGCTGTCCGATCCAAAAGTCAACATGCTGGCGATATCAATCCCGATTAACTGGGCGAACATCGGCCCTTATCTGGTCATCTTTATCGCAGCACTGCAAAATATTTCACCGGAGATCCATGATGCGGCCAAAATCGATGGGTCCACCGGCTGGAACAAGCTGATGCAAATCACGCTGCCGATGATCTGGAGCACGGTTGTCGTAACCATTGTGCTATGCATCTCGGGAAGCCTGAAAGCTTTTGACCATGTCATCGTCATGACGGGTGGCGGACCGGCGCAATCGACCGAGCTGCTAGCCACTTATATGTACAACAGCACGTTCAGCGTGTACCGTTACGGTTACGGCTCCGCCGTCTCCACGATGATTATGATTGTCAGCGCCATTCTTATCGCGCTTAACTATTTCGCAACGCGCAGAAAGTCAAGTTAATGAAGGAGGGAGCGATGTGAATTTACAGACGACCGGGACCGGAAGCGCCTCAGGGAAACGCGTCATCACGAAGGGGTTAACCGGGTTCGTAAAATTGCTGCTGATTGTGTATGCGATTCTTACGCTCTATCCCTTGTACTGGCTTTTTACGAGCGCGTTTAAATCGAATCAGGATTTCTTCACCAACCCTTACGGCTTGCCGAAGGAGTGGATGACCGAGAATTTATTCCGGGCATGGGAGCTTGGAAATATGGGCAGAGCGATGCTGAATTCAACGGTTGTGACGATTACGGCTGTCGTTCTGACCATCCTGCTCAGTGTACTTGCGGCATATGTATTGTCCAGATTCGAGTTTCGGTTCAAAAAGCTGGTGGTCGTGTTGTTTACGACCGGGCTGCTGATTCCGATTCATAGTACGCTGGTGCCCCTGTTTATTATGATGAAAAATATCGGCCTGCTCGACACGTACGGTGCGCTCATTCTGCCTTATACGGCATTTGAGCTGCCAATCGCGATATTCTTGGCGATGGCCTACATGTCATCCATTCCAAGAGAGATTGAAGAAGCGGCCATGATTGACGGCAGCGGCTGGTGGGGAATCTTCGCCAGAATGATTCTTCCGCTCTGTACGCCCATCGTGGCAACGATATCGATTCTGGCATTCCTCCGATTCTGGAATGACTTCTCCTTTGCACTCGTATTTATCAGTACGCAAGCGCTGAAGACGCTGCCGCTCAGTTTGTCCTTATTCTCGGACGGCTTCGGCACGGATTACAGCTTGACGATGGGAGCGATGGCGATCGCAGTCATTCCAACGATCGTGGCCTACCTGATCTTGCAGGAGCAGATCATGAAGGGTATGGTGGCAGGGTCCATCAAAGGTTAAATCTTTGGTCTTAAGGAAATTCAATATTCTTAAAAGAAAGGCCTCTTCCGGTTCAAAGGAAGGGGTTTTTTTCGTATTATTAGGTCAACTAGGATTTCAGGTTGGTCTAATTCCGTAGTGCGGTTTGTTTAAGTACTGAAGTTGGCAAAGTTTTCGCCTCTTCCTCGAAAATATTCATGCACGATTTTCGGCTACGTCATGCCGGCATATCCAATATAATAGGAAGACAAGGACAAAGAGAGCATGAGATGATGGCTTGCAAGCGATAGCCACAGTGTACGTATATGAGATCGAGGGAGGAACCCCAAGTGATATCGGCTGCGAATCAACAGGAGTATTATCAGGCATTAGTGGAAAAGAAATCGGAGTACGAGGGCGTTTTTTATGTGGGCGTGAAGACCACGGGGGTGTTCTGCCGCCCGACATGTCCGGCCCGAAAACCAAAAATGGAAAATTGTGAATTTTACGAGACGGCTCAAGAAGCGCTGCTTGCTTCCTTCAGGCCCTGTAAACGATGCCGTCCGCTATCACACCCCAATCAGGTGTCCGACCTGGTCCGGCTGCTCGTTGAGGCGGTGGAAGAAAATCCGGAGAAAAGGTGGACCAACCAGGATTTTCAGAAGCTGTCCGTGGATGCTTCGACGGCGAGACGCCAATTCAAGAAGCGGTTCGGGATGACCTTCGTCGAATATGCACGGGCACGGCGGATGGGACTTGCCCTGAAGCAAATCCGGGAGGGGCATGCCGTCATCGATGCGCAGCTGTCGACCGGCTACGAGTCCAGCAGTGGATTCAGGGACGCCTTTTCGCGGATTATGGGCGCTGCGCCTACTCGATCGGGGAATAACAAGATCTTAAAAGCTTCATGGATCGACACACGTCTAGGACCAATGATGGCCATCGCGGATGAGGAGGCGTTGTATCTGCTCGAATTCGTAGACCGCCGGGGCCTGGAGCGTGAGGTTGAACGTCTCCGGCAGAGAACCAAGTCGGCAATCGTTCCGGGTTACACAGCACCGATTCGTTCGATCGAGATTGAGCTCGACGCGTATTTTGACGGGAAATTAACGGAATTTAAGACACCCTTGTACCTGTTAGGATCGCCATTTCAAAAGGAAGTATGGGATCAGTTACTGCAGATTCCACCCGGACAAACGTCTTCGTATGGCGAGCTTGCAGCTACGATGGGAAAACCGACCGCGTATCGTGCCGTCGCCCAAGCGAATGGCGCTAACCAGCTTGCGATTGTCATTCCGTGCCATCGCGTGATCAATTCGAGCGGCGAATTGGGCGGATACGGCGGAGGATTGTCGCGCAAGCAATGGCTGCTGCATCATGAGAAATCGATGAGCACCGCAACCCTGCATGAATAGTAGACTTTCGTCGTAGCATACAGCATGTACATTGCCGATCAAAAAGGAGCATTAAGCACATTTAGCGTCAATGTAACCGTAGGCGGCATAAAATCAATAGATGAGCTGGGAAGTGTTACTATTTTTTCTGGTACTGCCGCTAAGGTATCTGTAGTGATGATCGCACCACAAGAGAATGAGAATCCATTTTGATCAATCATTTTTTCAAAATGGATTCTTTTTATTTATTTTAAATAATGGGTTTGTAAGATATGTTCAATCTATATATTTTGCAATTATAATCAAACCGTTTACAGTCTCCCTTCGTTTCCTTTTAATAGTACCGGTAAAAATCATGTATGAAATGGAGGAAGAATCATGAAGAAGACCGTATTCCTATCAGCTCTACTGCTCTTTATCATTTCGGCTGCCGGATTGTCAGCCTATGCAGAAACGGACCGTAAGCCGGCGTCCCAGTCGAAACCAAATTCCAGCCAAAGTGATCATGTCATCCGAGTGTATGGACCAGGCGGACCACTTGGACCGATCAAGGAAGCTACTGAGCATTTTTCAGCTGAAACGGGAATCGAGGTGGAAGTAACAGCCGGACCAGAGGGCAATTGGATCGGCCAGGCAAAGCAAGATGCAGATATTATTTTCGGTGGCTCCGAGTATATGCTGCAGGACTTCATCTTCAACCATCCCGAAATGATCGACACGAAATCACGAACGGAGCTATACCCGCGTGCTGCAGGAATATTGGTGAGGAAAGGAAATCCCAAGAAGATTGAAAGCCTGGAGGATTTAACGAAAAAGGGAGTAAAAATAATCGATGTGAATGGGGCGGGCCAGCTTGGCCTGTGGGAAGACCTGGCAGGCAGAAAAGGGCTGATCGAAGGCATTTCCCATAATATTAACCTTTCTGTAAAGTCGAGTGCCGAAGCCATTGAACGATGGAAATCGAATTCCAGCCTAGACGCCTGGATTACCTATGAATCGTGGCATTACCGGCTCCAGGATGTGACGGACCTGGTCGAATTGCCCGAAGAAGAAAAGCTCTATCGTGGAACGCCGATCGCCCTGACGAAACTCACCGATCAGAAAAAAGAAGCACAGCAATTTATTGATTATTTAAAAACGGAAGAAGCTCACCAAATCTTTCAAAAATGGGGCTGGAAGTAAGGAGAGTCTTAAATCAAAAAAACAGGAGGAATATACATGAAAAAAGGAATACTTACCCTCATGATATTTTCGATTATTTTTGCTTTGGCTGCTTGCGGAAAAAGCACTGAGGGAAAAACAGCGACGAATCAACCCGCTCAAGCCCAAACGGAACAAACTCAATCGGAACAAGCCCCGGCTGATAGCCTTCAGCTTTTGAAGGATGAGAAAGCTGGAGAGTACCTGGCGGATTCACAGGGAAAGGCCCTGTATTACTTTAAAAACGACGAAGCAGGAAAAAGCAATTGCAGCGGAGACTGCTTGGCAAACTGGCCGGCATTTACCCAGGAGGATTTTGCGGTCCCGGAAAGTTTTGACAAAAAGGATTTCGATACGATCTCAAGAGAAGACAACGGGGAGAAACAGGTCACGTACAAAGGTTTTCCTCTCTATTATTTTGCAAAAGACCAGCAAGAAGGGGATGTAAACGGACAAGGAGTAAAAGATGTATGGTTTGTCGTAAACAGCGAAACAGAATTTGAATAAGCCAGTCCAAGGAACGATCAATCGCGGTCGTTCCTCCTTTCTTTTAAACTAGTAAAATGGCAATATAATTTTTATCCAATAACAGGGAGTGCCATATGAAAGAAAAACACGATGCGGAATTAATGAGATTGGTAAACGGAAAACATCGTCACGCATTAGAGGAGCTTTATGATCGATATATAAAGCTTGTTTACAGCTTCGTTATGAAGTTTTGCAATGGGAATGAGGATAAGACGAAAGAGATTATTCAGTTGGTCTTTTTGAGGCTATGGACAACAAACAGCCATTATGATCCTGCTCAAGGCAGTTTTGTCAATTGGCTCCTCACGATTACACGAAATATTTGCATTGACTACCTCCGCAAAGAGAAGAGGCATACTGAGCACCATCAAGAGGAACATGAAGAGATCGCCGACCCTGCCAATGAAATCGAGCAACGAGTAAATACGAATAATATTGCGATGGCGAAAAACAAATTGCCGACGGCGCAAAGAAAATTAATCGATTTGCTTTATTGGAAAGGGTATTCTCTTTCAGAGATCGCCAAGCTGGAACAAGAGCCGCTCGGCACGATTAAAAGCAGGCTTCACCAGGCTCTTAAAGGATTGAGGAAGCATCTGAAACTGGAGGATCTAAAATGAGAAGAGATTGTGATCATTTAATTCCATATATAGCAAATGAGCTCAAGGAGAGCGAACACATGGCCTTTGTTGAACATTTAAAGAATTGTACGGATTGTAAGAAAGAATATCAGGAATTGTCCCAGGCCTGGCATGCTTTGCCGTTTGATTATACCGAAATCGAGGTGCCTGAATCGCTAAAAGGCGAGGTGCTGGGGTTTGTTTTTGATCACAAAAGGAAAAGCGGTACGGAAACATTCATAGCTAAGATAAGCAAGCTTGCCAAGATGCTCAAAAGCCAGTTCACTCCTGTTTCAGCCAGTATCGTGGCCGTCTTGTTGCTCGCGATTATTGGTCTTGGAATAGTGAATGTACAGGGAAAAAATCGCCATGCCGAAAATATCCCCATTGAAATTTTAACGGCCATTCCCTTAAAAGCAGCCAATCAAAGCCACCGGGGAACAAACGGCATCGCCTATATTGTCCAGCAGGGATCAGAGAAAAATTTGGTGGTGCAGGTTCACGAATTGCGCGGCGTCGAAGGTTCACAGGTTTACCAGGTTTGGCTGCTGAAAAACGGCACGAGGGTAAATGGCGGCATATTCAAGCCGGACGAAAACGGATCCGGAATACTGACCTACCAGCTCGCCGAAGGGCAGACTTTTGATCAAATCGGCATCACCGTCGAACCGGACGCCAGCAGCAGCCAGCCAAGGGGAGAAAAAATAGCCGGGTCATAGATGGAAACAGAAAAGGACAGATATATTTTGTTCTATCTGTCCTTTTTGTACGGTGGATTTAATCACTATTGGGGACATGATTATTTAAAAGTGACATTAGAAGTGGATGTTCCCGCATGTGGCTTTCAACATACATCTTAACTGAACGAGCTATTGAACAGGTTAAAGTAAGTTATTGGCATGAAAAACGTGTCCAAAATGAATCATGCTATAAGTTGGAAAATGAAAAAATTAAAGTTGTGTTCAGCAGCTTAGATGGATCGATTGACTCCATGATTGATAAAGTAACAGGATGCAATCATTCATTTCTTACATTAAAAGGGCTTGCCTAGATACAAGGACTGTCTGTATATCCTCATGTGGAGCAACGAGCTATTGGGAATAATATCCGTAGGCTCGTTGTTTGCGTTTATTACGCCAAAGTCTGTCCTCGTTGAAAAATAAACTTTTTGGGGGACCTCGTACGTCTTACCTATATAAGGCAAGCAAAAATACAACTGGAGGTTTTTAAAATGAAGAAACAATATGTAAAGAAAATTACTTTTTTGGCAGCAGGTTTCATTTGTGCGGCGGCAATCCTTACGCCTCAAGTATCGCAAGCAAAACAAGTAACCACGGTCCCAAAAGGGGTGACACCACAAACGAATAAAGCACTCCCAAAATTGAAACTGGGTCAAAAAATTATAGTCCCCGAACTTAAATTAAAGGAAAATACGTATGTACTTGATTACAAAATGTCCGATGTAAACGGTGATTCCGTTCAAGACAAAGTGATCTTGGTGGGTACAAAAGAAAAGATTGATGGAAAACTGGATGCGTATGCCAGTGATTTATCCGTCATCGTGCAGGATGGAAAAAACCAGAAGTACGTAAAATATGACTGGGTAAATAAAGGGACCGATGGAAAAATGTACGGGGAGCTCGGGAGGGAACCAAATTTGATTATTGGTGACTATACGGGTAACAGAGTGAACGATATTATCGTAACATCCCCTCAAGGAGGAAATGGTGGATACGTGGATCATCTGATCTTAACTTGGGAAGGAAATAAACTCAAAGATGTTTTGGCGGATAACCAAGAACTTTACACTAATCCTCAGGCAAACTTTAGTTTAAAACTGCCCGATTCTTGGAACGGACATTCCAAGGTGAGCCAATATGCAGGCGCAGATGCTGATGAAATTTTGCCATCGGCTAAGCATGTAGTGAAGTTCGATTATACGTCAAAGGATGGAAAAGATGCTGAAACGCTGTTGACGATCTCCGTATTTACCAAAAACGATTGGACTCGCCTCTCCCATGTAGAGGGCCCGCCTGTAGGGGGCGTAATTGAGGAAGCCAAAGGCATGGTGTATGTGTGTACAACGCCGCAGTCCAATCCGTTTGACCCCCAGTCGGAAGACGGCAAGCTGTTCGATCAACTATATAGTGATTTGGATGTAAACAAGTCTTTCGAACTGCTAAATTAGTTTTTGCGGGTTCAACATCCATGTTAAAACAGACTAACTCCAGAATGCAGGGTTAGTCTATTTGTGGTGTGCCTTGCTAAGGCGCATCATTTTTACATTTCATCTTTGATCTTGACAACTGAATCTCCTGATCTAATGAACTTATAGGTAGGATTTCTTTTTCTCTGAATCGAGAACAAACTTTTTAGGAGACCTCGTACGTCTTACTTATGTAAGCAAGCAAATATAAATGGAGGTTTGGAAAATGAAAAATCGATTCGTAAAGAAAATTCCTTTGTTAGCCCTGGCAGGTTTCATTTGTGCAGTCGGAGTCGGGGCACCTCAAGTTACTTTAGCGAAACAGGCAGCCTCAACCTCAAAAGTGGTAACTCAACAATCCCAAAAAACATTGCCCAAAATAGAAATTGGTCAAAAATTTACAGCACCCGGGCTTAAACTGAAGGAAAATACGTATGTACTTGATCACAAAATGTCTGATGTGAACGGTGATTCCGTTAAAGACAAAGTGATCTTGGTGGGTACAAAAGAAAAGATTGATGGAAAACTGGATGCGTATGCCAGTGATTTATCCGTCATTGTGCAGGATGGAAAAACCCATAAGTATGTAAAATATGATTGGATGAACAACGTAGATGGAACATTGAGTGGGGAATTCGGGAGAGAACCGAATTTGATTATTGGTGACTATACAGGCAATAAAGTGGACGATATTATTGTAACAGCCCCTCAAGGAGGAAATGGTGGATACGTGGATCATCTTGTCTTAACTTGGGAAAAAAATAAACTCAAAGCTCTTTTTGCGGATAACCAATACACCGATTTGAATAGATGAAACTTGAACTATCGCTCCTCTATAGTTCAAGACTTATAATGGAAAAGGTATGGAAAAGGATATATATAAAATAAAAGAAGAATTTACGAAATTGGAATTGCGCAAAGAACTCGATTTCCTACAGCAGAGGAACATCGAGTTTTTTAATTTATCCAAAATCTTCGTGTGAATGAACTTGAAATTTTTACATCTCGTGCTCATTTACCGGAGAACAAACTTTTTTAGGTACCATCCACGTCTTACTTGTATAGCAAGGAAATGATATGCGCATATCAAAGGGAGAGTCTCTAATATGAATAACAAGTTTGAAAAGTTACTGATTCGTTTTATTACGGAAGATAAAGAGAATGTGTATCGATTAGCTTTCAGTTATGTAAAAAATGCTGAAAATGCACTGGATATTGTTCAGGACTCAATTCATAAGGCTCTGTCATCATCAGAAGCCTTAAAATCCGAGGGTTCCATAAAAAGTTGGTTTTACAGGATTGTGGTGAATACATCGATCGATTTCCTGAGAAAACAAAAGAGGATTCAACTTGTGGATGATAAGACTTTGGAATTACACAGCACTACAGGTGAAGACGTCTACCATGACATGGATCTGGAGAAGGCTTTGGAGGAATTACCCCCTAACTTTCGTACTGTAATAGTACTTAGATATTTTGAAGATTTAAAAATTGAAGAAATTGCGGAAGTAATGGATGAGAACATCAATACTGTAAAAACAAGATTGTATCAAGGGCTCCGCAAACTCCGAGTTAAAATGAGCAAAGAGATTTTAGAGGAGGTAAAGTAAGATGAGCGAACAACTGGAACAGTTAAAAAGAAAATATAAAGATACGCCTATCCCTGATGAATTGGATTTCGTTGTTAAGAAAGCTATTAAACAAAGCAAGAAAAGACATGGAAATTGGAAGAAGAGTCTCGTTGGGGTCGGGGCAGCAGCTATTATATTGATAACAGGGATTAATGCTAGTCCTACCTTTGCAAAAGCTTTATCAGATGTGCCATTAGTTGGTCCGCTCGTCAAGGTGCTGACATTTACAGAATTTAAAGTCGATGAAGAAACTGCCAAAGCCGATATCAAAGTACCTGCCATTACGAACATGGAAAATAAAACGTTAGAAGCTGCTCTTAATAGTGAATATCTGGAAGATAGTAAAAAGCTGTACAACGATTTTACGGCTGAAATGGAGGAATTAAAGAAACATGGCGGAGGGCACGTCGGCGTGGAAAGCGGTTATGAAGTCAAAACCGACAATGATCAGATTCTTGCCATTGGCAGATATGTAGTAAATACGGTTGGTTCATCCTCAACAACATTTAAATACGACACTATAGATAAGAAAAATCAACTTTTAATTACCTTACCGAGTTTATTTAAAGATGACAGCTATATCAGACTAATCAGTGAAAATATTAAAGAACAAATGAGGCAGCAAATGAAGGCGGACCCGGACAAAACGTATTGGGTAGACGATAAAGTGGATTTTGAAAGTTTTCAGAGCATTGCTAAGGATCAATCCTTTTATATAAACAATGAAGGCAAACTTGTCATCTCCTTTGATAAATACGAAGTTGCGCCAGGTTCTATGGGCGTGGTTGAATTTATTATTCCAACCAATGAGATTGCCAATGCATTAGTATGTAATGAATATATAAAATAAACTTCGAAATCGAGCAAAAGGCGTACGAAAAACCGGTCCGACGGTATCGTACATGTTTCGGGTTCATTGTTACAAGTTTTTCAATGAGTCAATCGCCGGACTATGTTGAAAACCTAACCTATCGAGATTGAAAGGGCAAAATACAGATGCATGGCATAAAACGAATGAAGCAGAACAACTGCAGACAGATCACGGCGGCGAAGCGCATGACAAACGAACGAATCCCACCATTTATAATGAAAGCTGATATAGATAGGGAAGACGGCCGATATGCCTAAGCCGCTTAAAGGTAACGGGCGCTATATGCCCGGGCTCGATGGACTGCGGGCGTTCGCCGTGTTAGCTGTCATCGTCTATCATCTTGATTCCAGATGGGCACCCGGCGGGTTGCTAGGTGTCGGCGTGTTTTTCGTTTTGTCCGGGTACCTTATCACCGACATCCTCATTGCGCAATGGAAAAGAGATGGAGGGCTGGATTGGAAAGACTTCTGGTTAAGACGCATAAGGCGGCTGATGCCCGCATTGCTCGTCATGATTGCAGTCGTCGTGGCGTGGATTACGTTATTCGATCATTCCCAACTGGCGTCGGTACATGGAGATGTGCTGTCGGCGCTTTTGTACGTAAATAACTGGTGGCGTATTTATCATGAGGTATCGTATTTTTCGAGCTTCGGGCCACCCTCCCCGTTCGGACACTTTTGGTCGCTCGCAGTGGAGGAGCAGTTCTACTTGCTCTGGCCGTTGCTTCTCGTTATCGGACTTCGTTTCGTGACACGGCGGAGACTTCTCGGGTTGACTCTATTGCTCGCGTTTTTGTCGGCGCTTGCGATGGCGCTGATTTACGAGCAGGGCAGCGATCCGAGCCGGGTTTACTACGGCACGGATACGAGAGCGTTTGCCTTGCTCATTGGCGCAGCGCTTGCCATGGTTTGGCCGAGCCGCAAGCTCACAGTGAAGGCTGCGCCGCGAGCACGCCTGATCTTTGATTGCATCGGGGGAGCGGGTCTGATGACGATTGTGGTCATGATCGGGCTTACCGATCAGTACGATAGCTTTCTTTACCGTGGCGGATTCGTGCTTTTATCCGTCGCCACAGCTATAGTTGTAGCGGTTCTAGCCCATCCCGTAAGCCGGTTGGGCAAAGTAATGGGTTGTAAACCACTGCGGTGGCTTGGCGTTCGTTCTTACGGCATCTATCTTTGGCATTATCCGGTTATTATACTAACTCGTCCTGAAGTCAACACTGGGGAGACCAGTATTGTACGTAGCATATTACAGGTTGGAATTAGCATTGTACTCGCCGCGATATCGTGGCGGTTTATCGAGGAGCCTATTCGAAAAGGCGGTTTCGGATATGCATGGAGGCAGTTCCGGAGGTGGGGATCAATGCCGGTCCTTGGCAGAATGGCTTCAGTATGCATGATGCTTGTGCTGACGATATGCGCTATCGGTATGACTGGCGTTACATCCAATACGAAACCAGGCTCGGTTTCGTACGAACGCAACGATTTTCAAACAGGGACAATACAACCAGGGAGCATACCGAAACCAAACGGCTCGAAACAGCCATATGGAACTCTAAGGCCGGATGCGGGACAGAAAGTGACCGCGATTGGCGACTCGGTCTTGCTCGATATTGCCCCTTATCTACAAGAGCATCTCCCCGGCATTACGATCGACGGCAAAGTGGGCCGACAGATGTCCCAGGCAAAGGACGTTATTGATCAGCATAAGTCGAAGGGTGAGTTAGGTGACGTTGTCATCGTCGCACTCGGCACAAATGGTACGTTTTCGGAGAAGACACTCTTTACGCTGCTGGATTCGTTAGAAAACGTTCAGCAAATTCTGCTTGTAAACATTCGCGTGCCGCGTCCGTGGGAACGCGACGTTAATTCGACTTTGGCCGAGACATCGAAACAGTTCTCCAACGTGACGCTTGTTGACTGGTACATGGCTAGTTCCGACAAAGATTCATATTTCTCAAGGGACGGCGTACATCTTGGCGAAGAAGGCGCGAAGGCTTATGCTTCCCTGATAGCAGAGGCAATCAAGCCTTAACAAAGAACGAATGATAAAAACTAATCCTAAGGCCATCATAACCATGAATTATCTTACATCGACGGCAAAACCAAGGAATCGAACTAACAGGGTCTGTCAATCGTATAGCTCATGATTTTGTGATAGAATACATTCGAATCCTTGCCAACACAGGTAGATTATATAAGGTGAAAAACTTAAGCAGTTGTTCTAACTTAATATTCATGATGGAAATTTTCTTTTTCCGGGCGGGGGGATCTAATGACAGAATCTGACGGGAGCGTTCATTCTGCAGCGCATTTTTCTCATAATCAAGAAATCTTTCCTTTGGAACGCGTTGCCTGCACAGGGGCAGGGAGTGTGATCTACCCACCTGGAGGCGTATTCGGACCCCGTATTCAGAAGGATATACAACTGGTTCTGCTGGATTCGGGACATATGGAAGTCAATATCGCGGGGCAATCCCAGATTGTGAAACCTGGGCATGCAGCACTGCTGATGCCGGGATACGAGGAGTTTTTCGTGTTTTCCCAAAAACAGGAGACATGGCATCGCTGGATTTCGGTTCATTTCAGCTCCTTCCGGTGCGAGGAGGAGCAAATTCTTTCGAATCTGCCTTTTTGTGTTCCCATCACCAGTCATCTGAACCGGATTACGGAAATGATTCTTTCCATGAAAGCGGAGTACCCAGAGGACAGCCGTCTGATGATCAGCCTGGGGCACCTGGCTTTGCAAATCTATTATGCCGGCGTCACCTCGACAGCAACGAAACCGCCAGGCCATTCTTCGGTCATTCTTGTCAAGCAACTGATCCAGGAACGCTTTGGCGATGAGCTGACCTTAAATGATCTAGCTGCGCATGCGGGTGTCACCGCTGAACATTTGATCCGGTTATTCCGTAAAAGTGATGGGACTACCCCAATCCGCTACTTGTGGAATTACCGCTGCATTCGGGCGGTCGAGCTGCTCAAACAGACCGGGCTTTCCATTTCAGAAATCGCCGATAGGTGCGGATTCAAATCGACATTTCATTTTGCTAAAAGCATCAAAAAACAGGTTGGCCTCACACCGACGGAAATCCGGCAATCCTCATGGCTTGGGGGCGGCTGAACAGTTCAGGG
The DNA here is from genome assembly GCF_049316025.1 of Paenibacillus sp. NPDC058898. NCBI lineage: Bacteria > Bacillati > Bacillota > Bacilli > Caryophanales > Paenibacillaceae > Paenibacillus > Paenibacillus sp. NPDC058898. The sequence continues at coordinate 72,545 of NZ_JBMOSM010000008.1, read as the reverse complement.
TCCCTTACCGCTCATGGGTCATTATTTGTTTTTTGCAGTCAAAAATAGATGTATTGATCAGCCGGTTGATGCAAACATCCATTTCTTACGTGGCAAGGGGCTTGTTCAGGTACAAGGACAGTACATCTCATGTGGGAACAACGAGCCATTGGGAATAATACCCATAGGCTCGTTGTTTGCGTTTATTACGCCAAAGTCTTAACTGCCTTACAATCTGAATATCTAAGCTTAAAGTTGGAAGATACATTCCATTTACAAATATACACACAACCGTAAACCGTCGTCCGGGCGGGGGGATCGACTTCTGGTTGAGGTCTCCTGTAGGTAATGCTCCGCTGTGCCTTTCCTTGGTTATGGTAAATACCTGAACCTGGTTAGGGGGCATGCAGATGGAGATCGTTTCAGCTAGAGTTGCTTTAAATCAATTACAGACACATTCCTGCAAATCTCAGACATTGTTCTCAGGGCATGATCCAGGTATTCTTGGGGTGTAAAAGAAAACCGTTCAGAGGAGAATGATGATGATCAAGACATATTCCTTGCCAGGTAACCCTTTATCACAGGAGCAAATTGAATTTTTTAGACAGAACGGATATCTACTGTGGAAAAAAGGGATGGGCGGCGATCTGATCGATGCCTTTAACAGTCACATTTATGATATTCGTAATCAGGACCCGATGCCGGAATGGGCTGCTTGCAGTGAATCCAAGAAGTTCTCGCTGCGGCTGTTTAATCCGCACAAGCATGACAGCTTCTCGCGGCAGGTGATGAAGCATGCCTTGGTAAGAGGAGCATTGACCCAATTGATGGGAAAGGAAGCAGTTTGCGTGCAGAGTATGTATTTTTATAAGGAACCAGGGTCACCTGGCCAAGCTTCCCACCAGGATTATTACTATATCAAGAACGATCCGATGACCATGATCGCCGCATGGACGGCAATGGAGGACATCATCGACGAAGAAAACGGTTGTCTGTGGGTGCTGCCGGGAACGCATAAGCTGGGGCTGCTGCCTCACGGCGCCGTTAAAAATTTGGAAGAGCACGAGCACTGGACCGAGGAAACCGAAGGTGTGGATACGAACCATCAAATTCCTGTTATCATGGAAAAGGGAGACATCCTGTTCTTCAGTGAGCTGTTAATTCACTCTTCCAACAAGAACCGAAGCAAAGACCGTTGGCGCCGATCCTATGTCTGCCACTATATCCGCGAAGATTCGAATGTTCTCCATAGGGAAGATCTTCGCCAGAAGTATTGGTTGTACTAATTTAAGAACTGACAGAAATGCAACAGATTACGGAGACCACCCCAGAATGATTGTTGAGATTGCTACCGATGTAAAGCTTAGAGACTACTAAATGATAATAAGCTGAACCGTATCATAAATGAGGCGAAAAAATTATTCAGACTTGGAGAAGCTCATACGGAGTCATCTGAAAAAAATGACCATGGAGAGAGGCATCTGTGCAACCTGAATGCAGAGGGGAAACTCGAACCCCGATATGTGTTTCATAGTTTTGAAGGGGACGGAAGCACAGAAGCCGATTCGCATGTGCTAATCCTTCCAGAAGGAAAGTATGTAACTTTGGATTAACGTAAGGAGAACGAAGTGGAACGCGTAAAAAATACTAAACTATATAGAAAAAAACGCCACAGGTGACCTCCATGGAATGTCCGTAGGTAGCAATGACGAACTGTAGGAGACGAATTTTAAAGCGACGTTAGGTGTGAGTTCCGTTATATCATCCAATGGGGAGAGGACATTCACTCGTCTGATCTTGTGCTTGTATAAAATAAGAAGTAAGAGGAAGAACCGTTACTCGCAGGAGGGGGATCTTCCTTTTTTTAATGTAAGCTGTATATACTGTTGGAGAGTATTATAAATGACAAGAATGTAGCCAAATGAATTTCAGGCAGTTGCCCTGTTGTTCGCGGCTTTTTCTTTTTTTAAACGCTCAATCAATCTTCAACTTGTGTGAAATACTACCAGGAAGATGACGATAGGATTTCTTTCTCTTACCAACCCCAAAACAAACTTTTTAGGGAACCTCGTACGTCTTACTTATGTAAGCAGCAAATATAAATGTTTGTTTAAATTATTTTATGTTTATTTTGGTTAGAATGAAACTCGCTCGGTTAATTTGATAGAATTTTGCTTACCAAGGAAATAAGGCAGAAGGAGTGTGGAATCTTGAAATCAGCAAAAGCAAAAATAACATCTAGTATCTTGTTGATCCTGGGACTTTTTATAGTGGGGTATTTTGTTAATGTTATGTTGCAGAGTAATGACGGTTATGCCAGTGAAGCTGACAAAGATAAAAAAAGAATAGAAGTATCCAAATATCCGGGGGTAGATTTATTTACAGAAGTAACAGAGAAAAAGAACTATAACATGGCGATTCACTATCCGAAATTTAAAAGCGATAAGCTCAATACAGAAATGGAAGGATATGCAGCTTCGGTCAAAGAGGATTTTCTGGCGAGTGTCGAGGAGAATAAGGAATATATAAAAAACCACGCAGCCGCGTTATCTTTAGCGGTGGAAATCCATCCCGTGGTGGAGAATATGTATTCCATTGTATTCTCTGAGGAAAGGTATGTCGTAGGTGCAAACGCACAGCAAAAAGCGAAGGTTTATATAGTAGATGTCAAAAAAAGTGACTTCATTCAAAAAACTGAGATCCTCAAGGATACGACACAAAACCGGGAACAGTTATACGCGCTCATCAATAAAAAATTCAAGGAATCGAAAGAATACAGTCCTTTTCTGTTCGAAGATGAGTTAAAGATCTGGGCAACTGATCCGAACAATAAATTTAATGGCATGTATTTTACGGATAAGGCAGCTGTTTTTCAATTTGATAAATACGAGGTAACTGCCGGAGCGGCCGGCATGCCCAAAATTTCGATTCCACTGGATGAGATGCAAGATCTTCTAACTGATGAGTGGAAAGAGAAGTTGCAGATTGAGAATGATAAAAAAGACGAAAAAGACGAGTCAAAAAACAATTCAAAGAATAAGGACAAGCCCCAAGAAGATAAGCCGGTTAAAGATGATGATTCTCCAAAGGGCAGTAAACGAGTAGCTCTTACTTTTGACGATGGGCCGCATCCTAAAAACACGTTGAAGATTCTTGACTTGCTTGAAAAGTATAATGCGAAAGCGACATTCTTTATGCTGGGTAATAGGGTGGATTTCTATCCGGAGATTGTGAAGGAAGTTGCTAATCAAGGACATGAACTAGGTAACCACACCTGGAACCACAAGGATCTAACGAACTTAAGCAAAGCAGAAGGGATCAAGGAAGTGGAACGAACAAACCAGGCCATCAAGAGCGCCGCAGGAAGAGAAGCAACGGTGTTCCGACCACCTTATGGTGCCGTTAATAAGCAGGTTCAGAGTGCGATCAGCAGTCCCGCTGTATTGTGGACCATTGATACCTTGGACTGGAAATCGCGTAATCCGGCTGCCATATTAAAAATCGTTCAAGCAAATGTGAGAGACGGTTCAATCATTCTAATGCACGATATTCATGCAACGACTGCAGAAGCCGTAGAACCTATTTTGAAATATTTGCAAAAAGAAGGCTATGAATTTGTGAACGTCTCTGAATTATAAGGTTCAAATACGATAAAGCCGGGCAGCTTCATTCAGATGGCGGTTATAACTCAATTTACAGAAGACGAATTCCGGCTTCCAAGCTAATGTAAGAAGGCGTGATCCTCAAGAAAAATGCAATGGTTCCGGCGGCCGCTGTAGCCAAGGCATTGGGTATCAATTTTGAAATGAATAACAATACCGAGCAAGTTCCCTCTGGAAGGGCAAGGGCAAACTCATGATTCCGGTCCAGCTGCTGAAAAATGCCTTCAAAATCAAAGTTACGGCAGATTATGATTTGCTGTATGACTACGATTTCAAATCCGGCTTCATGGAGAGTATATCGAGTTATTAACAGAATCTTTAGCCCAGCAGCCTGCGCCCACCTTTTTGGGTAGTGCAGGCTGCTTCTTTTATATAGTAGAAAAAAATTCATCGGGGGCTTTTTTCCTGCCCCGGCCTTGCCGGGACCGTTGCCGTTGCCCGGAACTTGACCGGGGACACGCCGTAGTTGGCCCGGAATACCCGGTGAAAATAGGAATAGCTAGCAAAGCCGCAGGTTTCCGCGATTTCCTCCAGCGTCATGGTGCTGTATTTCATGCGCTCGACGGCTGCATTCAACCTGATCTCCAGGGCGTACTGGATCATCGTTTTTCCGTAATATTCCTTGAACAGTTTAACGGCACGGGATAAACTGAGTCCCACATGGGAAGCAGCCTCCTCCAGCTTGAAGGTGATGGTGGCATGTTCCTCTACGAATCGCTTCAGCCGCAGCGCGGTAAAGGCAAGACGATCGGTCGGCTTGATCTCGGTAATGGCCCGGTCCAGGCAGAGGCAGAGACTCCGCAGCAGGTAGTCGGTCAGCTCCCCGATTTCCCCCTCAAGTCCGCGCCGCTTCTCCAGCAGCATCTGTCTCCACAGGCCCAGCAAATGATCGTCGAGCCCGACATGGCTGACGACAGGGCGGGGGATGCGGTTCCACCAATCATCAATCCAGGTGCCGTCGCAAAATATAAAATAATCCCCGCTGGACACGCGGCCATCCTCGCCGTCTTCCTTCACCCGCAGCTCGTATTCATCGCCGGGCTTCAGCAGCAGCAGGTCGCCTGCCTGCACGTGGTGCTCGATGCCGTTGCAGTAGATTTCGCAGGAGCCCTCGGTTTGAAGACGGAAAAGATAGGTCGTCAAGCCGCCCCGATGGCTGTTGCTAAATTGCTGGAAGTGATAGGAATAGTCGCAGATCAGCAGCCTTGCCTCCATCATGGTAACAACCCCCAGTAAAAATGTAAGCAGATAGTTCATGTTGCAGCAATATTGTTTATGTTCATTTTAGCCTATTTGCATGTATGATAGTAGCAGATAGAGCAGTAACTCATTTTTGGAATCGAGGTGCGCTATAATGAGAAGAATGAACATTGGTTTGCAAATGTATACGCTGCGCGATGAGACAGCACAGGATTTCCGCGGTACGCTTCGCAAAGTGGCTGAATTAGGTTATGAAGGGGTGGAATTCGCAGGGTATGGAGACATTCCAGCCGAGGAAATGAAAACGCTTCTTCAAGAACTTGGCCTGAAAGCGATCGGCAGTCACGTAGGCCTGCACCTTCTTCGTGCAGATCTGCAGAAGGAAATTGATTACCTGAAAACCATTGGCGCTAAATATATGATGTGTCCATATGTGGCCGAAGAAGATCGTAAAGATGCCGAGGATTGGAAGAACCTCTTCTCCTTCCTGGAGGAAGTAGGGGCCGAAGCGCGCAAGCAGGGCCTGATCTTTGGTTACCATAACCATGCATTCGAATTCGAAACCGAGGTCGATGGCCAGTTTGTCTTTGATGCGATGTATTCCGCAACGACGCCGGAAGCCGTGCAAGTGGAGATGGACGTATGCTGGGTACAATTCGCCGGACAAGATCCGCTCACCTACATTCCGAAATACGCTGGACGTCTTCCGCTGCTTCACCTGAAAGACTTCAGCAAGGATGCGGAAGGCAACATGAAAACGCTGGAGCTGAGCCAAGGGTCGGTTAACCTGCCGGGCGTCATTCAGGCTGCATCCGATGCAGGCACGGAATGGCTGATCGTCGAGCAGGACGTATGTCAGAATCCGCCGCTGCAAAGTGTGGAGAACAGTATGAACTGGCTGAAGCAGAACTACCTGAACCAATTTTAATCTATGAGCACAAAGGAGACTTTCAATGAGTAAAATTAAAGTGGCTGTGTTTGGCTGCGGCGCAATCGCCCAGCGCAGACATATTCCTGAATACGCGAACAATGCTAACGTGGAGCTGGTTGCTTTTGCCGATCCGGTAAAGGAACGCGCCGAAGAAATGGCAGCCCAATATGGCGGTAAAGCTTATACAGACTATCAAGAACTGCTGAAGAACGAGAAGCTCGATGCCGTTAGCGTATGTACGCCGAACTATCTGCATGCCCCAATGAGCATCGCGGCTGCGAATGCCGGTCTTCATGTGCTGGTGGAGAAGCCGATGGCAACAACGGCTGAAGAAGGAGAGCAAATGATCGAGGCAGCCCGCAAAAATGGGGTTTACCTGATGGTAGGCCACAACCAGCGTCTCATGCCTCCGCACGTGAAAGCGAAGGAAATCCTGGATTCCGGCAAGCTCGGCAAGGTGCTTACTTTCCGTACTTCCTTCGGCCATGGCGGTCCGGAGAGCTGGAGCCTCGATGGTCGCGACAGCTGGTTCTTCCGCAAAGAAGAAGCGATTATGGGCGCTATGGGTGACCTCGGCGTGCATAAATCCGACTTTATCCGTTATTTGCTGAACGATGAAATCGTGGAAGTGGCGGGTTTCATCGGAACGGTTCATAAAGACGGAACCGATGTAGACGACAACGCGACTTGCATCGTTCGCATGAAGAGCGGGGCCGTAGGCACACTGATGGCGAGCTGGACGCATTACAGAGCCGGTGATAACGGAACGGTATTATGGTGCGAGAAGGGCGCCATGATGATCGGTACCGTTAACGGTGATGAAGTGGTTGTTGAGCTGACCGACGGTACGGTAGAAACCTACAAGGTTGGCGCCATGGCAACCAATGAGAAGCAGGTTCCGAGCGGTGTCATCGACACTTTTGTCGAATCCATTCTTACGAACACACCTCCTAGCATTTCCGGCGAGGAAGGACTGCGTTCCTTGAACGTGATCCTGGGTGCATTCGAATCCCAAGAGACCGGTAGAATTGTGAAGCTGTAATATGATATACAGAGGAGAGCCGTCTGCGGACGGCTCTTTTTTCTGTTGTGTGTGTGGCACCCTTGTACGACCTAAAAACGAACCAGATTGTTGATTCGTACAGGCATACCGGTTGCGATGGCACGGTTGGCTGCAATTCCTGTCAGTATGGACCTCGCTCCATCGATATGGTTGGCCGCACGGGCATACGGATCTTCCACGGGCTCTCCGAACAAATCATTCAGAAGAACCGGGTCGCCTCCGCCATGCCCGCCTTTTTTCTCTTCAACATGAACCTCATAAGGGGCATCGAACATTGGAAGCACCCGCAGCGTTTTTCCGATTAACGCGCCTTCCTGATTCTTGTCGCCCAGCGAATTCACGTAGGATTGTTCAACAATGTTCATCTCGATCCGGCCTTTGGTGCCGTTAATTGCGATGCGATAGCCTTCCCACGGCTGATAGGCCACCAGCGAATACGTTAAAATGGCTTTGTTCTGATATCGTACGAGAACGCCCATCGTATCCTCAATATTAATGCCGTCGCCGAAAACACTCTGGTCCCGCTGATAGCCATCTTCCGGCTCAGCATCCAGATACATGGCTTTGAGATGCGCATCGGAATCCAGATGGAGCGCGAAAGGATCCTCTTTCGCAACCTTGTTGCCGGTGGCACGATTGTAAAATTGCGTTACGCCCCGTGCTTCGGCATTCTCTCTACCATAGTACATGAGATCTCCAAATGCGAAAACGGTTTCAGGATGCGAGCCGATCCAGAAATTGACTAAGTCGAAGTGATGGGTGGATTTATGGACGAGCAGTCCGCCGCTGTTCCGCTTGTCCCGGTGCCAACGCCGGAAGTAATCCGCTCCGTGGCGGGTATTCAGCAGCCATTCGAAGTGAACCGAGGTCACCTGGCCGATGGTATCATTCATGATTAGCTCCCGTACCTTGGTATGATGGGGAGCGTAACGGTAGTTGAAAGTGACCCTGATATTTTGCCCAGTCCGCTTGGCGGCATCCAGGATGGCTTGGCATTTCTCCTCGTCGATCGTCATTGGCTTCTCGGTCACGACATCGCATCCAAGCTCCATCGCGCGGATAATGTACTTGTGATGGGTCCGGTCGATGCTCGTGACAATGACGAAGTCGGGCTTCTCGTTCTCGATCATCTGGTCGAATTGGTCCGCGGTGTATGTAGGCACCTCGGTGTATTTATATTTTTCCCGCAGCAGCTGATTCGCGTAATTCATGCGAGTCTGGTTGATATCACAAAAGGCAGCAAGCTCGGATCTGTCACGGAAATTCTGGGCCAGGGCGCCATAAAAAAATTCGGCTCGGCCGCCAGTTCCGACCAATACATAGCGTTTCTTGTCACTCATCTCTATCGCCTCCTTGAATATAGCTATAGCCTATAACAAGGAAGCATTTCTTTCGCCGCATTTTATGCGCAATCGCTTTCGAACACCGCTTATTTTGCTATAATCCAAGCAAAGGGGGCAGCGACATGACGAAGCCGTTTCGAGCGGATTACCACGATCCCAGCGGATATTTGGACATTGAATATGACCGCCGCATTGGATATTTCTCCATGACGGTTGACCATCTTCATGATCATTACGAGTTGTACTACCTGTTATCGGGTGAGCGCATATACTTCATTAAGGACCGTTCCTACCGGGTCAGAGCGGGGGATCTCGTTTTCGTGGACCGGAATGCCGTTCATAAGACGCTAGACAGCGGCCGGCCCGATCATGACCGGGTTGTCCTTTATATAAGTCCGGAGTTATTTGCGGAATTGACCGTATCACCCGACCTGGCCGAAGGACTGAAGGAGCCGTTCGGCTGGGATGTTCCGATTCTAAGGCTTCCTTCACCGGGATGTGAAGTCATGGAGCGAATGGTCGGTGAAATGGTGGAGGAGATGGTCCGTCCCCAGGCGGGAAGCAGCTGGCTGCTGCGGCACCGGACGGTTGAATTGCTGCTCTTCGCCTACCGTAACCGGCATCTGGGAACGGTTCGCTCCGCCGATACCGAGCCGGTTCTTCATCCGAAGACCCAGGCGGTCGTCCGGTATCTTAACGACAACTACCAGAAAGCCTTAACGCTGCCCGAGATAGCTGAGGCGTTCCGAATCAGTCCGCACTATCTCAGCCGGCTGTTCAAACAGACAACGGGGTTTACCTTTAGCGATTATCTTAATCTGCTTCGGGTCAAGGAAGCGCAGCGGCTGTTGCGGGAGAGTGATGATCCCATCACGGATATCGCCATGCGCTCGGGATTCAGCAACTTCTCCCACTTTGGTAAGATGTTCAAGCGGGCGGTTCAGATGTCGCCGAGGCAATATCGGCAGCAGTATCGAATGCGAAGTTAGAGGGATATGGCTATGTCTTCTTTCTGGCACACTAGAAAAAGCTGAATTGAAATAGATAGTCTCTATTTTACTAAAGCGAGGAGCTAGCCCTGATTTTGTGTATGACTCAGATTTTCTGCGCTTCCTGCCGAATGAGGCCGCGCAGCGTGCGTATTGCATCAATGAAGAAGATTATGCGTGTGCCGTCGCGCCTATTCGAGAGTCTGTTATTTTTGGGCCCCTTTCGGGTACGGGAGCATGACAACCAATCAACTCTATGCGAGAAGGGGTAATAGAGGCTATAGCCCTAGTCCCTAATAGAGGCACCACATTCATCGAATTGGATCAGCCTGTGACTGTGGTGCTTTTTGGTGTGCATATGGTATCTTGGAATTGAACGGAAAATGCCATGTTTAATAGATTCGTTGAGAGGATCGACAGTCAAAATGAAAACAAAAATACAAGAGTTGCCGCTGTCGCCGGGCGTATATCTCATGAGAGATTCGCGGGGAACGGTCATTTACGTTGGCAAATCCAAAAGTCTCAAGAAGAGAGTGCAGTCGTATTTTTACAACAATAAATCGCACTCCTCAAAAGTGAAGAAGCTGGTTCAGCACATCAAAGACCTGGAACATATCGTCACCGACACGGAGTTTGAGGCGTTCATGCTGGAATGCAGGCTCATTCAGGACTTAAAGCCGATGTATAACCGCAAGATGAAAAATCCGCTAGGCTATAGTTATATCGTATTGCGGCAAAAGCGAGATTGGCGATGGCTGGAAATTACAGATACTCTGGATGAAGGCGGTCACGAATCGCCTCGTTGTTTCGGCCCCTATACAGCCAGCAGACATAGTCTTGAACACGCAGTGCAAAAGGTTAAGGAATGCTGTAAAATCGCCTGCAATCATACACCTGCCGCTTCTTCGGCAAATACCCCCTGCTTGAATTATTCGATTGGCCTCTGTCTTGGCAAGTGTCTTGGCGGCGAAACCGCGCGGCAATTTGATGAAATCATGGATCGATTCATTGCTCTGCTTCAGGGGGACGACCGAAGTTTATATGATGAAATGGAGCGCAACATGCTCGACGCCGCAGAGCGTTTCGATTTTGAGCAGGCTGCAAAATACAGGGACGGCATGGAGGCGGTGAACTTTCTCTTAAGTAAACGGCATGTGATCGAGTTCGCTGAAGAGAATCACAGCATCGTTGTCTACGAGTATCTAGACGAAGATACGATCAAGTTATTTCTGATTAAGGGGAACGTTGTGCTGCACAGCGAGCGATGCTCTGTGGCTACCACAGTGGACATGGAATCGTTGAGGCAGAGGGTCAAAGCCTTGATTCTCAGCTATTTCACGAGGGATATGGAATGCGATGCTACCGAGGTTACCCGGGAAGATATCGATGCTGCACAAATCATCTACAGCTATTTGCAGAGCAGTGCCTGCAGCTATCTTGTTCTTCAGGATTCATGGATCGAAGAGGGTGGGGAGCCTGATATGGAGGCTGCACTGCGGGATTTTTTGAATAATTATGTTGTATCATCTTAATTTGATCATTGAACCGGGTTGAGGCAGCCCGGTTTTTTTGTTACCAAGAAATTTCCAATCTTATTTTGAGAAGACGTTATCCCGCTGGGCGGAGATTGTATCGTAGGAAATCTATCAGTTACAGAGAACTGTGGAATTGGTTTTTATCACATAAGCCTCTATCCAACACGGATAGAGGCTTTGGTTTACTTATTTATTTTCAAAAGAGAGTCCTGGGAACACAGTATAATTATCGACATCAAAGAGCTTGGCTCTCTTCATCGATTTAATTTTGCCTTGAGCATTTAGCCGTTATTGAAAAATCGGCCCATCGGCATCTCCCTCGTAAAGGTGATCCCTCCATACTTATATTTCACTTCAATCTGAATGATGGGCTCATCGTGATAAAGACGGATGCCATAATTAAGCGGAATGCGCGAACCTTGACCGAGCGCGGCTCTCTTCTCGTCTGGCACGAGCTCGGGCTTTAACGGCATCTCTCGAATATCGACGAATTCGATATCGGGATCTTCATCAAGGCCTTCGCCGCCCACAAGATGAAGGGAATAACTGACGCCCAGCTCGGCTTTGGCAGGCTTCCGTCCATCATTCACCCGCACGTCCAGCAGCTCCACATCGGCGAATCCTTCATTGATCACCTCGAAGATCATGGTATTTTCATCCGTAAAGGATGTAAATCCACCCACCTTGATGGGCGTGGGCCGTAGGAACAGCAGGTATAGAACGAAGGCCGAGAAGAGTAAACCTAGGCCTAAATAGCCGAGCCGGCGGAGAGGTTTGGATTTTGGTTTCATGGCAGAGCAATCTTCCTTCTCTATATTAAATGGACAGCTTCACAACCGATTTGCCTGCCTCAATATCAGCTTTCATCGCTAAGAGATAATTCCGGGTGCGCTCGTTCATCTCATTCCAGTTTACGAATTTGGAGAAGTAGACATAGGAGTAGATATTGCGGAAGTCGATGAAAAATGGAATTCGCTCGATCCAATCCTCACTCAGCGTATTCTCTTGAAGGTAGCCGGATAAGAACGAGTCGAAGAATCTGGCGACAAATTCGGCTTTTCCGCTTTCAGGCACGGTCTGAACCGCATGATAGATGGCTATGGCGATATCGTAGGCAAACCAATGACAGGAGACATCCCCGAAGTCGAAAAAAATAATCTCCCCGTTATGTACGTGAAAATTGTTATGGTGGAGGTCATTGTGGACGATGCCGTAGCCTTCCTGATCCTGCGGAAGGGACTCCAATTCCTTAAGATACTGCTTCCACTGCGTATGGACTCTTTCACCTGCAGCCTCCGGGAACGCATTGGCAAATATTACATGATCATTCCACTGGGGAAAGGCCATATGGTGAACGAGCGAAGCTGCGGTGGAGTCCTTTTTCCCGAGTTTATGCATACGGCCCATCCCGCGCCCCCACTGCTTGATCATGGCGAAATCCGATGCCAAATCCGTTAATGGGCTGCCTGGAGCCTTTGTAAAAGCAATGACATAATATCGCTTCGACTCATGAGTTATCTCTTCAATAAGAAGATCCTGAGCGGATCGAACCGACTCCACTATGTTCAGCCCATGCTCGGCAAGATAGGCCATCCACGTGAGCTCGCGAATGATCGAGGCTTTGCGGTATTTGGATGCGTCCAAGAATTTAATAATGAAGGGGCGTCCGTCTTCACCGTTGTATTCAAATACATTCTGATCGAATCCCCCAAGTAACTTCAGTGAATAAGAACCTTGTCCGAATCGCTCGGCACCTTGATCCAAAACAGCCTGTTCCATGGAAAGTCCCCTTTATCGTATTCTCGATATGCCCGTCTGACTGACATACCGGATAAGTTACAGGTATTCACTACCAACTACAAGTCTACCGAAGATGGTGATCGGTTGCAAAAAGGGGTGGACACATGAAAAAAGGGCGCTCCCTAAGGAGCGGCCCTTTTAATCTATGATCTGCCTTCAAACGTCTGCGCCAGTATACGGAAATTCAGTTCCGCCGTGCTGGACAGCACGACATCCGCGTGAGGGAAATGCGCGGCATTGCCGATTGCCACGGCGAACATGCCGGCGCCCTTGATGGCATCAACGCCGGATGCGGCATCCTCCACCCCGATGCAGTCAGCAGGCTCTACGCCAAGCTGCGCGGCAGCGGTGAGGAAGATCTCCGGGTCCGGCTTGTTGTTCTTCAGCTTGGTCACGTCGACGATGACGTCGAACTGGTCCATGACGCCAAGCCGGGTCAATACGGCAATGGCGTTCTTGCTGGCGGACGCGATGCCGGTCTTCAGGCCGCTAGATCGGATGTCTGCCACAAACTCCGTAATGCCGTGCAGCAGGTCGGCTGGCGTAATCGTTTCGATCAGCTCGACATACAGCTTATTTTTGCGGTCGGCCAGCTGTACCAGCTCTTCATCCGAATAGCTTACAGGCTTCTCCGCTTGGCTTAACAGCAGTTTTAAGGAGTCCATGCGGGATACCCCTTTGAGATTCTCGTTGAACTCTCGCGTGAAGGGAATGCCCAGCTCGGTTGCCGTGGCTTTCCATGCCTGATAGTGATACTCCGCCGTATCGGTAATGACGCCGTCCAAGTCAAAGATGACAGCTTTCAACTTACGTGTTTCGTTCATGTTTTTACAGCTCCTTTTTGAGAAATCAGAAAGTATAAAATCGATGCATGGGACCTCCCTGATAACGCAAGAAAAATGACGGCTTACCGCAGTCTGTCTTCATGGAATATATATATCGATAGATCGTTTTCTTCGTAAACCGGGAGTGATGCCATACGTATAGGTAGGGCATCACCCCACGGCCTAAACCTAATTACTTGCTCTGAAGCGCATGTTTCACAGATTTCCCTTCTTCAAGCGTTACGGCTTTGTCGTACAGCTTGATCTCGATGGAATCCCCTTCAACAATCTCCAGGGTCACGCCGTCCTTCTCGATGGATACGCCGATGAGGCGGCCGCGGAAGTTCAGGCGGAAGGCATACTTCTCCCAGTCCTGCGGAATGGCCGGGGAGAGGGAAAGTCCGCTTTCCTTCAGGCGCATGCCGGCAAAGCCGTAGACGATGGACATCCAGGTACCGCCCATGTTAGCCATGTGCAGGCCGTCCTTCGTGTTGCCGTGCGTATTGTCCAGGTCCAGGCGTGCCGTCTCGATGAAATACTCATACGCCTTGTCCATGCTGCCGATCTTCGAAGCCATGATGCTGAAGATGCAGGAGGACAGGGACGAATCATGCGTCGTGATGCCTTCATAGTAGTCATACGAACGCTGGATCGTTTCCAAGCTTTGCTCGTCTTCCAGCAGGAAGTGAGCAAGCACTGTATCCGCCTGTTTACACACTTGGTAGCGGTAAATGGTCAGCGGATGGTAGTTCAGCAGCAGCGGATATTTGTCCTCCGGCGTGTTGTCGAAGTCCCATACCGCCTTGCGGAGGAACGTATCATCCTGCGGGTTAATGCCGAGTGCCTCGTCGTACGGCAGCAGCATAGCGTCCGCCGCTTTGGCCCATGCCATGATCTCGTCTTCCGTGACGCCAAGCCGGTCACAGAGGGACTTGAAGCCTTGAGCATCGTAGGATTTCAGAATGGTGCAGCTTTGAGCAGCCCATTTCAGGTTATGCTTCGCCATAACGTTGGTGTAATAGTTGTTATTCACGCAGCAGGTATATTCATCCGGCCCCGTCACCTCATCAATATGAAAGGCGCCGTTATAATAGTGGCCGATGTCGGCCCACAAGCGAGCGGTTTCGATCAACACCTCGGCCCCATAGGACATGAGGAAATCCCGATCCTGTTCGGCGAGATAATACTGAATATAACTGTAGGCGATGTCTGCGCTGATATGGTATTGCGCCGTTCCCGATGGGAAGAAGGAGGAGCACTCGGTTCCCGAAATCGTACGCCACGGGAACAGAGCGCCTTGCCGGTGACCCATTTCCCGAGCTCTGTCTCTCGCTTGCTCCAGCGTGGAATAACGATACAGCAGCAGTTGGCGTGCAATGTCCGGCTGCGTCATCAGGAATACCGGGAACATGTAAATTTCCGTGTCCCAGAAATAATGGCCTTCATAACCTTCACCGCTCAGGCCTTTGGCGGAGATGTTGCTGTGCTTGTCCCGACCGGCGGATTGCAGCAGCTGGAACAGGTTGAAGCGGATGCCTTCCTGCAGCTGGTCATCGTTCTGAATCAGCACATCGGCCGACTTCCAGTAGGCATTTAGATACTCGGTCTGCTCAGCCAGCAAGTCCTCAAACGAGGTATCCTTCAACTCCTCCTGCAGCTGGATTCCACGTTCGATCATGTCCTGCCCGTGACGAAGACTGTCGGTATACAGATTGTATTTCGTAAAGTGGATCGGTCCGGTCAATGGAATAGTAGCCGTGAATGTAACCTCTCCGGTTCCGGCTTCGAGCTGAACGTCGGCGTCGGCATCGGCATCCAACTGGTGACGGGTCACACAAGCTGCGCGCAGCTTGGAGGCCATCGTCTCATCAACAACATAGGCGTCGCTGCCCTTCACACCGGCATCGATGACGGTCATCCGTTCCGCATGCCCTGCGCCGACCCGGGGATCATTGGCATTGGTGTAGTTCTTCACTTTGCCGTTCACGGTGGAGACGATGCGAACCTGACCGTTGAAATTAACCGGTTCGATCCGTACATGGATGGCAAACAATTCCCGGTGCGTGAAGGACACCAGACGGCGGAAGGCCAGCTTGATCTCATTGCCTTCAGGCGATTTCCACTGTACGATTCGCTCCGAATACCCCTTGTCCATATGCAAGTGGCGCTCATGTGAAGTGATCGTGCCGTGATCAAGGCGGAAAGGTTCTTTTTCTTCACCTAAATAGATCAGGACCGTTTGGGCATCAATATTGTTAACGAGTTTTTGCTGTGTATCGGGAAAGGCGAAGAGCTTCTCGCCATAAGGGATGTCAATCACGTCGTGGAAAGCGTTCAGATAGGTGCCGCGAATGGTGGACAAACTCTCTCCGTAGCCTTCTTCGAAGTTGCCACGCACACCCAAGTAACCGTTTCCGAGTGCAAAAATACTTTCCATATTCAGCAACGCTTGCTGTGACAAATCAGGATTTGATATATTCCAGGTCATGGTCTACACTTCCTTCCTAGCATGGTTATGCTTGAATTCTAGAGCTAATCGGGGTTATGTTATACTAAAATATCAAGGTTTTTATCAATATTTTTAGGTGGTGTGGAAATAATGAAAGAGCCTTCACGCTCGGGAAACCGTCCGTTTTATCTGTCTTCCCGTATGCATTATTTGCGCGAGAATTTTATCCATCCCCCATTTGATTATGAGCACGAGCTGCTGGAAGCGATCCGCTTCGGCGATGAGAATAGAGCCATGGATATGCTTCGTAAGATTAACGAGCTGGAAGCGGCTGTGCTGGCGACGTATCCGCTTCGGTCGAAGAAGAATGCCTTGATTGCTTCCTGTACCTTATTTACCCGCGCAATCATCCGGGGCGGCGTGGATCCTGAGATTGCTTTTCACTTAAGCGATACGCTGATCCTTGAGATCGAGAAAATGACCGATGTGGAGCGGCTGGTTCATTTTGAGTATGAAATGCTGGTGCAGTTTGTTTCGATGATTCGCTCCGAGAAAGAGGATGTGTCCTTCTCTCACATTGTGAACCTGGCGATCTATTACATTAGGGAGCATATTTTTGAGGAACTGACCTTGCAGAGGGTTGCGGAATATTTGAAAGTCCACCCAAGCTATCTATCCGATCGCTTTAAGCGGGAGACGGGCGTATCCATTACAACCTTTATTAATCGGCGGAAGATTGAGGAGTCCAAACATTTGCTGGCTAATACGAACCAGTCAATATCCGAAATCGCGTTTACGTTCAAGTTTTGCAGCCAGAGTTATTATACGCAATTGTTCAAGAATTTTACGGGGATGACGCCGAGAAAATTCCGGATAAGCGGGACGGCGCGATAAAGGATGATCCCAACGAGAAGAGAGAGACACGGCTCATGAAGAAACTAAAGCAGAAGATGCTTCACTTAAGTCTGGAGAAGAAACTGATCGCGGCGTTCTCCGCCTTTATCATCGTCCCCCTCCTGCTGATCGGCGGCATCGTATCCTGGGTATACGTGGAGAATAACCGGAGTACGATGATTGATGCCGCCGTGGAGAACAACAAACAAATTATTAAAAATATCGACACCTCCCTGCAGCCGCTGCTGCGACTGTCGATGTTTCCGATTCAGGACTCCACGGTGTATGCCATTATGCGCAAGGATTACGGCAAGGTGACGTATCCATTGCTTGAACGGGGGCAGGATTTCGATAAAGTGAACGGCTTGATCCAGAGCGGGATCATGCTGTATTCGGATTTGATTGACTCCGTTGTCATCTATCACGAGAACAGTCAGTCGATTATTGGCCGAAGCAACAGGGAATATATGAACTTCGCTTATTTCAAGGAGCAGTTTACCCGTGAGCCTTTTGTCCAGAAGATCAGAGGAGCCCATGGTCGCCTTGTCCCTGTAGGGATTCGTCAGGAGCGGCTGCTGTCAGCCAAAGGAATTCCGGTCGTGTCGGTTGGCCGGGCCATCATGGATCCGTACACGAAGGAGGATCTTGGGTTTATCCTCTTTAACATTTCGGTGGATAAACTCAAGACGCTGTGGAGCGATACGGCATTTTCCGAGAATACGAATTTCTATCTGATCGATGAAGCCGATCATATCGTGCATAGCGTCCACCCCGAGGAAATCGGGCTGTCGGCATCCGAAGTATTGGGGAATGATTTTCAATATAACGCAGACGGCGAAGTGAACACGAAGATCAATCGGGATACCTACATGATTTCTTCTTCCTCTTCTTTGGCTAATTGGAAGGCGGTTACGGTCATTCCGAAGAAGGATTTGTTCTCGATTGTCTATCTTATGGTTGCCATCTTAATCGCCGCGTTGATTCTGCTGCTCGTGCTGTCCATCCTGATCTCGGCACGCATTGCGACCACGATCATGAAACCGCTGGCGGTGCTGAACAGCAAAATGAAGCTTGTCTCCCAAGGTCAGCTTGACGTAAGCTTTGATACGAGACAGCACGGCGAAATCGGTGTGATCAGCCATACCGTAGACCAGATGCTGCAGGAAATTCGCGATTTAATCGAGCGGATCTATGTGGAGGAAGAGGAGAAGCGGAATCTGGAGATGAATGCGCTGCAGTCGCAGATTCGTCCGCATTTTATATATAACACGCTGAACGTCATCAAGTGGATGGCCAAGATTCAGGGAGCAACCGGCATTGAAGAAGCGCTTCAGGCTTTCTCTTCAGTCATCAAGTTTACGGTGAAGAAGGAAGGCGACTACGTGACCATTGCGGAGGAAGTCCAATTCATGGAGAACTATACGAAAATTCTTGATTTCCGCTATTTTAATAAATTTGATGTCTCGTATGAGGTCGATCCTGCCGTAATGAATCATAGGACCCTGAAGTTTCTGCTTCAGCCCCTTGTGGAGAACGCGGTGTTCCATGGCTTTGAAGGTATCGATTACAAGGGCAGCCTTGTGATATCGATTTATGAGGAACGAGACGCGCTCATCATGGAAGTAAGTGATAATGGACGCGGTTTTCCGGAGGGTGGACAAGCGAAGGTGGAGCAGGGGGGGCCGCAAGATACCTTTAACTCGATTGGACTTAACAATATACGGAACCGGATATCCCTTCATTTTGGGCCGGAATACGGCCTGTGGATCAAGAGGGGAGAGCATGGCGGAACCGTGGCATGGCTTCGGGTTCCGATCATCACAGAAGAAACAGGGTGATAAGCAAGTGCGAATACTTATAGTAGATGACGAGCCGCTCGTTCGGATTGGAATCAAATCGGCGATTGATTGGGAGGCCCAGGGTGTGGCTATTGTGGGTGAGGCTGGCGACGGCGAAGAGGCCCTGCGCATGATAATGGAAATCGCACCTGACGTGGTGCTGCTCGATATCAAAATGCCGAAGATGGACGGAATCGAAGTACTCCGGGCGATTAAGGAGCGGCAGCTTCCTGTGCAGACCATTGTGCTGAGCAGCTTCGATGATATTACATATGTGAAGGAAGCTTTGAAGCTGGGGGCGTTCGATTATTTTCACAAACCCGATATGAATGAACGTGAGCTGACCGCGATGCTGAAGAGCGTCAGGGAACAGTTTGGAAGCCGTGGGACTCCGGCTCAGGCGGAGTCGGGTGCAGCGGGCAACCGGAAGGAAAAGATGCTATTTGACGCTCTCCATGGCCATGTTCATGACCTGCACGAAACGGGACTTAAAGAGGGCAACATATACGTCGTTCTTTTCAAAATCAAGAATTATCATACGGTCATCCAAAGGTATACCAAAGAAACCGAATCCATCCTGCCGAATACGGTGCAGAACGTGGTTAGTGAGATTCTGTCTACGGAGAAGGAAGTTGAATATCTTCAGCTGGATGAGCAGTGCAGCGTCGTATTCATCAGCAACAGCGAGCTGAAAAGCCTGCTGGCTTCGTTGACGCGTGTCAATAAAATGGTGCAGATGATCAGTTCCGCGCTCAAGCGCTTTGTGAACATCGACATCGTGCTGGGTATCAGCGACTGGTTTGCTGATTTCGATGGCATTCAGAAGGGCTACGAGCAAGCAGGAACCGCGTTAGCGCATCAATTTTATAACCCGGATACGTCGATATTCTATTATCAGCATCTGAAACAGAAGAGCGAGAGTGTCTATAAACAGGCAGATGCCTATTTAAGCCAGATGAAGTCTGCGCTCAGGGAAGAAGCGAACGATCGATTTATGGAGCTGCTGTCCAAGTGGGAGACGTTTCTGGAGCAAGAAGAATGCATGGAAGAGAAGGATGTCCGCAAGGTTTACGAAGGTCTGCTGTTTATGATCGGGGAGAGCACGGGGACGCCCGGCGGGACCGTTCAAGAGGATGTAACGGCTTTTGAAGAGATCCATCATTTCCAGCAGCTGTCGGCTGCGTACCGGGCCAAATTCGAGGAGCGGTTTAAGAACCGCAACCATCTGGAGATGAAGGGATACAGCCAGCTCACGCGCAATATTATGGAGTATACAGAAGAGCACTACCCGGAGAGCCTCTCGTTAAAATTGTTCGGGGACCTATTTCATGTCAGCCCGAATTATGTCAGTCGTCTGTTTAAACAAGAGGTCGGTCAAGGCCTGTTCGATTATATTAATGAGCTCCGGATCGAAAAGGCGAAGATACTCCTTAAAGACTACCGCTACAAAATTTATGATGTTGCTGAGATGGTGGGATTCAATAATCAGGCCCATTTTGCGATTGTATTTCAAAAATACACAGGCTTTTCTCCTAAACAGTATAGGAAAGAAGAAGTGTGATATTTGAAAAGAAAGTGTGATTTTTCATAAAAACGTTCTTGCCGTGCAACCTATTTATAAAAAAATAGTCAATTTTAAAAAATTAATCATCATTTGATTAATTTTTTTTATTGCTTCGGCTCTTTATCATTAAGGTGCAAGGTAAAACGAAAAGAATTGTAGGGGGTAGCATCATGGGTAAAGTGAACAAGAAGTTTTCTGCCATGCTAATGTTGTGCCTGGCTCTTGTTGTTGGTTTAACCGCTTGCGGCGGCAATAAAAGCGCTGACAATACAGATAATGGATCTGGAGACGCTGCGGAAAAAGTGACGGTGAATTTCGGATTCTGGGGTACGGCACAGGATTTGGAGATTTATCAGAAAGCAGCGGATACCATCTCCGAGCAATATCCGGAGCTTGAACTAAAAATCAAACAATATCCAAGCAGTGAGCAATTCTGGAACACGCTTCCGGGTGAAATCGCTGCCGGCGTTGCACCTGATTTCATTAAGATGTCCAACGAAGGTGCTTACGAGTACATCAACAAAGGATTGTTCTCCCCGATCGATGACCTGGTTCAAACCACAGGCGTGGACATGAACCGTTTCCCGGATACATCGAAGAAAATCTGGAACGTGGATGGAAAACAATACGGTGTGCCTAACAGTGATATGCCGGCGATGTTCTTCATCAACGAGCAAATGTGGAAAGATGCTGGCCTCGGCGAGTACCCAACCACTTGGGATGAAGTGATCGAAGCAGCGAAAGTGCTGAACAAAGGCAATGTGAAAGGCATTATCGTGAATCTGGATGCCTTCCATATCACGAACTACGTGAAGAGCTTTGGCGGCGGCTGGGGTAACGGCGAGACTATCAACTCGCCAGAGAACGTCAAAGCGCTGGAAATGATCATCGATATGTATGACCAAGGACTGGCTGTAACTCCTAAATCACTCGGCTTTGGCTGGGACGGCGAAGTATTCAGCAACGAGCAGGGCGCTATGAGTACAGGCGGTTACTGGTACAAAGGTTACCTGAAGGATGCAAATCCGGACCTGAAGATGGTAGCGATCCCGGTACCAAAAGGAACAACCAACGGCAGCACCATGAGCTCTGACGCTTACATGGTACTGAAAGACGCGAAGAACAAAGAAGCTGCGCTCAAAGCTGCTTATTACATGACCAACGACGATACGCAAACCGCGTTCATGGAGCTTGGGTTTAATCCGGCGGTAGCCTCATTGTCCGAGCAGTATTTCGAGAAAAACCCTGAATTCAAGGCGCTGCAGCCTGCGCTGGAGTACAGCACAGACTATGGTTATCCGACAGATACCAAGCGTTTCACGGATGAACTCGTTAAAGAATTGGAAGGATTGATTCTTGGCGGCTCCGGTAAAACGGCACAGCAAATTCTCGACGATATTCAAGGCCAATTCAAATAAGAAAAAGGCAACACCCGCTCCCGCTCCTTGTTCTCAGGGAGCGGGAGCCTTTGTTAAATGATCCATTCAATTTAAGCCATGGAAGCGGGGGATAACTTATGTCCGATTACAGCAGTAAGCACGCTGATTTGAAAGGAAACAAGATTAGGCAATCCTGGTTCCGTTCGTTGGCAGACTCCGACAAGACGCTGGGCTGGTTGTTTTCACTGCCCTTTTTGATATTGTGGGCGTGGTGGTTTCTATATCCATTTATCCAGTCTTTCGTAAGAAGTTTTCAGGATGCGAACTTCGCTGCCTTGGACCAGGCGAAATTCATCGGCCTCGAAAACTATGTCACCATTCTTCAAGATAAAGAATTCTTCCGGGCGCTGCTCCATTCCCTGGAAATTGTTGTCATCTCGATTCCGATTCAGACCCTGCTGGGTCTGCTCCTGGCGATCCTGGTTAACCAGAAGCTGAAGGGCAAGGGGATATTCCGGACGGTATTCTTCATTCCATACATTACCTCGCAAATCGCGATCACAACCGTGTTCATGATGCTGTTTAAGCAGGGCACCTTCCTGACGGAATTTTTCGGAGCTTTAGGCTTCGGGAATGTAACATGGTTTGCTGATACCAACTATGCGCTCTTATTCGTATGTATTCTGTTTATCTTCCAGCAAGCGGGCTTCACCATGATTGTGTATTTGTCAGGTCTACAGGAAATTCCGAAGGATCTGTATGAAGCGAGCGAGATTGACGGAGCGTCCAAGTGGAACAAATTCCGCTACATTACGGTGCCGTTCCTGAAGCCGATCACGTTCTTCATCGTATCGGTATCAACGATTGCCGGTTTCCAGATCTACGATCAGATTGCAGCGATTTCCCGTTATGGCGCACTCGGTTCGCCAGCGGGGGCTACCAGTACGGTGGTTACGTATTTCTACCAGCACGGGATCCGTTACATGAACATTGGATACGGAAGCGCGGCGGTGGTGCTGTTCTTCATGATCATCATGCTGATTACGTATCTGCAAAAAAAATTCTTGGATGAGAAGGAGTGAGGGTAATGTTGACCCGTACGAATAACGGTCGGCTGT
Organism: Paenibacillus sp. NPDC058898; assembly: GCF_049316025.1. Lineage (NCBI taxonomy): Bacteria > Bacillati > Bacillota > Bacilli > Caryophanales > Paenibacillaceae > Paenibacillus > Paenibacillus sp. NPDC058898. Next base: position 49,977 of record NZ_JBMOSM010000008.1, on the reverse strand, counting down.
TTCTGTATATCGGCACGATCATCCTTGGGCTCTTATTTGCCCTTCCTTTTCTCTATACCCTCTATACGTCTATCATCCCGATGCGCCATGTCAATACGCTGACGTCGCCGGCCAACTGGACGCTCGAGAACTTTAAAATCTTCTTCACGAATGATGCGTACAACGTGCCGAGATGGTTTTTGAACACCGTGATCATGACCGGCGTTGTTGTGATCGGGAACCTGATCATTAACCCGATGGCCGGCTTTGCGCTGGCCAAGCTGAATTTTAAGGGGAAAGGGCTGATTTACTGGATTGTCGTGGCTACCATGATGGTGCCGTACCATATGATCCTGATCCCGGTGTACGTGAATGTGGCGCAGCTTGGATGGTTGAACACATTCTGGGGACTAACGGTGCCATTCCTGTATCAGGGCTTGTACATCTTCATGCTCCGTCAGTTCTTCATCTCGGTTCCAAATGAGTTTTTGGAGGCTGCGCGGATGGATGGCCTGACGAAGATGGGTGCTTTCTGGCGGATCGTGTACCCGCTGGCCCGTTCATCACTGATTACGATGTCGATTCTTGCTTTTGCCGGAACCTGGAACAGTTACCTTGTTCCGAGTACGCTTGCGAATACACCGGAAATGTATGTGCTGGTTGTGGGTCTGAACAGCGTGAAGGATATGTTCTTTGAGAATACGCCGATGATTATGGCGGGGGTTGTACTGTCCACGCTGCCGATCATCCTGTTCTTCTTCCTTTTCCAGCGCCAATATATCGAGGGGATTTCGAACGCCGGCGTCAAAGGTTGATATAAAGCCTTGGGAGGGATTAGATATGGATAACGTGGAGCAGCGTGCAAAGGCTCTTCTCGCGCAGATGACTTTGACCGAGAAGGTTGGTCAGACGGTGCAGTACGGCCGGTGCGAGGAGCAGGAGTTGAAGCTGGTTGCCGAAGGCAAGATCGGATCGCTGCTGAATGTGCATGGTCCGAAAAAGATCAACGAACTTCAGCGGCTGGCCGTGGAGGAAACGCGGCTGGGGATTCCCCTTCTCATCGGGGATGATGTCATTCACGGTTTTCGTACCATCTTTCCGATTCCGCTCGGCGAAGCCGCCAGCTGGGATCCCGAAGGGATGGAGAAGAACGCCCGCATTGCGGCAATTGAGGCGGCTGCGGAAGGCATCCGCTGGACCTTTGCCCCGATGGTCGATATTACGCGTGACCCCCGGTGGGGTCGCATCGCGGAGAGTACGGGGGAGGACGTCTATCTGTCCTCCCTGGCCGCTGCCGCGAAGGTCAGAGGATTTCAAAGTCCGAATGAGGACGGCTACCCGACGGTGGCGGCATGCGTGAAGCATTTTGCCGGTTACGGCTGGATCGAAGGCGGCCGGGACTATGACACGACGGACATGTCGGAGCGGACGCTCCGGGAAACCGTACTTCCCCCGTTCTATCACGGGATTCAGGCCGGGGCTCTGTCCGTGATGAGTGCCTTCAGCGAACTGAACGGCGTTCCGGCTTCCGGCAGTCGGTATCTGCTGCGGGATATATTAAAGCAGGAATGGGGCTTTGACGGCATGGTCGTCAGCGATTGGGAGTCGATTGAAGAGCTGATCCACCATGGCTATGCTGAAGACCGGAAGGATTCCGCGTTGAAGGGATTGAACGCCGGCGTCGACATGGACATGCACGCCGGAGTCTATCTTGATCATCTGGAAACGCTGGTCCAGGAAAACCCTGAGCTGCTTAAGCTATTGGACGATGCGGTTCTCCGCATATTACAGGTAAAAATTCGCCTTGGATTGTTCGAGAATCCGTATGTGAGCGAAGATGCTGAAGGCGCCGGAGATCCGCTGAAAGGGCAGGCCATTCCAGCGGATCATCTGGCTCAGGCCAGGGACAGCGCCCGGAGATCGATCGTGCTGCTGCAGAATAACGGCGGGATTTTGCCGTTGGATACCAGTAAGCACAAGAGACTGGCGTTAATTGGGCCGCTGGCGGATGACCGCCACAATTCGATGGGCTGCTGGGCTTGGAAAGGCCGCGATGAGGACGTCGTCACGGTATGGGATGCTTTTCAATCGGAAATCGCACCTAAAGCCGAGGTATTCTATGAGCAGGGCAGCGGCATTCTGGAGGAACTGGATGGGGGAGTGGAACGGGCTGTGGAACTCGCCAGACAGTGTGATGCCGCCGTGGTCGTTGTGGGTGAATCCGAAGCGATGACGGGCGAGCATTACAACGTAACGTCCATCACGCTTCCATCCTGCCAGGAGCGCCTGATTCAGGAGTTGAAGCGTCAGACCGACACGCCGATCGTCGTCGTCCTGATGAACGGACGTCCGCTTGCCACTCCATGGCTGCATGAACATGCGGATGCTGTGGTTGAAGCGTGGCATTTGGGAACCACCACGGGTCATGCGCTTGTGGACGTGCTCACCGGCGCTTACAATCCGAGTGGTCGCCTGCCGGTTACCGTTCCGCGTGCGACGGGCCAAATTCCGATGTATTACAACCGGAAGAATACCGGACGTCCTCATTTGTACGAAGATTATATCGATTGCGATGATTCTCCGCTGTATCCGTTCGGGTATGGCCTCAGTTATACAACGTTCGAATATACGGATTTGCAGCTGGATCGGCATCAAATCGGCCGGGACGAGACCGTACACGTATCCGTGAGCATAACGAATACCGGATCCAGAGCCGGCGAGGAAACCGCGCAGCTGTATATCCGCGACTTGGTGGCAAGCTCTACCCGGCCGGTCAAAGAGTTGAAGGGATTCCGCAAGGTACAGCTGCAGCCTGGCGAGAACAGGACGGTGCATTTTACGCTGGGGCGTGAAGAACTGGGGCTCTTGGATGAGAGGCTTGCGTTTACGGTCGAGCCCGGGAAGTTCCATGTCTGGGTCGGCCCGCATTCGGAAGAAGGATTGCAGGCTGAGCTTGTGGTTGTTGAATAAACCGGAATCAAAGGGGGATTTATGTATGGACTACCGCGTAATTAAAGAAGGAGACGTATTTTTTCTGACCGGGCTTAATGGAGATATCGTCCTCGGGGATGATCAAGGCCATGGGTTATATACGAAGGATACGCGTTTCCTGAGCCGCATGGAGCTGTTCATCGACGGCGAGAAGCCTTCGCTCTTGTCCTCTACGGGCGACAAGAGTTATGTGGCATCCTCCCGCCTAATGAAGGATACAAAGGATGTAGGGGCGATTGAAGTGCTTCGGGAGCGTTTTATCTATAATGGCATCCTGTACGAGCGCTGCACCTTGACCAATTATTTTGTGACGGATTCGAATATCGAGTTCACGGTTTCCTTTGATGCCGATTTTCAGGATATGTTCCTGGTGCGTAAATATCGTACCGGGGAAGTTGGCAAGATGGAGGGTATACGGACAGGCGATCAAGATATGACGCTGGCCTATGTCGGCGCCGACAACCTGAGAAGGCAGACACGCATTACTTGGGATGCGGATGGCGGCCAAGCGGATGAATCCGGGAATGTTTCGTTCCCTTTGTCCCTGAAAGCCAAAGAGCAGAAGGTGATTACGTTCTTTGTTTCGCCGATGACGGAGCAGCATTCCGCAGCGGAGCCGTTGACCTACGAAGAGGGGCTGAAGAAGCTCGAAGCCTCCTATGAAGCTTGGTACGCGAACAGCTCGCAGGTCCAGTCGGACTTCGCGCTGTTCAGCGGCTTGTACCAGAGAGGACTGCAGGATCTGCGCATGCTGACGACCGATGTAGGGTTCGGCGATACAACGGTCGCGGGGCTGCCGTGGTTCGCGGTTCCATTCGGCAGAGACAGCTTGATCACGGCCCTGTTCATGCTTCCGGTGAATCCGCTCCATGCCAAGGGGACCCTGAGAACGCTCGCAGCTTATCAAGGTGAGAAGACCGATCCTTGGCGGGATGAGCAGCCGGGCAAAATCATGCACGAGATTCGCTATGGTGAGCTGGTCACGACGAACCAATCCCCGTTCTCGCCGTACTACGGCACCATCGACTCCACGCCGCTGTTTCTGGCGCTGATCGGCGAATATTACCGCTGGACGGGCGATCTTTCCTTGGCGGAGGAGCTTAAGCCAAACATGCTGCGGGCATTGGATTACATCGATGCCGCGCTTGAAGCGGGCTCCGGCTTCATGGCCTACAAACAGGAAGCGGAGAAAGGCTTTCCGAACCAGGGCTGGAAGGATTCCGCCAACTCGATCATTCATGAGAACGGGGAGTACGCGGAATCTCCGATCGCGCTGTCGGAGGTTCAGGGTTACGTGTATCAAGCGAAGAAATCGCTGGCACCCGTCTTCGCAGAGCTGGGCGAGCCGGATCTGGCCCGTAAGCTGGAGACGGAAGCCGAGGAGCTTCGCGCCCGTTTCGAAGCGGCCTTCTGGATGGAGGATCAGCGGTGTTATGCCATCGCTTTGGATAAGGACCTGCGTCAGGTCCGAAGCGTCACCTCGAACCCGGGGCATCTGCTCATGAGCGGACTGCCGGAAGAGAGCCGGGCGAAAGCCCAGTCCGAGCGGATGCTCCGAAACGATATGTTTAACGGATACGGTATCCGTACGATGAGCACAGACTCCACCGGATATTATCCGGCGAGCTATCACAATGGCAGCGTATGGCCGCATGACAATGCCATGATCCTGCTGGGTCTCGGCAAGCAAGGATTCAAAGCTGAGGCAGGCAAGGTGATCACCGGCCTGCTGCAGGCTTCCGCACATTTTGAATACCAGCGTCTGCCGGAGCTGTTCTGCGGACATGATGCGAAGCTGGGCCATCCGGTTCCGTACCCGACAACCTGCTCGCCGCAGGCATGGGCGGCCGGAACCTCGATTGTCTTCCTACAGGCAATGCTCGGATTGTATCCGAATGCGGTGACCAAGGAAATCGCATTGTCCCCGTTCCTTCCGGAAGGGATGAATGAACTGAAGGCCGAACGGATTGCGATCGGAAGCGGCCATCTGTCCGTCAGCGTTGTGCGTGAAGCTGACGGCAGCACGTTCCGCGTGGAAGTGCTTGAGAATACAACCGGATTTAATCTCGTTGGCTGATCGGTCATAAGATATATAGCGGAACAACCTGCCTCTTAGCATTTAAGGGGCAGGTTGTTTTTTTGTTGAAATCTTAGGAACATATGTTCTATAATAATGAAGCGAGTTCGAACAACATATTAGTGTATACATATTGGATTGGAGAGAACATATGAATTCCTATTGTACATATGCATTACATCAGATTGAGGTCGCAATCGTTTCCATTGTTGCGATTATCGACAAGCTCGATGAAGCGGATTTGCTCGTTAAGCCGACAGAGGGTAAATATTCTGTCGGGGAACTGCTTAAGCATATCGCCGTCATCTGCCGAGCCGATTTCCACATATCCGGAGGAGCCACGCAAGAGGAGATGAGCACCTATTATGCAGGTGTATCGTTAAATAACCTGAAGGATTTACAGGCTGAATTATTAAGCAGCTATTCTTATCTGGAGCAGGCGTTTCGAGAGATGACAGAAGAAGAGCTCCATCAGGAGATGACGTCCTACTGGGGTGTCACCTATTCGAGGTATGAATGGCTGCTCGAAATCGTGGCGCATGTGTATCACCACAGAGGACAGCTGCATGCGATGCTGGTTCATTGTAACGGGAAGGACCCGAAGGTACCGTTATTCGAGTAGCAATTGCGTGGAGGATTATCAGCCCTGGCCGGACAAGGATTTATTCTTGGTCGGCTTTTTTTCAGCATTTGAAAGCTCCTTCCTTTCCTCGCATAGAAATTCACATAAAAAACATACAATCACGCATCGTCAATCCTTCTGGGAATCCTTTATAGTAATGACACAGCATGGAATGTGCTTGTCACCCACCGTTAAGCCCCCGCAGATTTACTCACGGCAATATCGTGTTACTTATCTTACAGCAGCGCGTGAACCCAACATACCCACTCATTATATTTTCCGGATGATTTACTACAAACAATGCCAGTACTCAAGATTTTACCTTTGTTAGGGCTAACCAACAAGGTTATTCGCGTTTGCGGCGTGACGTGGAGTACTGCGGCAACGGTTGACCGACACAGGGCACACAGGAGTTCAAGGGAGGTGATCGGCACGAACGGAACATAAATGTAAGCGCATACTTTTTTCTTTCAACATGCGGCCAAGAAGGCGAGATTATGTATGCAATGTACAGAAGGAAAGCATTTGATATCGGGAGGTTGGATAATGAAATCCAGAAGGTTGATGAATACAATCAAGCCTGCTGTAATGAGCTTACTCGCATGGATGCTGATATGGACACAGCTGATCATCGTGCCTGACCCGGGCTTTGCGGAACAATCCCATACCGATCCGCACCCAGCCACTCAGATTGGAGATTGGCAGCAAATGGATGGCGATCCGGCGACGGGGGAACCCGTTGGTGATAATCCGGACACAGGGCAGCCTGGTTCAGGTCATGAGGAGGTGCCTGGAGATGGCTCAGGTAATGAAGGCACTCCCGGCAGTGGATCCGGAGAAGGTAAAGCTCCTGCATCCGGGGATGCCGTAATCGCGGTGGAGCCTGGCAATCTGGCGGCGGGCAAGAATATGACAGCCAGCTCCTATAACCAGACTTATGTTGCCGGGAATGCCAATGACTCTAACCAGGCTACCTACTGGGAAAGCCACAACAATGCCTTTCCACAGTGGCTTCAGGTGGATCTGGGCAGCTCCTACAATGTCAACAAAGTGATATTGAAGCTGCCCGCGAGCGGGTGGGAGACGAGATTCCAGACCTTGACCGTACAGGGCAGCAGCAACGGCTCGACGTTCATTAACCTGGCTTCATCCGCTGCCTATACATTTAATCCGGCAGACGGCAATAAGGTTACGATCAATCTGACGGCACAATCGGCGCGATATGTGCGGCTGCTCTTCACGGCCAATACAGCATGGCCTGCCGGTCAGATTTCCGAGTTCGAAGTATACGGCCAGGCTCCAACCGGGGATACAGAGGCTCCGGCTGCCCCGGGTAACCTCGCTTATACTGAGCCTGCTTCTGGTCAGATTAAGCTGACTTGGTCGGCATCAGCCGACAATGTCGGTGTATCGGGGTACGATGTTTATGCCAATCATGCGGTGAGGGCAAGTGTAGCCGGCAATGTGCTGACGTATACGGATAATCAGCCTGCTGCTGCCACTGTCAGTTACTATGTGAAGGCCAAAGATGCTGCCGGTAATGTATCTGCCGCTAGCAACACGGTGACCCGCACGGGCAGTGGCAGCGGAGGCACCGGAACCAATCTCGCACTGAACAAACCGATCACAGCTTCATCGAACGAGTACATTTATGCCGCTTCCAATGCCAATGATGGCAGCTTGAGCACGTATTGGGAAGGCGGGGCCAACAGCTATCCCCATACGCTGACCATCGACTTAGGCTCAAATTCGGACATCTCCTCGGTCGTACTGAAACTGAATCCGGATAGCCAGTGGGGAACGCGGACACAGACTATTCAGGTGCTGGGTCATGATCAGAACAGTACCACCTTCACGAATCTGGTATCCGCTGCGCAGTATACCTTTAACCCGGCTTTGGGAAATACCGTGACCATTCCGGTTGCTGCGAAGGTTAGCGCCGTACAGCTGAGAATCACCGCAAATACCGGTTCGTCTGGAGGGCAAATTGCCGAATTTCAGGTCATCGGCACGCCTGCTTCCAATCCGGATTTGACGATTACGGGAATGTCTTGGTCACCGGTGAACCCCGTGGAAACCGACAGCATTGTAGTAACGGCAGTAGTGAAGAATATCGGAACTTTGTCTTCCGGGGCGACAACCGTTAATTTCTACCACGGCAATACCAAGCTCGGTACTTCGAATGTGGCAGAATTGGCAGCCGGTGCTTCGGCTAATGTGACATTGAATCTTGGTGCCCAGGAGGCTGGTACGTATCAGCTCACAGCCAAGGTGGATGAGAACAATGCCGTTATTGAGCAGAACGAAGCCAACAACAGCTACATGCATCCGACATCCATGGTCATCAGCCCTGTTCAAAGCTCCGACCTGGTGGCAACGACGAACTGGTCACCGGGCAATCCAGCTGCCGGAAACAGCGTGAATTTCACCGTTACGGTGAAGAACCAGGGTACGGCCGCATCCGCTGGAGGAGCCCACAACATTAAGGTGACCTTGAGCGATGCGAATACGAACAATATCATTCAGACCTTTACAGGCACAGTGAATGGCGCCATCGCCAGCGGGGCTTCGGCTCAGCCGGTGAACGTCGGCAGTTGGACGTCTGCCAACGGCAAGTATAACGTGAAGACCGAGGTGGCCGTGGATGCCAATGAGCTGCCGGTGAAGCAAGGTAACAACATCTCAACAAGCCCGTTATTTATCGGGCGGGGCGCGAATATGCCGTACGACATGTATGAGGCTGAGGATGCCGTCGTTGGCGGCGGAGCGGCTGTTGTCGGGCCGAACCGCAACATCGGGGATATTGCCGGAGAAGCATCCGGCCGGAAGGCGGTCACACTCAATTCAACAGGCAGCTTCGTAGAGTTCACGACGAAAGCCAGCGCGAATAGTCTGGTTACGCGCTTCTCGATTCCGGATGCGCCTGGCGGCGGAGGGATCGATGCCACGCTGAACATCTATGTGAATGGCGTCTTTACGAAGGCAATCAATCTCACTTCCAAATATGCATGGCTGTATGGCGATGAGGCCAATCCAAGAAATAGCCCATCTGAGGGAGCACCTCGTCATATATATGACGAGGCCAACATCATGTTTGACACCACCATCCCGAAGGGAAGCAAAATCCGCCTGCAGAAGGATGCAGCCAACACCAGCCAGTACGCCATTGATTTTATCAACCTGGAACAGGTGTCGTTTATTCCGAATCCGGACCCGGCTAAATATGTCGTTCCGGCAGGTTTTACACATCAGGACGTGCAGAACGCCTTGGATAAATTCCGCATGGATACGACGGGGAATTTGGTCGGCGTCTATCTCCCGGCTGGAACCTATCAGACTTCGAATAAGCTCCAGGTTTACGGCAAGCCCGTGAAGATCGTCGGTGCGGGTCCATGGTTTACGCGTTTTACTGCCCCATCGTCACAGAACAATACCGATATCGGATTTTCCATCAATTCAACGGCGAACGGCTCTACCTTCGCGAACTTTGCATACTTTGGCAATTACACCTCGCGGATCGACGGACCGGGTAAAGTGTTCGATTTCTCGAATGTCGCGAACATTACGATCGATAACATCTGGGTGGAGCACCAAGTGTGCATGTATTGGGGAGCCAACACGGATTACATGAAAATTACCAATTCCCGGATCCGCAACGTGTTTGCTGACGGGATCAACATGACCAATGGCAGCACGAATAATCTCGTAAGCAACATTGAGGCACGGGCAACGGGTGATGACAGCTTTGCTCTGTTCTCCGCGATTGATGCGGGAGGGGCAGACGAGAAGGATAACGTCTACGAGAATCTGACTTCGCTGCTGACCTGGCGTGCGGCGGGCCTTGCGGTATATGGAGGATACGGCAATACGTTCCGTAATATCTACATTGCGGATACGCTCTGTTATTCCGGCGTTACGATCAGCTCGCTGGATTTCGGATACCCGATGAACGGCTTCGGAGCATCGCCGCCGACCCAATTCGAGAATATCTCGATTGTCCGTGCTGGCGGCCATTTCTGGGACCAGCAGACCTTCCCGGCGATGTGGCTGTTCTCAGCCTCGAAGGTGTTCCAAGGCATTCGGGTAACGGATGTGGACATTATCGATCCGACTTATCACGGCATTATGTTCCAGACCAATTATGTTGGCGGGCAGCCGCAGAATCCGGTCAAGGATACGATCTTTACGAACATTACGATCACAGGGGCCAAAAAGAGCGGCGACGCATTTGACGCCAAATCAGGCGTAGGGATCTGGGCTAACGAAATGCCGGAACCGAACCAAGGTCCGGCCGTTGGCAGCGTGACCTTTAATAACCTGAAGATCACCGATACCGTAACGCCGATCAAGAATAACACATCGACGTTTACGATTAATGTGAATCCTTAATACTCAAGCTGTGAAGCAAGATCAGCGCGGCTTGCAGAACAAGCAGCTAAGCTACGTGCAGAGCAGACCCGAATGGTGCATTTGAAGCATGGAACCGTAGGCCGTCCGAACTTTTCAGGCGGCCTGATGCACCGTAACTGCGGACGGGTGAAACATGATCACACCTTTTTACTCTCGTAAATCTCCAACAAGAGCATGCTCTATTGGGGTGTAGCGGTGTCATAGTATCGTCGTTCGCGCCATGATATTTGTTACATTGAGTTGATATTCTTTTAAATTCGACAAAATAATACAAATTTCGCTATAGACTATGGCTAAATCATTCCTCTATGATAGATATTAAATAGTTTGGCGAGCTATCCTGAAAGCGCTATCCCAACCTCTTCGCTGAACCGAATGATCCTAAGTCTAGGGGGAATCCAACAAACCAGGGATATAGCAGAATCTGTTGTTAACTGAATAGTAAGCGTATACATGATATATCGAAGCCTTGATGAGTGCCGTTAACACAGATTTTACATATCGTTAATACTGTCATGATCTTATCGCTTTATCATAAGAGTGTTCGGTAGAAGGGGGACACGCACTTATGGCAGATCAAAGGACACGGCGTCTTCCCGTAATCGCTTCGATTACCAAGCTGGAACAGATCGATGCAGCTGTGAACAGCACGGTGGAGCGTGTGAACCTGATGACAGGCGATATCATAAAACTCAGGGATATCGTTAATCGACTTCACTCCTCAGGCAAAAAAGTGTTTGTTCATCTGGAGATGGTAAGCGGCATTGGCCGGGATAATTCGGCTGTGCAGTATTTGGCGGATTCGTACAAGATCGACGGGATTATTACGACGAAGACGAATACGGTATTGGCTTCGCGCCAAGCGGGCATTAGCTCGATACAGCGAGTGTTTGCCATTGATACGACAGCTTTAAGAACCGCAGTGAAAATGATCGGACAAGCCCGTCCGGATGAGGTGGAATTAATGCCGGGACTCATACCCCGCGTGATCCGCGACCTGAAGAAGGAAATTCACTGTCCGCTTATTGTGGGAGGTTTTTTACGAAGCGAGGAAGAAATCGATGAGGCGCTGGCAAATGGTGCAGACCTCGTATCTACAGGAGATACGCGTTTTTGGACGTAAGATTCCCTGTACGGCTGATGGATTAACTATAATTACATATTTGCTAGGGGTGGAGACGATGAGATAACCCGAGTAGCAGCTACTTTAGCTTTTATAGGAGGTGGTGGCTCTTAGGTTGCGCTCTTTTGACGTCTCTATTTTTTGTGCGCTTTTTAAGGGGTAGACGGGTTGATTGGATGGGGGAATCCCCCCATCTTAGGATCCGCGTGCCGTTGAACCGGCCATTTGATGAAGTGGATAGACAGCAGTGATGAAGATGAATGATGAATAGATTCGAGAGGGGACAACAGATCATCTATGAAAAAGAAATCATGGTTGTTAATGTTACTGACCATATTTATGGTTATTACCACGGCTTGCGGAGGCGGCGGTGGAAGTGAAAGTGCCGGAGGAGAGGTTTCGCTCGACGATGTGGAAGCTGCTTCGATGGATATGAAGAATGATACAACGCCTGTCAAAATCCAGTACTGGCATGCCCATGCGGATGCTCAACTGGAAGGCTTGAACTACATGATCGCAGAGTTCCAGAAGAAGTACCCACATATTACGGTAGAACCGGTGTTCCAAGGCGGCTATCCTGATCTTCACAAAAAATTATCGGCTGCAGTAGCAGCGAACGACGTACCGGCCGTTACTAATGTTGAGGTATCTTCACTCGCTAACTTTGCGGATAGCGGCGTTTTTGCCGATCTGGGTCCGTGGATTAAGCGCGACGAAGTGAAGATGGACGATTTCGCTCAAGGTATGCTGAACGCTTATGCATACAACGGGAAACAATTCGGATTTCCTCTGATCGTCAGCACCAGCGTATTCGTCTACAACAAAACGATGCTGGACGAGCTGGGCGTAGAGCCTCCTGCGAAATGGGATGAGATCGAGGATTTCAATGCGAAAGTAACGAAAAAGGAAGGCGACAAAACGACGCGTTATGCTTTCTCTGTTCCAGGCTGGGACACATGGTACTATGACCCGTGGAACATTAACGGCGGTGGACAAATTCTGACGGAGGACCTGAGTGCCTCGGCTGTCGAGAATGAGGATTCTCTCCGTTACCTCCAGAATTTCTACAAGTGGCAAAATGACGGCAGCATGCATATGGGCTTCGGTAAAGGGGCCTCCGATAATATGCGTCAAATGTTCCTGAACGGTGAAATCGCGATGGTACAGCATACTTCCGCGATGCTGAAAATGTACCGCGAGAATGCGAACTTCGAGGTTGGCGTATCCTTCATCCCTGGTGATAAAGTACGGACCTCCAACATCGGCGGCGCGGGGATCGTCATGATGGACGGTGCCGAGGATCTGGAGAAGGAAGCGGCTTGGAAATTCATCGAGTTCATGACTTCGGCGGAGCAAAACATTAAGTGGGCTGAATCCGTTGGATACCTGCCGACAAGAAAATCCGCAATCGAGTCTGAGGAAGGCGATCAATATTTCGAAAGATGGCCGCAATACAGAGCGGTATACGAGCACTTTGACGAAGTGACACCGCGCATGCAGCACCCGGCTTACCCTGAATTCAGCGAAGTTTACAAAGAAGTCGTAGGGGAAATGGTGCTGAACAAAAAAGATCCGACACCACTTATGCAGGATGCAGCCAAGAAGATCAACGATATTCTGGCTGACTATGAGTGATGCCTATGGAGACCAATAAACATATGACAAAGGCGGCGTCCAATCGGGCGACCGCTTCGGTCTCTAAACGGATCTCCCATACGTTGATCGAGAAGTGGAAGGACTTCTCGTTCGCGGTCCCGGCGTTGTTATTCATGGGCGTGTTCCTGTATTATCCTCTGGGTTATTCCGTGTACATCAGCTTTACGAACTGGAATATGACGCGGCCCATGAAGAAGTTCGTGGGCGTCGATAACTATACGCGCTTGCTGTCAAACCCGGATTTCTATCACTCCTTGAAGGTCACGTTCTTGTACACTGTTATGGACGTAGTGTTCACGCTTGTCATCGGGCTGCTGCTGGCGCTGCTGCTCAACGTGTCATCCTCACGGTTGTTCGGTTTCATGCGTGGCGTTATTTTCATGCCGTATTATGTCTCGATGGTTGTTGCCGCCATGGTATTTACCTGGATTTACAACGGGCAATATGGGCTGCTGAATTCCATTGTCTCCTGGTTCGGCATGGATCCGGTCGAATGGCTGACCAACCCTTCGACGGCATTGCCGGCGCTGGTTGCCGTTTCGATCTGGAAGGGCGTCGGCTTTGCGATGATTCTCTTTATTGCGGGCATGCGCGGGATTCCGGCCGAGTATTATGAGGCGGCTTCGATTGATGGAGCCAGCAAGTTCCGGCAGTTCCGCAACATTACGCTGCCGCTCTTGTCGCCTATGACACTGTTTCTTGTCATCACCAGCTTTATCTCCTCTATGCAGGTGTTCCAGTCGATCGATGTTATGACGGACGGCGGTCCGCTCAAGGCAACAAACGCGATTGTGTACTGGATCTATACGATGGCCTTTGATGAATTCAAAACAGGAAGAGCCTCGGCGCTTGTCATGATTCTGTTTGTAATCATATTGCTGTTAACATTGGTACAATGGGTGGTCAGCAGGAAGAAGGTGCACTATGAAGGATAATTATATGGCTGGGTCCGCCAAGTACCGAAAGACCATGGTGGCGCTCCGTATCATCGGAGCTGTGATCGTGACGCTCGTCATGTTCTTTCCGGTATATTGGCTGCTGATCAGCGCGCTCAAGACACAGTCTGAGATGCGGATGGCCGTACCTACATTCTGGCCGGAAACCTTTGCCTGGCAGAACTTTGCCGAAGCCTTCCGTGTTATCCCGTATGCACGATTTTTTGGCAATACGCTGCTCATGGCGATCGGAACGATTATTCTGCAGCTGAACGTGGCGCTTATGGCGGCGTATGCATTTGCGAAGGGGAGATTCTGGGGACGGGACGCTCTATTCTTGCTCGTTCTCGCCGCATTGATCGTGCCGGAGCAGGTTATTTTCGTTCCGGTATACGTCATGATGTCCAAGCTGGATTGGCTGAATACATTCTGGGCGCTCATCGTGCCTCACGGGGCTTCCGCCTACGCGATATTCCTGCTCAGGCAGGCGTTCAAATCGATTAACAACGACGTGCTGGAAGCGGCACGCGTGGATGGAGCCGGTCGTTTCTCCATACTGTACAAGCTTTTATTCCCGATGGCGATGCCGACGATCGTTACCATGGGCGTGTTGATCTTCATCTCGTCCTGGAACTCGTATTTCTGGCCGCTAATCATGACTAATAACAACGACATGCGCGTGCTAACGGTAGGTATTGCGATGCTGAGGGACTCCATTGCCGGAAATGAAGCCATGTTCTTCAATGTCATTATGGCGTCCAGCGTTATGGCGATTATCCCGATCGTGCTGGTCTTTACGGTCATGCAGAAGCATATCGTGGCCGCGATGGCGAATTCGACGTTTAAATAACCACATAACCGGATGAAGCAGGTATTCTAGACGGTATGGAAACGGTGGTCAAGGATACACCGCCATGCCGTCTCTCTGTTTTCTCCCGAAGGTTATGATCTGCTGCAGACAGCAGGGATCGGAAGGTTCATGGCGAACAGTCCTATAGAGCTTCAAATGGTATCCCGATTACGTAACTCAGTCCGTTAACGTACGGTACTGGCCGTGATCGAGGCCATCAATCGACTTAAATATGGAGGGAATGGCACATGGAAGTACGGGGATTGGCTCATAGAGGATATCCGCTGAAATACCCGGAGAACACGATGCTGGGCTTTGGGAAAGCGCTGGAGCTTGGCTTCTCGCACCTGGAACTGGATGTCCAGTTGACGAAGGACGGCGTGCCTGTTGTGATCCATGATCCAACGGTAAACCGGACGACCAACGGAACAGGGGCAATCAATGCCTTCACGCTGGAGGAAATACGCAAGCTGGATGCAGGTTCAGGAGAGGTCATTCCCACGCTGGAGGAAGCTCTGCGCTTTGCCAAGGATCGGATGATCGTTGACATTGAGCTGAAGCAGATGGGGGATACCTATCCCGGCCTGGAACAAAAGGTTATTGACGTGATCAAGGATACAGGCATGGAGAAGCAGGTATTCCTCACTTCCTTCGATCATTATTCCATTGAACGAGCACGTTCCCTGGACCCTGAAATCGAGCTGGGCCTGGTGATATATGGAGCTACGCCATCGGTATTCCCTTACCTGGAGGAGATCGGCGCTCGTTATGTGTCCGTTAAATATGTGTACGTGACCCCTTCATTTATGGAGGAAGCGCGCAAGCGGGGGGTTCAGCTCATTGTCTGGACGCCGGATGATGAGGCTGTACTGGCATCTCTTGCCCAATACCCTGAGCTCTTGATCGTTACGAACAATCTGGAGGGCTGGGCCAGAGTATACAAGGAGAAGATTGCGCTGAACGCGTAACGGCTCACGGAGCCGACGTGCGTAAATACTAATATCGAAGGATCTGTCCTAGGTTGCGGCGTAGGGCGGATCCTTTTTTTGTGAAGAAGATAACAGCCCGTAATTCTATGTGTGTCCACTGCATGACCCAGCGGATTCGTACCATGGACGGCATCCATTTTTCTTTTATTGAAAATTCAATGAAAATTTTCAGTTGACCTGCGGACAATTGTCCGTTACAATAAAAAACGCATTACCGGACAATTGTCCGTGTATACAGAGATAAGGGAGGATAAGCTCTTGGATATGGGAGTGGGGCCAAGTTCGGCCAAGATTGATTTAAGCAAAATAAAGAGAGGGCCGATTGTTGCCGCGCTGATTATTGGCGCGTTCGTTTCCATCTTGAATGAGACACTGCTGAACATCGCTTTCCCAAGCTTGATGGAGCAGTTTGGTATTGGAGAGTCTACGGTACAGTGGCTTTCAACATCCTATATGCTGGTTGTCGGTATTCTGGTGCCAGTCACGGCGCTGCTGCAGCTGTGGTTCACGACAAGACAGATGTTTATAGGCGCCATGACGCTATTTCTTATAGGTACGATTATTTGCGGCTTTTCACCGGTATTTGGGGTGCTGCTGGTAGGGCGTATCCTGCAAGCGGTCGGAACGGGGCTTATGCTGCCAGTTCTGATGAACACGATACTTAGTATTTATCCGCCTCAGAATCGCGGAGCTGCCATGGGGATGATCGGTCTTGTCATCATGACTGCCCCGGCGATCGGACCGACGCTGTCCGGCTTGATCGTGGACGCGCTGAACTGGCGCTGGTTGTTCTATCTGGTCATTCCGCTTGCTGCGTTCTCCATTGCATTTGCAGCGGTTTTCCTTAAGAACGTATCGATACTGACCAAGCCGAAGGTTGATTATATCTCGATTATTCTGTCTACTATCGGTTTTGGGGGTATCGTATATGGATTCAGCAGTGCCGGAGAAGGCACTTGGTCTGATCCGAAGGTAGTATGGTGCATTACGGCAGGGGCTATCAGCTTGCTGCTCTTCGTATGGCGCCAACTGAAGATGAAGGAACCGATGCTGGATCTGCGTACCTTCAAATTTCCGATGTTCTCGCTCGTAACTGTGCTGATGCTGGTGCTGATGATGAGCATGTTCTCCACCATGATCATGCTGCCATTGTTCCTGCAGAACGCACTGGGCTTAACTGCGCTTGCAGCTGGCCTTGTCATGATGCCAGGCGGTATCATCAACGGATTGATGGCGCCGATTACAGGAAAGCTATTCGATAAATTCGGACCGAGAGTTCTGATTATCCCAGGTCTTGCTCTCTTGAGCGTCGCCATTTTCCTGTTCTCGCGCATCGACTCTTCATGGACCGGTGGTTATGTCATCTTCCTTCATGTTATGATGATGATAGGGATTTCGATGGTTATGATGCCGGCCCAGACTACAGCGTTGAATCAGCTGCCGCGCTTGCTGTATCCGCATGGAACAGCCATCATGAATACACTGCAGCAGGTAGCAGGAGCCGTAGGTATGGCGCTCTTTATCAGCATCATGACAGCAGGTGCTAAAAATTACGTTGAAACAACCGGGGATCTCAATCCGGTAGAGAGCATGGTTGCCGGTCTTCATAATGCTTTTGTAATCGGACTTGTTCTTGCAATCATCGCTTTAGTACTGGGCTTATTTGTTAAACGTACAACTTCACCCGTTGAAGAAGAACAGTCTGCTGCATAAGGTTCCCGTGTGTTCAAATTAGAAAGGGATGCGTGCATTGCCGAAAGAGTATGACGAGTTGGGTCAAAAGATTTTGGATACGGCTCAGGCTTTATTTAATAAATACGGAGTCGAGGACGTCTCCATGCATCAAGTGGCGAAAACAGCCGGGATCGGGCAAGGCACCTTGTACCGCCGTTACCCCAGCAAGAGCAAGATCTGCTTCACGTTGATGGAAGCCAAGATCGATCGGTTTATGGAGGGGCTGGACGTTTACCTTCAGAGCAGCGAAGGTGAACCGGTGGCTCATCGGCTGCGGACGGTGATGACAAAGGTCATTCTGCATTTCAATGAAGATTTGGAGTGGCTAAGGGTGATGCTGACCTCTGACCGTCTGGAGGAAACCAAGAACATTATGTGCGAGAACCCGCCCTTCACGTTTTTACGGTTTCAGATTAAGCGCCTGCTGGAGCGTGCGGCGGAGCAGGGAGTACTGATGCCGCTTGACCCTCAGTTTACCTCTGTGATGCTCGCATCTCTGCCGCGCGCGGATATCATTCTCTACATGCGTGATATGGGATACAGCGCGGAGCAGATTGCGGAGGAATATTGCAGAAGCTTTGTTGACCCGCTATTTATCCATCGCTAAGTCAGATAAAGAGGCCGTTTCGGAAGACTTGATAAGTCTATCCCGGAACGGCCTTTCTGCGTACGATCTTCCACATTCGCTTATCATTTCATTGCAACATTTGGCAAATACGCCCGTCAGTATAGTAGTACATGATAATTTAAGGCACCTAGAAAGGATGATGAGCATGAATAAACAATGGAAGAAGCAAGCGGCGACATTGATGGTTGCGGCCATCGCTGTCTCTGGTGGCGCAGCGGCTTATGCAGCACCCCAGGCTGGAGGCAACCAGGAACAACAACCGGTCGTGATATCGGCTGCAATTGATTATGGGGTTCTGGTTAACGGTAAGAAAGTGGCCGGCGCCGGTTATATGAACGCCGATGCGAAGCAGGTCATGATCCCGCTGCGGAGCGTATCCGAGGCGCTCGGATTTGAACTGGGCTGGAATCAAGAGGACCGCTCCGCGGAGCTAACTAAACCGGGCTCCCCGATCTGGACCCTCGTGCAAACGGGTAAAGACCAGTATGCGGTTAACAAAATGTACAAGTCTCTCGGCGCTGCGCCTGTAAATGTGAAGGGCACGCTCTATGTTCCGGCTAATTTCTTCAGCGAAGTGCTCCAAGCTAACGTATCGGTTGATGGCACGAAGGTGAGCATCTCGTCCGAAGAAGATGTTAAGAAGGAAACCGTGAGTGGTACAATCAGTGAAATTATTAATAATGAAGATCGTAAAGCCGTTCACATTAACGGCACGGGAACCGAAGGAATTGTTCTGAACGTGGATGAGAACACCGTCATCCGCGATGCGGAAGGCAAGAAGATCGAGCTTAAGGATCTTGCAAAAGACATGAAGATTGAAGCGGTTCACAGCATGGCGATGACCATGAGCCTGCCTCCTCAGACCTATGCATTTGAAATCAGCGTTAAGTCGGACAAGGAAGAGACGGACCAGCTCGCTACAGCTGGTGTCATCACGGATATCAATGCCGATGGCGGTAACCTGCGTGTTACGATCAAGGGAAAAGGACTAACGGAACAATCGCCGAGCGAAGTGATCCTGAATCTGACACCCGAGACGGTCGTCGTGAATAAAGACGGTAAAACCTTGAAAGCTACTGAATTGACCGACGATGCGGAGATTATCGGTTATTACAGCCCCGTGCTGACCAAGAGCCTGCCTCCGATCGGCAATGCCATTAAAATCGTTCTTCAATAAGTCACGAACACAACAAGCCTGGCGGTAGCGCCAGGCTTGTTGTGGATCATTAATGATACAGGGGAGGGATCGGGATCTCCTTATCGTAGACGGTGATGTTTAAACGCTTCTGTTCATCGAGTGAAGCAAAGAACACCTGATCGAGCGGGATTCCCCGCTCATCCAGCTGAGTCTCCAGCCATTTCCCGGTAAGGTTTAATTTTTGGAGGGTGATCGTCTGAATGCGTCCTTCTTTGACGACGGCGTAAGACAGCCCGGAATTCGGACGTTTTAACTTCAGGTCCTCCAGCGTGACGGCGGTCTTCTCCATCTTTTTCAGTATGGATAAGACGCCACTAGGCTCCAATACCGCCATATCGACTTCAGCTATGTCAAATATCTGCTCCTCGCGCAGCATTTGCAAAATGTTATCGATGGAGTATCGGGCTTTTTTCAAATTCGGATAAATGAACTGCCCGTCTTTAACGACAATCATCGGTTCGAACGTAATCCACTTGCCGATGCGCCGGCTCTTCACATGAAGGACAGAGGCTATCTTCTGTAACACGCCGATGGCGACGATCGCGAAGGCGGTATGGATATGTTCGATTTTTGGATCTGCGATGTCTGCTCCGATCACGGAACCGAGCGACAGGATGATGATGTAGTCAAACACGGGAAGCTCGCCGATGGAGCGGCGGCCCATGAATAAGGTAACGCCCAAGAGCAGCAGGTAGATGGTATAAATTCTTCCAAGCACTAACAGAAGATCTTTGAGGAGTTCCATGGCACAGACCCTTTCTGAAAATTTTATGGTCTTATTTAGAAGGGTTGGCCGATGCCATGAAAAATATGTATGCTCATCCAATTCTATGATCCCATCGTGGCTATTGTCCGGTTCCGTAGGCGTAATCAACTTAGCCTTCGCATAGGCAGGTATATTCGTGCCATCCGCAGAATACTGTACAACAAAATCGTCCATGACGGATGGAGGGAAACGGATGAAGCGCAGTTGGGTGAATTCGCCGTATTCATTTTCGCTTGGCATGTTTGCCATGATGGTCCCGAGCCAGGCGTTCAGCTCCTTTTACATCTTTTTCTACGTGGATACATTGGGTCTAGGCATTGGGCTTGCATCCTTGGCACGAACCGTATTTCTGATCTGGGATGCGGTTAATAATCCGCTCATGGGGTATTGGTCCGATCGAACCAATACCCGGCTGGGACGGCGCAGGCCGTGGGTGTTCGGCGCCATTCCGCTGTTCATGCTGACCTTCGTGCTCGTGTTCTCGCCGCCGGAAGGGTTGTCGCAGAACGGACTATTTATGTGGTTTTTGGTTGCCCTTATCTTGTACGAAGCTGTTGCAACCGTATTATGGGTCAATTATGGAGCGCTGTTCCCCGAGCTGTTCCGCGGAGACCGCATCCGGGCGAAGGCCTCGGCCATTCAGCAGGGCTACCAGGTCGTGGCTCTATTGATCGGCACCGCGCTTACCCCGATCATTTATGATGCCATGGGGTTCTCGAATATGGCGATTCTGTACGCGCTGCTGTTCGGCGTGTTTATGTTCCTCTGCATGATGAGCGTCCGGGAGCGGGAGGCGTACAGCGCAAGCGAGCCGCTCAAGCTCGTCCAGGCGTTCCGCGAAACCTTGCGCAACAAGAAGTTTTGGGTGTTTAACATCTCCAACTCCTTTGCCCAGACGGTGAATGGACTGATAAGCTCGACGATCCCATTTTATGCAAAATACGTGCTCAGCATCCCGGACAATCAAGTATCCATTCTGCTGGCAGCCGTGTTTGTATCGGTCATTCCGCTGGTATTCGTCTGGTATTGGATGATCCGAAGAATGGATGGTGTGAGAGCATGGCGGTTGTCGCTCGGCGTGTATGGCCTTTCGGTCATTCCGCTCTGGTTTGGTTACGATCTGATCAGCGGGATTCTGGCAGGCATCGGCGTTGGGTTCGGTCTGGCGGGATTTCTGGTAACGCCGGCCATGGTTAGCGGCAACATCATCGACGAGGATGCGGAGCGGACGGGGCTGCGCAGAGAGGGGATCTATACGGCTGTCAGCGGATTTATTACGCGTTCCAGCGGATTGATCTCTGCCCTGGCATTTTTTGTGGTAGGCATGATATTCGGATATGAAAGCGGTGACAATCCGGGAAGTGATCCGGAATCGACCTTCAGGTATTTGATCAGTGTCGTTCCATTGTGCTTGCTGGCTATTTCCTTTCTGTTATCGTTTGCAACCAAAATCGAATTTTCAAAAACTATAGGAGGCGGACACGACCATGGAGCGAAGACTGATCATCAACTGTGACGATTTCGGGCAAAGCAAGGCCATGAATGAGGCGATTCGCCATCTGCTGGAGGAGAACAAAGTCTCCTCGGCAACCATCATGACCGTGGCTCCCGGCTTTGAAGAGGCGGCCTCCTGGGCCGCACGCCGACGCCAATCCAATGTGGGGCTGCATCTGACCTTGACGAGCGAATTTGAGGCTCTGCGATGGCGCAGCTTGACGGGGCATTCCTCCCTTCATGACGCCAGCGGTCATCAATATCGGACCGTTCCGGAGTTTGAACGGGGGGCAGAGACAGGTGCCGTGTTAAAAGAGCTGGAGGCGCAGTACCGGCTTGCGAGCAAGGCCGGCATTCGGATCAGTCATGTGGATAATCATATGGGCAGCCTGTACGGGATGGAAACGGGGCGAAGCCTCATTCCGCAGATGCTGTGGAAGACTTCGCGTTGGCGCCTCCCCGCACGATTGTTCCGCTATATCTACCCGGAGGATCCGCTGCTCAGCTCGCTGGCGAATATCGAGCGTCCGGTTGCGCTCGCCTCAGGCCTTGCTGATACGTTTGGCGTGCCAATCCCGGATTATCTGCTCTCGCATCCGTTTCCTGTTGTCGATGGAGAGACCTACGAAAGCTTCAAGCAATCGCTCATCGATAAGCTGTACAGACTTCCTGAAGGAGTCAGCGAAACCTATGTCCATCCAGGAGCGGAAGATGAATGGATGCTGGCGAATATCCCGAATTGGGAGAAGCGGGTGTGGGAGTATCGGCTGCTGTTCGATGACGATTTTGCCTACGGACTCCGGGATGCCAAAGTGATCCTGACGGATTACCGCTATGTGGAAGAGCACTTAAAGCGGCCCCGCGTGCGCTCGGCTGTTAAGCTGATGAAGGTCATGACGAAAAAATCGTGATATAGGCCTATACAGAAGAACAACCCTTGCCGCGGCACCGGCAAGGGTTGTTTGTGCTTTAAGTAGGATCGGCTTGCGCCGACATATGCTGCTCCGTATAACCTTACTTCGCTTCAGCTTCCAGCTTGGCGATCTGTTCCTTGTATTGGTCCAGCAATTTCGTCAGTGCCTTTTTGATAGAGTCGGAGTCCTTGGAATCCACGGCTTTGAAAAGGTCGATTCTGGCATGGATGAACGCCAGATCCTCATCACTGATCTTCACTTCCAAACTTTCTGCATCACTGATCTTCACTGCCTTCAAACTGGCTGTCTCGCCATGGATCACGTCGTGTTTCCCGTCGCCGGCGTCGGTTTTCACGGCTTCCGTTACTTTGATAGCTGTACCTTCCAGAGGGGCAAGCTCCTTGATCGCTTTGAATTCCTTGATATCCCCGCTGTCCATGACTCCCTTGATATCTGCAGCCGGAGTAGCCATCACGGCAATTGCAATTCCGAATTCGCCATCTCCCGTAACCGGCTGTGCATCTCCGTTATTTGCATTGACAGCAGCAGCCTCCGAGAACAAGAAGGTTCCCTCGGCTCCGACAAGCTTGCCGTACTTCTCCAGCGTTTCCTTCCAGTCCTGAACCGTTTCCGGGGCGTATTTCTCAGCCACTTCCAACGGATTCGGCATAACGGAAATCGTTGCCGTGGTGGCAACGGGGGCGCTTTTACCTGTTTGGTTCGGTGCATCGCTTGGGGTCTCGGCACCCGAGGCATGGACTGGAAGAGCTGCTGTTCCAAGAAGGGCAGCGGATAGGGCGAGCTTGCCAAATAGTTTGTGTTTCATCGTATAACACTCCTTATCGGTTTGGTTTGTCTTACAGTACCCAGTGTACGAGTCAGCATTGGCAGAACATTGGTGTATTTGTGGAAAAACAATGGCATTCCCCATTCGCTTCGTGCCGCTTGGTATACTGAGAGGAGATTAAGCTCGGAGGTACTTATATGAACCAATCCTATCTCATCGCCGTTGTGGATGATGATCAGCATATTCGAAATTTGGTGGAAGCTTATTTGCGTAAGGAAGGCTACCGGACGGTGGGCCTTGGCACGGCGGAGGAAGGCTGGGAGATGTGGAGAACGAACCCGCCGGATATGTGGGTGCTAGATATTATGCTGCCCGGCATGGACGGCTTCGAATTGTGCCGGCGGATCCGAGCGGAAGCCGAGGTCCCGATCATCATGATCTCTGCCAAGGACAGCGAAGTGGATAAAATATTGGGGCTTGAGCTGGGAAGCGATGACTACATGGTCAAGCCGTTCAGCCCCCGCGAGTTGGTTGCCCGAATCAAACGGCAGCTAAACCGATGGTACAAATTCAATCATGTGGAGAGTCCCCCTCGGCTTGCGGCGGCTTCCCCGGAGCTTAGCAATGGGCGGCTTCAGTTAATGCTGGAGGAGCGGCGCGTGTTCTGGAACGGGGGAGAAGTGGATATGACCAACAAAGAATTCGAGATGCTGAAAGTGTTTGCCGAGCATCCGAACCGTGCGTTTACCAGAGACGAACTGCTGACCTCCGTATGGGGGGACGACTATTTTGGAAGCGACCGCGCGGTCGACCATCTCATCAAACGGCTGCGCAAGAAAGTGGAGCAGCTGCCGATTGAGGCGATATGGGGACATGGATACCGAATGAGAACGGATGGGGAGGAAACGTTGATATGAAGCTGGTGCATCAGATCAATCTTGCTTTTGCTTTATCGTTAATACTCGTGCTTTCCGTTACGGCTGTCGTCATTCATTACGTGCTGCTGGATCACTTTATCGGTACGCAGCGCAAGGACATGCAGTCCATCGGTGCCGAACTATCGGCAAAGCTGGAGACGGCCGCTGCACAGAGTCTTCCAATCGATAGCACGCCGATCGCTGTCAGTGGCTATGCTGCTTCCCGGATTGCGGATGTGGAAGTCATTATTCAAGATGCACAAGGAAATGTGGTAGCTCCGATGTCAGCTGTTCCTACTTATCCGTATAGTGAGGTTGCGCAGGTCCTGCCGGACTATCCGATGACATCCTTCCAATCTGCCATCAAGAATGATACGTATCTCACAGAGGTTACGGCAGTTCCCCAAGGAACGGTAACGCTGATTACTCCAATCAGCAAGATCAAGGCTATTGAGCAGGCGCTGATGGGGCGTTTGATGCTCGTATTTGCTGTGGGGGGCGTAATTATGGTTATCTTAAGCTTGTTCATCACCAAGAGATTGATTAAGCCGCTCATGCTGCTGCGGGAGGAATTGAAGAAGGTGAAAGAGCGCCAGTTCTCCGAAGTTCAGCGGGTGCCGGCAAGCGGAGAAATCGGCATAGTGGCAGAGTCTGTGTACGAAATGGCGGGTGAACTGGAGCGGTACAATCATGTGCAGAAGCAATTCTTCCAGAACGCATCCCACGAGCTGAAGTCGCCGCTCATGTCCATCTCCGGATATGCGGAGGGAATTCGGGACGGAGTATTCGAAGGGGAAGAGATCCGCAAAGGGCTGGATATCATTATGAGTGAGAGCAGCCGCATGAAGAATATCGTAACGGAGATGACGCTGCTCGCGAAGCTGGACAGCGAGGATGATATATTTAAGGCAACGGCGGTTAATTTGAAGGAGCTCGTGGAGGAAACGATCGAAAGAGTCAATCCGGTCTTGGTGAAAAAAGGATTGTTCGTGCATCCTGCCTACGGCGATAACGAATCGTTAATGGTGTATGCTGACCGGGATAAGCTGCTGCAGGCGCTCCTGAACATCGTATCGAATGGAGCAAGGCACGCGAGCAAGCATATATACATTCAAGCCGGTATCCAAAATGGCCGGGTATTACTCACCGTTTCCGATGATGGTGAAGGCATATCCGAGGAGCTTCTTCCGTATTTGTTCCACCGGTTTGTGAAGGGCAAGAACGGGGAGTCCGGTCTGGGTCTGGCTATTGCCCGCGCCATTGTGGAACGCTGCGGAGGTCTGATCACGGCAGGGAATCGCACAGAGGGTGGGGCCGTCATCTCGGTAGGATTCCCTCCGTATAGGAAGACCAGCATAGTCTAATTCATGTGTGCCCCAATCAATATTCACGAATGAAAGCTCACGATGGGGTAAGAGGGACTTTTTTGGGTATTTATACTTAAATAAAGTCTCTTTTTTTGCGTATTCGCACATATCATTCAATATTCTCTAACAAAACGCGTAAGCTATAGAGGATTTCAAGTTAGAAGGCAGAATTCTGTATATATCCGGGCAAGCTGGATGATAACAGGTGACAAGCAAGATACAAAATAATCAAAAGGCGATGGTGATGTTGTCCATGGATATGCAGTATCGAATTGAAAAAGATTTTCTGGGGGAAAAACAGCTTCCTGTGGAAGCCTATTACGGCATTAATACGGTTAGGGCGGTAGAGAACTTTCCGATTAGCGGGGTACCCATTCATGCAGAATTGATTTCTGCACTGGGCGAGGTTAAGAAAGCCGCAGCCCTGGCGAACATGGAGCTTGGCCTGCTGCCGAAAAAGATAGGCAGTGCCATTATAGAGGCGGCAGACGAGATCATCGCGGGCAATCTCCGTTCCGAATTCATTGTCGATTCCATCCAGGGCGGTGCAGGCACTTCGATCAATATGAATATGAATGAGGTCTTGGCGAACCGCGCGTTGGAAATTTTGGGAAAACAGAAGGCTGAGTATTTCTACTGCAATCCTAATAATCATGTCAATATGTCGCAATCCACGAACGATGCCATCCCGACGGCGATCCGTATTGCGTCTTACCGTCTGACGCAGAATCTGCTTGAGGTGTTCCGAACCTTGGTTGCCGGCATTCAGGAGAAGGCCAAGGAATTTGACGATGTCATCAAGATGGGGCGCACGCATCTCCAGGATGCGGTACCGATTCGACTCGGACAAGAGTTCGGGGCTTATGCCAATGTTTTGACGCGTGACATCAATCGGATCGAGCGGGCGGCGCAAGGTTTGTTAGTCGTTAATATGGGGGCGACGGCCGTAGGTACGGGGCTTAATGCAACACCTGACTATATGCACAGCGTTGTCCAGCATTTGATTGAGCAGACAGGCTTCTCCTTGAAGCAAGCCGAGGATTTGGTCGATGCCACCCAGAACACCGATGCGTATATGGAATTGTCGGCTGCGCTCAAAGTGTGTGCCGTGAACTTCTCGAAAATGTGCAACGATATCCGCTTGATGGCTTCCGGCCCGAGAGCGGGCTTGAACGAATTGAACGTGCCGGCAAGACAACCGGGTTCGTCGATTATGCCGGGCAAGGTCAATCCGGTGATGGCCGAGGTCATGAACCAGGTGTCGTTTCAAGTTATCGGCAATGACCATACGATCAGTTTGGCATGCGAAGCCGGACAATTCGAGCTTAACGTCATGGTTCCGGTTGCGGCGAACAACTTGATGCATTCGCTCAAAATTCTGAAGAACGGCATGGATGTGTTCTACAAGAATCTGATGGTCGATCTTACAGCGAATAAGGAACGCTGCAAATACTTCGTGGATAACAGCTACGGCATTATTACGGCATTGAACCCGCATCTGGGTTATGACGTAGCTTCCAGACTCGTGAAGGAAGCGCAGAAGACAGGCCAGAGCATCAGGGAGATTATTCTGGAGCAGGGTCTTTTGACAGAGGAACAGATCCAGGTCATCCTGGACCCTTACCATATGACATCTCCAGGCATTGCCGGAGAAGAGTTCCTGCTAAACCAATAAGGTGTATCGTTGTTTTATCGATATAAAGAGCCGACCAAGATGTAGATCTTGGTCGGCTTTTTTTCGCTGTCGGTTATCTCGGGTTGATGACATAGATAAAGCTTGTGAAACCGTTTGAGTCCAGTGTGAAGATATGACGCAGCAGGGGCAAAGATATGATTGGTATTATGGATTGTTAAGTGCAGCTATAAGGGAGGAGATGACGTTTTTCTCGGGCTCCCCCAGCCCCTTATTCGTTTGCCATTGTTCGAGCTCTTGTTTCACCTGTGAAACATCTTGGTAACCAAGATGGTAAGCAATACTCGAAATGACGCTTTGCCTGTTAGCATCGTCACTCAAATCAGCAAGTGCTTGAACTACGCCTTCCGTGTCTTTGGTAAACAATTCTCCTGCGATGGCGGCATATTGCTCGGCAGAGGCGCCGTCGAGATTTGTTGTTGCCAGGAACAGGCTTCTGTGATGCTCGGGTTTGATAAGGGAGCGGTGGGTATACAGCAGCTCAAGAGTCGCCAATGTTTTGCCATTACTCAGGCGGTTATATTCTGTCCAGTCTATGCCTTCCAATTGAGCAAGCATGTTCTTGACTTTATCCTCGCTACTCATCTCCTCCGCTTTATATAATGAAAATACGTTCTCCGCCGTACTGTTATAGTCAATCACTGCAGTAGTCGCAGGTTCAGATGATGAAGTCGGCGTTTCAGCTTGATTGCTCGAGCAGGCTGTTCCAAGAAATAGAACGGCTATGAGGAACAGGTACGCAATATTGGGTTTGAACATGGATTCTCATCTCCTTTACATCCTAAACGGATATTTCCTGTAAAGAGTTACATAACCAGGAGAAGAATAAAAGAATATGCTTCCAAAGTTCTGCTTATCCCGTATATTTTCATAAATGTTAAGATGAACGCTGCCATGTTCACATTCTATTAAGTTTACCAGCAGACTCCATCTGCCGATAAAAGTGATAGAATAAACGTTAGGTTACATTAAAGTGGCAGTATGATAAAAAGGGGTATGTGATTTTGGATAATCAATGTGGTGAAATAACTGATCAGGAAATCATTCAGCAAACGAAGCAGCAGTGTATAGACAAGGGGATGAACCCGGAGCTTGTTCCAACACATACGAATCGATTGAATGATGAGGTATTGGCCGCAAGGCGTGCAAAATATAAAGAGTACATTGAAGTGATCCAAGTTTTCGTGAATAAGTTCCTTTCCTCCGGATCAGGAAATCCTGTCGTGATTACCATTACGGATAACGAGGGATTCATTCTTGATATGGAAGGGGATCCGACCATTATAGAAACAGCCCGGTATTTGGGTATTGCCGAGGGCAACGGCTATTGCCAAGAAGACGGTCCAAGCTCGATTGATCTGTGTCTCCGGTATGAGCGGCCGTTTACGTTGATAGGAGAGGACCATTTTCATCACATTCTTCACCGCATGGCATGTTATTCGGCTCCCTTCCATGGCGAGGATGGCAAGTTGATCCTAGGAACGATTTCTTTAATGACGCACAGAGAGTTTGTTCACCCGCATTTGCATGCTTTGCTGTGCACGATGGCCGATTCCCTGGAACGGGAGATGGTTACCCGCAAACAGAACACGCAGCTGCAGACCTTGAATCAGGTGCTCCTCGGGACGAATCATTATGGCGTAATCATTACCGATGCAAAGGGTCAGATTCTGGAGATGAACGAAACCAGCTTAAGCCTGCTGTGCCCGGACGGCAGCGACCGAAACCGAACCCGATATGTGGGTCGATCGGTATTCGGAATTAAGCCGATTGGCGAGTTTTATGAGCGGGTGATACACCGGCAGCAAATCTGCATCGGAGAAGAGCTTTCGCTTGAGATTTCTGGAAACATGAATCACTATATACTTGATGTTCAACCTGCTTATGACCGTGAGGGACAGCTCATGCGGGTGGTAGGTTTTCTTCGTGATATTACAGAGCTGAAGCGGACGGAGGAAGTGCTGCGGAATACGGAAAAGCTGGTATTTGCCGGTCAGGTTGCCGTAAGCATCGCTCATGAAGTGCGCAATCCTCTCACCACAGTGAAGGGAATGCTCCAGTTAGCGAATAAGGACGCCTGCCTTCGGCACTATGACCTGATTATGTCCGAGCTGGAGCGGGCTAATCTGATGGTAGGGGAATTTATGATTCTGGGAAAGCCCCAGGCTGCGGTTTTTAAGCTAGAGGACTGCGGTGAAATTCTGACAGAGGTGCTCCACTTGTTTGCCATTCAGGCGGAGCTTAGCGGGATCGACATGACCCAATGCATCGGGCAGCATGCAACGATTCTATGTGACCGGAATCAGATTAAGCAGGTATTTCTTAATATTCTGAAGAATGCGATGGAAGCCTTGCCGCATGGCGGAAACATTCACATTCATCTGGATGTGCAGGAAGGATATCAACGCGTGATTTTTACGGATAACGGCTCCGGCATGACGGATGACGTGCTTCAGCGGATTGGGGAGCCTTTTCATACGACCAAGCCGGACGGCAATGGCCTTGGTATTATGATCGTCCACCGGATCATGGAGAGCCACAATGGCCGGATCGTCATCCGGAGCGAGGAAGAGCGGGGAACATCGGTCGAAATAAGTCTGCCGATCTCGTAATATGTCGATACTTAGATAGGTATATCTTGTTGTGATATTGTGCTAAATTATTTAGAGGGTTTTTATAGCCACACTACGAGATTAACATCTAAAGGAGGACTTATTTTTTGGATTGGCAGGACATCCTATTTAAATTTGTCGGCGGCTTGGGCATTTTTCTGTTTGGCATCAAGTATATGTCGGACGGTCTGCAGAAGTCAGCAGGAGACAAAATGCGCGGGTTGCTGGAGAGATACACATCCAACCCGGTACTGGGCGTGTTGGTCGGTGTCGGGGTCACGATACTGATTCAATCCTCATCGGGAACGACCGTGATGGCGATCGGACTGGTTAATGCGGGGCTGATGACACTAAGACAAGCCATAGGCGTCATTATGGGGGCCAATATCGGCACGACGATGACTGCATTTATCGTGGGGATTAAAATCGAAGAATATGCACTGCCCATTATTGCGGTAGGGGCGTTCTTTTTATTTTTCTTTAACAAGAAAAGATTCCAATATATCGGCCAGGTGGTCTTTGGCTTTGGTACCCTTTTTCTGGGGTTATCCACCATGGGCAGCGGCGTGAAGCCGCTCAGTGAGCTTCCAGCCTTTACTGACTTTATGATCCAGTTGAAGGATCAGCCTCTCCTGGCGCTCGTTGTAGGTACTATATTCACGATGGTTGTCCAGAGCTCAAGTGCTACCATCGGCATATTGCAGACCATTGCAGACGAAGGAATGATCAACCTGAAAGGTTCGTTACCGATCTTGTTTGGCGATAACATCGGGACAACCATTACCGCAGTGCTCGCCTCGATCGGCGCAACGGTCGCTGCGAAGCGCACGGCTCTGGTTCACGTTATCTTTAACGTCATCGGTGCCATTATCTTTATGATTCTGTTGATTCCCGTGCATTCCCTTGTGTTATGGCTGGGCGAAGGCGTCAATATCCGTATGCAGATTGCGTACGCTCACGGCATCTTCAATACAACCAATGCCCTGATCTTCCTGCCATTAATTCCGGCTTTGGCATGGATCGTAACCAAGGTTATTCCTGGCAAGATGCAGGAGTTTGAATTTAAGGCGATTTATCTGGATGAACGTTTGCTGGCCACACCGGCGGTTGCTTTTGGACAAGCACAGCATGAAATCTTGCGCATGGGGCAGTATGCCCGGGAGACTCTCAATGATGCGTCTACTTTCTTTTTCAGCAGGGAATCCCGGGTGGGGGAACTCGCCCTGCAGAAGGAAGAGCTTATCAACGAATTGAATCGAAAAATCACGGATTATATGGTGAAAATCCAGCAGCAGAACGGGTTGCCGGAAGGCGAGTCTGAAAAAGCCTCCGGTTGGTTCCAACTGGTGAACGATATTGAGCGGATCGGCGATCACGCGGAAAATATCGTGGAGCTATCCGAATTCAGCATCAATAAAAAGGTTGAGTTCTCAGAGGAAGCCGGGCGCGAGTTGAAGGAAATGCTGTCCCTAGCCGACAAGGCGGTGGAACGGGCGCTGGCTGCGTTAGAGCATAATGACGTGGCCGCAGCTCAAGAGGTGCTGGACTATGAGCGGCAATTGGACGAGATGGAGGTCAGGTTCCGCAAGAGTCATATCCAGCGGTTGAACCAGAATCTGTGCACAGGAAACTCCGGAGCGGTCTATCTGGATATTCTGAGCAATTTGGAACGTGTCGGAGACCACAGTAAGAATATTGCTCAATTCGTCATGCACGAGGAGTAGGCTTAACAGAAATGGACTCCATAGAAACAGCGCTGGCCAGGCCAGTCCCTTGAACCTTTAGGGACAGGCGCGGCAGCGCTGTTTTTGTACGATGGATTGCTCAATCATTATTCCCAGTAACGGGACATGATGTCCGTAGCCCATTCGGGCTGCTTGGTCTTTGTCTTCGGCAAAAATTCCTCCATGACAGGCTTGATATCAACGACGGGAGTCCCGTCTATGGCATCCAGCCCTTTCACGAAAACGGACCTGCCCTCTCTGCTTACCAACTCCACCATGGTGGCTCCTAGCTTGTTGGGGCGGTTTTTGCCCCGCTGGGCGAAGATACCGACCTTGGGAAAGCTCGGATTATTTCGCGGATGTCTCGCCGCGTACTGGATGTTGTCGTCCTGGACGAGATGGAATACATAGATGATTTCAAGGTGGCTGAACGTTTCAATCCCATCCAGGGAGCATTCATCCCATTCTTTGCCCAGCTTGATCTCTGAGATAACATCCCCCCAGTAATCATCCTGAATCGCCTTTCTTTCGTTATGGATCGTTCCGATCGCCTGTATCGTATACATGCTGTTTCCTCCTTCAGGTTTATCGTTCCTTTATATAAACTTCTGGTGTTTTACCGATCACCGCTTTAAAATCCCGGATAAAATGCGACTGGTCATAATAACCCATATCCATGGCCAGCTCCAGCACATCCTGATGATCAAGGCCTTCAAGCACCTCGGCGACATTCTGCAGTCGGTACAGGCGAATCACCCATTTAGGGTTTACCCCGACATATTGCTTGAACAGGCGCTGAAGTGATCTCGGGCTCATCTGGAACCATTCGCAAACCTGCTCGACCCGAATGATGTCCCGGTTGTGATGAATCCGATCAATGATGGTATGAATCCGTTCGATCTGTTCGTCTTCTTCGGGGAGAACGCGGCGAATAAGCTCCTCCATGTACCTAACCTTTTGCTCCGGTTCCTCTGCGGTCAATAGCTGCTGCTCCAGCGTATGGGGCTCGATTTGGAGAACCTCCATGGTCCCTATGGAGGAATCCGTCAGACGGTCCATGGACGTGTTCACGAACGGATAGAATCCGCCGGGTCTGAACTTGATTCCGAATACTTGTCCAATGCCCTCCAGATGGTGGGAATGCCTGGTGCTGGATACGCCATAAAAAGCGGTTCGATGGGGCTGAACAACCAAGTTGGCGCAAGGATTAGGAACAACATCCTGCAGATAAGGCTCCTGATCGGTTAAATCCCAATGAATGATCCAGTAATGCTTGATGAAATAGGAAAGGTCCTTGGATGGGGGAACTCGCAGGAGCTGGAACTTCTCTCCGGCTCTGTTCATGTTCAAAATGCCGAGGCTGGACTGATGAGGATGCTGAATCATGGATACATAAACACCTCCGATAATCCGTAACAGGCCAGGATCGATGGACCACTTGCCCTCACACGGGACTTGTGCTTGAAGTGATTCTACAGGTTGCAGCCTGTCGCATTTTTACAATACTTGGATCGCAGCTTCTTGATAACATCATCATATCACAGGAGGACAAGCCGGTCTTACTGCGTATTTCATGGATGGTAGGAGGAAACTAAAATGGAGCCGTTACATTATGAGTTTTATATCGGTGCTTCGCCGGAGAAGGTATGGGATGTCTTAACTTTGCCGGAGGGAACTCGGGCCACCTTTTTCGGGAGCGAGCTGAGATCTTCATTTGAAATCGGGGAGCCTTACGCTTATGTGGGTCCGGGGAATGACGGAGAGGAGACGGTTCATGTCTATGGGAAGGTTCTGGCTTATGAGCCGCAGAAGAGACTGAGTCTGTCCGAACATCCGGGTCCGTCGTATTACGCGAATCATGAGGAGCTGGAGTCTCGGATTACGTTCACCCTCGAGCCGGTAGGGAATTGTACCAAGCTGACGCTCGTCAATGATCAATACACGCCGGATCATCCGTCTCGCGCCAAGGCGGCGGACAGTTGGTGGATGGTCATGAGCATTCTGAAGACCTATGCGGAGACGGGGGAGACCCTGGATCTGGGCTGGTAGCCTCATGGTGAATAATCGGCATATGGTCGATCGCATCCAAGCATGCCCGGACCGCGCACTGTGCGTATGATTTATGGATTCGTTATATATTAAAGAAAGCCTGTTAAAGAGCCGTAATGGCTCTTTTTTTTTGTAGGGAATTATAGGTGGCAGGCAGCAGGGGTGGAATTGAAAAGTAATGAATCCCGCTGGCCAATTTCACTTGCCAAATATTCGATAGCGGGTATGATTTAAGTATCCATGCCGGCTTGCCGATAAGCGGCTTCTCGGCAATGGGAAAGATGGGAGTGAAGGAGATATGACGGAGCGGAGGCAACTCCCTGTCCAACAAATTCGTATCGGTATTATCGGAACCCAGACGATCGTTGATAAAATCATGAAGGTCATTGAAACCTTTCCTTCCTTTGACCCCGTGCCGCTTGTTTTTCAGGATGATGACGAAGCGCCGGCACTGGCTGAGCGGATCGGAGGCGAGGTTGAGGTATTGTTCCTCTCGGATCCGCTGTCCCAGCGCAAGGTGAAGGAGCTCGGACAGGTCACAATCCCTGTGCATTATGTCCCCGTCACGGACGCGGGTTTATATAAAGCGCTGTTCCATGCCGGGCAGAGGGGAAGACTGGCTGGTGGCATATCGGTGGATACTTTAACCGAGACGATGGTGGTCCGGACGATAAGGGATCTGGGTATCCCGGCTGTACAAGCTGTTATTTACGATGGACCGGCTTATGCCCCGAAGAGGAATCTGATTGATTTTCACCGTCTTCAATATGAATCCGGCGGTTGCTCTGTTGCGTTCACGGGCGTAGAATCGGTGGCCCATGAGCTGACGAGGCTTGGGGTCCCAAATGAATGGCTGCTGCCTTCCGATCAGGATACTGTGGTATCGCTGGAGCGGGCTTTGCTGTCCACGGCATCCCGCCGTAGCCGGGAAGGCCAGATCGTGGTCGGGATGATTAATATAGACGATTTCGGAACCCAGGCGTTAAGACGGAATAATGAGCACGAGGTGCAGAAGCTGAAGCTGGATATTCACCGGATGGTGCTCGATTATGTGGAATCGCTGGATGGCTATCTGACCCATCTGGGCGGTGACGAGTATCTGTTCTTCACGACGCGCGGCATCTTTGAACGGGAAACCGGAGGTTACAAAACGATTCCCTTGGCTAAAGACGTGAACAAAACCTATGGTATTTCGCTCAGCATCGGCATGGGATTCGGCCAGTCGGCCAGCATGGCGGGAACCAATGCGCGCATCGCGATGCGGAAATCCAAGGAAGTTGGCGGCAACGCCTGCTTTATTGTCCGGGAGGATGGAACGCTGATAGGACCGCTGGAGATGGCCGACCCTGTGCAGGAGGTGCTGTCCTTTACAGATGCAGAGCTGATCAAGCGGGCAGAGGACGCGGGTATGACGAGTGCCTATTTGAGCAAGCTGCTGAACCAGCGTGCCCGTTCGGGTAAATATGAATACAAGGTCCACGAGCTCGCTCACCTGCTGGACATTACCGTCCGCAGTGCACATCGGCTGCTCCAGCTGTGGACCGACAACGACTTGGTCGAGATTGCCGGAATCGAGAAGGTGCCGAGGGGGAGACCAAGGCAGATTTTCAGATTTACGTTTTTGGAATAGCGCTGTGAAATTGCTTTGGAACGGGCGCCCCTTTCGTTACGCGACGAAAGGAGGCGTTTTTCCTGCGTTGTTTTGAACGAAAAGGGCGCGGTGGTGCCATATCGACATGGCGAATACGGTCCAGGTTCCATCAATGCGGGGATATAAAGTGAATTTTTAAGGTATTCCGCGAAATGACAGGCTTTCTGCCGGGAGAGTTCCGGAAAAGCTGCAGGCCAGATTGAACCTACCGATGTGCATTGACAATGACGTTCGTACTTACCGTGTGCGGCGAAGCGATGCATGGAGAGGGCAAAGGTTTCTCGGAGCAAAGGCCCCGCCTTGATAAATTTCTTTAGCGCGCCCGCAACCTTCCAGATGATGGAACCGTTAGTAGATAAAATGGAATATATTTATCTTCAGGGGGTTGAAGTATGAGAAAGCGGGGTTCATGGATTGCTGCTTTGATGCTTATCGTATTGCTGGTCGGCGGCTGCTCTTCGGGTTCTCAAGACAAAAGCGCTGGAGGTGCCGCGGCCGTCGAATCGCAAGAAACAACGGCGGATCAAGCCTCAAATAAAACAGATGGAGGTGAGGCGGAAGCCAAAAACGAAATGGCGGTGACGAGCAAGAAGAGCGTCGAGGAGCCGGCATCGGCGGATGCTGAGCTTCCGAATATGCCATCGCCTGCCCAGGCTTCCGGCGCAGGGTTTAATTCGCAGGATTTATCAGGCGGGCTCAACAAAAAGCTGATGTACAAAGCGAATATCGTGATGGAGATTCAGGACTATGGAAAAGCGCAGTCGGAAGTCCGGAACACAGTGACGCTTTCTGGCGGTTATATTGTTAATTTCAGCGAAACCCAGTCCAGCAGCGAAAAAGGCGGCACGTTTATTGTGAAAGTTCCTGCAAACGATTTCTCCTCCTTTTTAAACCGTTTGGAGAACATTGCGCATGAAAACCTGCAGCGAAGCATCGAAGGGCAGGACGTGACTGAGGAATACGTCGATTTGGAATCCAGGCTCAAGGCCAAGCAAATCATGGAGGAGCAGTACGTCGCCTTCATGAAAAAAGCGACCAAAACGGCCGACCTCGTCGCTTTTGCAAACGAGTTGGAGCGCATCCAATCGGAAATCGAGCAGATGAAAGGCCGAATGCGTTACATTGACCAAAACGTGTCTTATTCCACGGTAGAAATCAGGCTTTACGAGACGCCACAAAAAAAGGATGATCCCAAAACGCCCGCCATGCAGGCACCGCTCGGGCAGCGGATTTCCCAAGCTTTTCAGGGCAGCATCGACGTGATCACCATCATCGTCCAATGGATTATCGTCATCCTTTCCGGCTCGCTTCCCGTATTGTTCATCGCGGTCTTCGTTCTGCTCATCCTATGGGTGGCGCGAAGATCGGGGCAGCGGAAACGGGAAGAGGTAGTCCGTAAACGAAAGCTGCTCAATAACGGGCCGGCATCTGAGCAAGGGCATCCGGAAGGCCAAAAGGACGAGGAAAAACGAATGAAAGACGAATAACGGCAGGAGCAGACCCGGATGCATCAAAAAACACACATAAAATCCAGAGGAAGGCCAAGGCAAATCTTCAGATTTGTATTTCTGGAATATGATATCATATTTGTACTATAATGGAAGTCGAGGTGATTGTGATGAATAAAACGAAGGTCAAATTTACTCGCGTTGAGAAAATCGTCATCTTCACGATGCTGGGGCTGGCAGCCTCCTTTATCATTGCCTTCCTCGTGCTTCGACACATCGTGCTGAACGTTTCGTTTGCTCCCTGAGATCAGGGGGCTTTTTTAATGCTGTCATGAAGATGGTTGCAGCTCGACCGCCGGGGGGTGAAAGTCCCCGTTTCCCGGAGGCAAGTCTGTGAGTATAATGGCACATCGCTGCCTATTTAAAGACAATTTAAAGATTTGTCTTTATATAAAGCAAGGCCGTATGATGAGGATGAATCATCAATCGGAGGAGGAGATTGTTCATGTTAACCGTTGCAGAATTAGAAGCGAAGCTGGCTGAGCCTTCAGCACTGCTTGTTGCCGACCTGGCGTCTTTGGAGGGGGATATCCTTGTGCTGGGTGTCGGCGGGAAGATGGGTCCCAGCCTTGCAAGGCTGGCAGCGAACGCCGTACGTGAAGGCGGTGGTGGCAAACGGATCATCGGCGTATCCCGGTTCTCGAACCAAGAGGCCAGACGCGAGCTGGAGGAGGCGGGCGTCCAAACGATTTCGTGCGACCTGCTGAACGATGGGGAGCTGCAGCAGCTGCCCGAGGCTCCGAACGTGATCTACATGGCGGGCAATAAATTCGGCACGACCGGCCGTGAATATTTTACTTGGGCGATGAACTCGTATTTGCCGGGTCGGGTGGCCGAGAAATTCAAGCAATCTCGCATGGTGGTGTTCTCGTCAGGAAATGTGTATCCGTTCTCACCGGTGGGCAGCGGCGGAGTCAACGAATCGGTAGCGCCGGAGCCGGTCGGAGAGTATGCGCAGTCCTGTCTCGGCAGAGAGCGCGTCTTTGAATATTTCTCCCACCAGAATGGTACGCCGATGGCGATCTACCGCCTGAATTATGCTATCGACATGCGTTACGGCGTTCTGCATGAGCTGGCCAGATCGATCCACGAGGACCGGCCGATTCACCTGGCGATGGGGCATGCGAATATCATATGGCAAGGGGATGCCAACGAGATGGCGCTCCGTTCGCTCCTGCACTGCAGCTCGCCTCCTGAAATCATCAACATTACGGGACCGGAGACGATGTCGATCCGCTGGGCGGCACAGGAATTGGCGGTACGGATGGGCAAGGAAGTGACCTTTACGGGTACTGAATCCGAGACTGCACTCCTGAACAATGCTGCGAAATCCCACCAGCTGTTCGGTTATCCGAAGGTGTCTCTGCTGCAGATGCTCGACTGGACCGCAGCATGGGTACAATCCGGCGGCGAGAGGTGGAATAAGCCGACTCACTTCCAAGAGAGAAAGGGGAAATTCTAATGAGCGGACAGGTTCCTGAAACTCAACGTTTGGCCCCCGAGAAGCTTAAAGCTCTGCATGATGGGCTCGTTATACCGGCTCACCCGCTGGCATTGGATGAGAATCGGAAGCTGGACGAACGACGCCAGCGGGCATTAACGCGTTATTATGCGGCATCCGGTGCAGGCGGTATTGCGGTCGGCGTTCATTCGACTCAATTCGAAATCCGCGACAAGGGCATCGACTTGTATGAACCCGTGTTGCGACTTGCGGCAGAAGAGGTTCGCAGGGCGGAGCTCGATCGGCCGTTCATGATGGTGGCCGGTGTCTGCGGCCCCACGGAGCAGGCTGTGGAGGAAACAGAGATTGCCCGCAAGCTTGGCTATGACGCCGTCCTTCTCAGCATGGGCGGTTTAAGCGGCTGGAGCGAAGAAGACATTCTAAAGCGCACGGAGGAGATTGCACAGAGGATGCCGGTGATCGGTTTCTATCTTCAACCGTCGGTTGGCGGTAATATCTTCTCCTTCGATTTCTGGCGGACCTTCGCCGA
The DNA here is from genome assembly GCF_049316025.1 of Paenibacillus sp. NPDC058898. NCBI lineage: Bacteria > Bacillati > Bacillota > Bacilli > Caryophanales > Paenibacillaceae > Paenibacillus > Paenibacillus sp. NPDC058898. The sequence goes on along the minus strand of NZ_JBMOSM010000008.1, from coordinate 11,312 downwards.
AATTCCGAATATCGTGGCGATCAAGATGGCTCCCTTCAACCGCTACCAGACGATGGACGTCGTTCGTGCCGTCTGTTATTCGAGCCGTAGAGATGATATTGCGCTGTACACGGGGAACGACGATAACATCGTCAATGATTTGCTGACGACGTATCAATTCCAGGTGGACGGGACGCTGGTCACCAAGCCTATCGTCGGCGGTCTGCTTGGTCATTGGGCAGTCTGGACGAAGAAAGCGGTGGAGTTGCTGGAAGAGATCAAGGAGGCTCGCAAGCAGGATAGATTCGCAAAGGAATGGCTGACACGCAACGTGGAGATTACCGACTCCAATGCAGCCTTCTTCGATCCTGCACATCAGTTTGCAGGCTGTATTCCAGGTATCCATGAGGTGCTCCGCAGGCAGGGACTGCTTCAAGGCATATGGTGCCTGAATCCGCATGAGACGCTGTCTCCCGGCCAATCCGAAGAGATTGACAGAGTCTACCGGGATTATCCGCATTTGAACGATGACGATTTTATTCAAGAGCACTTGGAAAGATGGCTAGCGGACTGATACAATGAGGGCAGAATAGTTGAAAGTGGGGAATCGCGCATGCGGTTTAAAGATGTGTTTTCTATTATTGGGCCCAGTATGGTGGGGCCGTCGAGCTCTCATACCGCTGGGGCCGTGCGGATCGGAAGGGCTGCGCGGCGCATATTTGGAGCATTCCCCGATCAAGCGGAAATTGTGTTCTACGGTTCTTTTGCTGAAACCTACCGCGGCCACGGGACCGATCTGGCTGTCGTGGGCGGATTGCTCGATTTTGCCACGGATGATATGCGTATCCGGAATTCGATCGAGCTTGCCGAAGCGGCAGGCATTGAACTTAAATTTAAGACGGCACAGAATGTGGCCTTTCACCCCAATACCGTGGAGTTGAGGCTGACGGACGGCGATCATACCGATGTCATTGCAGGCGCTTCCATTGGCGGAGGCAGCGTGGAAATGCTGCGCGTGAACGGCTTCGACGTCAAGTTTACGATGAATTATCCGGTGCTGCTGGTCTTTCATGACGATACGCCGGGCATGGTCGCGCATATCACCCGGCTCCTGGAGGCCGGCGGCGTCAATATTGCCTATATGGATGTCGACCGCAAGGGAAGAGGCGGTGATGCCATGACGGTGGTGGAGTCGGATGAAGCGGTTCCGGCTGAGTTGATGAAGCATATCGAAGGGTTGCCGAGCGTGCACCGTGTCGTCGTTGCGGATTTGACAGTAGAGGAGGCGTTGTCATGAAGTTTTCTACGCTGGAGCAGATCATCGCATGCTGCCGGGAGGATCAGGTTACGATTGGCCAGCTGATGCTGAATGAACAGATCAAGGAAACGGGGAAAAGCCGGGACGAGACGTTCAAGCAAATGGCCGATTACTACGGCATCATGAAGGAAGCTGTGCACCGGGGGATCCATGAACCCGTCCCTTCCAAAAGCGGCCTGACCGGCGGCGATGCCGTACGCGTTCATCAATACATGAGCAGCGGGATACCCGCGCTCGGTACGGACGCCTGCACGGCACTGGCCTACGCCCTGTCCGTATCTGAAGTGAATGCCTCTATGGGGCGCATCGTGGCAACGCCGACGGCAGGCTCCTGCGGCATTATCCCCGGGGTGTTCGTCAGCACGCAGGAACGCTTCGGCTGGGAAGACGAGCATTTGGTGATGGGGCTGTTCAGCGCAGGCGCAATCGGCTATGTTATCGCCAACAACTCGTTTATTTCCGGTGCGGAGGGCGGCTGTCAAGCCGAAGTTGGCTCAGCCATCGGTATGGCGGCAGGCGCTTTGACTGAACTTCGAGGCGGCACGCCGGAGCAGGCAGTTCATGCTGTTGGACTTGCACTGAAAAACTCTTTGGGGCTCATCTGCGATCCGGTTGGCGGACTGGTTGAGATCCCTTGCATCGTGCGCAACGGCTTTGGGGCCGTGACAGCACTGGCGGCATCGGATATGGCGCTTGCCGGTGTACGCAGTGTCATTCCATCTGATGAAGTTATTGACGTGATGCTGGAAGTCGGCACGGCCATGCCGTCCAAGCACAGGGAAACAGCGAAGGGTGGTCTTGCGCAGACGCCGACCGGCAAGAAAATCCTGAAGGACTTGTACGGTAAGGAAGGCAAGAAATTGCGGGAAAAGGGTGCCAAAGCAAGAAAAGACGAAACGGGTGAATGAGTTCACACTCATTTTCATAAAAGCCCAAGGCGTCAGGTTTCTCTAATGTACGATGAGGAGGAGAAGAAATTTAACATGCTCCGTGAGGGATTTCATTATGAAATCCCTCATTTTTTTTAGATATTTCTACCGCTTTAGCATTTTCCACATGTCTGAAAAGCCTGATACTACGCGGTTTTTTGGCATTTTAATGGCTTGGGTGAGAAAAAACAGCATCTCGCCGAAATACGCTTCTTTACGAAACGTGAAAGCGTTTTTATGATGTGGATGGATAGAAAAATCCGTGCCGGAAGATCGGTATCGGCTGCCGAGTGATTTTAGAATATTCCCTGCACTGAGCTAGGGATCTTCGCCAACAAGGAGGAGTGGTAGGGAGCATCTTGCTATTAGAAACGTAGTCCAGATGAATAAACCAACACGCACAGATGAGAAGAAATAACGGGGGTAGAGTAGCGATTACACAGATTCAGTCAGCAGCATGTAAATGATCTTTTTAAAGGAGGAACGAAAATGACAAAAAAGTGGTTTCGTATGGCACTCGCATTCACACTGATAGTTTCGATCCTGGCCGCATGCAGCGGAGGGGGGAAAGAGGCAGCTCCCAAAACGGACGGAGACAAAGCCCCTCCAACGGCACCGGCAGATCCGGATCAATATGGGGATACCGGGGGGCTCGCGCTTCCTTTGGTTGATAAACCGACAACGATCAATTGGATGGTCGTCAGCGAGAAAACCAACCTGAATGATTCCCTGCTTGCAAAGGAAATCGAGAAGCGAACCGGCATCAAGGTGAATTTCCAAGCCTATTCTTCGGCTACCTTTCAAGACAAACTGAAAGTAACCGTTGCTTCCGGCAAGCTCCCGGACATTATCCACGGGCTAACGCCTCCGGAGCTGAAGAAGATCGGCAAACAGAAAGCGGTCGTTGCCATCAACGAATATCTCGACATGCTGCCGAATTTTAAAAAGATGTATGTCGATGAGAATCCGTGGGTCATTCCGTCCTACGGAGACGAATCCGGAAACATCTATACCTGGCCGGTTGCAAACATCAACCGTGACGTTAACCACGGTTTCCTGTACCGCAAAGACATCTTCGATGAGCTGGGCATCAAGGAATGGACGAATACCGATGAATTCTATCAGGCACTCAAAAAGTTGAAGGAAGCCTATCCGGATTCCTATCCTTACGCCTCCAAGACGAAAGAACACATTTTCCGCGATTGGGCCTTCGGCTGGGGAATCGGCGGAGCCAACTATCCGACGTATTACGACGAGAACGCCAAGGTGTGGAAGTACGCTACTATACAGCCCGAGCATAAAGAAATGCTCGATTTCATGAAGAAGCTGTACAACGAGGGACTCCTCGATCCGGAATTCATGACGGACACCGACGATTCCTGGACGGCGAAAATGACGTCAGGCAACAAATCCTTTGTGACCTATGACTGGATCGGACGTTTGGACCTGTTCTACAACCAGGTTAAGGACCAAAACCCGAACTATGATCTGAGATACGGCAACCCGGTCGGACCGACCGGCAACGGCAAGACGATCGAGAGCATTACGAACGGCTTCAGCATCGCGGTAGCCAACAACGACAACAAGGAAGCTGCCCTGAAGCTCCTCGACTACCTGACGAGCCCGTCCGGCGCAACGCTGGTAACGATGGGCGTGGAAGGCGAGACATTCAAGATCGAAGGCGATAAAGCCGTCTATCCGGAGCTGACCGACGTGCCGCTGGTGGACATCAGCGTGCTGGAGGACCGTTATGGTCTGTGGCTGCAAGGTCTGTATGTCAACTCCGATAAGCGCAGCGTGTACTTCAACTACACGGAGAAGGAACAGGAGGCTCAGGATAAGCTGCTGAACGGTAATAAATTCGAGCCGCTGGATCCGGTCGTGAACTTTACGGATGATGAAACCGCAACAATTGCGGAGATTCAAACCTCGCTGAAGAAATTGGCGGATGAATTTAACGCGAAATACATTCTCAACAAAAATTACGGCGATGCGCAGTGGCAGCAATGGCAAGCGCAAGCCGAGAAGCAGGGATCCAAGCAGATCGTCGATATTTTCAACGCAGCCCAGAAGAGATTGGATGAAGCCACGAATTAATCCGCGGAAGAAATAGGACTGATGGCGGCATCCGGGTACAACGCTCGGGTGCTGCTCATCATCTTAAGGAGGGAACACCATGTCAAGTGCAGGGACAGAGACAAAACTGGCCAATCCCCGCGGCGGGCTTGGAAGAAGAATGGCTTCGGCCTTTCAGCATATGAAACGGGACAGACAACTGTTGATTTTGTTTATCCCGTGCCTGTTATTTTACATCATTTTTCGTTACGGGCCCCTGTACGGCTTAATCATTGCCTTCAAGGACTACAGCGTATTCACTGGTATCATGGAGAGTGACTGGGTAGGGCTCAAGCATTTCGAGAAATTCTTCAACAGTCCGGATTTCTGGCTGTTGTTCAAGAATACGCTGCTTCTCGGCGTATATAATCTCATTTTCGGGTTTCCATTTCCCATCATTCTGGCGATTCTCTTAAACGAGGTCAGAGTCAAATGGTTTAAAAAGTCGGTTCAAACGCTCAGCTATCTTCCTTCGTTCCTGTCGGTTGTCATTATCAGCAGCATGATTATCGACTTCCTGTCGCCCAATCAAGGAATCATTAACCAGCTTATCGCCGCGCTAGGCTTTGAGAAGACGTACTTTCTCATAGAGCCGAGCTGGTTCCGAACCATCTATGTTTCATCGGACATCTGGGCAACCGTCGGTTATGAGGCTATCATCTATATGGCTGCGATCGCAGGGATCAGCCCGTCGCTTTACGAAGCGGCCAAGGTGGATGGTGCCAAGAGGCGCCATATGATTTTCAGAATTACGATTCCCGCCATTCTGCCTACGATTATAATCATGTTTGTCTTGAAGACGGGATCGATGCTCCGGATCGGATACGAGAAGGTACTGCTGCTTTACAATCCGATGACCTATGAGGTAGCGGACGTATTCTCGACTTATGTCTACCGGAAAGGGCTACTGGAGAGCAACTACAGCTATGGTGCAGCCGTGGGCTTGTTTGAAGCCGTTGTCGCCATGATATTGCTGCTGTCCTCGAACTACTTCAGCAAGAGACTGGGAGGTAGCGGACTATGGTAAACAACAAACGATTCGGCCTTCGGAACATCTCGTTATTCGGCATCATCAATACGCTGATTCTGACGTGCCTTGCCATTATTACCGTGTACCCCGTCGTATATATCACCGCCGTTTCCCTCAGTGCGACTTCCGAAGTGGTGCAAGGGAATATCACCTTGTTTCCCAAGGGATTTAATCTGGACGCCTATGCCCAGGTGCTGAACGATGACCGGGTGCCGCGCGCCTACCTGAACACGATTTTTTATACCGCGCTTGGTACGGTCATTAACCTGCTGCTTACGGCAGTAGCGGCATATCCGCTCGCGCGCAAAAATTTCTTCGGGCGCAAGTTTTTCCTGTTGGCGATCATCATGACCATGTTCCTGAATCCGGGGATCATTCCGAACTACCTGATCGTATCGGAGCTTGGCCTGCTGGATAGCGTATGGGCACTCGTGCTTCCGAATGCGATCTGGACCTTTGAACTGTTAATCCTCAAAAGCTTCTATGAGAATATGTCGGAGTCCCTGCGCGAGGCAGCCGTTGTCGACGGTGCTTCCGAGTATCGCATCCTGTTCCAGATCGTGCTTCCGCTGTCCAAACCGGCGCTGGCCTCGATCGGATTGTTTTACTTCATGGGTCATTGGAACAGCTTCTTTATCCCGCTGATTTATCTGAACGATGCGAATATGTATCCACTCCAGGTTGTCCTTAGGGATATGCTGATTTTCAGTGAGAACGGAAGCAACCCGAGTCTGGTGGACGCGTCGGCGCTGGCGCCTCAAGCTATGAAGAATGCAACAATCGTGTTGTCCATGATTCCGGTGCTGCTGATTTATCCGTTTGCTCAGAAGTATTTTGCCAAAGGAGTCATGCTCGGTTCCGAAAAGGGATAACGGGAAGGTGCCGTGGGCTTTGATGTTGAATATGAAGGGATGACATCCAAGAGAGGTGAATCCGTATGAATCGATTGATCGCCAACAGAGGATTGCTCCAGATTTTCTTCGCTCTGCAACTGGTCGTCGGCATCATGTTCATATTCAATTACATCGTGTACAAGAATTCCATTACGGGAATTTACGACAAGGTGAGCGAGAACAACCGGATGGTGATCAGAAACATTATTCAGTCGTTTGATACCAGTTTCTCCTCCGTGAACAATTTGATTTTTAACATTCATGCGCTTCCTTCAGACCGGATGCAATTGGATAACGGCATGCTGGACATGGAGAAGGTCATTTCCCTTCAGGATAGCGTCACCAGCATAGTGTCCAATGTGGACATCGTGGAAGATGTAGTCGTCTCTTTCGACAATCATGATTTGGCCATTACGACACGCGGGACCAGCAATCTGGACGCTCTGTTTGACAGACGGTACAAATCCCAGAAGTTCAACTCGATGTTCTGGAAGACGTTTACCCGATCGGAGCACGAGCTTACGATCTTTCCAGCAGAGGTTTATGCGGATCAGAGCAGCGGGTATGGCCGGAATTTGATGATTGCCGTGGACGGTAACAAGGTCAGGATGTCGAACAAAAACCTCATGGTCATGATCAACGTGAACCGGCTGCTTAAAGGGATCGATTTGAACTCGATGATTCCCGGTGCCTCGCTCATCGTGCTGGATGCGAACCGGAACGTCATCTTGAGCACCGAGAAGGATCTGGATTTGGTAGGCATTCTTAACGACGTATACTTTAACCCGTCGCAGGAAGCCTCCCTCACACACGATGATTTTGAGTACAATTTTTATAAATCGGATTATAACGGTTTTATTTATATCAACAAGCTGCCGTACAAGTTTCAAAATATCGATTCCGTCACCAATGCCAATACGTGGATCATGTACGGCGCGATTGCGTTAAACGTCATTCTGTCGGTGCTGCTCAGCATTTATCTGTACCGGCCGGTGAAGAACATCGTGCAGCTGCTCGGAGGCAGTTCGCTGAAAGGGAATGATTTTGTAAAAATCCAGAGCGGCATTATCAAGGTCCAGCGGGAGAATGAATCCTTGAAGAAGCAGATGGACCTGGTGGATGAAGATATTCGCCGCGGCGTGTTTCTGCAAACGCTGGACGGCCATCACCATTCACGCGAGCAGGAAATGCAGATGCAGAAGCATTACACGCATTTTTTCCAGTGTCGGCATTTCATGATGGCGGCCGTATATTTGCAGCCTGCCGGCAAGGGGGCAGCCAAGGCGGATTTTGTCCTGGAAGAGTTGACGGCCCAGATCCGAAACGGCCTGCAGGAACGCTATGAACATGTGGTGGTTTATCATATCGAAGAGCTGAGATTCCTCGCGCTCATCGGTTTGGATCAGCCGTCGGACCGCAAGCAGCTGGTACGAAAATTCGAAGAGTATATCGGCCTGTGCAACCAGGAGTTTATAGATACGTTTATGGTGTGGGGCTGCGTTAGCCAGACGTATGAGTCCAAGATCAGCAATTGCTGCGAGGCATACCGGAACATTAAGGATGGCCGATTATACCGGAATGTGAATGCGGACACGGATATGGTTGATACGGAGCAAATCCGTTACGTCCCGGATATTTATTATCCGCTTCAGAAGATTGAGAAGCTGAGCAACTGCATGCTGAGCGGCAAGGTGGATGAAGGACTGCAGATCGTGAGTGACATTTTTCAGCAGAATGCGGACCTTCATATCCATCATCATCAGATGGTGCACATCGCGAAGAGCATGTTCTTTCTTGTCATGAAGCAGGCGGATTCGCCGTCCGTTGATCGCAATGAGCTGTTTCAGCTGGAGAGTGATTTCATCCGCAAGGTTGATCAAGCCTTTACCTATGAAGAGATCCAGAAGGCGCTAATGGAAGTGATGCGCGTGGTGGCCAATACGCGGAACCATGATCCGCGGAGCAAGCTGAATCCCGCCTTCATCTCGCAATATATCGAACTGCATTATATGGAGAATTTGTATTTGGACCATATGGCCGAAGTGCTGGATACCAGCTCGAAATATTTCTCGAATTATTTCAAGAAGACATTCGGCGTGAATTATGTGGAGTATTTGAACAAGGTCCGACTATCGCACGCACGTGAATATCTCCGAAACACGGATCTCAGCATTGCCGAAATCGGAGAGAAGACGGGGTATTCGAACTCTTCCACATTTACGACAACGTTTAAGAAGTATAGCGGCGTCTCGCCGAGCGAATATCGGAAAGCATCAGGAAAATAAGGTGGAGCAGGAGGGTTCATATTGAAGGCTGTTGCCACGATTCATGGAAACGTGATCGTTGATCAAATCGAGAAGCCGGCCGAATTGCCGGCAGGCCATGTGCTGATTCGTACCGAATACTCGGCGGTCAGCCCGGGCACGGAGATGATCTTTATACGAAGAGCATCGGATCAAAAAGTCATTATGGGTTACAGCGCCGTGGGGATCGTCGAAGACTTGGGAGAAGGCGTGAAGGGACTTGCCGTCGGTCAACGGGTGGCCTGCTATGGGGCTCCTTACGTCCGTCATGCCCAGTGGCTTACGGTGCCTTCCAATCTAACGGCGATTGTTCCGGATGGAGTGGACCCGCAAGAAGCGGCATTTGCGGGACTGGGAGCGATTGCGATCCATGCCCTGCGGGTAGCGGATCTTCGTTTTGGCGAATCGGCTGTGGTGGTCGGACTTGGCATACTGGGGCAGATGATTGCCCAGGTCGCGCACGCGGCAGCTTGCCCGGTTGCGGGATTTGATCTGAACCCGGAGCGGGTACTGGGAATGAAGCGGCATATTGCTTATGCCTACGATAACCAGGAGCAGCTTGAGGAGCAGATTCAGCGAATGACCGGCGGTCATGGAGCCGACAGCGTTATTCTGTGTGCAAGTGGCCCCGGGGAAGAACTCATTAACTCTTCGATGACATGGATTCGGGATAAGGGGAAAATCGTCATTGTCGGCGATTTGTCCATGACGTACGCGCGGGACCGAATGTTTGGCAAGGAGGCGCAGGTGCTCATTTCGCGAGCAGGCGGTCCGGGCCGCTACGACGCAAGTTATGAACTCCGCAATACGGATTACCCGATCGGCTTTGTACGCTGGACGGAAGGTCGTAACATCGCGGAATATATTCGTCTGTTGGCGGAAGGGAGAATATCGGTCAATCCGCTGATCTCGCATGTGATCCCCGTGGATGAAGCGGATAAGGCTTATGAGCGGTACGGCCCTGGATCAACGACGCTGGGGACGATATTTAACTACGCGGACAATGCGTGAATTCCGGGAATGGGATTCGCGGTAGAGGAACGAGAAGAGGAATCGTTATAGCTGTCTTTCCGAGCAGTGATGCCACTGCAGAAAGACGGCTTTTTGCGTGCGACGGGATCCGATCTGCCAAACTATTAATTTACAATAATATACAATTAAATTATACTAGTAGTAGATATGGATAATTTATCATTTTATATAGAGATATTTACATATCTAATCTTCTTAGGATTTATACATATAAGCGCATTCCTCGTTTCCATCGATTTTGGAAGGGTGGTGGTTTATTCGAAACCGTTTTACCAAACTGTAGCGGTAATGGCTTTCCAATTCGAAAAACAAAGGAGCGAAGCGTGATGAAAGTATTCCGAAATTCGATCATCCGTAAGTCGGCTGTGTTGTTCTGTGCTGTTCTACTGATCTTGCCAGCCGGATTGTCTCTGGCGGCCAACAAGCCGTTTCCCCAGCATACGTCGTATACGAGCGGTTCGATTAAACCAAACAATGTGACGCAGTCAGCGATGGACAGTGCGGTCAAGAACAAATGGAACAGCTGGAAAGGGTCTTTCCTGAAGCCTGCAGCGACAGGGCAATATTACGTAAAATACAATTCGGCTGGTGAGACAGTGTCCGAGGCTCATGGCTACGGGATGCTCTTCACCGTTCTGATGGCGGGATACGACAGTAATGCCCAGTCGTATTTCGACGGACTTTATCGATATTATAAGGCGCATCCGAGTAATAACAATCCATATCTGATGGCTTGGAAGCAAAACAGCAGCTTTCAGAATATAGGGGGAGCCAATTCGGCAACGGACGGCGATATGGACATTGCTTACGCACTCCTGCTTGCGGACAAGCAGTGGGGAAGCAGCGGATCGATTAATTACCTCCAGGCAGCCAAGGATATTATCAATGCCATCATGAGCAGTGACGTTAATCAGTCCCAGTGGACGCTGCGCTTAGGCGATTGGGCAACAAGCGGCATCTTCGACACCGCCACGCGCCCATCGGATTTCATGCTGAACCATATGAAGGCATTCCGTGCAGCTACTGGCGATGCCCGTTGGGATAATGTCATTAACAAAACCTATACCATCATCAACTCCATCTATAACGGCTACAGCTCCAATACTGGCTTGCTTCCGGATTTCGTAGTCAAGTCGGGCAGCAATTATCAGCCTGCGGAAGGGGGATTCCTGGAAGGGGCGAATGATGGAAAATACTATTACAATTCATCCCGGACTCCTTGGCGGATTACGACTGACTATCTGATGACCGGCGATACGCGTGCGCTGAATCAATTGAACAAGATGAACACGTTCATTAAATCAGCCACAAGCAGCAATCCTGCCAACATCAAGGCAGGGTATAACCTGAACGGCACCGCGCTGGTAACTTATAACAGTGGGGCGTTCTATGCTCCTTTTGGCGTAAGTGCGATGACTTCGTCCAGCCACCAGAGCTGGCTGAATTCGGTATGGAGTTACACGGCGAACGCATCCGCAGAGGGATATTATGAGGAAAGCATCAAGCTGTTCTCGATGATCGTGATGTCGGGGAACTGGTGGACATATTAAACATCACGCCCTTTAAGTTTAGGGAATCATAAAATAAAGCCCTGATCCGTTATGGATCAGGGTTTTTTATTATGACTTTAGTCAGTTGAGCACGCGATAGCGTGCGAAACATAAAACCACCCGCTATGCGGGTGGAGGGATCGAGGGTTTTACCAATAAGACC
>NZ_JBMOSM010000007.1:0-410486 GCF_049316025.1 Paenibacillus sp. NPDC058898 | reverse complement strand
TCTCATTTATTACTATAATTATACAACATTAACGCGGTGTCGTGTTGAAATATCTCGATATAAAAATAGCTGTCGAGACTTTCTCGACAGCCTGAACGAAATCCAAGGATGGATTTCGTTTTTTTTGAGTCCTATTGTATAGAACCGTTATGTGGCCTCCAGCTTGTCCATGGAGAAGAGACTCCAGGGATAGACGGATGCCGGCATGGAACGGATGGCGATTTCCTCTTTGGTAACGGGGTGCGGAAATCCGACCAATACGGACCACAAGGCAATCTGCTGCCCGGCTTTGTTCACCTTGCTTCCATACTTCTGATCTCCGAACAGCGGATGTCCCGCATGGCTCAGCTGTACACGGATTTGGTGTGGCCTGCCCGTGTGCAGCTCGATCAGGACGAGGCTGAAGCCTTCCGCCGTTTGGAGCACGGTGTAATCCAGAATGGCCTCCTTGGCCCCGTCGGTACCTTTAGAGGTGACATGGACGGTGTTGGTTTTCACATCTTTATACAGCATATTTACGAGCCTACCTGAGGTTTTCGAAGGAATCCCGTGAACGACCGCTACATACTGCTTGCGGAAGCTGCGATTGCGGACGGCTTCCGATAATCGGGATGCGGCTTTGGAGGTCTTGGCAAAAACCATCGCTCCGCCAACCGGACGGTCCAGACGGTGAACCAACCCCAAAAATACATTGCCCGGTTTATTGTAGCGCTCCTTGATATCCTGTTTCAAAATCGTCAGCATGTCGGGATCGCCGGTAGCATCCTCCTGGGAGGGGATGTTTACTGGCTTGGTTACACCTAACACATGATTATCCTCGAAAATTATCGGCACTACCGGATATGCTGCTGGTTCCCGCTTGCTCATCGAATCAGGACTCCCAGCGACCCAGGATGCCGCATGGCAGGTTCATACCGGAGCGGGTAATCGGCAATCCGATTTCACCCGCACTGATGATACCGCCGTATTTCGGCTTCATGGTCATGGTCAGCATGTTATTCAGAACGGTAGGGGAGATGCCGGTCGTATAGGAGTTAATCAGCATAAACAGCGGATTATCCGATACAATGCTCATGCAGCTTTCGAGAAATGGGTACAAGCTTTGTTCAAGCTTCCACGTTTCTCCACTTGGACCGCGGCCATAAGATGGAGGGTCCATAATGATCGCATCGTATTTGTTCCCTCGACGCTGCTCTCGTTGCACGAATTTAAATACATCATCCGTAATATAACGGATAGGACGGTCGGCGAGGCCGGACAATGCCGCATTTTCCTTGGCCCATTGAACCATCCCCTTGGCAGCATCCACATGCACAACCTGAGCTCCGGCCGAGGCGGCCGCGACGGTTGCTCCCCCGGTATAGGCGAACAGGTTCAGCACGCTGACCGGACGTCCGGCTGAGGCGATCTTATCCATCATCCAACGCCAGTTGGCTGCCTGCTCCGGAAACAAACCGGTATGTTTAAAATTGGTTGGTCGAATATGAAATTTTAATTGGTCGTATGAGATGGTCCACCGGTCCGGAAGCTGCTTTTTCATGTCCCATTGCCCGCCGCCGGACGAACTGCGGTGATAGTGTCCGTGAACACTGCGCCATTGTTCATCTTCACGTTCAATCGGCCATATGATCTGCGGATCCGGACGTCTGAGAATCACGTCGCCCCAGCGTTCCAGCTTCTCCCCGCCTCCGGTATCGATGACCTCGTAATCTTGCCAATCCTGAGCTACATACATGTTGAAAACCATCCTTCAAATAGTCATTTAGACTTTATTGTACAACATATCAGAAGCTGAATGCCACCAAGGATTGCCCGGCTTGACCAAACCTATTCGGATGATATGGACTTTGAAGCTCGACTTACCCCAAATCTTCGAATGCGGAGTGGAAACGGAATTCGCCATGCAGGTGGTTGAGTGCGCCTAGCTGAAGCTCGGCAACCATGAACACTTCATCGGAAACCGTGAATTGCGTTAAGTCGATCCCATAGGTTCTGGCCTGAACAAAGCCGTAACGGGGATAATACGCCGGATGGCCGAATAGAAAAACAAGGGGATAGCCATGCGAGAGGCACCGCCGTTTGCCTTCTTCAATCAAAATTCCGCCGATCCCTTGACGTTGATAATCCGGAAGCACAGCCAGTGGCCCTAGCGCAGCCACGTAATGGCTATGAATGCCGTCAATAAGGCTGGCCTGGCTGAACATAATATGTCCCTTGATGATCCCATCTTCTTCTGCAACGATTGACAATTCCCGTTGAAAGGTTTTGTCTTCCCGCAGCCGTTGTACTAGAAGCGCTTCTTCCTGTCCGGGAAAAGCCTGAGTGAGAAGGTCCTGGACCTTCCCATGATCGTTTATGGTTTCTGTACGTATGTTCATCGTGATCTCTCCTCGCAAATCCTGTGGATTTTTTATAGATATCCTGCGACTCATCCCAAGTGCTTCGTTACTCCGGCTTCGTTTCAATCTGCAGTCCTTCAACGTGCTTGCGGTTCATCAGTTTACGCTTCTTCAGGTTCTCTTTGCTCTCAAAAACGATATCAAGATTATAATCCTCGGGGTAAAGATCCTTGGCGGCAATATAAGGTTTCAGTCGTTTGTGGTTAATCTTCAGTCGATCCTTCTGAATCATAACACCGATATTTCCTCTACCGTCCATGGTTTCATACACGGTACCGCTACGTTTCAAATAAGGCACATAGACACGATCGCCAAGTTGATAGAGGGAAGAGGGAGTATCTTCATCTTCATCTACATCTACATGATCTTGAACAATCACTAGCTCATCCTGTTCGCCTGTCGGTAAGGTAACGTGTTCTGCCAGACTCGCTTCTTCTGCCCATGCTTTGGGCTCTGAGCGAACATCATCTCTAAGGACTTTGTCGCCTCTTGCAGCTCCCGCTTCCGTTATTTCACGCGATCTGGTTATAATCGACTCCGGAATACCCAGCTTCGCGGCAATGACAAAGGCATAACTGTGACCGGCTTCACCGATCCGCAGACGATAGAGGGGCTCAAGTGTGTCAGCGTCAAATTCCATGCGGGCATTCTCAAAGCCGGCTGTGCGCTCGGCAAAATTTTTGATTTCTGTAAAATGGGTGGTGACTACAACCGTTGCTTGCCGTTGACTCAATTCCTCCAAAATGGCGATCGACAATCCAACGCCTTCACCTGGGTCCGTTCCGGACGCCATCTCATCGAGCAGTACGAGCGTGGACCGGCTAGCCGTCTGTAAAATGTCGCGGATGTTGCGTATATGTGCAGAGAACGTGCTGAGGGCATGTTCCAAGCTCTGTCCGTCTCCGATATCGACGGAAACCTCCTCAAAGATGGCGCAATGGCTGCCATCCGCTACAGGAACCAGCAGACCGGATTGAACCATGACCGTAATGAGTCCAACCGTCTTGAGCGCTGAAGTTTTGCCGCCGGTGTTAGGTCCTGTAATGATCAGGGTTTTATACCGCTTCCCGATGGTAAAGTCCAGCGGTACCATGGTGGAGCCGATTAAAGGATGCACCGCGGATTTTAAATGGATGAACCCTTCCTGGTTCAGGCTCACATTGCGCCCGCCGATGGAAATGGCATACTTGCCTCTGGCTATGATGTAATCGTAGACTCCAACAATGTCGGCATTGGTTTTCAGTTCGAATTGATATTGCTCGGCAAGTGCGGTTAAATCACTCAACACCTTTGTTTCTTCCCGAACTTCATCGGCATGGAGGAGAGTTAATTCCATCTGAAGTGCCTGCAAGTCGGAAGGCTCGATGAATACGGTCTGTCCGCTGGCCGATTCATCCAGAATCGAGCCATTCACGGATTTACGGTGTTCCTTCTTGATGGGCAGCACGTAACGTCCACCGCGTTTGCTGATGACATGCTCTTGCATGATCCCTTTGTAACGGCTCATCAGGCTGTCGAGCTTGCGCTTGATCCGTTCCTCGGTCATGATGATTTTTTTGCGGACTTTTGCCAGATCTTTGCTGGCGCTATCCACGACACGTCCGCCGTGAATGCTGCGTTCGATTTCGGACAGAAGCGGACGCAGTTCATGCATGGAAGAGGCGTAGGAACTGATCAATGGAGCAATGTCGTTCTTGGCATTCATATATTGAATGAGCTGGCGGCAGCTTCTCAGATATTGGACCATATTCCCGAAATCACGCTCAGACAGGACATAGCCGGTACCGAGCAAATCCAGGACCATTTTTATTCCCTCCAGTGAAGGAATAGGTACGCTGGCTCCGGTATGGAGCAAAGTTTTGGCTTCTACCGTTTCATTCAATTTATTGTGGATGGCTTTCATCTGGGTGAGGGGGGCCATCTTCTGAATATGCTCGACTCCCAGATACGATACGGCAAAGCGTTCAAGCTCGGTGCGTATTCTCTCATACTCCAATTTGTTTAATGCGAATGGTTTCATGGGCTTCATTCTCCTTTTGATTTATAAAATGGATGGCATACAATGCAAAAAAGGGCGGAAAGCGAACTACTAAGGTTCGCTTTCCGCCCATAGACCGTTATTCCGATGGCATGGCGTTATGGGACAGCTCCAAATAACCCTTTTGCATAAAAGAGGGGAGACCCAAAAAATCCGCGCTGAACTCAGCACGGATGACCATATCATATCTGAATAAACCCTAAAGGGGCTTCAATTGATATCCGCAGTTCTTAACTAATTCAACGGATGAAATGAAAATCCATCAAAAAATAAACATATCCCAACACAGGGAATGCCCAAAATTTTACATTTCGATCCATATGAAATTTGGTTAGTTAAGAACGACCACCGACATCAAAATCTCTCCTTTAGATAAGAGTATAGAACAACTATATCCATAAATATGGTCCCAAGTCAAGGCCGAAAAGCGGATACGGTCCCTTGAAAAACTGTGATATGATGGAATTGTTATGCAGTTGCTATTCATTCGTAAATGCTGTCGTCAATCACGAGAGTAAAAGACACGAGAGGAGTTGTATCCATGGGGAAGTTGCTGACACGAAGTGAGGTTCCAATCGAGGCAACCTGGAATCTGGATGATTTGTTTGTCTCGCAAGAAGAATTCGAAGCGGGGTTAAAAGCGCTTGAATCGCAAGCTGCTCAATTGACACGATTCAAAGGTAGGCTGGGAGAGGGTGCATCTGTTCTTCTGGAATGCTTGAATGAACAGGAAGTTTTGATGGAAAGCATCAGCAAAGTTGGAGCGTATGCCAGATTACGGCAATCGGAGGACGGAACCAACCCGGCTAACTTGGCGAATTCGGCCAAAACGGGCGATGTTCTCTCACGCATCCAATCCTCTCTGACGTTTATTGTATCGGAGCTGCTGGATCTCGAAGATGGCGCCATCGAACATTACATAACGAAGGAAGAAGGGCTTGTTCCATATGCCCGAAGCTTGAAATTGTTGCTGGAAACCAAACCTCACCACTTGAGCCCTGAGACGGAGAGCGTGCTAGCATCGCTAGGAGAGGTGCTCGGGTCTCCTTACCGCATCTATTTGCGCAGCAAGCTGTCGGATATGACCTTTGACGATATTCGAGTAAATGACGAAACCAAACCGGTCTCGTTCCGTTTGTACGAGAATTCTTATGAAATGTCCGAGGATACGCAGCTTCGACGCGAAGCCTATGCTTCCTTCACGAAGTCACTGCAGGGATCGCGCCATACCTTTGCAGAGGCTTACGCCACCGAAGTGAAGAAACAAGTGGTGATGTCCCGGCTTCGCGGGTATGATTCCGTAACGGACATGCTGCTGAAGCCGCAGCAAGTGACCATGGAGATGTACAACAATATCCATGATACAATTCTGACGGAGTTAGCTCCGCATATGCGGAGACTTATGAAGCTGAAGAAGCGTGTGCTTGGGCTGGATCAAATGCTGTTCTGCGATTTGAAAGCGCCGATGGATACGGATTTCAATCCAAGCATCACTTATGAAGAAGCTTGCTCTACAATTTCCAGTGCTTTGTCGATACTGGGTCCTGAATACGGCGAGATCGTTCAATCCACGTTCTCCAAGCGCTGGGTGGATTATGCCGATAATATTGGTAAATCTACAGGCGCGTTCTGTTCCTCCGTATACGGAGTACATTCTTATATCCTGATGGCATGGGCGGACAATATGCGCAATGCCTTCACGTTAGCGCATGAAGTCGGGCATGCCGGTCATTTGATGCTGGCTGCTAGCCATCAGCGTATCACCAATGCGCGTCCTTCCTTGTATTTTATTGAAGCGCCTTCAACGATGAACGAGCTGCTGCTGGCGGATCACTTGCTCAGTCAATCCGAGGATAAGCGGATGCGGCGCTCTGTTATTCTTCAGCTTCTGAGCACGTATTACCATAACTACGTGACTCACCTTCTGGAAGCGGAAATGCAGCGACGGGTATACAGCCATGCGATGGCTGATGAGCCGATTACCGCAGATAAGCTATCTGAGCTAAAAGGTGCCGTGCTATCCGATTTCTGGGGTGACGCGGTCGAGCTCGATGAAGGAGCGAAGCTTACCTGGATGCGGCAACCGCATTATTATATGGGTCTTTATCCATATACTTATGCCGCAGGACTGACCGCATCAACAGCTGCAGCACAATTGATTCGCGAGGAAGGACAACCGGCTGTAGACCGCTGGCTCCAAGTCCTTAAAGCCGGAGGCAGCAAGAGTCCGCTGGAATTAATGGCTATGGCGGGAGTCGATATGTCCACTTCTGAACCAATCTCCAAAGCGGTAGCTTATGTTGGCTCATTAATTGACGAATTGGAGTCCCTGTACGAGGAATAGTACCATTTGAATATAGGAGAAAAGGGTGGTCAACAGCTCATTTGCTGAAGATCACCCTTTTGTTTTGTGGAAGATATTGGAGAGACTCTGAAGTTTATTTGTCCGTGTTATCATCATTCAGCGTATGGGTCGGGATCGTAAAATAGAAGGAGGAACCGACATGTTCACGACTCTCGACGCCGATGACCCCTCCCATCAGCTCGACGAGTTTTTTACTGATCGCAAGCCCCAGTCCCGTACCGCCGTATTTGCGATTCAAGGAGGGGTGAAGCTGTGAGAAAGAGGTGAATACCTGATGCTGCTGTTCAGCAGGGATGCCAATTCCCGTATCCCTTACTTGAAAAGCAAGCGTGAATTCCTGGGTGCCCGTCCTGGGCAGTCCCTCGACACTCATCATGATGCTGCCCTCATGTGTGAATTTGATGGCATTGCTGATGAGATTAACAAGCACTTGCCGCAGCCGCAGGGCATCGCCGATGATCACATCGGGTACCATGGAGCTGTTGATGCTGCAGGATAACGATAACCCTTTTTCTTTGGCTTTGGCCGAGAATAGATCAACGACGACCTCAAGCAAGGAACGCAAATCGATCGGTTCATGAATGAGTGTCATATTGCCGGTTTCGATTTTGCTGAAATCAAGGATCTCGTTTAGGATGTGCAGCAGCGAACTGCTGCTCTCCATCAGAATATTGGTATAATTCTGTTGGTCCTCGTCAAGCTCGGTCGTTCTTAACAGCTCAATCATCCCGATGATGCCGTTCATCGGCGTGCGGAGTTCATGGCTCATCATGGTCAGAAACTCCGTTTTCGCTTGATCTGCCCGTTCGGCATTCTCCTTCGCCCGGATGATCTCTTTCTCATCGGTTATATCGCGGAACATCATAACGGCGCCTTTGCGCTCTCCTTGATCCCAGATTGGGTTGACCTGATAATTTGCCAGAAAGCTGGTTCCGTCGCCTCGCCAAAGCACAATTTCGGCTCTGGACAGTGGTACTCCTTGTTTGACGGCTCGAACTAGCGGAGAATCGTCCCCCCGATAAAAAGTGCCGTCATGGCGAATTTCTTTGATAATCTGGTCGCAAGGTCTTCCGATGGTGGTAGCCGGTTCATAATCCAGCATCGCTGCGCCTGCCGGATTGATAAAAGCGACCACTCCGTGAATGTCCAGCCCGATAATGCCTTCGGATACCGTATTCAGCAAAAGAGTGAGCTCGCGGCTAAGTTTCTTAATCTCTTCCATGGTTCGCATGCGCTCGGTAATGTCCCGGGTAATGCCATAGACGCCGACCACTTCGTCATCCACGAAAATCGGTATGTTGATGGTATTGATGTCGATAGGATGTCCATCCTTATGAATTATCGTCAGATCATAGCTCTGCGGTATGCCTTCTGTCGCCTGATTAAAATGATACAACGTTCGAGCCATGTCATTTTCCGCTACAATCGGTCCGAAATACATTCCGATCAACTCGTCCAAGGAATAACCCGTCAGGTCCTGCAAATTTTGATTGGCCGTTAAGTAGTCGCCATCCAAATTCATGGAGTATACCGCCGACGGATTATACTCAAATAGAGAACGATATCGCTGCTCGCTTTCTTTAAGTTTAAATTCCATCAGCTTTCGTTCGGAAATGTCGCGGGCAATCGAAATGATTTCGTTCTTTTGGCCGTCCTGCGTGCTAATGTACCTGCAATTGACTTCAAACCAGATGTGCCTGCCATCCTTATGTATATAACGGAAGGTGATCGGTGTGAGCAATTTGCAGTCCAGGCAATTCTTGAAATAGTCCTGAAGCGGTATGATATCCTCAGCGTATACGTAATCGAATATACTGGTGCCAACCATCTCATCCGGACGATATCCAAGCAGAGAATAACAGGAAGGTGAACAATAAAGAAACGTTGAACAGCCTATGGTGCTGCTCGATATGAAATCAAGGGAATTTTCGGTTATGAGCTTGTACTTATTTTCATTCTCCAGCGACTGCTGTTCAATCAGCACCTGCTCGGTGATATCCTGCGCCATGCCAACCATCTCCATGGGTCTGCCTTCATTCGTAACGGAGACTTCCCATTGAGCTCGAATGGTTCGGATTTGCTTGTCCTGAAGCTGGATCCGGTAGATGATTTCATTCGCCTTCCCTTGAATGGCTCTGCTCACCGCCGCCTCCAGCCGCTCGCGGTCCTCCGGAACGACCAATGACAGCAGCGTGTTATGGTTTGGCTCGGTGGCACTGATCTGATATCCGTAAATTCGCCTCATCTCATCGCTGTAGGTTAGCGTATGCGTGATCAGGTCCCAACGCCAGGAACCGATCTTGGCAATCCGCTGCGCATGGGCCAGCGTATCCTCATCCGTTTTTCGTTTGGTAATATTTCGTCCAATGGCCAGAACCTTGTTAATCTCACCCTGAGCTCCCCGAATTAGCTGAAAATACGTTTCGAACCATAAATAATGCCCGTCCTTATGGTGAATGCGTCGAACGAAGCTGTTTTCCTCTGAAAATAGTTTGCCCGGTTCTTTTATTTGCTCGGAATCGACTTGATGATAGTAATCGATCCGGCATTGGCCCGTCATTTCCTCTTGGGTGTATCCGAGTATTTCGGTCACAGAAGGTGAGATGTACTCAATGATGCCGTCAGCGTTGCTGATGGATATAAGATCTTGTCCACTTTTGGAAATAAGTGCAAGCAGCTCATCATTCTTAATGGTCCGCGGCAAAGATAATTCCTCCTGTATGGTTCGGGGTTCAATACAGCACAATATCCATGGAGTCTCTCCAGGGGCAGGATGTTTTAACAGGGAAATAGTCACTGAGATATGGACTTGATTTCCGTCACGGCGGATAAAATAAGAGTTACTTTTGAGCGTGGTCGTTTGGTTATATGTGAATGATTTCAATGTTTGTTGAATCGGTAGGTTGGATAGAATTTGGATTTCGGAAGGTTTGAGCTGAAGCAGGTCTGAACGTTTGGTTTCGCTAAGTTCGCAAAAACGATCATTAACCATCGCCACAGGCTCGTCAACCGCAGAAATCAGGATCGCCCCAATAGGCAATGTATCAAACATTTGTTCCCAGACCCAATGTTCCGCTGTTTGCCTCATGATTATAGTTGCCTCCCTAACTTAAGCTATACCATTCGATCATAGAGGATAAGATCACTCTATCGCAATCGAAAATACCTAAGTATAATTTGAACTTGGAATTAAGGCGCGTAAAAGCCAACCGATAAGAGGAGCATTCTTATGGCTGGCGAGTCTAACTTTACGAGGGGGACATCCGATTATCAATGCCATATGTTATTTTTAGCATCGTTTTTTATTTGTACAACAGTACACGATCGTCGATGTTTTTATCAAAATAATGCCCGGCATAGGAGCAAGCGGGGATAATTTTCAAATTTTCTTCCCGAGCGTACCCTATTACTTTTCGAACGAGCTCGTCGGCGATTCCTTGCCCGCGCAGGCTGGGTGAGATATAGGTGTGATCGATACTGATCACTCCATTACCTTGAGGCGAGTAGGTGATTTCGGCTACCGTTTTTCCGTCATCTTTAATGAAAAAGCTGCCCGATTTTGACTGTATATTTTGTTTGTCCATGGTGTTTAATCCTCCTTCATCTGGTTGTACTATACCCGTATCTACGATGCATTAAACGGATTTCACATAGGCGAACACCCTTGACGGGATATTTGCATACAATGCGGATAGAAGAGAACGAAGGAGGAGCATCATGAACAATTATTCAACGCAACCGCAAATGCTGTTTCAATGCGATCACCATCTGGTACATTCCATGAAGAAGCATAGAGAAAGCGCCCATGCTGCTATGAAAAATGTGATGAATCGCAAGGTAAGAGTGCATACGATGGATGATGAAGCCATCGAAGGCGTCGTCATAAACGTAGACGCAAAAAATGTGTACATTCTTGTAGAACAAGGCAACAGAGGATTCTTTCCCGGATATCCGCCCTTTGCGCCATACGGGCCCAATCCTAATGTAGTATTGCCGCTAGCATTGTTTAATCTTTTGGCTGTCAGCTTGTTGTGGTAGCAAACGAAGAACCTGCAGTCTGGTCTGCAGGTTCTTTTTTTTATGATAAATTTTAGAAATCTGCATTTACATACATACTGCATGTATGATAAATTGGATTCATCCCATTGTAGAAGGAGATGTTTTCCATATGAAGCTGCAAGGATTTTATCCTGTGATCATGACAGACAAGATCGCCGAAAGCGCAGAGTTTTACACACGGTTGTTTGGATTTGAGATTGTTTTTGAAGCGGATTGGTATGTAAGCCTGAAGAAGGGAGACCTGGAACAAGGCGCCTATGAAATGGCCATTTTGTCCAAAGACCATCCCACGGTACCGTCCGCTTTTCAGAAATCTGTACAGGGATTGATTCTTAATTTTGAGGTGGAGGATGTGGATGCCGAGTACCAAAGGCTGATCATCCACGAAAAGCTGCAGCTTCATCAGGAGATGCGGGATGAGGAATTTGGTCAGCGGCATTTTATTATCAGTGACCCGAATGGGGTACTGATTGACATGATCAAAATCATTCCGCCTTCCCAGACCTTTCTGGAGCAGTATAATGAAGAAGTGTGGTCACCTAACGAGGTTGACTCCAGAGAATGATGCATAGGGGAGAACAACGCTAATTATGAGAAGAAGCAAAAGCGAGACCCGCGAGACAATACAGCTGCTGCTGAAGGTAGCCAGAACACAATTCACGGAAAAAGGCTATGCCAATGCGGCACTAGAGGAAATTGCCGACGAAGCTAACGTTACCCGCGGCGCTCTGTATCATCACTTTAAGAATAAACTAGGTTTGTTCCTGGCTGTGCTTGAATTAGTACAATCGGAAATTGCACAGCGCGTGGAAACGGAAGCGGGTAGCTCCGAGGATCCCTGGGAGCAGCTCCTGTTTGGCTGCCGGGCTTTCATTGCTGCTGTGGTAGAGCCGCAGAATAAGCGGATTATGCTCATTGACGGTCCTAGTGTTGTAGGTTGGGAGGCTTGGCGCGAGATGGACGAGTTGCATTCGATGAGTCATTTGCGGGAGCAGTTAACTTTGATGCAGGAGCAGGGAATGATGAAGAAAATCCCTGTTGATGCGATGACCCATGGCTTGTCTGGCGCATTAAATGAATGCTCGCTTTGGGTCGCTCAAATGCCTGCAACCGATAAAGGCATCGAGGAAACGATGGATGTGATTGCCGGCATGTTACAAGGGTTTCGAGTAAGAGACTAAAGTACATGATAAGGTTTACCCCTATTATGGACCGGTTTTCCAACAAACCTTACAATTTGCACGAATGTTGTAAGCTGGAGAGGTACAGCAATAAATCCATGAAATGGGAAAGGGGTTAACCATGAAACCAATGAAACCGTTGAAGGAATTTTTGGAAGAGCATCAAGATCATCCAATCGAAGCCATCGGAAGCTATATTTCCGAGTACATTGAACATAACTGGCAAACCATACTTACCGTAAATCAGGAAAAACTGATGAGGGCATACAACGAGGGTGGAGATGCAGCGTATGGGACGTTTTTGAACCTTTTATTCTTGCCCATTCATAGACAATTAAAGGAATTAGGAATACGACCTGAACCGAAATTCCCCGGTGAGTTTGACATCTCAAGAGAATGGGGAAGCCAGGAAGGGACGGACCAACAGCGCTGGATGTGGAGCACGGTTTATTCGCCAGAGCAGGAGCGACTAGGCACCATCGTCACCGTCGTATATCACGATCATACACAGTTTCGCGTCCCAAGGCAGCCTCGCATCATAGCTTTGCAGGAGACAGAAAAAGAGGAGGTCGTCGCGGCTCTTTCGCTCAAGTCCCCGAATTTTAAGGAAGCACTCGAATTTACGGTTGAATATGAAGCATATCTTCGGAGTTTGCAGGAGTAGGAAGTAACGATGCAGCGGATGCAGCGCGGATTTTTCTGCCCACCAAGGAGATGTCTTCGTCCTAGTATAAGATTTCAGATGGTTCTCATGAGCCTATAAAAAAGCGCCTTGAGCAGGATGAAAATATCCTGAGACAAGGCGCTTTTAATATTTAGATTGAAGACAGCTGATCAACTGTTAGGTCTAACCAGTCTAATTCTGCCCTTGTCAGCTGGATGGTTGAACCCTCATCACAGGATTTTAATTCTTCGGCTGATTGCGCACCGATCAGCGCACAGGTTGGGAATGGTTGGTTCAGCACATAAGCGAGTGCGATCTGTATGGCTGTCACATTTTTCGATGCGGCCAGTTGTTTGGCGCGCTCTAATCGCTCCCAGTTCTCATCGCTGTAGAACACCCGCACAAGATCCGCATTATCCCGAATTTCAGGCGTGAATCGGCCTGTGAAGAATCCTCTCGCTTGGGAAGACCAGGAGAACAACGGGAACTGCTCGGCTTCATGCCACGCCATCGTATCTGCATCGGCAGACACGCAGCCTTTCCAGAACGGCTCGTTTGGTTTGGCCAGACTGAGATTCGGGCTGCTGAAGGAGAAACCGACCAATCCATTCGCCTCGGCATAGGCATTGGCATCCCGGATGCGCTCCCATGTCCAGTTGGATACCCCAATGGCGCCAACGCTGCCATCGGCAATGTATTCGTTCAGAGCCTCAATAACTTCGCCTGCCGGAATCTCAGGGTCGTCACGGTGAAGTGCGTACAGATCGATGAAATTCGTCTGCAGTCTTTCAAAGCTCGTTGTGATGTCACTCTTGATGTCTTTTTTATTTACGCGCGGGCCATTATGGTCATGATGAGCACCCTTGGTCAGTATGACGATCTGATCCCGGTTACCTCTTTCCTGCATGTATCTGCCGATCACTTCTTCGCTTTGACCTCCAGCGTAGATGTGAGCAGTATCAACCGAATTGCCGCCGATGGCCAAGTATGCATCCATATTCGCGGCTGCTTTCTCATACGAATCATGATAGAAGTAATCCGTTCCTTTCATTAGCACGGAGACGGGTTTGTTTAATCCCTTGATTGATATATATTTCATTTCCATATCCTCCTTGGGTGTATTTACAATACAATTCGCTTCCGTTCATGGGCAGATTGCAGGCAGGCGTCGATGACCTTCATGTTGTGAATCGCATCCTCTGCAGTGTAGCGGAGAGGTTTGTTGTTCAAAATCGCTTCAGCCATGTGGTCGCCTTGTTCACTGTATGCGTTTGCATGAGGAACCTCGATTTCTTTACGTCCTTCGCCGGTCGTTAAGAAGAAGTTCGCTCCGTCCTCAGGAAGGCTATAGGCGTAGGGGACTTCGATCAAGCCATCCGTTCCCACAATCTCAAGCGGGTTGCGATACGCCGCCCACATTCCGCAATCAAAAGTCAGGGATACATTGCCCTCAAATTCGATTAATCCGGATGCCATCATGTCAACAAAATCATGCTCGGGGGAGAAGAAAGCTTGAACAGTAACAGCTTCCGGTTCTTGACCCAGCAGGATGCGCGCGGCATTGATTGGATAACAGCCGATATCATAAATCGAACCGCCGCCCCAGTCTTTGCGAAAACGGACATTCCCGTGATTGGCGGAGCTGTCGAAGGTAAACGCGCTGCGTATGCCCCGAATGTCCCCGATGGCACCGGCGTCGATCATTTCCTTCATCAAGTCATACCGCGGGTGATAGCGATACATAAAGGCTTCGGCCAGCACTACCCCGGCTTTAGCCGCTGCTTCTGCCATTCCAGCTGCTTCTGCTTCCGTCAACGCAAGGGGTTTTTCGCATAGAATGTGTTTACCGGCTTCCGCCGCACGGATGCTCCATTCTTTATGTAGATGGTTAGGGAGCGGAATATAGATAGCATCTATAGAAGAATCCTCGAGCAAGGACTCGTAACTGCCGTATGCAGTCGGAATATTCAGTTCCTCTGCCGTTTGCGCTGCCTTTGCCTGGTCGCGGCTCGCAATGGCAACGACATCATTGAGACGGGATTGCTGTAAACCAGGTATGACCGAGCGTTTGGCAATGCTGGCGCAGCCAAGGATTCCCCAACGAAGTTTTTGAGTCATGTTCATCAGCTCCTATGCAACTTATTAAGATTATATTGCGATTATAAAAGACAAGAATTAAAATTGATATAATATTATTTTGTAGTCTAATACAACAATATTGTCATTTGAGGAGTATTATGATGAAACGACAAAGTCATCTGTTAACCCTTCCGCAAATGCCATTCTTCTGCCTGCCCGAATCAGTAGGGATATACCGGGATGAACTGGACCATACCGTTACGCGGGCAGCCGGGTCTCTGAACAATTTTAATATTCATTATGTGGCTTCCGGTAAAGGGTATGTTGAAATCGAAAATGTAGTTCATACGCTTGGCCCAGGGGAAGCCGTGCTATATTTTCCTATGCAGGCTCAGCGTTATTACACAAGCGAGGACGATCCGTGGGATGTGCGGTGGTTCCACTTTTATGGCAGCGGTCTGCAGAACTATTTCATCGAACGTGGATTTCATAAAAGCCAGCTGTGGAGCATTCGGCAGCCGTCAGCCTTTGAGGAAGCGCACGAAGCGCTGTTATGTGAGGCGGAGACCCACCGGATGCTCAAGCCAGCGCAGCTGTCCACGCTAACGTATTCCTTGTTAGCCGTATTCGTGGAGCAGGCGTCCGCATTATCGGACAATAAATCGAACAACTCGGCCAACCGGATTCTTGAACTACTGCCGATCATGCAGCAGGAAGCGGCACAACCGTTTATTTTGGAGGAGTGGGCGGACAGACTTGGCGTCACCACCTACTATTTCTGCAAATTATTCCGCAATGTTATGGAGATGACCCCGATGGATTTTGTGACGCGCTGCCGTCTTCAGATGGCAAAGCAGTGGCTGCTCGACCATAAAGAAAAAACCATCGGACAAATTGCAGTGGAAGCGGGCTATCCGAGCGTCAGTTACTTTAACAAGCGATTTATGGAGCATGAAGGTATGACACCATCTTCCTATCGTCGCTTATATGGGGTATAGTTATGGATATCACGTCGCCAGGTTAGGTGAGAACTCGACTTAGGTCCAGGTTCTATTCACACCTATAGTCGGTTATGGAAACGGCTTGCCTCTACTACAATGGAATTAACGAAGGATTTGACGAAATCCGGATTCAATGAAATATGTAATCAATGTATGTGGGGGAAAGCCAAATGTCCGATAACCAAAATATATATGTTCTACTGACCGATACGGGTACGATGTTTACCAAACTGATTAAACGAATTACTGCCGCGCCCTATAATCATGCTTCGCTGGCGCTGGACGAGAACTTGAATGAAGTGTTCAGCTTTGGGCGCAAATGCGCCAACAATCCCTGGGTTGGGGGATTTGTTGAGGAAGATGTATACGAAGGAACCTTCCGTCACTTTCCAGGTACGCGCTGCGCTCTGCTCCGACTCGAGGTCACAAGGGAGCAATTTGAGACGGCAAGAAGCGTGATTCAAAATTATAAGGATGAAGAGGATGCTTACGGGTACAATCTCATTGGTATGTTTGGCGTGCTGATGGGACTTGATATTATGAGAGAAAGATCCTACTTCTGTTCACAATTCGTAGCGGAAGCGCTGAAGCAAAGCAGAATCCATTTATGGAATCGCCCTTCCTCCGCAGTAACTCCGAATGATTTCTTTCAGCATCCGGCATTCGAAGTTATTTATGAAGGTATGTTATATGACTATCCATTGCTTGATCAATCCAGGTTGGCTGGATTCCAATACCCGTTCCAAACGGCTTCAAGTTGAGTTGACTTTTGAGTTGATTTGTTGCATATCGAACCATAACTTCTGCCCTCGGCAGAAGTTATTTTGTATGGTGCGATTCTTGAAAGCGTCATTTTAATTGCGCATTTGCTCGTGCAATGATAGACTCGATTTTTTGTTCGTGACTGTAAATGCTTTTCTTTTTCATCAAGATCTGACCGGAGAGCGTCAGCAGCCTGGAAAGGGTATCGCTGGTTCTGGCCGATTCATTCGCCTTTACTGCTGCTTTGAAATTTTTCCACTCGGTTGTCATCAGTTTATTTGGCGTTGAGATTGCGCTTTTATCGCCCTTGATCTTGCTTTTGTAGGAATCAATCTCGGACAGGATAGAGCGAACCTTTGCCGCTTTGGAAGTTTTCTCTTTCTTGGCTGCCGTAAGTGCCGCCTGCTTATTTCGGATATCCTCACGTCCCAGGGTAACCAGGATCTTCATGCCACCGGCCTGTGACTGCAACATCTTGGAAAGCGTTTTATCTTTGAGTTTCTTAGCAACGGCGATTTGCTTATTGAGAGCGGTATAGGTATTAAACAGCGGCTGGTACTTGGTTTTGGCTGCTTGGAGCTGATCCTCCAGCTTGCGGATTTTGTCCTTATCGATTTCGCTGATTCTTTTGCGGGTTTCTGAAGTTTTGGATTCATTGGCATAGCGAAGGGAAGAGATTCGATCATCCCAATCCATCGCTTGCTTTCGTTCCGATTTAAAATTATCGTACAGATTGATGAGTTTGGTACGTACGGTTCCACCGGCCCGGTCCGCCGTGGCATTCAATTGGGCTTGGACCGCATCGGTGAACTCGATCGCAGCTGCATTCGCAAGAGGCATGGGGATTAAAGTGAGAAATAGTGCCATAACAAGGGATGAGGTCAGTAATCTTCTAAACATAAACATCGCTCCTTAACATAACGAATAATCATCATGAGCGGCAGTCGCATCATGACAGGATGGCCGAACTCACGACAAAAAGCACCCGTTAGAAAGGCGCATTCAACGCCAGACTTACGGGTGCTTCCTTCGTAAGAGCTCCGATTCACTTTTTTTAAATATACAGGTAAATTTTGGTTTTGTCAAACACTTATTCCCCTGAAATGAGCGAAAATCCTCCAAGAATGGTCATCCAAGCCTCCAAATCTCCCTCCCATGTGGGCCCTTTCGGTATTTGCTTGATGAGCACCCGATCCGAGAAAGAAGGAAGAGTAACAATACTTGGACTGCTGCTAAGCGTGACAAATAAGAGGGTTACGTTCGGATTGGAGTAAGTTTCGCGAATAACCTGATCAATCGTCTCAGCATCCTTTTTATGCGGGATGATCCGCACGAGCAGCGTCTTTTGTTCAGAAATCAAGCAGCGGTTAAAGCGTTCGATTCTTCGATCCAGCCGTTCGCGAAAAGCGGGGTAGTCATATAGCGGCAGCTCCTCCGGGTTGTTCTTGAAATCATGGAAGGATAAACAGGAGGATCATTTGTCGCGTACATAATAACAGTTCACGAATTTACCATAAATGTCCAGGTTATCCCGGAGCATGAAATCACTGATTTGATGTTTAATCACTTTGCAAAATTCACGGGTCGAAGCGAAGTTGAACCAGTCCCACGGACCTGCTGCATGACGCAGCTTGTTTCTTCTTAGCTGGGCGGCAACTTGACAGTTGTGACCCAGACTGAAAATGGCATCAAACTCCATAGGGGTTGTCATGCTACCAGACCTCCTTGAATCTATCATTGGATATCATATGCAAATTGATAGAGTTGGTATGGAGTAGTGACCAAGGAAAGATGTGGGAGAGCTTAGCCACCGTTTAAGCTTAACGGTAGAAGGGAGTGAAACTTTGAGAGAAGGGGAGTATTTAGGCGCCTTCTAAAGGTGCAAACAACATGTGAATCCTCATCTGCTACTATACCAATGTATTCCTTATCCGTATGTTATATTAAAATCAGAATATTCAAAGGAGGATTATTGCATGCGGCAAAAAAGATGGATTTGGGTACAAAATTTGAGGGAAATCGCATCATTGACCCTATAAACTGCGTATTCCCCTAAATTTACGGGGGCAACTACCAGGTGGAAGAGATTACTCAACCAAGTCAAAAATTACGGATCACAAATTTGAAAGGCGCGTTTGCCTGGCTGGGATTTTTGGTTTTTTTCAGCGTTTTGAATGAAACGGTGTTTAATGTGGCACTTCCGGATATCGCCAGACAATTTCATGTGGAGCCATCGACAGCCAATTGGGTCAATACAGGCTTTATGCTGTCGTTTGCCATAGGTTCGTTTGTGTACGGAAAAATATCGGATCAGTACGGGATCAAAAAAATGCTCATTATAGGCATCGTAACGTACGGCAGTGGGTCTATGCTGGGATTAGCGGCACATGCCTATTTACCTGCTGTGATTGCGGCAAGATTTATTCAGGGGGCAGGAGCCTCTGCCATCCCTGCGCTGGTCATGGTCATGATTGTGCGTTATTTCGATGCAAAATCTCGTGGAAGAGCTTTTGGTCTTATAGGATCGCTGGTTGCAACGGGGGAAGGAATCGGGCCTGTCATCGGAGGCGTTGTTGCCCATTATGTGCACTGGTCCGTGTTGTTTGTATTTCCTCTTATGACGCTTGCAACGATTCCGTTCTTTTTAAAAGTGCTGCCGGATGAAACCGAACAGAAAGGGAACGTTGATGTTACGGGAGCAGCTCTGCTCTCCGTTGGCGTAGTGCTATTTACCTTGTTTACGACCCATGAACATTGGATGTATTTGGCTGGCTGTTTAGCAGCGCTCGTATTATTCGCCGTACGGATCAAACGGGCCTCAAATCCATTTATCGAACCCTATTTATTCGTAAGGAAGAAGTTCATCGCCGGAACGATCACGGGCTGCATCATTTTGGGCGTGGTAGCCGGATTTCTGTCCATGGTTCCTTATCTGATGAGAAGCGTCCATCATTTGTCTACGGACATGATTGGCGCGGGCATTATATTTCCTGGTGCCATGAGCGTCATGCTGTTTGGCATGTTAGGGGGCACACTCGTTGACAAGAAAGGTCATCATTTTGTGTTCTATATAGGCTCCCTGATGATTATCGGCGGTTTTTTAACCATGGCTATGCTGGTGGGTCAATCACCTTGGATGGTAACAGCCATGCTGATTTTTGTATTTGGAGGCCTTTCATTTGTGAAGACGGTGATTTCAACCGTCGTTTCCGATTCTCTGGAAGAGAGAGAAGCGGGAGCAGGGATGGGAATGCTTAATTTTGCATGCTTCTTATCGGAAGGGATCGGAGTTGCAATTGTAGGAGGCTTGCTTTCCAGACGCTTGCTGGATTTCCCGCTTCTTCCGATGTTATGGAGTGCTGAGGCAGACTTGTACAGCAACTTGCTACTTCTGTTTTCGTTGGTTATCGTAGCTGGAAGTATGATCTATACATTGGCTTTTATCGGAAAAAGAAGCAGCCAAATCTAACGCCTAGAAGCACATATGTGATCCAAATCCCGCTCTCTCTTGTAACAACGGAGAGAGCGGGTTTTTTTTGGTAACAAGCCTTTTATACGTCATGGTTAGCTGCCACTTCTGTATTGACTAACTCACGGATAACGCCTATATTGTACGAATAATAAATGGAAGGAGTTGTATTATTTAAAGAAAAACTGCATTCCAGTCTAATTTGCTGCCAGAACTAAATATTGGGGGAGAGCAATGAGGCGTAAACGAACCAATTCTCGCTTATTCTATCAATTTCTACTGTCGCATGTACTGATTTTTGCCATACCGTTCATCATACTTAGCAGTGTCGTGTATTATAATGCGGTCGTACGATTCAAAAGTGAAATTGAGGCATCCAATGTATACAAGCTGAACCAGGTTAAGAATACGTTCGACTTATTGGCACGCGGTCTGGACAACACGGCATCAAGGATTTCGATTGACTCCGAATTGACTCCATTCGTAGTGAAGAGCGGGAAATACAGGGAAATTGAAGCGGTAGATGAGCTGGGCAAATATAAGGCAAATAATACGATAGTCGATGAAGTCGCGCTTTATTTTCATGGGGATGAGCGGCTGTATACTTCGTCCGGAATCAACTCATTCGATACATTTGCAAAGCGTGTATACGGATTTAGTGACCTGGACGGGATTCGCCTGGACGAGGAAATGAGCCGACTTCAGATCCCAGAAATCCGTCGTATCCAGACTACGGTCACGGGCAGCAGCCAACAGCAAAACGTGCTGATGTATATGTTCCCGATTCCACGCAATAGCCAAGCGCCTTACGGCACAGTTAGCTTCTTCATTCGTGAATCGATGCTGACCGACCTGGTTGGTCCTATTTTAGGGGACTTTAATGGTAGCGTTTACATTTTGGATTCCAAGGACAGTATTTTGGCTTCAAGAAGCCACGAGAACGACCTGACAGAACAGGAAGCTAAACAGTTACTTGTTTCCAAGACCCAGGATGGCATTCATGATGCCAAGCTAGGCGGCGAACATTATTCTCTAATGCAGGCTAAATCAAAATGGACGGGTTGGTCTTATGTCATCGTTATGCCAACCGACCAGTTTTTGGGAAGGGTACTGGAAATGCGGACCTTTGTATTGCTCATTTGTGGTGCAGTTGTCGCCTTCGGGATTCTGATCGCCGTCCTGCTCTCGACTAGACAATATCGTCCTATCCGGAACATTGCAGACTATGTACGGACTTTACAAGTATGGACGCATGGAAACGATAACCGCCGCCATAATGAGCTCGACTTGATCCGCGATTCCGTTCAGGCTACGCGCGACCTGATGAAGAGAATTGATGAACAGCGTCCGATTGTGCGTGAGCAGTTTTTCGTCCGACTGATATTAGGTTTGATCAAGGATGAGGAGGAGACGATAGCTTTTTTGTCTCGGGAAAATTTGTCGCTTCCCGAAGAGAACTGCTTTGTGACCGTTATCCCGATGGACGGGAGTGAGTACATATCCACGCAGAACCGGGAAGAGCTGCTGCGGCTGCTGTCCGAGATATCCATGACGGATGCAGTTGGGTATGGAGTGGAACTCATACCAGATCAGTCCCTCGCCATCCTGATTAGCACGGGCTGCAACGAATCATGTCTGCGCCATGTCCAAGAGGAAATTGCAGGCGAAATTGCTCGGCTGTTCGAGCATTGCTGCGGGTTTCGGCCAACGGTGGGCGTGGGCAGCCCGGTATCCGGGCTGATTCATGCGAATCGGTCTTACATTGAAGCTTCAGCTGCTATGGAGCAAACTGGTCGGATTCGCAAAG
This sequence comes from Paenibacillus sp. NPDC058898, assembly GCF_049316025.1. Taxonomy (NCBI): domain Bacteria; kingdom Bacillati; phylum Bacillota; class Bacilli; order Caryophanales; family Paenibacillaceae; genus Paenibacillus; species Paenibacillus sp. NPDC058898. Next base: position 388,662 of record NZ_JBMOSM010000007.1, on the reverse strand, counting down.
GGGAGATCGTATATTTCGCTGATATGTCCGAATGGCAGGAAGGCAGTGAATGGTACCCGATCGAAGAGCAAATCCGCCTTGTGCAAAGCATGAAGCAGGGAAACAATGCAGCAGCCAAAACCGCGCTGGTTAACATCGTGCACGATTTAGAAGGAAAAGAAGTATCCTTGTTTTACTTCCGCTGTATGAGTTTTGATCTGATCAACACGTTCCTTAGAACGATGAATGAACTGAAACTGAGTATTCCTCAAGAGTATCGGAGCCATTTGGCGGAATTTACGACCTTGAAACAACTGGATGCGGGGATGACCGGACTCATTGACCTCATATGCGATTATGTGCAGGCCAATAAAGAAAGCAAGAACACCGCCATGGGAGCAGAGATTTTCCAATACATTGAGCAGCACTACCAGGAATATGACCTGAATTTGGAGAAAATCGCCGATCACTTCCAGATGTCCATTTCCTATTTCAGCCGTTACATGAAGGACCAGACGGGTTATACGTTCACCGAATATGTTACCCATCTTCGCATGGAGGAGGTCAAACGGCTGTTAAAGCACAGCGATCTGGCGATTAAAGATATTGTTGCCAGCGTTGGCTATTCGGACGTCTCCAATTTTATGCGCAAGTTTAAAAATACAGAAGGTATAACGCTTGGGCAATACCGGAAACTGTATTCGTGAGTACAAAGCGGTAAATCTTCGTATAATCTTTCGATAAAACGCGTGTTTCTACTCGAAATTTTCGATTCGAGAGAACGCGCTTTTTTTGTCCATTAGCTTGGGGTCAGGGGAGAGGTAATCCTTAATAAGGAGGGCTGATACAGAATTGTAAAGAATCGACAAGCCACAGCAAGAATAACAAATTTACATGAATTCGCCTTGTCGTGGCAGGCAATGTAAAAAGTAACAACCCCAGAACAATATCTACAGATTTACGATTACATCTTCGAACAGATAGCATGAGATTTAATTTGAGAAAGGGGTTGGTTGGTTCATGACAGCCAAGACACTGCTTGCTGCCAAAAGTGCGGAACGCGGGCTCAGGAAAAGCAGATGGAAGTCGGTTCTCAAAAATTGGGAGCTGTATATATTCGTTCTGCCCACGATGGCCTATTTTATTGTATTTCATTATTTCCCGCTGTATGGCCTGCAGATTGCCTTCAGGGATTATGCCCCCAGTTCGGGGATATGGAACAGCCCATGGGTTGGTCTTGAGCATTTAAGGCGTTTTTTCGATTCTTATTATTTTTGGGATCTGATCGGGAACACGGTTGGCATCAGCTTGTATGAAATGATCGTTGGGTTTCCGATCCCGATTATTATCGCGTTAGCGCTTAATGAGCTGAAGAACGGGGCGTTCAAGAAGTGGGTGCAGACCGTAACGTATGCGCCTCACTTTATATCCGTCGTCGTTATGAGCGGCATGATTATCGCCTTTCTGTCTCCGGGAACCGGTTTAGTCAATTTGGCTATCAAGGCTTTGGGTGGAGAACCTGTACAATTTCTGGGCGAACCGGGCTGGTTCAAGTCTGTATTTGTACTCTCCGGTGTATGGCAAAGTATGGGCTGGGGGACGATTATTTACCTGGCGGCGCTGGCTGGAGTCGATCCCCAGCAGCATGAAGCGGCGATGATTGACGGAGCCACCCGGATGAAGCGCATATGGCATATCAATCTTCCGAGCATCCTGCCTACGATGGTGATCTTGCTCATTCTGAACGTAGGGAGCTTTATGTCCGTCGGGTTTGAAAAAGTATTCCTGCTGCAAAATCCACTGAATCTGGAGTCGTCAGACGTTATCTCCACATACGTATACCGAAGCGGGCTTGTGCAAGGCCAGTTCAGCTTCTCGGCTGCGATTGGCTTGTTTAACTCGGTCATTAATTTCATACTGCTGCTTACCGTTAACCGGATCGCCAAGAGAGTAAACGAGACAAGTCTATGGTAAAGGAAGGTGGATAACAACCATGAAAAGGAAACTTAGATCGGACAGAGTGTTCGAAATCATCAATTTCATATTTCTGTTCTTCATCCTGATCATCGTCTTATACCCGCTCGTATACGTTATCAGCGCTTCTATCAGTGATCCTGTCTATGTGAATCAGGGGACGATGTGGCTTTATCCCAGAGGCATTACGTTTGAAGGGTATCAGCGGGTGTTTCAAAATCCGGAGATTTGGTCCGGTTACAGAAACACGATTTTGTATACGGTTGCAGGAACAGCCATCAACCTGCTGTTTACCGTTCCAGGAGCCTATGCGCTCTCCCGCAAAGATTTGAAAGGCCGCGGGATTATGATGGGTTTGATCGTGTTCACGATGTTTTTCGGAGGCGGACTGATTCCATCCTTCCTGCTCGTCAGCTGGCTTGGAATGCTGAACACCGTGTGGGCGCTGCTGATTCCTAATGCAGTTGCAGTCTATAACCTGATTATTTGCCGCACATTTTTTCAAACCAATATTCCGAAAGAGCTCCAGGAATCCGCCGAAATCGATGGCTGCTCCAATACCGTTCTGTTTTTGAAAATTGTGCTTCCGCTCTCTGCTCCGATCATCGCGGTCATGGCCCTTTATTATGGGGTGACTCACTGGAACAGTTACTTTAGTGCGATCATTTACTTGAAGGACCGCAGCTTGTATCCGCTTCAATTAATATTGCGTGAAATCCTCGTACAGAATCAGATGAACGATACGATGCTGATGACTGGAGACGACATGGAAGCGATGGCCAAACAGGCCCGGATTGCCGACATCATCAAGTATGCCGTCATGATCGTGTCCAGCTTGCCGATTATCGTCATCTATCCGTTTATGCAGCGCTTTTTCATGAAAGGTGTGCTGATTGGCTCCGTCAAGGGTTAACGGGACATCTGGAATTTCACAATGATCAACAATATAAGCTCATAGAGAGGGGAAATAAAGAAATGAAAAAATGGTTAAAAGGCAGTTTCTGTATCATTATTAGCAGTGCAATTCTGTTAGCCGGGTGCAGCACGGGCAATAAAACGAATCATGCTGGGAATGAAAGTGGGGGAGAACCGAAAAATTTCAATACTAGCGGCTACCCGATTGTAGGTGAGAAAATCACGTTGACAATGATGGGGGCGAAAGCGGCCATTCACGGGCCTTGGGAGGACATGGTATTATTTAAGGAAATGGAAGAAATGACAAATATCTATTTTAATTTCAATACACCTCCAGCAGCCAACTATCAAGAGGCTAAGAATTTGGCGTTCGCAAGCCAGCAATTGCCGGATGTGTTTTTCAACGCTGGTCTTACACCTGACGATGAAGTTACATACGGCAGCCAAGGTTATCTGGTTCCGCTGGAAGGATTGATCGAGGAGTACGCGCCGAATTTCAATAAACTCATGAAGGATAATCCGGATATCAAAAAGTCGATCACCACCGTGGACGGGCATATCTACTCCCTTCCGCTCATTATCGATGAGCCTCGTGCGTTCGTTCCGAGCAGATTGTGGCTGAACGGGGACTGGATGGAGAGTTTGGGGATTACAACGGAGCCAACGACTACGGATGAACTGTATGAGCTGCTGAAGCGGTTCAAGAACGAAGACCCCAACAAGAACGGCAAAAATGACGAAATTCCGATATCCAGCGAGAAACTGGGAGGCTTCCAGAGCGTGCTGCTGCCAGCATTCGGCTTGCTTGGCCGTGAAGTGGAGGTAAAGGACGGGAAGGTCCGCTTTAATCCGGTGCAGGATCAGTACAAGGAATATATCACTTACTTAAACAAACTGTTTACAGAGAAGCTGATGGATGAGGAAACCTTTGTACAGACGTCCCAGCAAATGACGGCCAAAGGCAATTCGAACCAAATCGGTGCTTTCCCACATTCATCTCCAGATCTCGTCCTGAAGGTGGATAAACCGGAAGACAATTTGAAGCACCCCATGCTTGGGACGCTGACCAGTCCGGTCAACAGCGAGAAGCTGGCGATGAAATCATCGAAAATTCGCCGCGGTACATTCGCGATTACGAGTCAGAATAAGTATCCTGAGGCAACGATGCGGTGGGTTGATTATTTGTACTCCTCCGAAGGCAGCAAGCTCGGGATTTACGGAAACAGCATCAAATGGCTGGATGACGCCAAAACGAAGTGGGAGTTCGATTTTCCTGAAGGAATGAACAGTGAGGAATATCGGGCGAAGTTAACCCCGGACTGTGGCGGACAGCTGCCATTGATCAAGGAAAGAAAATTTGACGCTATGCGTGATAACGGCAAAGGGCCGGATTACAACAAAATGGTGGACGAGAAGTTGAACCCTTATGCGGTTCAGGCATACCCGGATGTGTATTTCAGCAATGATGAGCAAAAAAGGCTGAATATCATTAAGACGGACATTAAAACCTATGTCGATCAAATGGAAGCGAAGTTTGTCGTTGGCCAGGAGCCGCTCACGAAGTGGGACGATTATGTGAAGATGATTAACAAGATGGGTCTGGATGAAATGCTGAAGATCTATCAGGATGCCTATGACCGCTGGAACAAGTCGGAATAATTAAGATGAAGAACCGTGATTCATGATTTTATTTCAGGTTAATTTATTTAGTGTCACGGAAGTATTTCCATACCGGATTGGCTACCATAAGGCTAGTCGAGTGCGATCGGCACCCGCATTATAAAATGACTACCATTCTGGAGGGATAAACATGTTTCACTATACGGTAGAAACGGATAAGTCAGTAGACGATGCCATTGCTGCATTGGAACAAGCGTTGGCCGAAGAGAAGTTCGGTGTGCTGTGGCGATTCAGCATTCAGGACAAATTGAATGAGAAGGGCATCGAGTTTGATCAGAAGTACGAAATACTGGAGGTATGCAATCCGGTTGAGGCGAAAAAAGTGTTGAGCGAGAATGACTTGGCCGGGTATTTCCTGCCTTGTAAAATCGCCGTTTATGAGTTGGAGGGGGGAACGAAGATCGGACTCCCGAGACCCACGGCGCTTATTGGCATGGTGGAGAATGAATCCTTTGAATCCCTGCGGGGCATTGCCCAGGATGTAGAGAGACGGCTTATCGCTTGTATCGATAATAGCAAATAAATTCTCGCATTTGGCGTGAGTGAAAAAGGATGCCGGCACGTTTGTGCTCTGAACGATTAAGATTACATCCTGGTATTTTACAGAAGAGGCCACCTTCTAAAGGCTCTGACAGAAGGTGAAGCCTCTTCTGCTTCTATATAAAGGGTTACAACCTGCAGGCTCACATGTTGCTCCATTTATCAGCGGTTTACGGTCTTTTCCTGTAGCGTACATTCGTTGACAGAACACGGGTCTGGTGGTATCCTCCAATCAAAGACGGGGGTTATCCGGATCAAATGAATCAATCCGTATTTGTCCCCTTGGCGAGGGAGTGAGCTCTCCCAAGCGGAACGGTTACGGCAGCCATTTCTAAATACCGTAAGCCTTTAAGCTCTTCGCATGAAGAGTTTTTTCTTTTATATTACAACGAAAAGAATGTGATGACAGATGTTGGTTCGATTACGAACCCAAATGAACGGCTTGCTTCAACAGCATTTATCCGGGGAGTCGATGGACTACCGGCAGATTTTTGCTTTGTTTTTCCCGATATTGATCGACCAGGCATTCATCATCGGGTTGAACCTGGTCAATACGGCCATGATCAGTTCTTCGGGCGTATCGGCGGTCAGCGCCGTGAACATGGTGGACTCCCTGAACATCTTCCTGATCAATGTGTTCGTAGCGGTGGCAACCGGGGGCACCGTCGTTGTCGCGCAGTATAAGGGAAGCGGCAATGCCTTGATGGTATCTCGCGCTTCTGCGGCCACCGTTACATCGGTGGCGATGATCGCTTTAGCGATCGCGCTGCTGATCATTGGGCTTCACCAGCCGGTGCTGAATCTGCTATTTGGCTCAGCGTCACCCGAGGTGCTGGAGAGTGCGCGAGTGTATCTGATCGGAAGCAGTACTTCCTTTATCGGAATTGCAATTGTGCAGGCCGTTTGCGGCGCGCTGAGAGGGATCGGCAAAACCCGCGCATCACTGGCGTTGTCACTGATCATGAACCTGCTCTACGTTCTGCTGAACATCGTATTCATCACACTGCTGAATATGGGCGTTATGGGCATGACGTTGGCCATTAACATCGCCCGGTTTGCCGGTGCAGCCTGCGCACTCTACTATCTGTTCAGAGTGGATGCAACGCTGCATATCCGCCTGCGGGATCTGTTTCATTTTCCGATATCCATGCTGCGCAAAATCATGTTTATCGGGCTTCCGTTTGCGGCCGAGCAAATGTTTTTTAACGGGGGTAAACTATTGACCCAAGTGTTTATCGTCAGTCTAGGTACTTACGCAATCGCAACAAACGCCATCGGTTCTTCACTTGCCGCCGTATTCCAAATTCCAGCCAGTGCCTTGTCCTTAACGATTGTAACCGTCGTAGGTCAATGCATTGGTTGCGGAAATATAGCGGATGCGCGCAAGTTCATCAAATCTTTTTTATGGCTGGGCGCTTTCTCGCTGGCCCTGATGGGTTTGATTCTAATGCCGCTGTACCGGCCGCTGGTCGGGCTTTTCAACCCGCCTCCGGAAATCGTGAATGATCTGTTCGTGGTACTGTTGATCAACACCATCGTGCAGGTTCCGCTATGGTCGATAAGCTTTATCCTGCCATCCGCACTGCGTGCGGCAGGCGACTCGCGTTTTACCTCGATCACTTCGATGCTGACCATGTGGCTGTTCCGGGTGATTCTCGGTTATATTATGGGGATCGTTCTGGGCTGGAGCATTCTAGGCGTATGGCTGGCCATGAACTGTGAATGGGGCGTAAGGGGAGCGGTCTTCCTATGGCGCTTCCGCGGCAAAAAATGGTATGCGCACAAACTGATTTAAGCCATTATCTATTTCATATAAAGCAGAAAAGCCCCGGATTTTCCGGGGCTTTTCTGCATGCTTTTTGATGTAACCAGCATGTCCATCGATTCCGTACAGATTAGTTAGGAGCGATTATGATGGCTTATAAACCGATGCGTACGTTTTCCAGCCGCCGTCCAGGTTCTTAACGCTGAATCCATGCTCTGCCAAAATACGTGCGGCCAAATATCCGCGCAGCCCAACCTGGCAGGTAACGTACAGGGTTTCATTCTCTGGCAATTCCTTCAGCCGGTTACGGAGGTCGTTCAACGGAATGTTGATGGAACCTTCAATATAACCCGCGTCCCGCTCCTTGGGCTCACGCACATCGATCAAGGTAGCACCCTTTCTTACCAGATCGTCGATCTCGTCCCATTGTACGGCTTCAACCAAGCCATCCAGCATGTTGGATGCAACATATCCTGCATAGTTGACAGGGTCCTTGGCAGAGGAATAAGGGGGAGCGTAGGAAAGCTCCAGCTCCGTCAAGTCCCACACGCTGAGATTCCCCTTGATCGCTGTCGCAATCACATCGATACGTTTATCCACGCCATCTGCTCCAACGGCTTGTGCGCCATAGATTTGTCCTGTTTCCGGATGGAATAACAGCTTTAATGATATCGAATACGCCCCGGGGTAGTATCCGGCATGTGACGAAGGATGAATGTGGATAGCCTGGTAAGGTGCATTCATCTGCTTGAGACGTTTTTCATTGGCACCTGTCGCAGCAACCGTCAGATCAAAGATTTTGGCGATTGAAGAACCGAGTGTGCCTTTGTAACGGTTGTTTTTTCCATAAATATGATCTGCAACAAGGCGTCCCTGCCGATTGGCAGGTCCCGCGAGCGGAATGATCGTGGGGCTCTGAAGGATGAAATCCCTCACCTCGATTGCATCTCCGATGGCATAGATGTTCGGATCAGCCGTCTGCAAATACTCGTTCACTCGAATCCCCCCGCGATCATTGACAGGAAGAGCTGCATCTACCGCCAGTACATTCTCGGGACGAACACCAATAGAAAGCAAAATCATATCGGTTGTTATTTGTTTCCCGCTGGAAAGTTCAATTCGTTGTCCGCCGTCATGGAATGCCCGAACACCATCCTCAAGTATTAAACGGACTCCTTTTTCCTTAAGATGCGAATGGACGATAGCAGCCATCTCGTAGTCGAGAGGAGCCATAACCTGATTAGCCATTTCAATGACAGTCACCTGAATGCCGCGATCGGCTAGATTCTCCGCCATCTCAAGTCCGATAAACCCGCCGCCAACAACAACGGCTTCCTTGGGGTTGTCATTATCTACAAATTGTTTGATTCGGTCCGTGTCCGGGATATTGCGCAACGTGAATACGTTGCGAGATTCCGACAGGCCGGGAATATCCGGCACAATCGGCTTCGCTCCGGGCGACAGGATCAGGTAATCATAACTCTCCGTGTAGGTTTCTCCGGTTTTAAGGTTTTTAATCGTAACCATCTTCTCATCACGTTGAATGGACGTAACTTCACTTAGATTCCGTATATCCAGCTGATATCGGCTGCTGAGGCCGGGTACGGTTTGAACCATTAGTTTATTGCGATCCTGTATAGTTTCTCCTATATAATAGGGCAGGCCGCAGTTGGCAAACGAAATATATTCACCGCGTTCTACTAAAATAATGGTAGAGCTCTCATCCAATCTCCGTAGTCTGGCTGCTGCCGAGGCCCCTCCAGCTACGCCGCCGACAATGACGATTTTTTTGCTCATGGTCTATTCCTCCCTGAATTGGCGTATATTATGAATTGAATTTGCATACCCTATGGGGTATCATAACATATAGCAGCCATGCTGTGTGTGACAAATATCAAACAGGATAAAACAAGTGGTGAACAGACTAGTCGTTATGGATATGTGGCATCACACACTTGACAATATACCCTCAGGGGTATATATTAATATCATGTAAAACAATATGGATTCTAGGTTAAATGTAATAACAAATATATGGACAGGAGGGATTCGAGATGGACTACAATGATCAGATGAAGAATCGGGTGAAACGCATCGAAGGTCAGCTGCGCGGCATCCTGAAGATGATGGAGGAGAACAAGGATTGCAAGGATGTGATCACCCAGCTTTCGGCAACACGGACGGCAATAGATCGCACGATAGGCGTCGTAGTCAGCTCAAACCTTGTCGAGTGCGTACAGAAAGCCGAAGAGAGCGGGCAGGACACAGAGAAGCTTATGGTTGAAGCGGTAAATCTGCTGGTAAGAAGCAGATAACCACAAGGACCTAACGCTTTGGTCCATTTCAAGATGGAAACTAAAAATAGGATTGACACGACATTCAATATCATTTAGTATACCCCTATGGGTATTTAATAATATATTTTTTCATACTTCTTAAGGAGGAATTTTAATGAACGCGGATAAAGTATTGGATGCAAAAGGTTTGGCATGTCCTATGCCAATCGTGAAAACGAAGAAAGAGATGAAGGATATGGAATCAGGTCAAGTGCTTGAGATTCATACGACCGATCAAGGCGCGAAGAGCGATCTGGCCGCATGGGCCAAGTCAACAGGCAATGAATTGCTGGATCATCAAGAGGACGACGGTGTATTAAAATTTTGGGTTAAAAAGGGCTAAATTTTTTTGAACTTCTATCATACCCATAGGGGTAAGGGTAAGCTGGATGTCCGAATTTCATTAATCATTTCACAGGGGGAGATCATAACGTGACAGAACCAAAAAAGACAACGATCGTATTATTTAGCGGCGATTATGATAAAGCCATGGCTGCCTATATCATCGCAAACGGCGCTGCCGCGTACGACCATGAGGTAACGATATTCCACACCTTCTGGGGGTTGAACGCACTGCGCAAGGAAGAGGGTGTGCTGCTGCCCAAGAAAAAGAGTTTTATGGAAAAAATGTTCGGGAAAATGATGCCGCGCGGGTCCGATAAAATGGGGCTCTCCAAAATGAATTTTGCCGGAATGGGTCCAAAAATGATTAAGGGTGTGATCAAGAAGCACAATGCCGTTCCGCTGCCGCAATTAATTGAGATGGCACAGGAGCAGGACGTGAAGCTGGTCGCATGCACCATGACGATGGATCTGTTAGGTTTGCAAAAGGAAGAATTGCTTGACGGCATTGAGTACGCGGGTGTTGCGGCGTATTTGGGTGATGCCCAGGATGGCAATGTGAACTTGTTTATCTAATGGAATAGAGGCGATTGTGCCTCTATAAAGAGAGGAATTCAAGATGAATATACTCAATATCATGTTCATTGCACTTATTGTCCTGTTTTTCGTATGGAGAATTCTCCCGGTCAAGGGAGTCAGACAGATTACCGCGTCACAGCTGAAGCATGAGCTGAAGGACACAAACAAACAGTTCATCGATGTCCGTACACCGGGTGAATTCAAGGGAAATCACATTCGGGGGTTTCGAAATATTCCGCTGGATCAGCTTCTGCAGAGCAGCGATTCGCTTTCCAAGGATCAGGAAGTCGTATTGATCTGCCAGAGTGGTATGCGAAGCAATAAAGCCAGCAAATCATTGAAGAAGTCAGGTTTTGAGAAGGTAACCAATGTCAAAGGCGGCATGAGTGCCTGGTCCTAAATTTGTAAGAGGGAGTTGTTTATCAGCATGAAAGAGATTTCGCCAAAAGCAGTTGAGCAGAAGCTGAATGAGGGGGTTACTATGAATATTATCGATGTGCGAGAAACGGAAGAAGTCGCAGAAGGGAAAATTCCGGGTGCCATGCACATTCCGCTGGGTTTGATTGAATTTCGCAAGCAGGATCTTGATCCATCAAAGGAATATGTCATGGTTTGCCGATCCGGTGGTCGCAGTGGCCGGGCAACGGAATATTTGGAGGGTCAAGGCTATCAAGTCGTCAACATGACGGGCGGCATGCTTGCATGGGAAGGCAAAACAGAGTAGCTGTATTCACGTTGAGAAAGAATAGGTGTGTTTGGCGCACCTTTTTTTTGAAATAAAATATACCCCTGGCGGTATATGAAAAATAAATATGATGGAGGTTCGATGTTAAATGACAGCAATTGAATCCAATGTAAAGCTTGACGCAAAAGGGCTGGCATGCCCGATGCCCATTGTCCGCACGAAAAAGGTGATGAAGGATCTGGAAGCGGGTCAAGTGCTGGAGGTGGAGGCAACAGACAAAGGGTCCAAGGCCGACATGAAGGCATGGGCTGAAAGCACAGGACAGCAATATCTTGGAACAATTGAAGAGGGGGATATTCTGAAGCACTATTTGCGCAAAGCTTCCGGCGAAGAAACGACAGAACGAACCTATCCGCATGTGGCGGATAATGCTCAGTTGGAGGAGAAACTGCAGTCCGGCGCACCAATCGTTGTTCTGGATGTGAGGGAAGCGGCGGAATTTGCCTTTGAGCATATTCCGAATGCGGTATCCATGCCGCTTGGTGAACTGGATAAACGTATGGATGAACTGAACAAACAGGATGAGATCTACGTCATCTGTCGTACCGGAACCCGCAGTGACATGGCAGCTCAAAAGCTTGCAGCTAACGGCTTTACAGGCATTGTGAACGTCGTGCCGGGCATGAGCGGTTGGGGTGGACAAACGAAGAGCTTGAACGATTGATCAAATGGTTAAGAAGCCCGCCTGTTAAAGCATGCTGCGTGATTCCGAGCTTTAAAACGCAGGTTGAAGCATTTATAGATGATTACTGAACTTACGAGGAGGAAGAACAACATGACAGTAAGAGAAATGAAAGCACAAGAGGTGGCCATGAAGGCGATTCAGAAAGAGAGCCTGTTCATATTGGACGTAAGGAACCCTTCGGATTTCGAAGATTGGAAGATTGAAGGCGAACGAATTCAGCATTTGAATATCCCTTACTTTGATTTGATTGACGGGGTGGAAGATATTCTGGATCGGATTCCGTCCGATCAAGAAGTACTCGTAGTATGCGCCAAGGAAGGATCGTCGGTGATGGTGGCTGAGATGTTGGCCGAGCACGGCCGGAATGTCGCGTACTTGAAAGGCGGAATGAAAGCCTGGAGTGAACACCTTGTACCACTGAAAGTCGGCAACTTGGCAGACGGCGGGGTGCTTTATCAGTTCGTTCGAATAGGAAAAGGCTGCTTGTCTTATATGGCGGTATCGAACGGGGAAGCAGCATTGTTTGACCCAACCCGCATGACGGAGGTTTATCTTGAATTTGCTGAGAGCACTGATGCAGAAATTAAACATGTGTTTGATACCCATCTGCATGCGGACCATATTTCCGGTGGTCGAATGATTGCCGAGCAGACAGGTGCAGTTTACTGGCTTCCGCCGAAGGATGCCGGCGAGGTGGTGTATAAGTACGAACCGCTGGAGGATGGTAACGAGGTGATGATTGGCAGCACAAGAATCCGTATTGAAGCGCTCCATTCCCCGGGGCATACCATCGGCTCCACTTCGTTTGTTATCGATGATCAGTACCTGCTGACAGGCGATATTTTGTTTATCGATTCCATTGGCCGCCCGGACCTGGCAGGTCTTGCAGAGGATTGGGTTAGCGATTTGCGGGAGACGCTTTATGCCCGTTATACCGAATTATCGGATGATTTGATCGTGCTGCCAGCCCATTTTATGATCATGGAAGAACTGAATGAGGACGGAACGGTTGCGAAGAAACTTGGGGAACTTTACCGGGAAAACCATGGTCTGAATATAACCGATGAAGCAGAGTTCCGAACGATCGTAACGAAGAATCTGCCGCCACAGCCAAATAGCTATCAGGAAATCCGTCAAACGAACATGGGGAAATTGAATCCTGACACGGACCAGCAGCGTGAGATGGAGATCGGACCGAACCGGTGCGCGGTGCGTTAATTCTGACCAGGCCATCCGTTCTTTATAGATGGATTAACAAAATATGCACGAAGGATGCTCAGTTCAGAAGTCAGAACAAGATGGAGCCTGGAACAACACAGATTATAAAGAGAAGGGGAACCAGTACGGTTCCCTTTTCTAAAGAAGTAAGGGGGCAACAGGATGGAACTGAATATAACCTTTATCATCACGATATTTTTAATCGGTTTTGTCGGTTCATATATATCAGGGATGGTTGGCATTGGCGGCTCGATTATCAAATACCCGATGCTGCTGTACATCCCGCCGCTGTTCGGTCTTGCGGCATTCACGGCACATGAAGTGTCGGGCATAAGCGCCGTACAGGTATTCTTTGCCACGATCGGCGGCGTTTGGGCGTACCGTAAGGGCGGATATCTGAACAAGACGCTCATTATCTATATGGGGTCAGCCATATTGCTGGGCAGCTTTATCGGCGGCTTCGGCTCCAAGATGATGAGTGAAGGCGGTATCAATCTCATTTACGGAATACTGGCACTTATTGCAGCCGTTATGATGTTCATTCCTAACAAAGGCGTGGACGATATTCCGCTGGACCAGGTCAAGTTCAATAAGTGGCTCGCCGCAGGACTGGCTCTTGCGGTCGGAATCGGAGCCGGTATCGTCGGAGCGGCCGGTGCTTTTCTGCTCGTTCCGATTATGCTGGTTGTATTGAAAATACCAACCCGGATGACCATTGCAACCTCGCTGGCGATCACCTTTATCTCATCCATCGGTTCAACGGTAGGCAAGCTGACGACGGGACAAGTGGATTATATCCCTGCCCTCATCATGGTTGTTGCCAGTCTGATCGCTTCTCCGCTTGGAGCGGCCGCAGGTAAGAAGATGAACACGAAGATCCTGCAGATCATTTTGGCTGTGCTGATCCTGGCAACGGCTATCAAAATTTGGCTGGACATTCTATGATTGCGGGCTCCAGGTGCATCCTCACTGTTCCTGATAGATCCACTATATATCACATACAAAGAGGCTATTCCCGAACCATTCGGGGGCCTTTTTGGTGTATTTAAGGAAAAGACACACGTGATGACTCGTAGCACATCATTTCCTCCTCCCGGTGTTCATATAATGTTCATCATGGCGTTTGATGGAGGTACGATAGGAATGGGCAATGTACGGAGCACGGTAGATGTGGAAATCATGAAGCTGACTGACTTCTTCATGCAGCGGCAGCATCAAGACGGGTCATGGCATTTTTGCTTTGAGAACGGAATCACGATGGATGCTTATACGATCATCCTCTTTCGAATATTGGATATTCAGGATGAAGGGCTTATTAGACGTTTGCATGGTCGCATCCTTTCCGAGCAAACGCCTGAGGGCTGCTGGCGATGGTATCGGGACGAAGAAAAAGGTAACTTATCCGCTTCCATCGATGCTTATTATGCACTGCTCTATTCAGGGTATAGTGAACCCACGGACGAGCCGCTGATGCGGGCCAGGCGTTACATTCAATCGAAAGGTGGACTAGGGAAATCCAACAGCATTTTGACGAAGGCGATTCTTGCTGCGACGGGACAGTGCAAATGGCCGGCATCGATCTCGTTCATACCGATGGAAATCATCCTCTTCCCAACGTATCTGCCAATGAATCTCTTTGAGTTCTCGGGTTATTCCCGCGTCCACCTTATTCCTATGCTGATCATGGCTGACCGTAATTTCTCCATATCAACCGATAAAGCGCCGGATCTATCCGATTTGATCGATTCCCGCCAAAATCACGATGAGCCGTCCCCCCAGGAAAACCGGGAGATCGTGGAAAGTATACGAATGGGTCTCAGCAGACTGCTCGGGACTCCCCGTTATATCCATGAGGCTGCTCTACACAAGGCAGAGCAGTTCATGCTCAATCGGATTGAATCGGATGGCACGCTATACTCTTACGCAAGCAGCACGATCCTCATGTTATTTGCCTTTCTTGCTCTGGGTTATGATAAACGCAATCCGCTCATCATGAACGCTGTTCAAGGGTTGACGGCGATGCAGTATCGCTATGAAGATAAAGCAACGATTCAGAATTCACCTTCCACGATCTGGGATACGGCCTTGATTTCCCATGCGCTGCAGGAGTCCGGTGTTCCCGGTGATCATAAGTCAGTACAGCGGGCGACTGCATATCTTGTATCCAGGCAGCAGGACAAAGCGGCCGATTGGAGTGTTCATAACCGGGATACGATTCCCGGCGGTTGGGGATTCTCCGAGACCAACACCCTGAATCCCGATGTAGATGACACAACGGCGGCTTTAAGAGCGATTCACAGCCTATCCCAGACCGATCCTGTATATCAGGATTCATCGGATCGAGGACTAAACTGGGTCCTTTCCATGCAAAACAAGGATGGCGGCTGGCCCGCGTTCGAGAAGAACACCGACAAGGAAATGCTCACATGGCTTGCCATAGACGGTGCCAAATCCGCCGCCATTGACCCCTCAGGAGCCGACCTGACCGGCCGCACGCTCGAATACCTCGGGAAGTTTTGCGGATTCGACATGAAATACGATTTCATCAAACGGGGGGCTGACTGGCTTATCTCTCATCAGGAAAAAGACGGATCATGGTATGGGAGATGGGGGATTTGTTACATTTACGGTACCTGGGCAGCGCTGACGGGTCTAAAGGCTGTACGCCTTCCGGCAGCCTATGAGGCGCTCCAAAAAGGAGCGGAATGGCTCACACGGATTCAGAATCCGGACGGGGGATGGGGAGAATCCTGTACCAGCGACCGAGTGATGCACTACACGCCCTTAGCGGAAAGCACGCCCTCCCAAACCGCCTGGGCACTCGATGCACTCATCGCGGTTCTGCCGGAACCGTCTCCTGCCGTGGATAAAGGAATAGACAAGATGATTGAATTGCTGCAACAAGATGGTTGGGCGACTACATACCCAACAGGCGCAGGGCTTCCGGGCAACTTCTATACGCTTTATCACAGCTACCGGTACATTTGGCCGCTCCTGACCCTGAGTCATTACAAGAAGAAATACGGGGCTTGAGGAGTTACACTGCATTTATCTGATAGGAATGGTAATATGGTGTTGTGGAGTTGGCTTTAGCCCGTACAGAACCATAATGATGTCAAAAAATGAGGTGATCAAACGATGAATCCATGGAATGAACGGTTTCAGGGGATCGATTACGTATTTGGAACAGACCCGAATGTATTTATAGCGGACATGCATAAGAAATTAGGTTTAACGGGCGACGCACTGGCTATTGCGGAGGGAGAAGGACGGAATGCGGTGTTCCTGGCCCGGGAAGGCATGAACGTAACCGTATGGGATTACGCGGAATCCGGCCTGAACAAAGCCAATCAACTGGCGGAAGCCTGCAATGTGCAGATTCGCACAGAGCTTGTGGATCTGCACGAAGCGCAGTGGAAGCAGGATCAATGGGATGAGATTATTTGTGTGTTTGGACATTTTCCCAAGGCATTGAGAACGAGGACTTTAGAAGGCGTGAAGAGAGCTGTGAAGCCGGGAGGATATTTCCTTTCCGAAGTGTATTCACCGTACCAGATTCCTTATCGCAGCGGGGGGCCGCAAGATCAGCAGTTTCTATACGTACCTGAGGATTTCCTCGTGTCCTTTGCGGATTGGCGGATTGTCCACTTTTTTATGGGAGAGGTCGTTCGGCATGAGGGCCAGGGGCATCAAGGCTTGTCTCATGTCATTCAGTTTGCAGGCCAGAAACCGCGAACAACGGAATGAAAGCCAGCGGGGAATTAAGAGAGCAGCATGGAAACATCGGACCGACCGCCTTGCTGCACATAGTCGGAGGGTGACAGGCCGGTGTATTTTTTAAATATCCGATAAAAATAGGACGTGTCATAATAACCCAAATAGTGGGCGATATGGGCGATCGTCATGTCCGAATGTAGCAGCAGGCTGCACGCTTCGAGCACGCGCAGCTGATGCATATACCGAATCGGGGAAAGACCGTACACCTCTTTGAAGAGGGCTGCAGCATAGCTCGGAGAGCGATGGATTAGCTTCGCTAATCCATCGATTTCGATCGGTTCGCGGTAATGCTCCAACAGAAACGATTTGATGGTATCCGCGTAGTTACGTTTGCTGGGTGCCAGCTCGGTTTTCTCAAGTTCACGGGCCAACGTGCCGATGAGCTCCTGCATAATGCCCTGACAGATCATGGTGCGGTAGCTTCTGCCTCCTCGCATTTCCTCGTACAAACGCTCGCAACGATGGTAGGCATATTGGATATGGGATAGATTGAATTTCATGCATTGACCCGCATCCAAGAATGGAATGCCTGTGGAACCTTGATGATCCAATGTAAAGAGAATGGTATGTTTCTGATGGGGAATGCCATTCCAGTTGCTGCCGCTGCGGCGCGTCGATCGGGGAATAAAGAGCACGTCTTCTTTTTCGGCAATGATTTCTTCCCCGTTGATCTCATATTTCACTTTGCCTTCTCTAACCACAACCAGGACATTGTACTCAATCGTCTCCAGCTGTGTCCGCCAATTCGGAATGTAATCATCAAAATTTACGCTCATCAATTGGATCATAGACAACACCCCGTAGTGATTTTATACCTATAGCCTAGCACAATAATACTTCTGATGAGTAGCTGTTCATAGCTTTTAATAATCTTCCTAATTGAAAATGGAGTAGAATCGTACAAGTTATTTATGAAATGTACATCGACTACGAATAGATGAGTAGCCTATAATTTCAGACAATTGCAGGATTATTGTAAACGCTGACATGAGTCCTAAGGAAGGGTAAGTGAATTCGACAAGAGGAAGGAAACGATGACGATATGAGAGTATTATTACTGGATTTGGATTCGACCAGGCCGGATCATTTAGGCTGTTATGGCTATCATCGGAATACGTCGCCGAATATTGACCGAATCGCGGCGGAAGGCGTGCGTTTTGACAATTACTACACCTCGGATGCTCCATGTTTTCCTTCAAGAACCGCATTAATGACGGGGAAGTTTGGCATTCATAACGGTGTTGTGGGTCATGGAGGCACGGCTGCTGATGTCCGGCATGAAGGCATGACCAGGGACTTCCGCGACAAGCTGGGGTCGGAGAGTTTTCCCGCTATATTCCGCCGGGCCGGCATGAAAACCGCCTTGATTAGTCCGTTTGGAGAACGACATTCCGCCTGGACCTTCTACGCGGGCTTCAATGAAATGTATAATACAGGTAAGGGCGGCTTGGAGTCGGCAGAAGAAGTATCTCCAGTCGTGCTGGATTGGCTGGATCGCAACGCTGATGAAGATAACTGGATGCTCTATGTGAACTTCTGGGATCCGCACACACCATATCGCGCACCCCAGTCGCTGGGGAATCCTTTCGAACATGAGCCGCTTCCCGATTGGATTACCGAAGAGGTGCTTCAGGAGCATCAGAAGAAGGTTGGCCCGCATGGGGTGAACGAAATTAACATGTATAATAGTGAAGTTTCCCCTGATTTTCCGCGTCATCCCGGAGAGATCAGGACGATGGAGGATTTGCGGACGATGGTGGATGGCTATGATTGCGGCATTCGGCATATGGACGAGCACATCGGCGCCATTTTTGAATTGCTGGAGAACAAGGGAGTAATGGATGATCTCATCGTTATCATTACAGCGGATCATGGCGAGAACATGGGGGAGCTTGGGATTTATGGTGAACATGGCACAGCGGATCAGGGAACCTGTCGCATCCCGATGGTTATCCGGGGACCTGGCATCATGAAAGGGATATCGGATCGCAATCTGCACTATCATCTGGATCTTCTGCCTACGATGGCGGAATATTTGAACGTTGCACCGGTTCGAAGCTGGGATGGCATCAGTTATGCGAAGAGCCTGCGAAGCGGAAAAGGCAGCGGCAGGGAGTATTTGGTGGTCTCTCAATGCGCCCATGTCTGTCAGCGAAGCGTGCGGTTTGGAGAATGGCTCTACATTCGAACATATCATGACGGCTATCATCTGTTTGACAAAGAAATGCTGTTCCATATCACCGAGGATGTCCACGAGCAGGACAATCGGGCAGCCCAAAGACCGGATCTTTGCAGAGAGGCCGTATACCTTCTGAATGAATGGCATGATCATATGATGTCAACGATGCCGTATGACGTGGACCCGTTGTGGACGGTCATGAAGGAGGGAGGACCTTACCATGCCAAAGGTCATCTGCCCCGGTATATCGAACGTTTGAAGAACACAGGCCGCGGGGAAGCCGTTCCGGAATTGATGCGCCGCCACCCGCAGGAATTCGTATAATATTATAGTTAAGTGAAGCAGGATAACCGCTCCGGTAGTGGTTGTCCTGTTCTCTGTATCAAGCATAGGACTGGTTAAGTATAGGAGGAACCGAGCATGGGAGAACAACATTCTTGCTGCGCAGGCGTAAGAGCGAAAGTGCAGTTGGGAGAAGCCGACCAGAAGGATCATCAAGGAAGTCTAAGAGAAGGCCAATATCATGACCAGCCTCATCCTGAGCTCCATGCCAACATGATCAAGATCCCAGGAGGGACGTTTACGATGGGGACGAGTTCACATGAAGGGTTCCCGCGTGACGGCGAGGGTCCGGCTCGCAGCGTAACGGTTTCCGGATTTGAAATCTCGCCGTATGCCGTTACGAATGCACAGTTTCAACGCTTTGTGGAAGCAACCAGTTATGTCACGGAAGCGGAGAAGTTCGGATGGTCGTTTGTATTTGAACTGCTGGCTTCGGAGGAGACCAAGGCAAGTGTTGCACAAGTACCGCAAGAAGTGCCTTGGTGGCTAGTGGTTGAAGGCGCATACTGGGCTGCACCTGAGGGGGCGGATTCGAGCATCGAAGACCGGATGGATCATCCAGTCGTACATATATCCTGGAACGATGCAAATGCATACTGCCATTGGACTGGCGTGCGGCTTCCTACGGAAGCGGAATGGGAGTATGCGGCGCGCGGCGGTTTGGAGGGTAGGACCTATCCATGGGGAGATCTGCTGAAACAGGACGGAGAACATCAATGCAACATATGGCAGGGTAAATTTCCAGTTAAAAATAACGCAAGCGACGGATACATCGGTACAGCGCCGGTGGATGCCTATAAACCGAATGGTTACGGACTATATAACATGTCCGGCAACGTATGGGAATGGTGCGGCGATTGGTTCAGCCCGTCCTATCATCAAGTGACCTCGGCCATCCATCCGTTCTTTGGTGAGTCTACCGGCAGAAGGTCGATGCGCGGCGGTTCGTACCTGTGTCACAGATCCTATTGCAACCGTTATCGAGTCGCGGCACGCAGCGGGAATACACCCGACAGTTCGACGGGCAATTGCGGTTTCCGTGTGGTTAGGGAGAAGAGGTAGAATATGCCATCGGTTGTATTGTGATGATGGAGCGTCTTCCAAGGATGTTTCGCGCCTGAAAATGCATATAAATGAACAAAACAGAAATAAAATACTTGATAAACGGAACAATAACGAATATAATGGAGGTGTAAAGCGAAAAACTTTGGAATAAACAGGAGGATAAGAGTATGGTGCAAGATCAATCAGGAATGTTTGCCGAGGAACGTCGTCAGAAAATTCTTGCTTTGCTGCATCAAGATAAACGGGTGATTGCCAAGGACTTGGCCGAGCGATTTGAAATATCGATTGATTCGATTCGTCGGGATTTGACAATGATGGAGGAGCAAGGTTTACTCCAGAAAACGCACGGAGGCGCCATCCCTTCCATGAAAGTCAGGCAGCCGCCCGTGGCTCCGGAACAGCGGTATAGTGAAGGCTCACCGGAAGGGAACGCCATTGCTCAATTAGCCGTTTCATACGTCCGAGAAAAAGATACGTTATTCATTGGCAGCAGCTCGCTTACCTATTTACTGTTGAAGCATCTTCCGGAGCAAATGCCCTTGACCATTGTGACCAACTGCATGCGTGTAGCAGAAGCTCTGCGCGAACGCGAATGGATTGACACCTATTTGATTGGTGGACGGGTGAAACCTTCCGGAAATATCACAGACGTGCTTGCTAACGAATTTATTCGTCAATTTAGATTTGATATCAGTTTCGTTAGTGGAGGAGGTATTTCCGATGAGGGAATATACGTGGCTACTCCTGAAGTTGCCGCTTTTGGACGCGCGGTCTCTGCCGTATCCCGCCGCAGAATTGGCATGGCAACGCATCGGATTCTCGGACAGGATGGCTTTGCCAGAGCTGGCGCCGTCGAAGATCTGGATGTGTTAATTACCGATCAGAAGGCAGATCAGCACGTTATGGATCGGATCCAGGAGCTTGGCGTAAAGGTCATTGTGGCGAAAGCGGAAGAAGCTGCACCAAAATGATGAACCATTCGATATAACTTTATATAACTTTTGATTGAAAAGGTAAGAGAGGTATAAACATGATTCAGCTTCTTCTGCAAGCGCACTGGCCAGAGTGGAACGGTGAACTGGTTGATGGTCCTACGGGCTGGAACAATACGACCCATTTTATCCATAACGAGCAGCGCAGCTCGGTCATGCGCATTTATAATACACATCGAGATAAGGCAAGAATCGAATTTGAGTTTGCCGTTCTGGAATCTCTGCAGCGGGTTCCGCTGAGCTTTAAGATTCCAGCTCCTCTTCCTTCCGTGTCTGGCGATAGGATGGTTCAGGTTCAGGATGGGAGTGATCGTTATGCTTGCCTATTTGCATATATTGAAGGAGAACGTCCGGAAGAAGGCAGCACTCAAGCAGCGTATTCTTTCGGGGAGAAGACGGGGGAACTGGTAAATGCCCTTGCGGGTTGTTCAATCGGAATGAGGCCGGTGTATCCGCCTTATTACGAGCTGCTTCAGTCTTATCCTGCATGCAGCGATGTATTCATTCTAGATTTTTGCAAGCAACCGCCATTGGAGTTCAAGAATCAAGGAGAGGCACTTCATATACTAAAAGAAGCATACGCCGATATTTGCAGCAGGCTAGAATCTCTAAAAAATCTGCCGCAACAACTGATTCATGGCGATCTGAACCTTTCTAACCTGCTGGTAGACGCGGAGCACCCCCACACGGTCACCGCTTTACTTGATTTTGAATTTTGCACACGGGATGTAAGAGCGATGGAGCCTGCGGTTGTCATCTCGGGATTTTTGGGAATCGCGGACGAGAGGAAGGCCATAAAGCAGTTTTGCGAAGGATTTGCCAGCCGCGTTCTACTGAGCGCAGAAGAGATTGTCGCGATTCCGGTTCTCATGCGCTTGCGTATGGTGGATGTATTTCTGCATTTTTTGAGCCGCTATCGGGAAGGGACCGATGAGTCTCATGTGTTAAGGGAACAGGTGGATATGCTAGCTGCTGGATTTAAGCGGATGGAATACAGTCAGGAGTGGCTGGATGATATGTTGTTTCAGTATTTGATGTAAGAAATGGGTGCTGTATCAGAAAAACCCGGCTCTCTAAGAGACCGGGCCTTTCCGATGTTTTTGGACAGGTTAACCATAAATTTGGAAAGTAAGAGTTTCTAATCACGGTTATTTTTTCAGCAGATTAATATGGTCAAGCTCTGTGCTGCTGTTAAAGATGAACTCCAATTTGTAATCTCCCCGGTTATACGTGAGCTTGGTTTGCTTGACTTTTCCGGTTTTGAAAGTGGTTGTGGCATTCGGTGCAAACCAGTTCTGTTTCAGCATTTTCATCGTGATGCCGCCGATATTTGTTTGTCGTTCCACGTTCGTGCCAAAGTATCGCATCTCACGGATTTTGTTCAGTTTATAGGAAAAGGCGTAGCCTGGATTCCCCATGTTGGCCCCGTATACATCGAAGGCATCGGCATCCTTGCCTGCCACGGAAGGCTCGCCAATGGCTTTATAAACGTCCTGCTTTGTGCTTTTACCGATTGTTAAACCGCTGACGGCACCAGGGAATTGCCCCTTTAATGCAGGTTTATAGAAGCTGTTGAGTGTTTTAAGCGCGTACTCTGCAGCATAATCGCCGGCATTTGCTGCCGTGGCAGCTTCTGCTTGCTGCAGCGGAAAAACAGCATGATTTACGCCAATAGCACTTACGCCGAGGACTCCTGCCATAGTCAAGGTGATGATTGCTTTTTTTGCTGGTTGTTTCAAGTTCATGTTGTATCCTCTCCTTTGTAACAACTAATTACCACATGCGCTGTGCATCAAACAAGTGTGTCAGACTTATCTTCCCATGATAGTGGAAGCTAAGCGGCATTGGGTTACGATTCTGTGAAGATGAAATATCAGTTTTGATACCGGGACGCGAAATCGATTTCAGCCTTCCATGAATGTTTCGTCGGGGAAAATGGGGTAATGATGCATGAGGTGATATGAATTATTGGAAAAATCGTGTAATCTATAAAGAACCGACTTTTTCAGGAGGAATTATGGAAACCGAATCATTACTCAAGGTGGAGCAGCTTGCTCTCAAAAAACACAAAATCTTCAAACAAAGCCATCTTCGTTACATCGCCCGCTCCATGCTCGCCAGCATGTTTATTGGCTTTGGCGTCATTGTTGCTTTTAAGACAGGCAACTTCTTTTATCTGGAGCATTCCCCCCTGACTTACCCGATGGCCGCCATTACGTTTGGCGCGGCAATCATTCTGATCGCGTATGGGGGAGGGGACCTGTTTACGGGAAACACGTTCTACTACACGTATGCCGCTCTGCGCAAGAAACTAAGGTGGCTCGAGGTCGTCAAGCTGTGGGTCTTCAGCTACGCAGGGAATATCTTGGGGGCGTGCACGTTTGCGCTGCTGATTTTCTTAACGGGACTATTTATGGATTCATCCGTGAACGGATTCCTGCTCGATGTGGTTGAGCACAAAATGACCACCCCGACAGTGCAGCTGTTTTTCAGGGCAATTCTGTGCAACTGGCTCGTATGCCTTGCCTTTTTTATCCCGATGTCATTGAAGGGCGACGGGGCCAAAATGTTTGCCATGATGCTGTTTGTATTCTGCTTCTTCATTTCCGGATATGAGCACAGTGTTGCGAATATGTGCACCTTTGCCATTGCGCTTGTGCTGAATCATCCCGGCACGATTTCACTGGAGGGCGTACTGCATAACCTGATCCCGGTAACGATTGGCAATTTGGTTGGCGGCGTGCTCTTGATGGGCTTTATGTATTATTTTGTGAACAAACCGTTTCTGGATGCCAAGGAATCTCCGGGTGAATGAAGCATAGAGGTTTATGCAGAACCCCTAACGCAAGTGGTTAGTTTTTTAATAATGAGTACACCCGCGTATCGTGTGCCACGCCGTTTTGATATATATATTGGCGTAGGATACCTTCCGCTTCAAAACCGAGTTTGGTCAGCAGCGCGTGGGAAGCCTGGTTCTCGATAAAAACAACGGCACCGATGCGCGTCAGGCCAAGCTCCAGAAAACCATATGCGATGACGGCGGAAGCAGCTTCGCTTGCATAACCTTGCTCCCAGAATTCAGGATGTAATTCATATCCGATTTCGGCCCTCTTATGCCGCGGAGACCATACGTTATACCCAATCGTGCCGATGAGACCTTGCGCATCTTTCCTTTCGATGCCCCATCGAATCCCGCGTTTCTCCTTGTAGTTGTTTGCGAAGAGCTCAACGATTTGGAGAGCCTGCTCGAGGGTGGTCAGTGTGTCTTGTCCGTAATATCGAGTGACCTCATCATTCGAGAAGCAGCTATAGATAGCCTCAGCGTCCTGATGTTGGATTTCCCGCAGCGTTAAACGTTTAGTCTCTAGTATTGGAAACATGTTCTTCCTCCCAGGTAGATATAGTAATCATTATATTGAGATTTATTTAGGAAGAGAAGAGGGCTCCTGACAGGGAGCTCTTATTTCGCGTTTGTATAAGAAATGATTTGAGAAAATGTATTGTATGATCACATGGAGTGAGATACAATGTTCCTGAACGAAATGAGAATGATTATCATAATCAGTATAAACAAAAGAATCTCTTTCGTACCTTTTAACAACAGGCAAGGGGAGAAACGATTTATGGCAAGGTCATATCCTAAGAATACCCGATGGATGATAGTATTACTTGTACTGGTGATTGCTCTGGCTGGATGCGGAACACCGCAGGATAAGGAGGGTGCAGCACCTTCCGGGCAATTCACGGAAAAGGTGGGGGAGCAGGTCGCTCAGGACGAGACAAAACAAGGGGCTGCTGAAACCAAAGTGATGAAGGATGAGTTCGGCGAGGTCGAAATACCAGTAAATCCGAAGAGGGTAGTAGGGATCTATCTGGAGGACTATCTGCTGGCTCTAGGAGTTACACCTGTTGTGCAGTGGTATCATCCAAGCTGGGGGAAACAGGATTACTTGGGGCTGGAAGTCCCGACCTTTGATATAACGGGAAGTATAGAATCGCTGCTGGAGGCAAGTCCGAATTTGATCATTGTCGACGGAGCAGCAGATTCGGCAAAATATGAGCTTTATTCCAAAATAGCTCCTACGTATCGGCTTCCAGAGTCCATCCTGCAGAGCCCAGCAGAAATTCTTGAGACGATTGGTGATGTTCTTGGCATTCCTGAAGAGGCCAAGCATGTACATAACGAATACACCAAGAAGATGGCTGATACCAAGGAAAAACTGGAACAGGCTGTTGGTGATGAGACAGTAGCCGTGCTCCGGTTAAATGTTGGGGATAAAACGCTTGCCCTTTTTGGCATTGATAACCGGTATACCGGCAATATCTACAAAGAAATGGGCTTGACTCCGCATCCGTTTGCGAGAGATATGACGGAATTTCATGCCATACTATCCGAAGAGAAAATCCCTGAGCTGGATGCTGATCATATCATTATTTTTCCATCCAACGGCAATTGGGACTCGGAGGAGAATCAAGAAGCGATGCAAGTATTCGGCAGCCCGCTTTGGAAGTCGGTTCCCGCTGTTAAAAATGGACATGTGTACAGGGCGGACAGAACTCATTGGCAATCGGGTGCCGTCACAGCCAATATGATGAAAGCCGACGATCTCTTGAAGTGGTTTGTCCAATAAGGAGATGATCTCCGTATTGGAATAGAAACAGGAAGCTGTCAACGGCGTTGACGAGCTTTCTGTTTCTTTGCACTATGTATGAATAGATTCTCGGGTAGGGGTAGATGAAATGAAGGCGGAAACCAGCTCGCTTAACCGAACTTCTTTATTTTATGTATTGAAGGATATTCAGCTTCATACGCAATCTATGGGTTGGCAGCAAGAAATTCTGGTTGACAACGAGCACACACTGTTGATTTTGACGGCCGGTACGGGGCGACTGCACTTGGAGGAAACGGAGTTTCACATGCGGCACCGGTCGTGCAATGCGCTCACTACAGATGGGGGAGACAGGATTACCTTGGTCTGCATGATGTCCCTGTAATTGATATTGAGCAGGAGGATATCGATGAACTTGCTCGTCACAAGCCGGACTTAATTATGATGGATAGGGGGTTCAGGCGCTGGATGTCTGACGACGGCTTGGGACGGCTAGCTCCAACGTATGAGTTCCCGCATGCGAGTGAGGATTGGCGCATGACACTGCGTAAATCGGCGGACCTGCTGGGTAGGAAGGACCGAGTGCAGGATGTCATCTCACAATACGAATATAAAGCTTGTGAAGCCAGGAGACTCCTTAAGCGCTCTGTCCATGCCCAAACCGTGGCCTGTCTTCGTATATCGGCGCTTGGAATCAGTTTATATTCGGGTCCGTATCACGGGTATACGGGGCCAATCCTGTACGGGGATCTGGGTCTGACCCCGCATCCACTTGTTCAGCAGTTGTCCAGGGATGCCCGGAATGCGATTCTGTCCAGGAAATATCTGAAGCTGCTGGATGTCGATCATCTGTTTATTACGTTCGACAAGCGTCATTCTTCCTGGGAAGGCGAGGAACGTTGTTTGCTCGATGCACCAGAATGGCGATCACTTCCGGCAGTTAGGAGCGGCTGCGTGTATGAGGTTGATTTTCTGACCTGGATGAATTATGGGGTGATCTCTCATGGGAAAAAGATTGAGGATGTGCTGAGGGTGCTGACATAGGACGCTTTTAATAGATTGCGCATGATGAACCAACTATTATCCATATAACGTCCCGTATAAGAAAAACAAAGGCTGATCCCAAAGTCAATATGACTAAGGACCAGCCATTTTTTTATTTCATCCTATAGCGGCTGCTAGAAGAACTCTAAAAGCTCGTTTGGGTTTAACGTAACTGAATCCGACTTAAACTGCCTCCGTCCGCAAATAAACGCTTGATGCTGCGTTCAACCTCTTCATCCGGTATTAATGGCGGAGCCTGATGCGGTTTTGTACGGGCATCGATAATGACCGTATCACAGCCCCAATGCTTATGCTCATAGCGGCTGTTCACGCCGTGAATGTCATGGGAAGGATTGCTGCGCGTAAAGGTTGCCCACAGGAAATTACTTACTGTCGCACTCATGAATTCACTGTCATCACACAGAATGATCATCGGACAGGAGGAGAGGGAACCTCTCGCACGGATCGTCTCGTTTAGACGCTCCATTTCCTGCCGCACTTCGGCATAACTCGTAAAAGGGGCTCCCTGGATCGCGACAATGCCGGGCATGATCCATTTGGCTGGCGAGTATCCGGGCAGATCCGTCAAGGCTTCAGGCACCTCTTGGCACAAATCCCTTTTTTTATCCCCGACCGCCGCGAATACGACCTTGCTCCCGGTGTTAAGCCCGGTCCCGGAATAATCTAGTGTATCGATCGTAGTATTGGTCTGAAAATGGATATCCCGGTGCAGATCGATTCGTTCCAAAATATAGGCCAAGAAATCCTCGATCTGATGCGTGTCTAAGGTTTGGTTCTCCTCGGCCGCTATGAACAGATACTTGGCTAGACTCAATTGGCCAGTGCCCAATATCCGATTGGCAATCGTGAGAAGCTCAGCCGGCTGTTTCACTTGTTGATAAGGGGTGTAGCGTTCGCTGCCGATGGCAAAGAGCAAGGGGTGTACCCCAGCAGCGTCCACCGCATGAACCTCTTTGACACCCGGGATTTCTTGCCGGATGGCCCCGCCAGTCAGCTCATGAATCAGTTCGCCGAAGGACGTATCTTCCTGTGGAGGTCTTCCAACGACCGTAAATGGATAGATCGCCTGTTGTTTGGCATAGACCTTGTGCACTCGCATGACGGGAAACGGATGGACAAGGCTGTAATAGCCCAGATGATCACCAAAAGGACCTTCCGGCTTGGTTTCACCTGGATAGATTTCCCCTGTAATGACGAAATCCGCATCGTGGCTAATGCAGTAGCCGTCAACATAGCTGTACCGGAAATGGCGTCCGGACAGCAAGCCGGCAAAGGTTAGCTCGCTCATGCCTTCCGGCAGCGGCATAACCGCTGAAATGGTATGCGCAGGGGGACCCCCGATGAAACAGCTAACTTTAAGTGGCTGCCCCAATTTATTGGCCTTCGCTTGATGGATGCCGATGCCCCGGTGGATCTGGTAATGGATGCCAACTTCCTTGTTTATTTCATATTCGTTGCCTGTGAGCTGCACCCGATACATGCCCAGATTGGAATTCATGACGCCCGGCTTCTCCGGATCTTCCGAATAGACTTGAGGCAGCGTGACAAAAGCACCGCCATCATCCTTCCAGTGCTTAATTAACGGCATATCGGAAATTTGGATTTCCTGAAATCCGGGTGGCAATGCCCCCGTTTTTTTGATGGGTAACGCGGTTTTAGCTGCTAATCCCGTCCCGATATATTTGAACGGATTTTTGAGTGCCTTCATCGGATCGTTGCGCAGCGCGATCACGTCTTGTGTGGATTCGAAGGTTTCCCGAAAAATGAATTTGCTACGCTCGATCGTACCGAACAGGTTGGAGACCGCGCGGAACCTTGAACCTTTAACATTTTCAAATAACAGCGCCGGGCCACCTGCGGCATAGACCTTCATATGTATGGCTGCCATTTCCAAATGTGGATCAACCTCTTCATGTATACGAACCAAATGGCCATGTTTCTCCAGATCTATGATGCATTCTTCCAGATTATGATATTTCATTACATAGCTCCAATCCCTTGAAGATAGTGAATTTATTCTACTATCTACTATTATCGACAATCTCACAGCACAGGTCAATGATACCTAATATAGACGGGACGAATGGACATATCATAAAAAAATCGCCCTGCCCAAAGCATGAAGCAAAGGACAAGGCGATCCGGTTTGTAACCATCATACCATATCGAAGAACTTTTTCTGATAGAACATGCAATACACGGTCAGGGCGTTGATATATTCTTCATGCTTTAAAGCAAATCCCAACCTTTGATACAAATTTACATTCCCTTTATTTTCAGTATCGAGCGCGATTCCATGTGACTTGTTATCCGCATGAACCACTTGGATCAGGTGCAGCAGCATCGCTGTTCCAATTCCCCTGCCTTGGGCCTCCGGAATTATTCCGATCATAATGAGATAATGGTGTGGAGAAGAAGGAGCTGCCGATCTCGTAATTCTCATATAGGAGTTCAGGAACCCCAATGTTTTGACTGGTAGTTGGAATAACAACAGCAAAAGTCTCCCAATCAGCCCAAAAGCGCACTTAAAACGCTTAAGCTTGCTTATGCCGGGTTTCTCTACAATGTAGGTACCAAGCAAGATTTGGTTTTCAAAAAAGCCCCATATTTCTTCATTCAGCAGAAAGCTTTTATCAAACATGAAGGAGACAAATGCGGCCGCCCTGCTTCTTGATTTACGATCAAGCTCCGGATCGCCAAATGCATGCAGAAACAAAGGATCCCGGGCAAAAGCACTGCTCATTATGGTTGAAAATAAGAGTTTATCCGATTTGGCCAGCTTGGTTACTCTGCATGAAGTGTTCATGCTTTCTCTACAGCTCCCCCGTAATGATCGATAGCAAAGCTGAACAATACTTTCAGCATAAACAGGGTGCCAGCCAATAACATGTAAGGCTGGATGTTGGACAGCAAGAACGTACCCCCTATGCCGAGCGACAGGAGCAAGCCTCCTATAAAATGCTGCGATGATTTCCCGATTAGCGCATTTACGATCACAGCTCCAGCGATTGTATATGCCCATATACCGACGGCATACTCAATATCGGTATTCAACAGAAGCGCAATCATGATGATATGAACGTGTATCGCAATGAACACTGTCCGATTCGTTTTTCGGGATGCGTAGAAATTACTGGTTGAGATTGTGAAATTGGCGATGCAACCGGCGAATATATCGAAGATGAGCAATAAGGCAAGGGTACTGCGCCATAAAGGCAAAGAGCTTGTGATTTCAGGATAAATGAAGCCCATCGCTATGGTTAGAAGTCCACCGAATAGCAGTATGACCAGAATAGAGCCAACGGACTGCTTTTCACCAAAAACATCATGCAGAATCGAAGGAATCTTTACGATTTTCATCACATAACACACTCATTTCTTTTGTAATTTAAATTGAAGTTATGTAGTTATTGAATTGATTGACTATAAAAACAATATAACTTCGAATGGGTGGTTGTCAATTGTTTTATAGTGAAAACATTGAACTGCTCTAAAACTTGATATATACTTCACTTGAGGTGGAGAACACATGAATGGGTATGAACGAAGAAAGCACAAAAAAATCGAACAGGTCTTCGATGCCGCTTTCCAGCTATTTTCAAGGCACGGTTACCAAAAGGTTAGTGTTAACGAAATCGCCCAACAGGCAGGCGTGTCACCTGCGACAATATATAACTATTTTGGAACCAAAGATCAGCTCTATATGGAAATGATCATGGATTGGACGGACAAGCAGTTGGAGGTGTATGAGCGCATTCTAGATTCCGCGCGCTCTTTTGCCGAGAAGACCCGAGAAATCATGGAGTTGGAGGCTAAGAATCTGACCTTTTTGTCGGAAGAGTTCCGGCAAACCTCCGAGGAGCGTGGCATTAGTCATACGATCCAACAGTACAGCGAGGAGAAGGTAAAAGGTTTTTTCATGAGATTTGTCGCGCTGGGGAAACAAGAAGGTTATATTCATAAGGACCAAACCGAAGAAGTCGCGATGCTGTACTTCTCGATGTTCATGAATGAGCTGGGGCGACGCTGGGATTCGGGGAACCGGGAATATGTCAACGGCAGCATGGAAACCTTGCTGGAGCTTTTCTTTTACGGCTTAGCCGGGCAAAAACATGAAGGAGAATAGCAGTTATACGGTTATATATCATGTTGAGCTGTTACGGAAAGTGCTCCTAAACGGGGAGTGTTTTGGATGGGGTATATCTAGAGGATGATATAAGCGGATACTATAATGAGAAATAAGCCTCAAATATGGGAGGCTTATTTCGTTTTTTCCAAGGCTTGAACGGTGTTTTTTATTCATGCGGTGGCGTAGGAACAGGCTGATTCATACTGCTCTTTAGTCAATGATCTTGGTGTTACTTTTCTTTCTTGCTGTGATTACGCTTTACAATGTCAGTCTGGCCAAGTATGTAATCAATGCTTACGTCATGGAAATCCGCTAGTTTAATCAATACTGAGCTAGGAACATCCAAATTTCCACTTTCGTATCGAGAGTATGTGGTTTGGGAAATGTGCAGATAATTCGCCATCTGCTGTTGTGTCAGATCTCTGTCTTCGCGTAGTCCTCGAATTCGTTTATACATCATATATCACCCATGCAAAGTTTAGTTTATGCGAAAATTGCATATTGATATTTATGCGTTTTTCGCATGAAATTTATGAAAAAATGGTTGAGGAGTAAAGAAATCTTAGATGGAGAAAAAAACGAAGGCAGCTGATTCCGAAGGGAAGTTAATGATTGATGTTATTCTAAGTTCAGAAATTATCGTAGATAGTTATGGGAAACTAACGTATGCAATTAAGGAAGCTATCTCTGTTGGCGAAATAGAGAAGCTAAAACAACTTCATTCTAAGTATCTGTATTTTTTTGAAAATTCACTTAAACGGTTGAATAAGTCTGAGAAGGAATTTATTCGGCGTTGGATCGATGACAAGAAAGGAGCCGTACATGAGCGAATTAACGAGAGCGCAGATCGTTGATCTGGTGACAAGACTGTATAATGGGGATGGTAGCGAAGAAGAGGTGGAGGAATGGATCGAATTGCTGCAGCGGATTGTTCCCCACCCCGACATCAGCAATTTGATTTTTTGGCCGGAAAAAGATATGACGCCAGAGGAAATCGTTGAAGAAGCTTTCCATTACAAACCGATATACATAAATACATACAGGGGGGACCGCGAATGAGTTGGTTGGACCGGAAAACAGCGGAAGCGTGGCGCGCGGAAGGCAAACGTTATGCCGCCGACGTGAATGAATATGTACGCATAGGGATGGAGACCAATTGGCAGGAGGAACCGCCTGCGATCGAAGAGGATCGGCGCCAGGCCATGGCCCAAGAAGTGGTTAAGATGATCGCTGCCGCCAATGAAGCCGGTGAAACGGCTCTGCTTCGCGAAGAGCTGCCGCCCGCGTCCTGGCCATTGACAGGAGAGTTCAAGGAGGAGACACAGGCGGTGAAGCCCGTATATGCATGGGAAGATGGTCACGTGCTGCTGCAAACTGGAGCTTCATGGGAGCGACGGTTCGCCTATGTCGTAGGTAATGATGGCATAACCGAGTTAACGGGAATCGGCTGTGCAGGAAGTTCCGCAGATGGACAGTACTTGGCAGTAGCCGATGAGAATGGGGTGCGGACGATATTTTTGCCGGATACTTCCTTGAACGGGCAATTGGTTGCGAAGTTTACATGGGAGGATATTTGCAGCCGCCTGAAGGCCGATCTCAAAGATCTTGAATCACTGGCTGATGAAGAGAGACCTTATGATATTCTCGATGAAATCATTCCGTTCAACGATGGGCGGCAGGTTCTGCTCGTTGGCGAGTATGGCATTTACCTGCTGGGAGACTCCAGCGTGCAATTAATGCATCCGGACGCCGCTGAACTTCGGGAAGATGAGCTTGAGGACACGAGAATCGCCATGGCGCATGGCGCTGTCTCGAGGGATGGCAGGTGGCTGGCATATGGCAGCCAGTCCAGCGAGCATCTGCTGATGGACCTGGAAGGGAAGCAGTTGTACAGAATAGAGCCTCATTCCAGTTATCCACACTATAGCCTGTTCACGCAGGATGGTCGTTCCGTGTGGTTTAATGCCTGCCATTTTTACAACGGGGATACGATATCCGTACCGCTGCATGCTGTAGAAACGGGAGCCTTTGCAGAAGGACTGCCGATAAATGAAGAAATGCGCGTGTACGCCGGTGTCGCGCTGAAGGAGGGAGGCATTCTTGGCGATGCCTATGGATACCTCCGTTATATCAATTATGAGGGTAAAGAAATATGGCGTTACTTTGTAGGAAGTACAATTTCCGGGCTGATCGCGACGCCGGATGAGAATTTCCTGCTGGTCGGCACCTATGGCGGTATGCTGCACCGGATTAACCTGGCAAGCGGCGTCCGGGATGAGTACAGTATTGGCACAGCCCCGATTTGTGAAACCAACCGCTGGATATTCTGGAAGAACTCAGAGCCCTTGTCTTGGTAAGATCGTAAACAATCCTGCGTCATTTACGCGACTCCAAAAGGGGGAAGAGATGTCCAATATGCTTACGAAACAAGAAATGATTGATCGAATCCTTCATCTGCTTCATAAGACTTCCATGTATGATTCTGAATACGAGAGAGTGGCCACTCTACCTTTTGAAGAAGGTTATATAGGTGATTTGAGTCCGGTTGTTCGGGTTGGAGAGCAGGACTATGAGCTCGCTATGTATGAAAGAGGCGTGCAGATGCTCAGCAAGAGGACCAAGGATACCGATGAAGTGATCTTCTGGATCCTGGAGGATACCATTCATACGATTGCCCATATTAAGCTTCTGCAAAAATACAAGGTGGATAATGTAAACACCCATTTGAAGTATACCAAGGACGAAATCCAAGAAATGACGGATATGATCCATGAATCCTTCCTTCAGATCGGTGGACAGTATGAGGAATGGCATAAGGCGGGCAAGCGGAAAGAGCTGGAGAACCCGAATTCGGGATTGCACGTAGGCGCCGGCACTACGCGAAGTTAATGATGGCCGTATTGCTCGTAAATAGGAGAGGGGCGCAATATGGTTGAAGCGCTTTTCTTGGAGGGAACCTTTCCGCGGTGTACGAACTGATCCTATTGTTTATAATCAAAGAGCAGCCGCTTCGCGTAGTAGCGAAGCGGCTGCTTTATCGATTCATCAGGTTATTGCTGAACGATGGCGATAATTTCGTCTTCCAGCTCAAGTCGTACTTGTTCGCTGTAAGCGCGGATATTATACTCGGAGTACAGGTAGCGGAGAATGGCTTCGATGAGGTTAGCCTCAATCAAATATTGATTCCTGCCGCTGACCCATACTTCACCTGTATATCCGGTATCTTCATCCCAGCTAAGCTCAAGCGATACATCGGTTGGTTTGACGCCTCTGCGCTCCGCCTGATGAAGGCAGACTGCATTGACGATTTCGTCCATGCTCAAAATCATGGATTAGTACCGATTGTTGTTATTGTTGTTGTCGCGAGGTTCGTTTTGTTTACGACGATTCTTCACGGAGCGTACAACAGCCATAACGATCATAATCAAAGCCCAGATAGCGATCAGGTTAATGAGGAGTCCCATGATTTCGCCCATGAAGCCCATGCCGGCAAACATGCTGCCGAAGAGCAAACCAGCCAGACCACCGATCATAAGTCCTTTCATCAAGCTGCCGCCGCTGAAGAATCCGCGTTTTGCCGTGCTGCCGGCCGCCCCTGTCGTATTGGAACGGTTGTTCGATTGTTGAACATTATTGTTATTATTCTTTTTCGGAGTGCTGTTGTATGTCTTGGTCCCGGATTTGAAACCTCCGCCGCCTCTGCGGGCATCTGCGGAATCAGGTGTCAGTGCTACAAAGAACAATGTAATCGCTACAAGAATAGTCAATACTTTTTTCATCGTGTTCTGTCGAACCTCCCAGTAAATTTAGAGTAATAAAGAGTAATACGGACGAGTCACGATAAGGTTTCAAAATTTGTACGACCATGTTTTGAGGCTGTTGTGTGCTGCTGCTGTCTCAGTAATTCCAGTACCCAATCACACCATTTCAGCTCGGTCTCAGCCATCATCAACCCTTTGGTAGCGAGTACATAATTGCTGAAAGCCTTGCTTCCAATCTCGCGGGTATCCTCCGGAATTCCCTCTAAAATCTGCTCATAATAACGTTTTTTCTCCAAATACCCAATTCTGCGGTCCTCGAAAATATCGACGGCGATGCCGATCTCCGTCAGCCACAGGCAAAAGGTCCGAAGAGAAAGCTCATCCTTGGTGACTGCAGGCGCGATAGGTTGGTACATCCATTCACGCAGCTTCTGCATGCCTTTTTCTGTAATCGCATAGATTTTCTTGTCCGGTTTATCGCTTTGCTGGACCCAGTGCGAGGACAATAGCTGCTTCTCCTCCATGCTGGACAGCAAGGGATAGATTTGACTGTGTTTGGCTTGCCAAAAGGGCTGTATTCGAAGCATCAAATCATATCCTGATGATTCTTTTCTTGCTAGTAATCCTAACAAGCCGTATGACAACGTATTCATGGACATAACTCCCTTTGAAACGCATATCGTGGACGCTAAAGCGAGGATGGTCATTCGCCTATCGGTCCGGTTGTTAAAAAGTGTACACTGAAACTGTATGGTTTGACAACCGGGGGAGGGGGCTTTCTCTCTGCTTTTGGCAAAATTGTGACTAAAAAAGCACAAACGCGTAAGCGCTTGTGCTTCCATTTGACTTTGATTGATTTATTCGTTCTCGTAACCTTCTACGACCAGATCCAGCGCGCCGGTGTTAGGGTCGATGACCATACCATGAACGGGTACGTTTGGAGGAAGAAGAGGGTGGTTTTTGATCAGGCTCACCGTATTTTTTACGCCGTCCGTAATGTTATCAAAACCGCGAAGCCATCTGGACAACCGGATGCCGGAGTTTTCGAGCGTGGATAACACTTCATCGGATATGCCGCGGTCTCTCATATGCTGGATCATCTCATCGGCGTTCAAGGAAGCCATGCCGCATTCGTAGTGACCCACTACGATGACTTCTTCGGCGTGCAGCTCGTACAGTGCAACCATGACGCTTCGCATCACACTTCCGAAGGGCTGTGAAATGATCGCGCCGGCGTTTTTAATGATTTTGACATCGCCATTCTTGAAATTCATCGCTTTAGGGAGCAGTTCAACCAATCGTGTATCCATACAAGTGATAATGACGAGTTTCTTCTCAGGAAAACGCCCTGTCAGGTAGGATTCGTACTCTTTATTTTCTACAAAGCTGCGATTGTGTTCCAGAATGCTGTTAAGGTGTTTTTCCATCGATTTTCTCTCCTTTGTATCTATTGTTTATTTGTTGTTCTTATGCTCTGGCATCTAATACTTGAATGTTGGTACCGTAGTTCTGTCCGCTGCTGTCCAGACGAAAGGAGTAGGTGGCTGGATCGGCGTCGAGCCTCATCTTCTCTTCGAAAAAAACGGCCTGCTTGCGGTTCATGATAAACGGCACCGGGCTGCCTGTCTCGACAGCGATATCTTCCATCGTCGGCTCATCTACAATACGCAGGCCTGGGACTCCGTTAACGGCACATCCGCATCCCTCCGTGTCATAGATCAGCCTGATTGCGCCCGGCTTGTCCCCAAGTTTGTCCTTAAGCTTCAGCTCTGCTTGCGGGGTGAGTTGAATATTCACGGCATCCTGACACTCCTTTATATGTATATTGTTATTTATTCTTTCTGGAAGTTGATTATATACCTTGTAAAAAGTATCATCAATAGAGTATAGAAGAATCCTATTATAAAAAAAAGAAGGTGTGCCGGAATGGCAGTACAACATTTACCACAATGGGAACAATTTGATCGATTGGTTCGCAAAATCATGAGTTATTACGAAGCTATTGGCCTACTTCACTGGGATTTACGGACGGGTGCTCCACGCAAGGGAACCGAAATCCGTTCGGAAACGATCGGGGTTCTATCCACAGAGGCTTTTAAGCTGCAAATATCGGAAGAGATGGGACAGCTGTTATCATTTTTTACAGAGCAAAAACAGGCAGAACAGCTGGATGATCGCAAACGCCGCATGATTGCGGAAGCCCGCAAGGTGTACGATCAGAGCAAATCCATCCCGCCTGAACGCTTCCAGGAGTATTCCATTCTCGCCGCCCAATCGGAAACGAAGTGGGAGGAAGCGAAGAAGAATAACGATTTTGAAGGCTTCGAACCTTACTTAACGAAGATTGTTGCGTTCAAGCAAGAGTTTATTGAATATTGGGGCGTGAAAAATACCAGATACGACACACTCCTTGACATGTACGAGCCGGATTTAACAGTGGAAAAGGTGGATGCCATCTTCGAGCGCCTGAAAGCACGTCTGGTACCGCTAGTTCACGCGATTCAGGAATCGCCCTTCAAGCCGAAAACGGACTTCTTGAAACAGCTGTTCCCGAAAGAACAGCAGGAGAAATTCAGCTTGTTCCTGCTGGAGCAAATGGGCTACGACTTTGAAGCGGGACGTTTGGACGAGAGTGTGCACCCGTTTGCGACGGGCCTGAACCCGGGTGACGTACGCATCACGACCATGTATCTTCCGGATGATGTGTTAAGTGCGGTATTCAGTTCTTTGCATGAGGGGGGGCATGCCCTTTACGAGCAAAATATCGATAAGGAGCTTGCAGGTACGCCGCTCTCCGGTGGTACTTCGATGGGCATCCATGAATCTCAATCTCGTCTGTGGGAAAATATGATTGGTCGAAGCCGTCCGTTCTGGCGCCGTTATTTCGCGGATCTGCAGCAGCATTTCCCTGAACAATTGCAGGACGTGGACATCGAGGAATTCTATTTGGCCGCAAACAAGGTAGAGAACTCTCTGATTCGAATTGAGGCAGATGAGCTTACTTATAACCTGCACATCATCATTCGTTATGAGATCGAGAAAATGCTCTTTAACGAAGGGTTGGCGGTGAAGGATCTTCCGGAGACCTGGAACGCGAAGTATAAGGAATACCTCGGCATTATGCCGCCGAACGACGGAATGGGTGTTCTGCAGGACGTTCACTGGTCCGGCGGAGATTTCGGATATTTTGCTTCGTATTCCCTCGGCAACATGTATGCGGCTCAGATGCTTCATACGATGCGCAAAGAACTGCCGAACCTCGACCAACTCATCGAAGAGGGGAACCTGGCTCCGATCAAGGAATGGCTGACGGATAAGGTTTACAGGTACGGAAAGAGCGAGAAGCCGTCCGAGATCATCGTACGCGTCACCGGGGAAGAACTGAATCCGGACTACCTGGCCGATTATCTCGAAGAGAAGTATAAAGAGATTTACAAACTTTAATTATCACTATAAACGACAAACGCAGCCAAAGTGGCTGCGTTTTTTTGTAGGTAGGGCTATCCATAATGCCATTCAACATCCGCCAGCATACTCTATCAGGCGTTTAACCTTTGGGCAGGCGCTTGCATATGCTGAAAAGAAACATTGGGTTAATGGGGAATGGAGGGTTACGATGAAGCGTCAAAAATGGTGGGGGCTGGCGTTAACCATGCTGCTTGTTTGCGGAGTGGCGCTTGCCGGGTGCGGTGGCGGCGGATCGGCTACGAAGGTCAAGATTGGCGAAGTGACGCGCTCGATCTTCTATGCGCCGCAGTATGTCGCATTGGAAAAGGGATTTTTCAAGGAAGAAGGGCTTGATGTCGAGCTGCAGACGACCCCTGGCGGAGACAAAACGATGACGGCCCTGCTGTCGGGAGCCATCGATGTGGCACTTGTCGGCTCGGAAACTTCGATTTATGTGTATCAACAGGGCTCTGAAGATCCGGTCATTAACTTCGGACAGGTGACGCAGACGGACGGGACATTTCTGATGGCAAGAGACGGATCGGGTGCTTTTGACTGGAACAACCTGAAGGGTAAAGTATTCCTCGGTCAGCGTAAAGGCGGAATGCCGCAGATGGCAGGCGAGTTTACCTTGAATAAAAAAGGAATCGATCCGCACGCGGACCTGGAGCTGATTCAAAATATCGATTTTGCGAATATCGCCTCTGCCTATGCTTCCGGTACAGGTGAATTTGTTCAGCTCTTTGAGCCGCAGGCATCCATATTTGAAACAGAAGGCCGGGGCAAGGTGGTCGCGTCCTTTGGCGTAGAAAGCGGACGTTTGCCATATACCGTATTCATGACAAAGCAGAGCTATATCGACAAAAACGATGCAACGGTGCAGAAGTTTACGAATGCCCTTTACAAGGCACAGCAATGGGTGGATGCAAGCAGCCCGGAAGACATCGCGGATGCGATCATGCCTTATTTCAAGGATAGCGACCGCGACATCGTGGTGTCCTCCGTTAAACGCTACAAGGAGCAAGGCAGCTATGCAGCCGATCCGATCGTGGACGAGGCGGAATGGAACAATCTGCTGGACGTGATGGAGCAAGCCGGGGAACTGAAAGAACGGGTTGCGCCTGACACAATTGTCAACAACAGCTTTGCCGAGAAAGCGAAACAAGCTAAATAATGATGTACTCCTAATCCATAGAACGAAAGGAGAGAGCACCAATGGTACCGGTAGTTGAATTGAACGATATCGCTCACGCATATGTCACGGATCGGGAAGCCTCTCTGGCTGTGGAAGGAATTCAATTGAAGGTGGAACCGGGGGAGTTCATCAGCCTGGTTGGGCCTAGCGGCTGCGGCAAGACGACCATCTTGTCTGTCATTGCCGGCTTGCTGCAGCCATCCAAAGGAGTCGCCTACGTGAACGGCAAACCGGTAAACGGACCGTCGCCGGAAGTTGGGTACATGCTGCAGCAGGACTATTTATTTCCTTGGCGCACCATTATGGATAACGCCTTGATCGGCTTGGAACTGACGGAGCGGTTGAATCCGGAAAGCCGAGGCGTGGTACAGAGTTTGCTCAAGGAGATGGGTCTTGCGGACAGCGGTAATCTCTATCCCGCCCAGCTGTCAGGCGGAATGAGACAACGGGTTGCACTCGTAAGGACCTTGGCGACAGACCCGGGACTGCTGCTGCTGGATGAACCTTTCTCCGCACTGGATTATCAGACGAAGCTGCAGCTTGAGGATCTGATCGTGGAGACCTTGAAGGAGCGGGGGAAAACCGCCATTCTGGTCACCCATGATTTGTCTGAAGCGATTGCGATGAGTGACCGTGTCATTCTCCTGAACCGCAACCCGGGGAGGGTTCACCGCATGTTCAATATTCCCGAGAACATACGCCGGGTGCAGCCTTTTTATGCTCGTAAGGAGCCAGGGTTCAACGAATTGTTTCATGAGATCTGGGGCGAAATGCAAACGATCGGGAAGGAGTGAAGCTTATGACAACAAGGGATGAGCCTTCTGCTTCTTCTTCGAAGGGCTGGCTCCAGGATATTTATGTTCAGCATATGAAGCGAAAGAAAAGCATGCGCACACGCGTGCTGACCGTCCAGCTTAGCTTGCTGTTGCTATTCTTTATCTGGTGGGAAGCGGCAGGCAGATTCAAATGGATAGACGTGCTGCTCTTCAGCTATCCGACCAAAATTTTTGCCAACATATGGGGGAATATGATCAGCGGCGAGTTATGGGGGCACTTGGGGGTCACGGTAGGAGAGACGGTTGTCGGATTCCTGCTCGGCACGCTGGTAGGCACGCTGCTGGCCGTATTCATCTGGTGGTCACCGTTTCTTAACAAAGTTCTGGATCCCTACATGGTTGTGTTCAACAGTATGCCGAAAGTGGCGCTGGGACCCATATTTATCGTGATGTTTGGCGCGGGTTTTACCGCTATTGTCGTCACTACGTTATCCATCACGGTCATCGTGACCACGCTTGTTGTTTACAACAGTTTTCATGAGGTGGATTCCAATCTGATCAAGGTCGTCCGGACCTTTGGCGGAACCAAGCGCCAGGTGTTTCAGCGAGTTATTTTGCCGGCTTCCTACCCGACGATCGTGTCAACGCTTAAGGTCAACGTGGGCATGGCGTGGGTCGGCGTCATCGTCGGGGAATTCCTGGTCGCCAAATCGGGTCTCGGTTACTTGATTATGTACGGCTTTCAGGTATTCAATTTTACGCTTGTGTTGTCGAGTCTGCTCATTATCGCCGTTGTAGCTACAGCTATGTATCAAATGGTGGTATATATAGAGCGGATCCTGATGCGAGGCTAACTGAACTGGGTATTCAAGGAGGTTGACATGATCTGCACTATTTTGCTAGTATGTATCCCGAAATAAATTTTCCTTTAATACAGTCCAGAGAGGCTGAAAAGGGCTACGTGATATTTTTAGGCTAATAATATCTATGTCTTCGCATGCCCTTTTGCCCTCTGTGCAAGAAGGGCTTTTTATTTTGCTTAAGTACCTCTTTTAAAGGGAGTCCTGTGAGGCTTCAAAAGAGAATGGAAAAGTCTTGTGTAATCCATTCCCTCAAACACGCTAAAAGAGAGTTTTATCATCAAGAATTTGGAGGAACGCTAGAATGGATTATCGTAAGAAGACAGTGGTAGCTTCAGTAGCTGGTTTAACGTTGGAAGGAATGGACATTATGTTTGTTTCCTTTGCGATGACAATGATTATTTCAGAATTTAACATTGACTTCGCAACGGGTGGACTGATTTCTTCCATAACGAATATCGGCATGCTGCTAGGCGGTATTATTTTTGGGATTTTAGCGGATAAGTTTGGGCGGGTAAAGGTGTTTGCAAATACCGTCTTGTTGTTTGCAATTGGAACGGCTTTAACGGGATTAGCAGCGAATATTGAACAAGTATATATTTTCAGGTTTATCGCAGGTCTTGGTGCAGGGGGCGAATATGGAATTGGTATGGCTCTCGTTGCCGAGGCTTGGCCGAAAGACAAACAAGGAAGAGCTTCCTCGTATGTGAGTGTAGGTGCACAGTACGGCGTTATTTTAGCAGCGTTGTTAAGTGCTGTCATTCTTCCGTTCTTGGGATGGAGAGCTTTATTCTTTGTTGGAGTGGTACCTGTCATTTTCGCCGTTATTGTGCGAAAGAACCTTGAAGAATCTCCAGAGTGGCTGGCTGCCCAAAAAAATAAAGAAACCAACAAAAAACATGGAAAAGGCAAGCTGGCTCAACTATTTGAAACGCCTAGAACATCACTGACAACAATTTCATTGATTATTATGGCAACGGTGCAAATTGCCGGCTACAATGGTTTGATGATTTGGCTGCCATCCATGCTGCAGAAATCTCAAGGTTTATCCGTTTCAAGTTCTGCTCTTTGGACCATTAGTACAGCGGTTGGCATGATTATTGGGATGCTAGTATTCGGCTTGTTTATGGACCGATTTGGTGCAAAGCGTGCTTTTGGCATCTTCTTGCTTGCCTCTGCATGTGCTGTGTTTTTATACTCCTATGCTGCTGGAAGTGTTGCCATTTTAATCGGTGGCGCGATTGTCGGTTTCTTCTCGAATGGCATGTTTGCCGGGTATGGAGCTTTAATTAGCAGCTTCTATCCTGTGCAAATTCGAAGTACGGCGACAAATACGATTTTTAACTTCGGTAGAGCCATTGGAGGGTTTTCGCCAATCTTTGTCGGCTATATTCTTCAAAGTTATGATATGACGGTCGTCATGATCTACTTAGCCGCCTTATACTGTATTTCCCTTATCTTCATGTTGACTCTAAAAAAAGGGCCAAGTGAGGTTTTGCAACCCGTTGAAGTTAAAATAAATTAAAGCATGAAAGAACGAATTCCACACCATAGGGATTCGTTCTTTTTTATGTGCACCCGGCATGGTATGCATATGTACTATAATAAACCCCTTCCCCACCAGATTTATGCGGAGAAGAATTTATCTGAGCTAATTGAAGAACTTCTTAACTTATTTGGCTAGGAAATCGGCTGTGAATTTTTCAATAAATCCATATTTTACCCTGAAAGAAGTCTCCATGTATGGGATAATCTCTTTGAGATCGATTAGGAAAACTTGGAGGGAATGATAACGATGAAATTTATAATTCGAAAGATGAGAGAGCCCGACGATTATGCTGCGGTTGCGTCGCTGCTCAATACGGTTTGGCCGGAACCGATAACGGCAGAACTTTTGAAGGAAGAGGAGGACCAAATCCCTCCGGGAAAGCTGGATTACAATGAGAAGGGCGAACTGACAGGATGGGATCGTCCCAAATGGGTAGCAGAAGATGAGTCGGGACAAGTTGTTGCTTACGCTATCGCTTGGAGGGCACCTTGGACGGAGCCGGGTGAATTATTCCTCACCCTTGTTGTACACCCGGAAAGCCGCGGGAACGGGGTAGGCAAGGCGATGTACGATACGCTTCACCAATGGGCGGCAGAGGTTAAAGCCTCTCATCTGACCGTTATTTTGAGAGAAACGGACGCTTCGTCGGCAACTTTCGCCGAACGTCGCGGTTACATACAGGAGCGCCATATCTTCGAATCCGTTTTGGATCTGGCATCGTTTGACGACGACAACCTGTTTGTTGCGATTGAAGAGGCAGAGCGGGCCGGAATTCAGTTCATTACATTAGCCGATGAGCCGGGAGAAGACGGGGAAAGAAAGCTCTATGAGCTGTACAAGGTCACGCAGCCGGATATACCGGGTTTTTCCGGCGATTTCCCTTGGTTTGAAGAATGGAAGAAATGGAGCATTGGACACAGCAGAGTGCGCCCGGAATGGATCCATATCGCCAAGGACGGCGACCGCTACATCGGTGTCGTCACGTTGCAGCAGAACGAGCAGACGCAGGCGATGTATCATGAATATACCGGCGTTCTGCCGGAGTACCGGGGCCGCCGCATCGCGCTTGCCTTAAAGCTGCTCGGCATTCAAACAGCACGTGCATGCGGAGTCCCTTATTTGAGAACGCATAATGATTCCATGAACGTCCCGATGCTTCGAATTAACCGTGATCTTATCGGTTTCCGGGCGGAGCCGGGGAATTATCAGATGGTGCTTAAGCTGTAAACATCAACAATTGGAGAAAGAGGAAAACGAAATGGAAATAAAAAAAATCAGGAATCGAAACGTTCTGTTTACGTATCGGCAGCCTGCTGGTTGGGATTTAAATGTTCAGCTTATTCTCGGCAATCGGTACAACTACATCATCGATACAGGCTTGGGCTCTTTGAGCATGGAGCCTGTCAAAGAATACATAAAGCATGATTCCAAGCCCATCATCGTCATCAATACCCATTACCATTGGGATCACACCTGGGGAAACAGCTCGTTTCGAAACTGCACGATTATATCTCACACGAGCTGCAGGGACATGATCGATGTACATTGGGAAGAGATGATGCAGAAATACGGGCATCTTGTTGACGGTGAAGCCGAAAAACTTCTACCCGATCTAACTTTCGAACAAGAGATCTATTTTCCCGATGACCAAATAAGAATCATGTATACACCCGGGCATACCGCGGACTCCATCAGCGTTATGGATGAATGGGAAAAGGTCATTCATGTAGGCGATAATATCGGTGACTCGATGGAGGAGCCTGTTCCAAGCCTCTATGGTGATAAAGACGACTATATCAAGACTCTTTTAAAGTATAAGAAATGGATATGGAACTTTGCGTGTCAGGGCATAATACGGTTACGGAAAAGCAAGTCTTTGACAAAATCCTGGACCTCTTATAAGGGCGCCCGCCAACATTTTAACGGAAGTAGACACTAAGTACTATTTAATAGTTATCCAATTAATAGTTATCCAAAAAGCCGGTTTTCCTCTCTAAGGAATCCGGCTTTTCATATTCAATGGACACTTGCACGTTCATGTCTAGTGAAAATTTAGGGTCATAATATCTAATGAAGATGGATCATTTTTTCAAAATATTCTATTGGAAAATTTCCCTTACCGTGCAGTTGTACTGCTATCTACACTTCACTCTCTTCCATCGCTCGGATTGACTCGGCGACCTTGGCCATCATCGAGCATTCGATTCGTTTGCGGAACACGTCGCAACTAAACTCGTAG
Source organism: Paenibacillus sp. NPDC058898 (assembly GCF_049316025.1). NCBI lineage: Bacteria > Bacillati > Bacillota > Bacilli > Caryophanales > Paenibacillaceae > Paenibacillus > Paenibacillus sp. NPDC058898. The sequence continues at coordinate 343,918 of NZ_JBMOSM010000007.1, read as the reverse complement.
ATTCCGTTAATGGAACCCGTCGCATGCAAAGCATTGGCAGGACAGCCGCCGCTGCAGTAGAGTTTAGCCCAGCAATCTTTACACTCCGGCTTCGTGTAGCAGTTGCTTTCTTTGAATTGGCATTGCAGTTCAGGCCGCTTGATGCCATCCCAGATGTTGCCCATGCTGTATTCTTCATCCCCGACAAACTGGTGGCAAGGGAACAATTCGCCCCATGGTGTGACCGCGAAATACTCTGTGCCTGATCCACAGCCCGTGATCCGCTTCTGAATGCACGGTCCCTCTGAGAGATCGAGCATGTAATGATAGAAGGTAAACCCTTTGCCTTGTTCAGTGCGCTCAATCATTTCCTTGGCTAGAATTTCGTACTGATTGTATATCTCCGGGAGATCTTTCTCGGTAAGCGCATAAGGTTCCCGTGGATCACAGATGACCGGCTCCATCGAGATTTTGTCAAAACCAAGATCTGCGATATGGAAGATGTCTTTGGTGAAGTCGACATTGTTCCGCGTATACGTTCCCCGTACATAATATTCTTGATCTCCGCGCTTTTGGACGAATTCCTTGAACTTCGGCACGATAGAATCATAGCTTCCCTTGCCGGTAACGGTTGTGCGCAGCCGATCATGTACTTCTTTCCTTCCATCCAAGCTCAAGACGACATTGTACATTTCCTGATTTAAAAACTCGGTAACCTCATCGTTGAGCAGCATGCCATTCGTTGTGAAGGTGAAGCGGAATTTTTTCTTCCATTCCTTCTCTTTGCTTCGTGCGTACTTTACAATCTCTTTGACGACTTTCCAAGCCATAAGCGGTTCCCCGCCGAAGAAGTCGATATCAAGGTTTCGGTGATGGCCAGAATTTTCTAGCAGATAATCGATAGCTCTTTGCCCGACCTCTACGCTCATAATTGCCCGATCACCATTGTATTTCCCTTGGCTGGCGAAGCAATATTCGCACGACAGATTGCAAGTATGTGCGACATTGAGACAGAGCGCCTTTACATACGTTTTACGTGCTTTTAAATGAATAGATAGATCCTCATAAGCATCCTCTGTAAAAAGCTGCTCATTCTTAATTAGTTCCTCGACCGCTGAGATCGTCTCCTGAATGCTTTCTTCTGAATATTGTTTTTCCATCATGAACGCCAGGATTTGTTCGGGTGTTTCATGTTCATAAAGCGCAATAACTTCATATGCCAGGTCATCAACAACATGTACAGAGCCACTATAGGTGTCGATTACGATGTTGTATCCGTTCAGTTGATATTGATGAATCATACTGCGAATCAAGCTCCTTTTTACTACAAATTGCAGGCGGCTATTCAGCAGAAACAACTTCGCCGTCCTTGTAAGGACGGCGGTGAGTTTCTTTGCCCATTTGTTATTTGTTCATTACGTTCTCACAACGCTGATTAGCTACGCCGCAGGAAGTCTTGCAAGCAGATTGGCAAGATGTCTGGCATGCGCCGCATCCGCCGTGTTTTGCAGTGTCCATCAGTTTGCGTGTGCTTAGTGTTACGATTCTTTTCATCATGAATAACTCCTCTACCATTTCTTGAATTCGAATAAACTCGCTACGTTGAACTATGGTAACAACAACTTGGAATACTCAACAATCAAAAAGGTCACACTAATTGGAAAATCTAATGGACTAGGCCACCCAGGCATGGTTGTTTATGGCATTAAAATAAGCTAGGATGAAGATACCTTATAATATGTAGTCACGTGAAAGGTAACATATATAGTCATCATCAACTCGCCTGGAGGCTCTTCATCACATGGGATTTCGTGTCATCAAAACGGCTGCGGCAAGCCTGCTTGCCATCTTAATTACAGATGCCTTGAACATACCGGGGGCTACGTCCGCCGGTCTTCTTGCTATACTCGGCGTTGACGTCACGCGAAAACGGAGTGTGCGCTCCATTTCGTCCAGATTGTTCGCTTCATTGCTGGGACTGGTGCTGGCGTGTGTTTTATTTTATTTTCTCGGTTTTCATTATTGGGTACTAGCCATATACATATTGCTTGCATTTCCCGCGATTTCGAAGGCGAACTTCAAGGAAGGCATTGTAACCAGTTCGGTTGTAGTGTTTCGGGTGTTTCAGGGGAAAGAGATCGGAGTGGACATTTTGTTCACCCAAATAGAACTGTTGATTATTGGTCTCGGATCCGCCATGCTTGTGAACTTGGTTTATATGCCGAACAGCGAGGGAGCGATGATGGAGATTCGCCGGAAGGTGGACGGGCTCTTCTCTGTCATTTTCCATCATTTCTCGCTTACGCTTCGAGATCCCGAACATATATGGGACGGTAAAGAGTTAATTGAGGCTAACCGGCAGATTGAAAGAGGAATTGAGGAAGCGAAGCGGGCATCGGAGAATCAGATGATTCATCCGGACGGCTCCTGGAACATCTACTTTTATATGCGGAAGGAACAGATGGAGAATATCCAGAGCATGATGCATCAGATATCCCAGGTGTATGAGAGGCTTCCTCATGGCGTGCTGACGGCGGAAATATTCGATCAGTTAAGCAAGGATGTCATTGCCGAAGGATACACGGGCAAGTCCGAAGGACTGCTGATTGAGCTGGAGGACTTGTTTAAAGAGATGGAGCTGCCGACGACCCGCGAAGAATTCGAGGTCCGGTCTGCCATCCTGCAGTTATGCCATGAGCTGGAATACTATTTGAATATTTCAAAGAAGTATAAGGCACCCACGGCGAAAAAACCGCAGAAGCGCGCGGATTCGGCCGTATAGCTTAGGGATTTGCAAAAAAAAATCTGATATTTTTAGCATCATATGAATTTATTTGGACCACTTCATTCAACATTCGCCCATGTCTTGCATACACATGTATGGAATGATTGTATGGAGGAGGTTCGAAGATGTCATTGAGTCATAAACACCAATGTAGAGAAATCATCACGAAGGCGATCTGCGGCAAGGGTCGTAAATTCTCTACCGTAACACATACCGTGACTCCGCCTAATAATCCGACCAGTATTTTGGGGGCTTGGATTATAAACCATCAATACGAGGCGGTTGCCGCCGGAGACGGAATTGAAGTTATTGGTACTTACGATGTTAACATCTGGTATTCCTATGACAAAAATTCACAGACCGATGTGGCCAAAGAAACGGTATCGTATGTAGAACGCGTGCCTCTTTCTTATCTGGATCCGAAGCATCGTGCATCCACGGTGGAAGTGTCGGCTGAAGCGACACAGGAGCCGAGCTGCGTTGAGGCCAGCGTATCCTCGAATGGCACGAGTGTCATTCTGCGGGTAGAGAGAGAGTACGCGGTGGAGCTGATTGCGGAAACCAAGGTCGTTGTCAAAGTATGCAGCCATCACCATGGCGACTACGAAGACAAAGAATTCGATTACGTCCTGGGAGACGAAGGCGATGATTACGAAGACCTTGATTACGAAGGTCTGGAGGATGAACTGTAAGATAACCCTCCTGTAGGAATGATTCTAATCTTAGCATATGCAGTGAGGGCAGCTTTGCGGAGGGCGGATGCCCTCTTTTTTATTTTTTTTTACAGGGGGACTAGGAGATGGCTCAATTTAAAGTAGAACCAGTTGCTGTAAAAGAATATGTACCATTGAAGGGAGCTGCAGTGCTCCTCGCGCAAGCACGTCTGATCAGATCCGGAATACCATGCTCTCTGGGCTTGAGTACAGTTGAGGAGAAGCATTTCACGGCCAGGTACGCGGTTCATGTCGAGGGGTTGTCTGCAGTCTCGATCCGCTCTTATCAGCTTGGCGGCAGCGAAGTGATATTTGAGCCCGATCCCGAGAACGGGAGGTATGAAGACGGCCTGCATCGGAGATTGGAGAAAGCAGCCCTGCGGTCGCTGTATACGCTGGGTGTGGATGAAGGAGAGGTCATCATCACGGCCCGGCCCGGGCGAAGATATGTAGTCGAAGGTGTCCGCATGAAAGCGGGCCGGAATAAAACCGTTATGAGTGCCAAAGGCCAACAGGCGGCAGGTTTTCACGCGCATAACGAAGACAGTGAGTTTCCTTTGACTCCTCCGCTGCTCATGGGGATGGATCCCGAATTTGTGCTGATGAAGGATAACGGAGATATTGTGTATGCATCCGAATTTATGGAGCGTGGCGGGTCAGTCGGCAGTGACGCCGTTCGTTATCGGGGTGAGGTCATATACCCCATTGCCGAGCTGAGGCCGTTACCGAGAGCAAGGCCAAAGGAGTTAGTGATTGAAATGCAAAAAGCTCTGCGTCAAGCCCAGAGCCTAATTACCGATCATTCATTAACATGGAGGGCAGGAGCTCTGCCTTATGGTGATTTCCCGTTGGGAGGCCATATTCATTTCAGTGGGGTACCGCTTTCCCTGTCTCTTCTTCAGACCCTGGATAATTATTTGGCTCTGCCGCTGGCGCTGCTGGAAGACCCCAAGGGGCGTCTTCGTAGGCCCCGTTATGGATATCTGGGGGATTTTCGGAGACAGCCATATGGTGGGTTTGAATACCGTACGCTTCCCAGCTTTCTCGTTTCGCCGCTTGTCGCGAAGGTGTCACTCTATGTTGCCTATCTGGCAGCTCGGTACAGCGACCGCTTGCTAGCGAGGCCATTCAATACGGAACGTTACCATCGCGCCTATTATGAAGGCGACAAGTCCGTGCTTCAAGAATGTATTGCAGGCTGGCATAGGGATTTGTCAACACTGCCGGAATATTCGGACTTTGCTCGTGAAATCGAACTGGCTCTTGCACACATGGAGGCGGGGCGCGTTTGGGATGAGAGCAGAGATATCAGGCCGCTGTGGAATATTCCCGTTTAAGAGGTTGTTCAAAAAGTCCGCTTTTGATAAGAAAACCTCTATCGAGGCCACTTCAAGGATGAGCGACCGCGATGCATAGGTAGGTTTTCTTGCGATATCGAATTTCATCAGTTCCACTGATCACTCATAAATTCTATATCTAACACGAAGTGAATCAAGAAGCAACTCGGCATCGAATCTTGAATTCAGCCGGGCCTAAGTAGTAGCTTCCGAAGTATCTTTCCTACGGAAACATTTCAGGTGCTCACGTACAAACTACGTACGCTCCGCTCCTCAATCCCTAGCTTCATCCAACTGAAGCGTTTTGAAAAAACGCACATCGGAAGCATAAGCCTCGGTGCTGAAAACCGACCTTTTTGAACGCGCACGTTAAACCGTGATGCCTTGAGGTCAATTTCTGTTATAATGGAGGTCAAGCTAGAAGGTAATGGAGGTACGTCATGGCTAAATATACGCCGATGATTGAACAATATTTGAAGGTCAAAGAACAAGCGCGCGATGCGTTTCTTTTTTTTCGCTTAGGCGATTTTTACGAAATGTTTTTTGATGATGCGATCCTCGCATCGAAGGAATTGGAGATTACGCTGACCGGCCGCGAAGGCGGCGGTGCAGAGAAAATACCGATGTGTGGAGTGCCCTATCATTCCGCGGAGGGTTACATCCAGCGGTTGATTGAGAAAGGGTACAAAGTCGCCATCTGCGAGCAGATGGAAGATGCTTCTGTCACCAAAGGCATGGTGCGGCGGGAAATCGTTCGGGTCGTCACGCCGGGGACCATCATGGACGGCAAGGTCGTGCACGACAAATCGAACAATTACATGGTGTGCGTTACGGAAGCGGGCGGATTGATGTCTTTATCGGCATGCGATCTGTCCACAGGTGAGCTTTATGTGACATCAGTGCCATCTTCGGAGGAATGGCTGCGGGATGAGATTGGCCTTTATGAGCCTTCCGAGATCATTGGGGACGCTTCCCTTCTTGATATCATCTCATCTCAGGCGCTTCCAGGCAGCCGCAACATTGTCTATACGGCTTGGGATCGTAGGGAGGACGCATTGGTTCGCTCCCAATTCGGAGAACCGGCCTGGGCCCGCCTGGAAGAGGAGCGAAGAGCCTGCATATCCCTGCTGATCTCGTATTTAAGCGAGACGCAGAAGCGGTCACTGGGACAGCTGACGCAGATTGCTTCTTACGAACCGGGACAATACATGGTTCTGGATCCATTCACCAGACGCAACCTGGAGCTGGTTGAGACAGTTCGTGAGCGTTCAAAGAAAGGTTCGCTCCTGTGGCTTCTGGATCGCACGGAAACCTCGATGGGAGCCAGACTCCTGCGGCGGAGAATCGATAAACCGCTGCTGTCCCGCAGCCGGATTGAAGAGCGGCTGGAGGCTGTTGAGCATTTGTATAACCAGTACATACTGCGTGAAGATCTGCGGATGGCGCTTAAAGAGATATACGATCTGGAACGGTTGGTCGGCCGGATTGCGTTTGGCAGCGCGAACGGACGGGATTTGAACGCGCTCAAGCTGTCGTTAAGACAAATCCCTTCCCTGAAAGAGCTGTGTGCCCATTCGGCTTCCGAGACGCTGCGGCGGGTGGCTGCGGATACGGATATTTGTGACGATCTGTGTGAACTGATCGAGAATGCGATTGTTGATGAACCGCCGGTGTCCGTGCGTGACGGAGGCATCATCAAGCCGGGCTATCACGAGCGGCTGGATGAGTTTCGTGAAGCGAGTACCAGCGGCAAACGCTGGATCGCCGAGCTGGAAGCGAAGGAACGCGCGGCTACGGGGATCAAGTCGCTGAAGATCGGTTACAACAAGGTGTTTGGCTATTATATCGAGGTGACCAAGTCCAATCTGTCGTCCCTGCCGGAAGGCCGGTACGAACGCAAGCAGACCCTGGCGAACGCGGAGCGTTATGTCACGCCCGAGCTGAAGGAGAAGGAAGGTCTGATCCTGGAGGCGCAGGAGAAGATGGTGGATATGGAGTACGCCCTCTTTACCGAGCTCAGGGACAAGCTGAATACCCAAGTAAGCCGGTTGCAGAAGCTCGCTGAGCGCATTGCAGAGATCGACGTCTACCAATCGTTGGCTGCGGTCAGTGCGGAATACCGGTTCGTGAAGCCGGAACTGAGCGAAGGTTATGATTATATCGTTGAAGGCGGTCGTCATCCTGTTGTAGAAGCCGTCATGAAGGATTCATCGTTTATCGCGAACGGAACGGATTTGCGCAAGGACGGCTCCTCGATCCTGCTTATTACCGGTCCGAATATGGCTGGAAAAAGCACGTACATGCGCCAGGTTGCCTTATTATCGATTCTGGCCCAGATGGGCTGTTTTGTCCCGGCAGAGCGTGCGGTTGTCCCGCTGGTCGACCGGATCTTTACCCGCATCGGGGCGGCTGACGATCTGATCGGCGGTCAGAGCACCTTCATGGTGGAGATGGCGGATATTCAGGTCATGACGGAAAAAGCGACGCCCCGCAGCCTGATCATCATTGATGAGCTTGGACGCGGTACGTCGACGAGTGAAGGCATGGCAATCGCACAAGCTGTGATTGAGTATGTGCATGACCATATCGGCTGCAAGGCATTGGTATCAACGCATTTCCATGAGCTTGCCCATCTACAGGAAAGCCTTGGCGGTCTTAAAAATTATTCCATGGCGGTTCAGGAAAGCGGAGACAAAGTGCATTTCCTCCGCAAGCTGATCCCTGGCGCAGCCGACAGCAGCTACGGCATTTACTGTGCGAGATTGGCCGGCTTGCCCGGCAGTATCATTGACCGCGCATATGGGCTGCTGCAGGGTCTGGAGATGGCTTCGCTGGCCGCGGTGGCATCAGAGCAAGGGGCTGTGATGCAGCGCGAGCAGCCAACTGCCGCACCTCAGTCCGATGAAAGACGAAGCGGACCGGAAGCTGTGTTTGAGCATCGAGAAGATACAACGCTGTATACTGAAGGCTTGGGCGGTGCTGACCAGAAAGGCGGCGTGGTACAGCTCTCCATTTTTGGCGAGGAGGAAGTGCCTGAATCGAGTGCTAAGCCTAGTAAGGATCAGCACTCGATGCCGCAGGAAGCCTCTCAAGATCCTGCGATCAAGAGCCTCATTGATGCTGTTAAGGGTGCGGACGTGATGAATATGACGCCGCTTCAGGCCATGCAGTTCCTGAATGACCTGAAGCTTCAAGCAAAGGATATGTGATTTAGCATAGGAATGAAATGAAACGGAGGTAGGAACGATGGGGATTATTCGGATTTTGGACGAGCATATTGCAAACCAGATTGCTGCCGGTGAGGTGGTGGAGCGACCTGCCTCCGTTGTGAAGGAGCTAGTCGAGAACGCCATTGATGCCGGGAGCACCAAGATTGACGTAACGGTTGAAGAAGGCGGACTGGACAGCATTCGCGTGACGGATAACGGTGCCGGCATTGATCCGGAGGATTGCGAGACGGCTTTTTATCGTCATGCAACGAGCAAAATCGCTGAAGGCCGCGATTTGTTCCAAATCACCAGCCTAGGATTCAGGGGCGAAGCCCTGCCATCCATTGCGGCTGTATCCAAGGTACGTCTGGTTACCTCCAATGCTCAGGATGGGCGCGGACGTGTGATCGAGATCGAAGGCGGTCATCTGCGCGTGAACGAAGAGACGGCCGCACCCAGAGGAACGGATTTCCTCGTGAAGGAATTGTTCTTTAATACGCCGGCAAGGCTGAAATATATGAAAACAATCCAAACGGAGCTGGGGCACATATCCGACTATCTGTACCGTCTGGCCCTCTCCCGGCCGGATATTGCCTTTACGCTTAGGCACAATGGAAACTCGCTGCTGCAGACGCTGGGCAATGGCGATGCCCTTCAGGTCATTGCGGCCATATACGGTACCCAATCGGCCAAAGCGATGCTGCCGTTTGAAGCGGAGAATATGGATTATACGTTAAGCGGATATATCAGCCGCCCGGATTATACGCGGGCAAACCGTAACGGCATGTCGCTCATCATTAACGGGCGGTATATTCGGAATTACGGCTTAATGCAGGCGATTTTGAGAGGTTATCATACGCTGCTGCCGATCAACCGGTTTCCGCTCGTTGTCATTCAGCTGTCCATGCACCCCTCGTTGATCGATGTGAATGTGCATCCATCCAAGCTGGAGGTGCGGTTCAGTAAAGAGCAGGAGCTGTTCGCTTTTGTGGAGGAAGAGATTCGCAAGGTGCTGCAGCAGGAAATTCTTATTCCACGTCCGGCCAAACAAAATATTGGCAAAAGCGACAACGCCTATATCCAGGAACAGCTGCAATTTTCTTCTGCGCAAGGTCGTGTCTCTGCGATCGGTAGCGGTAATGAACGGGATATCGCGATCCCAGGAAGCGGCGAGCTTTCCACTGGTGGAAACATGCCTCTCCATGCGTCGCCTGCGTCGACACGGCCGGAGGGTCAGGTATTCACTCAGTCTGAGTCCAATATCAAGCAGACGTATGGGGCCGGAGCAGCAGGAACAGCTGCCACCTCGCAAATGCTGGAAACGGCAGCAGCTTCTTCTTACCGCAATGATTACCGCAATGAGACTAGGGGGAATGCCGGAATTCCTGCCATAACGAAGGAGTGGCTGCAGGCGGCCTCAGGACCGGCTCCCGAGATTCCGCCATTTCCGGAGCTTACGCTGATCGGCCAGCATCACGGCACCTATCTTATAGCGCAGAATGATACCGGGCTGTACCTGATTGATCAGCATGCCGCACATGAGCGGATTAACTACGAGTATTACTATGAACAGTTTGGCAACCCGGCAGACGCATCCCAGGAGCTGCTGCTGCCGATTACGCTCGAATTCACGCCCTCGGAATCGGAGAAGGTGAAGGAACGGCTGCATTGGTTTGAGAAGGTTGGCGTTTATATGGAGTTTTTTGGCGGCCATACCTTCCTGGTTCGTTCCCATCCGTTCTGGTTCCCTAAGGGCGACGAGAAGGCCATTATCGAAGAGATGGCTGAATGGGTGCTGAGCGAACGCAATATTGATATCGCCAAGCTGAGAGAAACCTCGTCTATCATGTGTTCCTGCAAGGCTTCCATCAAAGCCAATCAGAAGCTGACGGAGCAGGAGGCGATGACGTTGATTCAGCGTTTGGGCGCCTGCCGGCAGCCATACACATGTCCGCATGGTCGACCGATCGTAGTTTCATTCTCATCTTATGATTTGGAGAAAATGTTTAAACGCGTGATGTAACAGCAAGGAGGACCTTCATGATTATAACAACTGGAGAAGCGGAAGCGCCGGACATTGTGGAGCGCGCGAGATGTTTAGCCCAAGAAATCGGCTGCCGTTATGTCCAGCGCGGCGGTCATTCATTGCGAAAATTAGCCCGCCGGTTCGAAGACGATGACGTGCTGGTCGTACTGAACGGACATGTGCGTCTAAGCGGACCGGATGGGGCGGTCATGGAATTTCATCCGAGTATGGGGTTTGTCCGATTGAAACGCGTGCTGAGCGGAAGACCCGATCCCATGCTGGAGGCTTCCGGAATGGAGGAAGGGGATTCCGTACTGGACTGTACGGCCGGGCTTGGAGCCGATTCCCTGGTATTCTCGGGCAGGGGCGGGGCGAGCAGTCAGATCACCGCCCTGGAGAGCTCACTGCCCTTGTATGCGCTGCTGAAAGAAGGGCTGCGGACCTATGAAAGCCATTTGGAGGCCAGTGATCAGGCGATGAGGCGAATCGAGGTCAGGCACAGCCATCATCTGGATTATTTGAAGTCGCTGCCGGACCGGAGCGTAGACATTGTTTATTTTGATCCGATGTTCCGTGAACCGATCGCCGAATCGGCTTCGATCCATCCTCTAAGACATTATGCATATGGGGAGCCGCTGGAAATGGAAAGTGTGAGAGAAGCGGTTAGGGTCGCGCGCAAAACCGTCGTGATGAAGGAAGCCCGATCCAGCGGAGAGTTTGAGCGGCTTGGCTTTACATTGCCTGAACGGGGAAAATCGAAAATAACGTACGGAGTGATTTCCATTGACAGATGAAACCAAACCGAAACTGCTCGTTCTCATCGGACCAACAGCTGTAGGTAAAACCAAAATGAGCATTGAGATCGCGAAGGAATTCGGATGCGAGATTATCTCCGGCGATTCGATGCAGGTATACCGGGGCATGGATATCGGAACGGCCAAAATTTCCGTGGAGGAAATGGAAGGCGTTCCTCACCATCTCATTGATATTCACGAGCCCGATCACCCCTATTCGGTAGCCGAATTTCAGGAGCAGAGCCAGAGGCTCATTACGGAGATTACGCAGCGGGGGAAACTTCCTTTTATTGTTGGGGGAACCGGACTTTACGTGGAGTCGGTGTGTTACGGCTATCAGTTTAGCGAGACGGGAGCGGATGAAGTTTTTCGGGAAGAGCAGTTCTGCTATGCCAACGAACATGGAGCCGAGGCTCTTCATCAAAAATTGGCAGAGGTTGATCCTGAAACGGCCGAGCGGCTTCACCCTAATGACCTACGTCGGGTCGTTCGTGCTTTAGAAGTATTTCATGTGACCGGCGTCCCACTTTCGACCCAACTGGCACCTCAAACCAAGCAATCTCCCTATGACTTATGCTTGGTCGGTTTGACAATGGACAGGCAAATGCTATATAACCGTATTGAAGAGCGAATTGATCTTATGCTGAGCCAGGGACTTGTTGATGAGGTGGCGGCGCTCATGAACAAAGGGTTCGCTCCGGGGCTTGTATCCATGCAAGGGCTGGGTTACAAGGAAATCGTTTCGTACCTTAGCGGGGAGTTCAGCTACGAGGAGGCCGTCGTGCTGCTTAAGCGCGATACACGCCGTTTCGCTAAGCGGCAGCTATCTTGGTTTCGCCACATGAAGGACATCGAGTGGGTAGACGTCACCGACTCGGGAAATTTTTCTGCGAACTATCAAAAAATCCGTGCTATAATAGCAGGAAAGTTTCACTGAAATCTTGAATATATTTTCAAAACAATCTAAATGAACCATTGGGGGTACGGCTAATGAACAAGTCCATTAACATCCAAGACACGTTCTTGAACCAACTGCGCAAAGAGAACATTCCGGCCACGGTATACCTTACAAACGGCTTTCAGATCCGTGGAACGATCAAAGCTTTTGACAATTTTACCATCGTGATTGACAGCGACGGCCGTCAGCAAATGGTGTACAAGCATGCTATCTCCACGTTCATGCCGCAGCGTAATGTGTCCCTGATGCAGGATAACAGCAGCGAACAATAGATTTTAGAATGGATTCATAAAGAGCAGAATCATACCGTAAATGATTAATTTGAAACTTTTTGGCTTATATTTCGTTTAGCTTATAAGGAGTGCAGAGAGCAACCTGAGAAGGTTGTTCTTTTCTTTCCGAGGCATGACTTGAGTCAGAAGGCTTGATCCCGCAAGGGAGTAAGGAGGGGGACAAATGGCTGGAAAAGATAATCAGATGTCACGGTTGAACAAAAACAAAGACAACCCGAAGACATCCAAAACCACGAAACCGAATGCGAAGAAGAAAAAAGGCAAAGGAAAGCGAATTGCATGGGCATTGTTTTTTACGGCTGTCATTGCGATCTTCTGTGCACTTGCAGGTTATTTGTTCATCTTGATCAGCGGTGAAAAGCTGCTGGAGCAGAATCAGGATAAGCTGACCGCTTACGGTACTTCTAAGGTATATGACCGTAATGGCACGCTGATGGGCGAACTGTCCCTTCAGAAGAGTGATCCTGTGAAGTACGAGGATATTCCGGAGCTATTGGTACAAGCATTTATTGCAACAGAAGATAAACGGTTCATGGAGCATAACGGCGTAGACATGTGGTCGATCGGCCGCGCAGCGGTAAAGGATGTCATGGCCCGTTCCATGGTCGAAGGCGGAAGTACGATCACGCAGCAGCTGGCGAAGAACATATTCCTGACCAGGGATAAAACATTCTTCCGGAAGGCGACTGAAATGTCGATCGCGCTGGCGCTTGAGCGTAAGCACAGTAAACAGGAAATTATTGAGATGTACTTGAACCGGATTAACTTCGGGGGGCCTTATTACGGCATCAAAGCCGCGTCCGAGCGTTATTTCGGCAAATCGGATCTAAAAAAACTGGAGATATGGGAAATAGCAACACTGGCGGCAATGCCGAAGGGACCGTCCCGATATAATCCGCTCAAGAACCCTGAGCTCTCCAAAGAGCGTCGTGCGGTGGTATTGACTTTGATGGAACAGCAGGGTTATATCACGGCCGAAGAGGCGGCGAAAGCCAAGAAAGTGGACTATGCGTATACACCGCCTGAAAGACAACAGAAATATACAGCGTTTATCGACTATGTAATGGAAGAAGCCGAAGAAAAATGGGGCCTCACCGAGGACGATGTTAATATTGGCGGTTATCAGATTTACACAACGATGGACGTGAATGCCCAGACGGCAATGGAAGAAGAGTTCAAGAATCCGGAAAACTTTGAAAAAGGTCCTGATGACGTACCCGTTGAGGGTTCCATGGTCATCATTAACCAGGAGACCGGCGGTATCGTAGCCATGTCCGGTGGACGGGAATATACGCGCGGCGGGTTCAGCCGGGCTACCGACAGCCGTCGTCAGCCGGGCTCCGCCTTGAAGCCGATTGTATCGTATGCACCGGCGCTGGAATCCGGGAAGTTTACGAAGGACTCCAGATTGAGTAATAAACAGCAATGTTTTGGCACCAACTATTGCCCAAGAAACCTGCACGGATATTCAGAGACGATTGGTATGCCGGAAGCGATTCAGCGTTCCGAGAACATTCCGGCCGTATGGCTGTTGAACCAAATCGGCGTAAAAACCGGATTCGAGTTCGCTCAGAGTCTCGGGATCAAGATGACCGAAGGCGACGCGAACTTATCCCTGGCCCTCGGCGGAATGAATACCGGTACGAACACATTCGAGATGGCACAAGCTTTCAGCGCCTTTGCTAATGGCGGAGAATTCAAAGAGGCTTTTGCAATCAAGCAGATTAAAGATAACAAAGGCAAGGTTGTGCATGAGAACAAAGGCAGCAAAGGGAAGCGCGTGATGAGCGCTTCGACGGCTTCGCAAATGACAGACATGATGAAGCGCGTTGTAGAGGACGGAACGGGTAGAAATGCCCGGATCAGTCGTCCGGTAGCCGGTAAGACCGGAACCACGCAGAGCGGCTATAAGGGCGTCAGCTCAAACCGCGACGTATGGTTTGTCGGATATACGCCGGAGTTAACCGCAGCTGTGTGGATGGGTTATGATAACCCAGACCGGCAGCATCTGCTGAAACGAAGCAGTTCGATCTCAGCTTCCTTATGGGGCAAAGTGATGGAGAAGGCTGTTCAAGGCTATGAAGCGAAGAGCTTCCCAAGTACCGAGCCGGTAAAGCCGCCTGTTGAAGAAACGACATTAACCGCAGTCAGCGGTTTGACGGGCTCCTATAATGGAGAGACTCAGACTGTATCACTGAGCTGGAATCCGGTTCAGGGCAACGTGCAATACCGCGTGTATCGTAAGGAAACGTCGGAATCGGAATACACCCCGATTCTCGATGCCTTGAATGGTACGTCCATTGAGGATTTGAGCGCAATGGAGGGACTGACCTATGATTATTATGTGACTGCTATAGACCCGTCTACGAGCCAGGAGTCGGCACCTTCGAACCTCCTGCAGATTGTGGCCGTTTCCGAGGAATTGCCGCCTGAGGATCTCGAACCCGATCCGGGGGACATCCAGGAACCACCTCCGGTTGATGAAGGTGACAACGGAGCAGGCAATGAGTTCCCTCCTGGGAATGAGAATGGCAACGGGAACGGAAATGGCAACGGTAATGGTAATAGCGAGCCAGGCAATGGGAATGGTGAAGGCCCAGGCAATGGTAACGGTAATGGAACGAACCCTCCTGATAATGGAAACGGAGCCGGGAATGGCCAAGATGGTCAAAATCCTGGCAATGGATCTGATGGCTCAGGAGATGGATCTAACCATGGTGACACAGGCACTGGAGGAACCGACAGCGATTCGGGTGATATTCCTACGGTACCGGGAACCATTGTGGATCCGTCAGATCCGGTTGATGGTTCTGACCAGTTCCAAGATAGTCCATAATGAACTTGAGAGCCTCCGCATGATTGCGGAGGCTTCTTTGTTTTGAGTGTGCTACCCAAATGTGGTAAGCTGGGAATACGAATGGGGAGGAAAAGTTCCATGAAACGTAAATTCGGAGATCGGGCGAATTGGCGCCGCATCACCCGCCGGCACTTCACTTCCCGGTATGTGGAATGTGAGCAGTTTACAGGGTATCTCACGTTATATACCATATATGGCCTGAAAGAACCGTTATGGAAGACGTATGGCCGTCATACTTACCGAATCGCGGACAAAGGCTATTCATGGCTGCAGTATTATCCGAAGGACAGCCATTTCATCGTGACCGCCATGTTTGATGACAAACGAAATATTGTTCAATGGTACATCGATATTTGCAAGAAACAGGGGGTAACCGATCAGGGTGTTCCTTGGTTTGACGATCTGTATTTGGACGTTGTGGTCGTCAAGAACGGTGAAGTGTTCTTGCTGGATGAAGATGAGCTTGAGGATGCCCTAGGGCGGAATGACATTACCCGGGATGATTACAGGCTGGCCAAGGTGACCGCACGGAATCTGCTTCGGGCCATTGACGCGCATGAATTCCCTTACTTTATGATGTCTCTGAAGCACCGCGACCAGTTATTCCATAATGGAGAGTTCAGGAGGAAGAAATAATGCGTCAGGAAATACATAAGAGTCTGTCTCAAACAGGCACGAAGAAGAGAGCATGGTATCGGCGAGGGATGATTACCCTGCTCTCTCTCGTTGTTCTTGGAGTGCTATGGTCAGGTTATGCATATTGGAAGATCGAAAGTGCCGTCAGCAGTCCGTCGGAGAAAGCGGATGTCGGCATTATCCTGGGCGCTTCCATGTGGGGAGATCAGCCAAGTCCGGGGCTTCGCGAGCGGCTCGAGCATGCGCTAGTTGAATACCATGCAGGCCGTTTTGATACCTTCATCGTTTCTGGCGGCCTCGATAAGCCGGGGTATCCATATACCGAAGCCGAAGGAATGCGAAATTTCTTGGTTGACGCGGGCGTACCGGAGGAACGGATCTTCCTGGAGAACGAAGCAACGAGCACTTACGAGAATTTGCTCTTCAGCCAAGCGATTATGGAGGAGCATGGGTGGAACACCGCCATTATAATAACCCATGACTATCACGGGACGAGAACGATGGAGGTTGCAACAACCCTTGGTTACGATCATCCTTCTATGTCGCTGACGGAATCTACCGTTTTGCCGATGGCTAAACACAAGTCTAGAGAAGTGCTGGCTTATACGAAATGGACGGCTGATCGGCTGTTGATCGCCATGGGTGTCCTATGAGGACGAAACTTCTAATAAGCAGGCTGTAAATAGAATACATTGGAATAGATAGTCAGCCCTTTGGTAAAGAGGTGAGGAGCAATGAACGGGCGTGTAACGGCCGCTAACGGCCGATCTGAAGGACGGCCATCCAGGCAGATTAATGTCGTGCTCCGCAGCGCGGAACCTCCACTCATCAGCAGTGCGGTTCCGGAACGCGAACCGGCCCCTTCGCCAAACCCTGTTTCCCAGCACAGTCTATTCCAGGAAATACAGAAAGAGCTGGATCAACTGGTAGGTCTCGAACAAATCAAAGACCTGGTATTTGAAATCTATGCATTGCTTCAAGTGGCCCAGATGCGTTTGGAAGCAGGCTTATTAAGTGGCGGTCATGTGTACCATATGATTTTTAAAGGAAACCCCGGAACTGGGAAAACCACAGTCGCCCGTATCGTGGCAAAGCTGTTTCAGAAGATGGGCGTGCTTAATAAGGGTCATCTAGTCGAAGTGGAACGGGCCGATCTCGTAGGTGAATATATCGGTCACACGGCACAAAAGACCAGAGAATTGGTCAAAAAAGCGCTTGGAGGAATTCTGTTCATCGATGAGGCTTACAGTTTGGCGCGCGGCGGTGAGAAGGATTTTGGCAAGGAAGCGATCGATACGCTGGTTAAGGCGATGGAGGATCATAAAAACCAGTTCATTCTTATTCTGGCAGGCTATAGCGATGAGATTGATTTTTTTATGGATTCGAATCCCGGCCTGTATTCCCGTTTTCCGATCCAGATGGACTTCCCGGATTACAATTTGGATCAATTGATCCAGATTTCGGAGCTGATGGCAAAGGAGAGGGATTATATCTTGATGCCGCAGTCGCTGAGCAAGCTCAAGGAACACCTGCAGATGGAGAAGGATCATGGACTGCACGCCTTCAGTAATGCGCGTTATGTACGGAATGTCATCGAGAAATCGATAAGGAATCAATCGGTTCGGCTGCTAAATCAGTACGTAACCGGAAACCCCGGCAAGCTTGAGCTTATGACCCTGCGGCCGGAGGACTTTAAGTTAAACGGAAAAATACAATGATTTTAAGCTTGTCTTCGAACATAATGAAGGGGTAACGCTGCTTTCTTTGGATCATAATGTTTATTGCAGGCAGCAGCGGTTAGTTAAATTAGGAGACGTAATGTTAGAAGGAGTTGGCTATATGACAAATATAACGCATGATACCCGGACAGAGATCGAAGATAAAGCCGTTTTGGTCAGTTTGGTGACGGATGCAGTTAAACGTACAGGAATTAATCCGGAACACTCGCTGCAGGAGCTGGTTCAGCTAGCTGAAACCGCTGGAGTGGAGGTGCTGGATGTCATTACGCAGAATCGCGAAGTTCCGGATTCCAAGTGGTTTATCGGCAAAGGGAAGGTCGAAGAGCTGCGCATGGCGATTGATGGGTTGGGCGCAACAACAGCCATATTTGATCAGGAATTATCCGGCGCGCAAGTTCGAAATCTGGAAGAATCACTCGATGTGAAAATTATCGACCGTACTCAATTGATACTGGATATTTTCGCTCAACGTGCGAAGACCCGTGAGGGGATTATCCAGGTGGAGTTAGCACAGCTTACTTATTTGCTCCCGCGGTTGTCGGGACATGGTAAGAATCTGTCCAGGCTCGGGGCGGGGATCGGGACACGTGGACCAGGGGAAAGTAAACTCGAAACCGACCGCCGGCATATTCGTGACAGAATCAGCGACCTGAAGCGGCAGCTGGATGAAGTTACTCGGCATCGTACGCTCCATCGGGAGCGGCGGAAGAAGAGCGGTGCCGTACAGGTTGCTCTAGTCGGTTATACCAATGCCGGCAAGTCAACATTGTTAAACCGGTTAACGGCCGCAGATGTTTATATCCAAGATCAATTATTTGCTACGCTGGACCCCACTTCGCGTGTGTTGGAGCTGCCTAGCGGCAAGGAAGTTGTGCTAACGGATACCGTTGGATTTATACAGAACCTTCCTCATGATCTGGTAGCTGCGTTCCGTGCTACGCTGGAAGAAGCCAACGAAGCCGATCTGATTCTTCATGTCGTAGATGCTTCGTCCCCGATGCGGGACGAACAGATGGCTGTCGTTCAATCCATACTTCAGGATCTGGGGGCGGCGGATAAACCGCAGATCGTTCTGTTTAACAAGAAGGACG
Source organism: Paenibacillus sp. NPDC058898 (assembly GCF_049316025.1). NCBI lineage: Bacteria > Bacillati > Bacillota > Bacilli > Caryophanales > Paenibacillaceae > Paenibacillus > Paenibacillus sp. NPDC058898. The sequence continues at coordinate 325,501 of NZ_JBMOSM010000007.1, read as the reverse complement.
CATGTGAACCGGATCAGCTGGAGATGCTGCCTACAGGGGATGGTCAATTAAAGATTAGTGCGTATCAAGATCAGGATTTGGAAATGGTTCGTGAAGCGATTCAGGACCAGCTGTCCGGAGGGAACGTGACGTTCCGGATTCCGGCAGACCGCGGCGATCTGAACTCGGTTGTATACCGTGTCGGAGACGTGCTGAAGCAGTCTTTTGATGAGAATGATATCCTCTATGAGGTGCGAATCAATAAAGCGGATTATGAGAAAATGGGTTACTTGCTCCATGATTACGTCCAGAACGGATCTTAGGTACCAATAGGAATCGTAGTGTAAGCCCCTGTATGGGGCTTATATTGCGTGTTCAGGGTGCTCAAGCATTGCGAGTTCTATGAAATAAAAATATGTGTTAAGATGTGAGACATCATGTGTAAAAGAGGAGAGAGCAGTTGGTCATGGCAAGATTTTCGCAAGATATACTTGAATTGAGCAGTGAGATTGAGTCCAAAATCGGACAGCGTTTACGGGAGATCGATAATATCGTTGATTTTAATCAGTGGAAGGTGATCGATGCTTTCCAGAAGTTTCAGGTGAGTGATTTTCATTTTGCGGCTTCCACCGGGTATGCATACAATGATCGCGGCCGTGAAGTGCTGGATGAAGTCTACGCAGACGTATTTGGAGCCGAATCTGCCCTGGTCAGGCCGCATTTTGCTTCCGGTACCCATACGATCTCAACCGCACTGTTTGGTGTGTTAAGACCGGGAGATGAGCTGTTGTATATTTCGGGTCGTCCCTATGACACCCTCCATAAAGTGATTGGCGAACCCGGGGACGGCAGCGGATCCCTTCGAGATTTTGGAATTGGTTATCAGGAGGCTGCGCTAACAGAACAAGGGGAAGTCGATTGGGAGCGGGTAGAGAAGGCAATCACGTCTTCAACCAAGGTTATTGGTATCCAGCGTTCCCGTGGATATGATTGGCGTTCTTCGTTCACGGTATCCCAGATTGGTGACATGGTAAACCGGATTCGGTCCATTCGCCCGGATTTGATTATTTTCGTTGATAACTGTTACGGTGAGTTTACGGAGCGATTGGAACCGACGGAGGTTGGCGTTGATCTGATGGCGGGGTCGCTTATCAAAAACCCTGGCGGCGGCATTGCCGAAACCGGCGGTTACATATGCGGTAAAGCGGCCTATGTGGATAAGGCAGCCTATCGGCTGACTGCTCCCGGCATCGGACGTGAAGTAGGGGCTATGCTGGGAACGACCAGAGGCATTTATCAGGGATTATTCCTGGCACCATCCACGGTTGGACAAGCGGTCAAGGGCAGCATTTATGCCGCCGCGATGTTTGAGGCAGTGGGGTTCACAACCAAGCCGGGCTGGGAGGATGAGCGGACCGATTTGATTCAGGCCGTATCGTTTACCGGAGCGGATCATCTGATCGCTTTTGTACAGGGGATTCAGCGGGCGGCGGCAGTCGACAGTCATGTGGTGCCTGAGCCTTGGGATATGCCTGGATATGAACATCCCGTAATCATGGCGGCAGGTACGTTCATCCAGGGAGGAAGCCTCGAATTATCCGCGGATGCGCCGATCCGATCACCTTATATCGGGTATATGCAAGGCGGCTTGACCTACTCTCATGTTAAATATGGTGTGCTTATGGCCCTCCAAAGCATGAAAGATCGTAATTTGTTGTGAGTTATCCTTACATGCGGTTGACGTGGTTGATCAGGAAATGTACAATAGGATCAGAATAGACCACTTGGAAGGTTGATGAGATATGGGTGATGAGATTCGGAGGAATATGGCATTATTTCCGATAGGCATTGTTATGAAGCTTACGGATTTATCCGCCAGACAAATTCGCTATTATGAGCAGCATAACTTAATTGTCCCAGCCCGTACGTCGGGCAACCAACGCCTGTTTTCCTTCAATGATGTGGAGCGACTGCTAGAGATTAAGGCTTTGATTGAAAAAGGTGTTAATATCGCCGGCATTAAGCAGGTAATGAACCCTGTCACGAAAGAGTCTGAAGAGGCTACTGTCATTACTCCTGATACCGAGAACAGACGACGTGAGATGTCGGAGTCCCAGTTGCGACGTTTGCTGAAGCAGGAATTGATTACCGCTAGAAGACCGGGTCAGGTTTCATTGATTCAAGGGGAATTATCCCGGTTTTTTAATAAATAAGGATTGCCATGCTGTAATTCTTCATTAATTCTAGTTTTTTATTTAAAAAGGAGAGGATAAAGTGAGTTATACCAGAGAGGACATTCTACGTATTGCCAAAGAAGAAAATGTTCGATTTATCCGCTTGCAATTTACAGATTTGCTTGGAACGATTAAAAATGTTGAGATTCCTGTAAGCCAGCTGCCTAAAGCGCTTGATAATAAAATGATGTTCGACGGTTCGTCCATCGAAGGTTATGTACGTATTGAAGAATCCGATATGTATCTGTACCCGGATCTGGATACCTTTATGATCTTTCCATGGGTATCCGAGGATCGTGTTGCACGCTTGATCTGCGATGTCTACATGCCTGACGGCACTCAGTTCGCAGGAGATCCGCGCGGCATTCTGAAGAGAGCGCTGAAAGAAGCTGAAGAGATGGGCTTCACTTCTATGAATGTCGGTCCGGAGCCAGAATTCTTCCTGTTCAAAACCGATGAAAAAGGCAACCCTACCCTGGAGCTTAATGACCAAGGCGGATACTTTGACCTTGCGCCTACGGATCTCGGCGAGAACTGCCGCCGCGATATCGTACTGACACTGGAAGAGATGGGCTTTGAAATCGAAGCTTCTCACCATGAAGTTGCTCCTGGCCAGCACGAAATCGACTTCAAGTATGCCGATGCGATCAAAGCAGCTGACCAGATTCAAACATTTAAATTGGTAGTTAAGACGATTGCTCGTCAGCATGGACTGATTGCAACATTTATGCCAAAACCGCTATTCGGCGTGAACGGCTCTGGTATGCACTGTAACCAATCGCTCTTCAAAGGAAGCGAGAACGCGTTTGTCGACGAGAGTGATGAGCTTGGCTTGAGCGTAACGGCTCGTAACTATATGGCGGGTATTCTTAAGCATGCACGCGCGTTTGCTGCGATCACGAACCCAACGGTGAACTCGTACAAGCGTCTCGTGCCTGGTTACGAAGCACCTTGCTACGTAGCATGGTCTGCAAGTAACCGCAGCCCAATGATTCGAATTCCTGCATCCCGTGGCCTTAGCACGCGTATTGAAGTGCGTAATCCGGATCCGGCGGCTAACCCGTATCTGGCTCTGGCTGTCATGCTGAAAGCAGGTTTGGATGGCGTGAAGCGCGAGCTGTCGCTCCCGTCTCCAATCGACCGTAACATCTATGTGATGACGGAAGAAGAGCGTATTGAGGAAGGCATCCCTAGCTTGCCGGCAAACCTGAAAGAAGCCATTAACGAGTTGATTCGCAGCGAAGTCATTTCCGACGCGCTCGGGGATCATGCGCTGGCTCACTTCTACGAGCTGAAAGAAATCGAATGGGACATGTACCGCACGCAAGTTCACCAGTGGGAACGCGATCAGTACATCACGATGTATTAATAGAGGAATCCCTTGCGCCGTAAGGCGTGAGGGGTTTTTGTTTTTCCAATGAATATGATCAAACAGGCATATGGAATATTAGTCAGGTTTCATATAAAGTTAGTGGAGTAGGGGAAATGCTGCTGTGGTAAGTGGAACAACGAAGGAGGCCCGTAAATGGCAACTCTAAGTGACCATGAAGAGAAGGGAACTCGGGCAGTGTTCGCGTTTATATCTCGTATTCCTGGTGAGGATGAAGGATGCCAGATCAATTTTAAGTTTTTTCAGGCTAACCGAATCATTTATGATTTGAATTTTGGGTGGACGAATTTGACAATCCGGAATTATATTTCGGTAACTGCTGAATTTCCGCTTGAGTATTTAAATGGTTTTAAATTAGATGGTTTATTTATGTCTTTCGAAAAACATTTATACCAGCTGAGCTGAGAGCCAAAGGAACAAGAAGGAATCTATCAGTTGCATTTTTACGGATCGGAACAGGATTTTCAGTTAACCGCCGACATAGAATCCATTCGAAGATTTGGTTCTCAATTTAAACAGGCCTGGGATGAGGCTCCGTTAGTTTAGTAGTAATGGCAATAGATTTTGGATTATGATTTTGGAGAACCGTTCAGGAATGCAGCTAATACAGAATCGCCCTCCATAAAAGGGAAGATTCTTTTTTTATTTTTCGAAAAAAGGGAACCTTTGCTCACTTCCATGACTCTAATTAGACGAGGTGAATCGGTTGGAGCTGGAATACTTGAAGCAGATGACGGTGATGGACACACAGACACTGGATAAAATCATGAACTTATACGGAAATGATATCTGGAATTACGCTTATTTTCTGACCAAACAGCAAGCACTGGCTGACGATATTGCTCAAGAGGTGTTTATTAAAGCTTATTTTGGCATACATACCTTTCGCGGTCGGGCGACGCTAAAAACGTGGCTGCTTACAATTACAAGACATACCGCGTTTCGATATAAACAGACTTTTTTCTTTCGGAAAGTGACCCTCAAGGACAAGCTGCTCATAGATGCCTCAAGCCGCTCGGCGGAAGCAGAGTATTTGGATGGGCAGTATACCAATGAAATATGGGCCATGATTATGACCTTACCCAGAAAGTTCAGGGAGGTGTTGATCCTGGATTTTTACTATGAGATGTCAATAAATCAGATTGCGGAGTTTCTTAACCTAGCGGCGGGTACCGTAAAATCAAGACTGTATCGGGCAAGGAAAAAAGTACAGAACCTGTTGAAGGAGAATGGCGATGAATGAGGATAAACCAGACTGGTATTCCCGGGCTAAAAAAGCTCCCTTTTCAGATGAAAAGTTCACATCTGAAATGAAAAAAAACGTGCATAGGTCCGTGATTTTCACCGACAGCAAGCCTAAACGTCGAAAGCACTTACAAGTTGGATTTGCTGGAGGGTTAATGCTTCTGATTATTTTAATTGCCTTTCAATTACCTTTTGGCAGAGAGGAACAACAGAGAGCAGGGACTTTACCTCCTGGTACGGAAGAGACAATCCGGGCACAAGGCGTAACGGATGAAGGAGGGTTAAGGGTTATTGCAGTTGGACAGGAAAAAATAACGACATTGGGAGCACCGAGCTGCTTCGGTATCGAAACGGATATGTCGTTTACCGGAAACTACAGCGTACAGTATAGTACTAACCAAGTTACAAATGAAGTAACTACGCTGTGGGATCTTACTTTTATTCAACCAACATCTGCTCCGGTTGATATGATTCGTCTGCCGTTTCAAGCTGCCGATGTATTTATACTCGCACCGCAATATAGGGACTGTCATGGTATACAAATCTATGCGTTCGCAGTGGAGCATGAAACGGGTAAAGCCGTCCAGCTCCGATTTCAGGATGAATCCTTGGTATCCTACTTTTCATATTATAGACCAGGTACTACTCCCATGGTTAAAGATAATAAGCTTGTTCTAGAGTCCACGGAGGGGCCGGGTGGGGAAGGTTCGCCGGATTATAAACCCAAACGGATGTATCGACTAGATCTTAAACAAGGCATTATGGAGCAGGCAAACTAGCTATGATACAGATTCGTGATCTATATAGAAAAAGCAAAGAGGTTACCATCCAATTAAGGGAGGTAACCTATTCTTCATAGATAGATATATGAAATTAGTGGACATCCCGGAAGAGTCCGATTACTTTACCGAGAATCGTAACATGGTTCAGGCGCAGTGGCTCGTAGGTAGGATTCTCCGGTTGCAATCGTACGTGATCCTTCTCCTTATAGAAGGTCTTCACAGTTGCTTCGTCTTCCTCTGTCATCGCTACGACAATGTCGCCATTGTCTGCAGTTTGCTGCTGGCGAACAATGACATAGTCGCCGCTGTGAATGCCGGCTTCGATCATACTGTCACCAATAACCGACAACATGAACACCTTATCGTCGCCTACATAATGCTGTGGGAGTGGGAAGTAATCCTCAATGTTCTCCATGGCTGTAATAGGAACACCTGCAGTGACTTTTCCGACAACAGGCACTCTGGCAATGGTGTGAGTAAACAGGCTTGCGCTTTCGGACTCTTCTTGGCCAAGCAGTTCGATTGCTCTTGGTTTCGTAGGGTCACGGCGAATGAGGCCTTTCTTCTCCAAGCGGTCAAGATGTCCATGGACCGTTGAACTGGAAGCTAGTCCGACAGCCTCGCCGATTTCCCGCACAGAAGGCGGGTAACCCTTGCTACGAACTTCGTTGCGGATAAACTCTAAGATCGCCAGCTGGCGGCTGGATATTTTCGACATGCCGTATCAACCCCATTTAGTAACGTTTGGGAAAATTATAACATAGAACTTCCGTTCGTACAAACATAAGTTCTAAATAAAAATAGAACAAATGTTCTTTTTGGTATTGAATCAAACAAGTGTTCGTGTTAATATAAATTCATAAGAGAACACTTGTTTGGGAGATGATGATTCCATGTTGAAATACAGTACATACCGTAGCATTTATGAGAACGTTCCAGTGCAAACGAAGTCCTCGGAGACTTGGATCGATCAATTGAAGTCGAGAATGGCATCCATTCCTTTTATAAAGCTTTTATTCGTTCTGTTAATCGTAGCATCCTGTTGGACAGGAGCATATTCCGTTTTTGCCGGGGGGATGGATAAACCCACGGGGGAGAAGCAGGTTATTGTTCAATATGGCGATAGTTTGTGGCGGATTGCTTCCCTTCATAAACCGACAGATATGGATACGCGAGTATACCTGGATAGCATCCGAAGAATGAATGGATTGAAGGGTCCGGATATACAGGCAGGAGAGGTGTTGTCTTTACCGGTCTGGTAATGGGATGACACTACGAGAAACTCTTTCCTTATATATGTCCCTATTTCTCGCTTCATATTTGTAGGCTTGTCTGACGATGTGATTTCACGTAGTATAAGCGTGTTTATAATAGAAGATTATTGATTTCTTAACATAGCGGACCCATTTATAGGCATCATATGTTCATATTTGTTATTAATCAGAGTTTGCAAGGTGCAGTTGCCTTGACAAGCTCTTTTTCACATGTTTAAGTTATACATGATATCGGAATTGGAGGAGAAGTCATGGACATCGATACTTTGGTTGAACGCATCAATGTGCTAGCAAGAAAACAGAAAAGTGAGGGATTGACCGCGGAAGAGCTCAAGGAACGGGCAGAGCTTCGGGAAATATACCTTAATAATATTCGAGGTAACTTTAGACAACAGCTGGAATCGATCGAATGGGTTGATGAAAATGAACAAAAAGGCGGCCCGCGATTAAAGCATTAGTCGATCAACTGGAACATGGATCTACAACCAGTGATTCATGACCAGATAGTAGGATAGAATTATAATACTTGGGGTGCCGATTATTCGCGGGAATCGAATACGGTTACCCCAAGTTTATATGGATTGGTAATATATTGAAATTTAATCCAGGGGGAACCATATGTCACGATCATGGGAAAGAAAAGTCAACAAAAATATGTCACAGCTCAACAAGCAGCGTAAGAAGCAGGGGCTGACCTCGTACCAAGGCTCTGCCGTTACTGATAAGCATGATGTATTTAAGGGACGTAAATATGTACTTCCGTTAGTGCTTGTTGCATTGGCTGGTGTGTATGCACTTCTTGGAACGGCGACGTCCGAGGCTGCAGGTGGAAGTAACGATGTACTGAACTGGGTAGGTGTCAGCTTGTACATTCTGTTAGCGCTTATGATTTTCTTACGCAAGCCTTATTTGAAGATTGAGCGTGCTTCCGTATCCACCATGAAGTTCAATCGGGAACGTCGACTGGCTGTATCGGATATCGAGAAGATCAAATTGGCTTCGGGTTCCGTCGTGATCCAGGGCAAGGGGAAAGCAGGCAACTGGGTATTCTCGCGTATGATGAATCTTTATGATACGAAAGCGATGGGCGAAAGATTAGAAGAGTTCGCAAAAACTCATCAAATTCCAGTAGAGCATAATTAACAAATAGAATAGATCACAGTGTATATGAGGAGTGGGAGAGACATGCCGATAGCTGCAGTTTTGTTTGATTTGGACGACACGTTATTGTGGGATGAACGTAGTGTGGAAGAAGCGTTTGAAGTGACATGCCAGGCCGGAGCGAACGAGACCGGCATAGATGCCAAAGCACTTTTGGCCGCAGTACGGGAAGAAGCTAGAGCATTATATGAATCATATGATACTTTTGCTTTTACCAAAATGATCGGAATTAACCCTTTCGAAGGCTTGTGGGCTAACTTCACGGCTGGATCGCAGCCTGAATTCAGAAAGCTGCAGGAGCTGGCACCCGTATACCGCAAGGAATCATGGCGACGCGGACTTCAGCGCCTGGGCGTTGATCATGAAACATTGGCCGAAACGTTGGCTGCACAATTCGCTGCTGAACGCAGAACAAGACCCTATGTATATGAAGAAACGTTTGAAGTTCTGAAGGAATTACAGGGAAATGTAAAGCTGCTGCTTCTCACGAACGGAAGTCCGGATCTGCAGCAGGAGAAGCTGGACGGTGTTCCAGAACTGGTTCCTTATTTTGATCATATCATCATCTCCGGTGATTTTGGCAAAGGGAAGCCGGATGTTTCCATCTTCCAGCATGCTCTTGACTTGTTAGGTGTTGAGGCGGATCAAGCCGTGATGGTGGGAGATAAGCTGACCACGGACATTAAAGGCGGAAATGCTGCAGGACTGCATACAGTTTGGATCAATCGGGTAAACCGACCTCACGATCCGTCCATTCAACCGAAGTTTGAGATCAAACATTTATCGGAGCTGCATGCCATCGTCGCATCCTTGTAAACTACGCAATGAAGACTCACACCCGAATAATGGGTGCGTAAACGTACATAGGAACAGCCCTAACAGCAGATTCTGCGGTTATGGGCTGTTTTTTGTTGGTTACACGCTCGGACTTGAGCCGTGCATTTGGCAATGATAAACGTCACACAATTGTAAGCTGCATGAGATAGAAGTAAAAGAATAATGCGATATAATGGATTAGGTAACTTAACGAGGTTTGGTAATGACCATTACTTGAATGAACCATACATAGCCCTATTTTGTAAAAGAGGTGTAGAGCATGACCCGAAAAAAGATAGCCTTACTTGCAGCCATGGTGCTGATGGCGGTTGCGCTTGCCGCATGTAATGACAGCAAAGCGGAATCCGGAGAAGATGTGATGGCGGAACCCATCATAGTCGAGCTGTCTCTGACGCCGGAGAGTATTAAGGCTGGCGAGAAGGTGCTGATCGAAGCGAAGGTGACGCAAGCAGGCAGTCCGGTGGAAGATGCGAACAATGTGGAATTTGAAGTCACGCTGGAAGGCGGAGGCGTTCAGGCGAAGGTACCGGTTAAGCATGATCAAGACGGGGTTTACAAAATGGAGAAAACCTTCGATGAGGCTGGAACCTATCGCATCGTTTCCCATGTCACGGCGAGAGGACAGCATTCCATGCCGTTGAAGGAACTGAAGGTAACGGAGTAAAGCATCGCTAATAAATAAGGCAGCACATGGTCCGCAAGGCGGATCGATGTGCTGCCTTATTTCGTCTTCCTATTCAATCTGCCAGCAGGCTTATTGGAATTGAGGATCTTCTACCGGTGTAGCAACCCAGCCGTTCTCTTCAATGAAAAGACGAACAGCGATGATCTGCTTGTTCTCCATCAATGTGAAGAAGTGAGGTGTATTTTCCGGTACGGAAATGACATCGCCTGGCTCAAGCTCAACATTAAAGTAACCGACATCGTCGGAGCCCTTAATAATGAAGATTCCTTTACCGCCGACAATCGCACGGATTTCATCTTCCGCGTGGGTGTGAACCTCTTCGAATTTTTTCAGCAGGTCCTCGATATTGGGCGTGGAATCGGAAAGTGTGATGACATCCCAAATTTTGTAGCCGCGTCTTGCAGCCAAGTCACGAATTTCTTCATCATAGATGTCCAAAATGCGCTTCTTATCGTCATCACTAAGCTTGAAATTTTCTTGAAGCGCTGCCGGGAGTTTTTCCATATTCCAGTGCTCGTAAACAACCTCTTGGTTACTCAGGAATTCCCGAACATTTTCTTCTCCAGTAATGCGTTCGTTCGTGTTGCGAATCACAATCTCTGCCATAGCTTTAACCCTCTTTCTCCCGTTGGATTAATATGTATTATAGCCCCCCTCACAGCATTTGTCATCTGCAAATGTTGATTTGTACCCATTGCAACGCAATATTTCGGCTTTTCTATTGAAAAATATTCTGATACACTAAGATTTAACGTTTTCGGGGGAGGTTTATGAGTTGAACAAGCCTAGCTTACAAGAAGTACTTAAAGAACGAATATTAATTCTTGATGGTGCCATGGGCACAATGATCCAGCAGGAGGACCTCTCAGCTGAAGATTTTGGCGGCCCGGACCTTGATGGCTGTAATGAAATGCTGGTCATTCATCGACCGGATGTCATTCAAAAAATACATGAACAATATCTTGAAGCAGGTGCTGACCTGATCGAAACCAATACGTTTGGCGCAACCTCCGTTGTGCTTGCTGAATACGATATTCCTGAGCTTGCCCGGGAAATCAACCTGAAAGCGGCTCACTTGGCCCGCGTTGCGGTTGAAAAATATTCCACGCCGGACAGCCCGCGTTATGTGGTAGGAGCCATGGGTCCGACAACCAAGACGTTATCGGTTACCGGTGGTGTGACCTTTGCCGAATTGATCGAGAGCTACGAGGAGCAAGCCGTTGCTTTGATTGAAGGCGGGGTTGATGCGCTTCTGCTCGAAACATCGCAGGATACATTAAATGTGAAGGCCGGGAGCATTGGGATTCGCCAAGCGTTTGATAAAACGGGCGTCACGCTTCCAATTATGATATCCGGTACGATTGAACCGATGGGAACGACGCTGGCTGGACAAAATATAGAAGCATTCTACATTTCTTTGGAGCATCTGAATCCCGTATCGATAGGCCTTAACTGTGCAACGGGCCCGGAATTCATGCGTGACCATATTCGCTCCTTATCCGAAATGTCGAGAAGTGCCATCAGCTGTTATCCTAACGCGGGTCTCCCAGACGAGAACGGGCAGTACCATGAATCCCCTGAATCGTTGGCTCAAAAGATGGGGGCTTTTGCTGAAAAAGGCTGGCTCAACATCGCCGGCGGATGCTGTGGGACAACACCCGACCATATTCGCGCTCTAAAACAAACGATGGATGGCTTCTCCCCGCGACCGCTGGATGGTGGGCATTTGCCGGCATTATCCGGTATCGAGCCGGTATATATTGAGCAGGAAAACCGACCTTATATGGTAGGGGAGAGAACGAATGTTCTGGGTTCCAGAAAGTTTAAGCGTTTAATTGTAGAAGGTAAATATGAGGAAGCCTCCGAGATCGCTCGTGCCCAGGTCAAGAATGGCGCGCATGTCATTGATGTTTGCGTACAGGATCCGGATCGTGAAGAATCGGAAGACATGATTAAGTTCCTGGAGCTAGTAGTTAAAAAGGTTAAAGTGCCGCTCATGATCGATACCACGGATCCGGCTGTTATTGACCTGGCGCTGCAATATTCGCAAGGGAAAGCGATTATTAACTCGATTAACCTTGAAGACGGTGAAGAGAAATTTGAGCATGTGATCCCGTTGGTGCATAAATACGGTGCCGCGGTTGTCGTAGGAACCATTGATGAGACCGGTCAGGCAATCCATCGTGACGACAAGCTGAAGGTGGCCCAGCGTTCTTATGATCTGTTGGTCAACAAATATGGCGTTTCGCCGGAGGACATTATTTTCGACACGCTTGTATTCCCGGTAGGTACAGGGGACGAGCAGTATATCGGATCAGCCAAGGAAACGATTGAAGGCATCCGCATAATAAAAGAAGCCATGCCAAAAGTGCATACGATTCTCGGAATCAGTAACGTTTCCTTCGGATTGCCGGAAGCGGGCCGTGAAGTCCTGAACTCCGTGTATCTGTATGAGTGCACAAAAGCCGGATTGGACTACGCAATCGTAAATACCGAGAAGCTGGAGCGTTATGCCTCGATCCCAGAAGAAGAGCGTCGCCTAGCCGAGGATCTGATATACAGAACCAATGATGAGACGTTGGCGGCTTTTGTCGCGGCATTCCGGGATAAAAAGATAGAGAAGAAGGTTAAGGTATCCAATCTGACACTCGAGGAGCGACTAGCATCCTATGTAGTGGAAGGTTCTAAGGAAGGCCTCATTCCGGACTTAGATATAGCATTGACCAAATACGGCGCGCTCGAGATCATTAATGGACCATTGATGGCCGGGATGACTGAGGTTGGACGCTTGTTCAACAACAACGAACTGATTGTCGCAGAGGTGCTGCAAAGTGCCGAAGTAATGAAGGCATCCGTAGCGTATCTGGAATCCTTTATGGAGAAAAACGAGTCGTCGGTCAAAGGGAAAATCATGCTTGCCACCGTGAAGGGGGACGTGCATGATATCGGTAAAAATCTGGTGGAGATCATCTTGTCCAACAATGGTTATCAAATCATTAATTTGGGTATAAAAGTACCACCGGAGCAAATTATCGAGGCATACCGCCGTGAGCAGCCTGATGCTATCGGCTTGTCCGGTTTGCTGGTGAAGTCGGCCCAACAGATGGTATCCACCGCCCAGGATTTGAAAAACGCGGGCATTAGTGTTCCGATCATGGTAGGCGGGGCGGCTCTGACACGGAAATTCACGAAGACCCGCATTCGTCCAGAGTATGACGGCATGGTGCTCTATGCCAAGGACGCCATGGATGGTCTTGCGTTGGCCAACCAGCTCAGCGATCCGGTGCAGCGGACGAGAATAGCGGAAGAGATTAAGGCAGAGCAGGAAGCTGATGCTGCCGCTCCGCAAGTGGTTAAAGTGATGCCGAAGCTGTCAGAAGGACTGCGATCCAAAATTTCGACCGATGCTCCTGTATATTTACCGCCGGATATGGAGCGGCATGTGCTCCGGAATTATCCGATTTCGCATATTCTGCCTTATATCAACATGCAGATGCTGTTAGGACATCATTTAGGTCTGAAAGGCTCGGTGGAACAGCTGCTGAAAGCCAATGACCCGAAGGCGGTATCGCTTAAGGAAACCGTTGATGGTATTCTGGAAGAGGCCGTTCAATCCGGGATCATCCAGGCGCATGCAATGTACCGTTTCTTCCCGGCACAGTCAAGAGGAAATGATATTCTAATATACGATCCAAAAGATACAACAAAAGTATTGCATACCTTTACGTTTCCAAGACAACAGGTTGAGCCGTACCTGTGCTTGGCGGATTTCCTGAAATCCGTAGATAGCGGGGTTATGGATTACGTTGGGTTCCTTGTCGTTACAGCCGGCCATGGCGTCGGAAAATTGTCCGGGGAATGGAAGGACAAGGGTGACTATTTGCGCTCCCACGCACTTCAATCGGTCGCACTGGAAACGGCAGAAGGGCTGGCGGAGCGGATTCACCATATGATGCGGGATTCGTGGGGATACCCCGATCCGGCAGACATGACGATGAAACAGCGCTTGGGTGCGAGATACCAAGGCATTCGCGTATCTTTCGGGTATCCGGCCTGCCCGGATCTGGAGGATCAGGAACCGTTATTTAAATTGATGCAGCCAGAAGATATTGGCGTTCATCTTACCGAAGGTTTCATGATGGAACCTGAGGCATCGGTATCCGCCATGGTGTTCAGTCATCCGGAAGCTCATTATTTTAACGTAGATAAAGCTTAACATTTGAATACCGGTACAGCCGGTTTGAAATCCTCCGAATGTTTCGGGGGATTTCTCCGGTTTACAACCGAAAGGGGAGAAGAGGGATGGAACTCTATTTTCTAGGAACAAATGCGGGGGTTCCTACGCTGCAGCGTAACGTAACTTCGATTGCACTGCGTATGCTGGAAGAACGAAGAAGTTTGTGGCTGTTTGATTGTGGAGAAGGTACGCAGCATCAAATATTGAAGTCCCCGCTCAAGCTGTCCAAGCTTGAAAAGGTATTCATCACCCATATGCATGGTGATCATGTATTCGGTTTACCGGGTTTGCTGTCCAGTCGTGGTGCCCAAGGGGTAACTTCACCCCTGACGATATATGGTCCCCCTGGTATTAAGACCTTCATTGAAACTACGCTGAATATTAGCCAATCGCGCGTTCCTTATACGATGGAGGTCATTGAACATACCGGAGGCGTGCTGTTTGAGGACGATAACTTCCTCGTGGAATCGGCAAAGCTGGATCACAGGGCCGAGAGTTATGGCTACCGTATCGTGGAGAAGGATCTTCCCGGCAGCCTGGACCTGAAACGGTTGGCGGACTATGGACTTAAGCCAGGGCCGCTTTATGGCAAACTGAAAAGAGGGGAAAGCGTAGAACTCGGCGACGGCCGATGGATTCATGCCTCTGAGGTGCTCCTGACACCGAAAAAAGGGAGAGTGGTCACGATCCTCGGGGATACAAGGCCATGCCCTGGAGTGGAGACTCTGGCCAAAGACGCCGATCTTTTGGTCCATGAAGCCACTTTCATGGAGGATCTGTCGGAGCTCGCGCACGAATACTATCACAGTACGGCTAAACAGGCGGCGGAAGCAGCGAAACGGGCTGGAGTAAGAACGCTGTTCCTGACCCATTTTAGCTCCCGGTATAAGGATATGGAGCATTTGCAGCCGCTGCTCAAGGAAGCGCAGGAGATTTTTGAGAATACACGCTTGGCAGAGGATTTCGGATTGTACCCAATCCAGCGCAAATCATAAGCCAATAGAGCTGCTATTTACAGGGAAATATCGAGTGATGGAGTGAATTATTTTCCGGGAAAGCGCAGGAAATGACAAACCGGTTGATAATCATTAATGCTTGGACACTCTTCGATTTCTTTCGACTGATTAGCTACCGGGCTGAAGTACTAGCCATGAGCCTTGCAACCGGAAGTAGCCTTCTTTACAATAATACTAACTGGGGTTTCTACGTAAGTATGCTTCAGGGTAGTGTATGAACCGAGGTTATACATATTATACCGATATATGACGATGAATGACGATCACAGCGATGCCGAGAAAGCTCATACTTTAGCCGATGAATCATTTATGGCGTGAAGGAAAGAAATAAAGAAGGTGCTATCAATTCATGGAAAAACCAAAACCAAAAGGATTACTGATTGACCTGGATGGAACGCTTTATCATGGCCGTTATCGAATTGAGGGGGCAGACCTTCTTATCGAACGGCTGAAGGAATTGCAGATTCCGTTTCTGTATGTAACGAATAATTCATCACGAACACCCGAGCAGGTTGCGGCGCATCTGATGGAGATGGGGATACCTGCCTTGCCGGAGGAAGTCTGCACCTCTTCCTTGGCTGCAGCTAAATATATCGCGGAGAAGTCACCGGGTGCCAAAGTGGCGATGCTGGGAGAAGTGGGGCTCCGTGAAGCCCTCTTGTCTGCGGGTCTAAATATCGTGGAGCAGTCCCCTAAATATGTGATTCAAGGAATCGACCGTTCGTTCGATTACGAGAAGTTAACCCGTGCCGTTCGCTGGATTCAGGAGGGAGCCGTGTCGATATTGACCAATTCGGATTTGCAGCTTCCATCAGATACCGGCTTGATGCCAGGTGCAGGTTCGCTGGGTGCTGCGATCGAAGCCGCTTCCGGAGTGAAACCGACGGTCATCGGAAAGCCGTCCTCGATTTTAATGGAATTTGCTTCGGATCGTCTCGGTTTGGCCCCGGAGGACACTTATGTAATTGGAGATAATATACGTACGGATATCGCGGCCGGCGCGCATGCCGGCTGTAAGACGGTGCTCGTTATGACCGGAATCACGACCGATCTGAATATGGAGGCACATATGGAAGCCACGGGTGTCACACCGGACTTTATTTGCCGAGATTTGAGAGAAGTGATAAACCTGCTGTGCTCATAATGAGCGAAAGTGTACATTAACTTTTGTGATTGACGAAAGGGAAGATGAATGATGCCGGAACTGCCGGAAATGGAAAATTACCGAAGATTGTTATCGCAGAGCATTTTGAATGTGCCGATCACGAATGTTGTCGTGAACCGTGAAAAATCACTGAATGTGACGGTTGACGAATTTACTTCCGAGTTAAAGGGAAGCAAGGTCATTTTTGTGGAGCGTAGAGGCAAATACCTCATATTCCATCTGCATAACGGAGGCAGATTGCTGCTTCACCTCATGCTGGGCGGCATTTTGTATTTAGGGCATAGGGATGAGGAGCGTCCCTCAAGGTCGACCCAGGTCGAGATCACATTTGGTGAACAGGTGCTGTATTTTATCGGTTTGCGTCTGGGTTACTTGCATTTCTTAACAGCCAGAGAAACGGAAAATGCGCTTAAAGAGCTTGGTCCTGAACTTCTGGATCGGCGAATGACCAAAGCGCGCTTCGTTGAACGGATTGGAAAACGGCGGGGCGCTTTAAAAACAACGCTGGTTAATCAGCAGGTTGTCGCCGGAATTGGCAACTGTTATGCGGATGAGATTGCCTTTGATGCTCACATTCACCCGCTATCCAAAATTCAGGATTTATCGGAGCAGTCTTTAGAGCAGTTATACGAGAGTGCCGTTAAAGTGATGCACGAGGCGACGGATGGCGGAGGATATATGGAAATGCCGTTTCAGGAAGGGGATACTCTGACGGGAGCTTATAACGACGAGTGTAAAGTTTACGATCGCGAAGGAGAGCCCTGTGTTCGCTGTGGCACGCCGATCGTGAAGGCGGAGCATACCTCGCGCAAAGTGTTCTTTTGTCCAAATTGTCAGCATGAAGTCTAAAGTCCGGATTGGAAGTCATGTCAGCACACGAGGCGGATTTCTCGCAGCAGCTCAGCACGCAGCCGGCATCGGTTCACTCGCCTATCAGTATTTCCCGAAAAATCCGCGCAGTCTTCATTTGAAGACGCCGGATGTCCGCAATGCCGCTGCATGCTCAAAGTTTTGTCAGGAACAAGGACTCGTTTCGATCGCGCACACACCATATCCGACGAATATGGCGGTTGGCTTAACGCGGGGAGAAGAGTTTTACCAGTTGACCGTAGATTCCCTTAAGAATGATCTCATGATTGCCGAGGCTTGCGGATCGCTGGGTATTGTGGTTCATTTTGGGCATCTCAAGAGCCAGGATATCCTTGAAGGGTATCAGAATATTATTCGCTGTTTGAATGATGTGTTGGCTTCCTGGACGGGAAGGGCCAAGCTGCTGATCGAGAATCAGGCGGGAGACCATGGGTCCATGGGGATGACGCTTGAAGAGAGTGTAAAGGTTAGACAGCTTGCTGATGATCCGGAAAAAATAGGCTTTTGCCTGGATACCTGCCACTTGTTTGCTGCCGGAGGCTGGGACATTTCGAATACGGATGAGCTCCTTGCCAGAGGCAAGGAGCTAGCCTATTGGGAATCCACCGTTGCCGTTCATCTGAACGATTCGAAATATGGGGCCGGTTCAAGGAAAGATCGCCACGCCCGCATCGGACAAGGTATGATAGGCACAGAAGCCTTGAAGCGTTTGGTGCTGGCACCGGAACTTGCGGGCAAGGCATTTGTTCTGGAAAGTGAAAAAGGGGCTGACGGCACACATCGGGAAGACATCGCTAAGGTGCTGTCCTGGTCCTGATTAAGGGAGAGAGTAAAATGATTCATCTGTATTTAGACGACTGGCGCCCCAATCCGAAAGGATTTGCGCTGGCTCGAAACGGGGAAGAGTGCTTGTTGATGCTCCGTGAATGCGAAGTGGATGTTCTGTCGCTTGATTTTGAATTGGGGCACGGCCAGATGAACGGTGGCGACGTGGTTGCAGCCATGATCGCCGAAAACCTGCAGGCCAGGGAAATATACTTGCATACCTCAAGCCCGTCGGGCAGAAGAAAAATGTATGAGCTGCTCTATGAGCACATGCCGGAAAGCGTCCAGGTTCACAATGGGCCGATGCCGGAATCCGTTCTGCGGGAAGTTGCCCAGGGTTCAAGATGATTGAGGTTACACAGCGTGAATTGACAGAGAGGCTTGAATGGCACGAGCGCCTGACGAAACGAGATGCGAATGCGGAGCCTGTCATCGTATTTTTACATACGCCATTATGCGGCACATGTGCCGCTGCGCGTAAGATGATCGACATTGTGGAACATGTGGTGCCGGATGTACAGCTGCTCGAAGCCGATGTTAACTTTCTACCGGGCATTGTGGAACGGTATCAAATTCGCAGCGTTCCTGCATTGCTGGCTATTCAGTCGAGTCCCCTCGCCGCGCCGGAGGTGCTGTACCGGATGGGTTCCGTGCAGGATATCGTAAGTTTTGTTAGGAGTGTGAGGCCGTGATTTCGTTACAGCATGTTTCGCTTGTCAGAGGGAGCCGTCATATTCTGGATGATGTTAGTATCGAGATGAAGCCGGGACAGAACTGGGCCATTTTGGGCAGGAACGGATCTGGCAAAACGACGCTGCTGGAAATGATGACAGGATATATGTTTCCTTCCCGTGGGCGTGTTGAGGTCCTGGGTCATGTTTACGGACAATGCGACGTTCGGGAGGTCCGGAAGTCCATTGGCTATATTAGCCAGTCATTATTAGAGAAATTGACCCTGAGCGACCCAGTCTGGGAGGTTGTGGCAACAGGCGCGTATGCCTTTCTGCGCTTCTACCAGGACATTCCGGAAGAGGCCAGGAATCTAGCCTATTCCCTGCTGAAAGAAATGAATTTCGGCCATCTGGCGGAGCAGCCTCTCGGGACATTGTCCCAAGGTGAACGGAAAAAGGTGATGTTGGCACGCTCCCTCATGGCCGATCCGAAGATTCTGATTATGGATGAGCCTTGTGCCGGCCTGGATTTGTATGAACGGGAGAAGATGCTGCAGGAGATTCACAACCTGAGGCAGCGCGAAATTACGGTTGTGTACGTCACGCATCATATCGAGGAGATTGTCCCTTTATTTACTCATGTGGCGCTCATGAAAGACGGCCGCTTAACGGGTGCGGGAATAAAAGAAGAAGTATTAAACCATGTACTTATCAAACAAACTTATGATATCGACGCTCAGCTGGAATGGGATGGCGGACGTCCCTGGATCAAAGTTATTTCTGGAGGTTAATCCGTTTGGATGAATTAAATGTGATGCAAGAGCATGAGGAACAGAATCAAAATCACCGGGATTTTCACAGCAAGTGGGTATGCACAGCAAACCATGGTTTTGCTCCCTACGCCCAAGAAGAGCTGCGCCGGATGTTTGGCAGTTTAAAGAGCACGATGATGATGCCGGGCGAGGTGTTTTTGGCGACACTCGGCCATTCCGAAGAGGAGGCGAAGCGGCTAATTACGTCTTCCCCGCCAATTTTTCTGCGGCATTTGTTTCCGGTACATCTGGAGGTAGCGGCCGATACCGCTGCCGAAGCATTGCATGCGGTCGCTCAGCATGTCATGAAGCAGGAGGAGATCGGCAGCAGCCGCGTATCCATCCAGATCCGAAAGACGGAGAACAGCTCGTGGAAGGAAAACCCGGCGGCGCTTCGAGATGAATTACAGCATCGTTTGGCTGCGCTAGAAATTGAATACACGGTTCAGGCACCGGAGTGGATTATTTCACTATTCGCTGCTGACAGCGTCTGGTATGTTGGCGTGTCGCGGCCGGAGGACAACCTGTCGGATTGGAACGGAGGCGCCGTCCGCTTTCAACGGGAAGAGGGACAAATCTCAAGAGCCAAATTCAAGCTCCTTGAGGCGGAGAAACAGTTCGGGATTCCGTTTGATTCCTTCCGCAAGGCAGTTGATATCGGAGCGGCGCCTGGCGGATGGACATCCTTTCTATTGGAGCGCGGCCTGCAAGTTACGGCAGTTGATCCGGCGAAAATGCATCCATCACTCGATGGTCATAAAAACCTCCGCGTGATTCACAAGAATGCAGCGGACGTATCGTTTAGAGATTCTGAGTTTGACTTGTTGGTGTGTGATATGAGCTGGAGTCCTAAACAAATGGCCAGAATGGTGACCGGGCTGCTGCACAGCCTTCAAACGGGCGGTACTGCTGTTATTACGGTGAAGCTGCTGACTAAGAAACCGATGGCGCTGGTAAAAGAAATCATGTCGGTGTTTGAAGAGTCCAGAATGCAGATTCAGGGAGCGAAGCAGCTGTTCCATAATCGGGACGAGATTACGCTATATATGATTAAGTATTAAAAAAGTCTTTACAAGTGAATGTAACTTGTTCTATAATGATTCCAAAATTAACCAACGACAACATTAGGGAAAGCATCCCGCTATTCATCACAATTCAGTGATGAGGCGGAGTGCTTTCCTTTTTTTTGTTGTGCTTGTAAGTCAGAGGAGAGGGCGTTGACATGAATCAGCCTTGCAGATTGGTACATGGGGAAGTGTTGGGCGAGCGTTACGTGATTGACCGCGTGATTGGTGAAGGGGGCATGAGCTGTGTATATCTAGCCGAGGATCAGAAACTGCCCGGGAAGAAATGGGCAGTGAAAGAGAGCTTGTCTGAACCCGGTATGCAGCGCGCCGTTCAGGATGAGGCACAGCTTCTGATTAAACTCAGTCACCCGCGGCTGCCCCGTATTGTCGATTTTTTTCATGTTCAGGATACCGGCTACACCTATTTAGTTATGGATTATATTCAGGGCATGACATTGGAGAAGTACTTCCGAGGATATCGGGGAAATGTGAATCCGGACTTCATTATGGAACTGATCGAGCAATTGCTGGATGTTCTGGAGTATCTCCATAATCACGAACCTCAGGTTATATTCCGAGATTTAAAGCCATCGAACATTATGCTGACCGATCAGCTGGAGGTTAGACTCATCGATTTTGGAATCGCGAGAAGTTATAAACAGGAGAGTGGCGAGGATACGGTCAAGCTAGGCACGGTTGGATTTGCAGCGCCGGAGCAATACGGAGGAAGGCAAAGCGATGCGAGATCGGACCTGTATGGACTTGGTGCGCTTCTGCTTTATCTCTCAACCGGAGGCAAATTCAGTGAATGGATAACGGGCGTGGAGCGACATATTCGGGGTGATTTACCAAGAGAGCTTGTGCCCGTTATCCGAAAGCTGCTGCAGTATGCTCCGGAGCACCGATATCAATCCACAGTAGAGGTTCGTTCAGCACTAAACAGGCAGCAGTCGATTACTGCGAATATTGCGGGTGTTCAGTCCAACACGCTAGCCGGGACGCTTGTGACGGCCGTATTGGGGACATCGGCCGGTGTAGGAACAACGCATAGCTGTATCGCATTTGGCCATTACTTGGCATCAAGGTACGGGAAGGTAGCGATCGTGGAAATGAGCGCAAAATCCACCGCCTTTACCCGGATTCAGGAAATTGCCGAGGGCGGGAAGCTTGGATCTATCCGAAAATTCGAAATCAACGGGATTCATTTCTGGCGGCAAACGGCCAGAACGGAAGTTATTTCGCTGCTCGGAGGCAGCTACGATGCAGTTGTGTTGGATTTGGGAGCATATCGGGACAGCGAACGGCTTGAGGAGTTCCTTCGGGCCGATCTGCCTATCGTTATCGGATCAGGAGCGGAGTGGCGACAGCATGATGTGGTGACGCTGGCCCGGATGCTGTTAAGACACCCACAGGCGGCAAGGATCTATGCACTGCCTCTTGCAGGAGAAGAAACAATTCAAGAGATGAGAAGAACGCTAGGAACGAATAAAGTTTATTCTTTACCCCTGCAATTGGATCCGTTTGAAGTACCGGACAGCAGCAGGGAGGCATTTGCACAGTTATTTCAGGACTACTTGCCGCCGGCAGAAAGGAAGCGAAGATTCAGGTTTCTTAAGAATTAACCGCATTTGAACTGAAGGAGATGAAGCAATGCCGATTATCAGGAGGCGCAGCCGCAAACTGATATTTGCTGGACTTGCCGGCGCAGCCGTAACGGGTGCCGTATGTGCTGGCGCAATGATGTATTATGTGCACGGTTATAAAGAGCAGCAGAATGTAGAGCGTACTAAATACGAGCAGCGAATCACGGAGCTTGAAGAGACACAGCTGCAGCAGCTCAATTCAATGAAGGTTGCATGGGTTCCGTTAAAAGATATTCCGCCTGGTCATTTCATAGATGCGAAGGATATTAAGGAAGTGCGTTTGCCTGATGACGGTTCTTCCGGCAATCTGTTCTCGGTCAAGGAAGAGATCGCAGGGAAGGGGGCTAAGATCGAGCTGCTGCAGGGAACACCGATTACCCGCTCGATGCTCTTTGAAGAAGAGCCGACACCGTCTGATCTCCGTCATCGGGAGATGAAGTCCGTATATCTGCCAAGCAATTTACGCCAAGGGGATGTGATCGATGTAAGGGTTCAATTTCCTACCGGACAGGATTACATCATTTTATCCAAAAAGAAGATCGACAAGCTTCAAAATCCGGCGTTCTGGACGACGTTAAGCGAACAGGAGATTTTATTGCTTTCCAGCGCTTTGGTGGATGCTTATCTGCATGATGCAACGCTTTATGCACTCACCTATGTAGAGCCGGAGCTGCAAGATAGAGCGATTCCTAACTATCCTCCGAACGCTGAAGTAACGAAGCTGATTACAAGCAACCCGAATATTGTGAAGAAAGCTGAGAAGTTTTTCGAGATTACGCTGCGAAACACGCTGGAAGAGGATTTAAAGAAGCTTCAACCGAATCAGCAGGCTCAGGTATCTGACATGCATCATAACTCGATCTTTGCTAGCGGTGCAAGGAGTCCGGACTCCTGGAGTCCTGCGTCCAACATAAGCCCCCAAGCAAAATCTTCAACGGATACGGAATGGAATACCGCTGACATCCGTTCTGACGATGAGTCCAATACAGAGACTCCGATCCGTGAAGAGCGGGATTCAGAAGCGGAGCAAATTTTGGGATCATCCGGCTCGCCAGAATCCCAGAATAGCAGTGATAAGGAATCACCAGAAGCGGAGTTGATATTCTCAAGTCCTTAGTAAGACAAGGCGAACCCCGAAGAACAGACGGTAACTGAAGGAGTGTAATCAAAGTGAAGACGTGGATATTTACAGGCATCTGTGATAAGAGCGACATGCTCCTCTATATGTGCAAAATATTAGCCAATGGAGACAATAGAGTACTGCTCGTGGATGGTGCGATTGATGCGAAGTACAAACATTGCATAGGCGTGATACATCCACAGCTGCCGGTTATGGAGTTTGCCGGATTCGACGTGGCAACCGGATTTGAGAACTATACGTCGCTGATGGACTATCTGGAGGAAACAGACGAGAGGAAATATGACTATATCGTCATGGACGTGGAGAAGACGGAATTCCTGGACAAGATGCAGTGGGATACAGCAGATGCCCATGTTTGGGTTAGCGGGTTTGAGGTAACAGGACTGCGTAAGAGTACGGCTTTGCTTGATGAACTGAGAGCTTCAAGAACAGATGCTCCGCTACCGCCGTTCCACCGGGTATATGTTCAGGTCATTGAAGATTTGATGGATGAAACCTACATTGAAGGCTATCTGGAAGACAGCCGGATTCAGTGGCTGGGTCCTCCTGTGAAAATGCCATGGGATGAATTGTTTTTCGCCTTGAAAATAAAAAATGAACATGCAGGAAGATTGGGCATCAAGCCATTGTCCAGACAGTATAAACGAGCGCTTACTGAACTTCTCCGCCTTTTAACGGAAATGGAGCAGCGGCATATTCGCCGGGCACTTCGGCAAGCAGGAAGGAGGCATGCATGAGTCTGATTGCTGTATGGAGTCCCTTGAAGAGCGGCAGTGGCAGTACGGTGTTGGCTTCGAGCTTACCTATCGTATTGGCGCTTGAATATCAGGTTAAAGTGCTCCTCGCCCATGGTGGACATGCAGGGGAACGAGTGGAGCAAGCCTTTACCTATAAACAGGAAGCATTAGATTATATGACGGCATTTCAAGATACCGGAATGGATGCCTTGGAACGGCTTCGTGCAAGCGGGCGACTGAGCCCAGAGAATGTACGCAATTATACCTTGCCGCTCCTGTCTGATCGGCTCGATCTTTTATGTGGACCGAAACCCATGTCTGCCGATGCTATACATGCAACAGGAAATGCGGAGGACAGGAAACAGGCAGAACTTATGACCAGAGTTATGGAGTCCTCCAAGCGAAGTTACGACATCACGGTAGCCGATGCAGGAAATGGAGTTCCTGGTGCGGCAGATCGGGCGATACTTCAAGCGGCAGACTTAATCGTAGTTGGTTTGAATCAGAATTTGCATATCCTGGAGAGTGCGATTGAACAGGAGAGGTTGCCTCCAGAAGTGAGTGACAAGGCATGCTTGTATATCGTCGGCAAATATGACCGGGATAGCCATTGTACACTGCAAAATATCAAGCGCCGCTTTGGCATCAAGACGACGGTACTCGGTGTTCCGTATTGTTCCGGGATGACGGATGCATGGAATATGCGCTCAGTTATGCCCTACATGCAGCGAAGCCGGGGAGGCGCTGACCTGAAACGCATGAGCTCACTGTATAATGCGGTTCGTAATCTGGCGGATGCCGTGGCTGAACAGCTTGGTCTTCCTGCTGGCGGTTCGAAACTGGGAGGCCTGCATGCTCTTGGGTAATTCCTTGAATACGATATGGATCATCGTCATGATTTTGTTTGTATTGCTGTTTGTATATCTGCGTTATTTGGATACCCGAAAACCGGCGGCTACGATTTCGCGGGGATCGGACCCCTATTCTCTTGAAGCTATGACTGCGTTTGTTAAAGAAAGCCTCCATCAGCTGACGCACAGCCAGTTGTCTGATTTAGGGTTGCACGAAGAGGAGTATCGCCGCAGGCTGAACAAGCGAAGCGAATTGAGAAGTGCCCTCAAGGGCTGCGTTTCCGGAGATGTGCTGGATAAGGCGTATGTAAAGGATTTTTTAAAGCAGCTCCTGGTAAGAGACCTAGGTTTGAACGAGTCCAACATTCATGCAGCCATTCCGTTCGAAAACCTGACCGAGTTAACAGCCCAGGATCAATTCGAGATCATATTATACCTGTATAAGCAGAGGCACGGAGAGGATGCTCTATCCGTACTTCTTGAAACGTATGATCTTGCAGAGCCGCGCGTGATTCCAGGTTATGGAGAGGGCAGCGTCTATGCGGTTACTGCGGAAGACATCGCATATATCTATGAGTCAGAGCAGCGTCCGCTCTTGTTTCCGGAGAAGCTGGACATCGTCGTTCAGCGCATATATCAGCAGTACAAAGGCTTTTCCGTTGTGGATGAAATCAGGGATCAACGGATTGACGGGATCAGTGGCGGCGTTAGTGGCATTCCTGTTAATCGTGACAGCGGGCAGGACATTTTTCACTCCGAGGATGAGTTTCTGGGGCTAAGTTTTTCGCATCCCGAATCGCCAGCAACAGGCTGTGAGAGTGTGTGGATTTTTTATCGAGGGGTGTCGCTGCATCTAGCTTTTTTATCATTTGGTTCGATGCTGGAACTTAAGAGGGTATGTCAAAACATATACAAATACAATCATCCTGGGCAGCTTTCGGAAGCCAGCGGTTATAAAGTGAATGAAATGAAGGATGGCTCCAGGGTCGTTGTGGTCCGGCCCCCATTTGCCGAGTCCTGGGCGTTCTTTGTCCGCAAGTTTGATCTGCCCAAGGCTTCGCTGGATCAGTTAATTACGGGAAACGGCTCCGAATTGGTGATCGGTTTGTTGAGGTATTTAATGAAAGGCAGCCGGATTACGGCAATCACCGGTGCTCAGGGATCCGGAAAAACAACGCTGCTCATGGCGATGGTGGGTCATATTTATGCGTCTTATACTCTTCGGGTTCAGGAGATGGCCTTTGAGCTGCATTTAAGGAAAATCTACAGCCGCAGGAATATTCTCAGCTTCAGGGAAACCGAGCATATTAGTGGGCAGGCAGGTCTGGATCTGCAGAAGAAAACGGACGGTACCGTTAATATTCTTGGTGAGGTTGCCAGTGACGAGGTTGCGTCATGGATGATACAGATGTCTCAAGTGGCAAGTTTGTTTACCGTGTTTACCCATCATGCCAAGACATTCAAAGACCTTGTACAATCCTTGCGTAACTCCTTACTCAAGAGCGGCGTTTTCAGGCAAGAGCATATTGCTGAGCAGCAGGTGGTCAGCGTGATCAACTTTGATATTCATCTTAGAAGAGACGCTGACGGTAACCGTTACATAGAGCGTATTACAGAGTGCATCCCGGTTGAGAAGGGATCCCTGCCACCATTCGAGGGAACTTCGGAAAAACGCTGGAAGAGCAGCATGGAGGAGTATTTTCAGCTTAGTGCAGAACATATGCGGAGATTGAACGAATTAAGTTATTTCGTATCCCGTAATGTAATTGAATACCGGGACGGTGCCTATATCGCTGCCGCCAAGTTATCCGAAAGCAGTGTTCGTGAAATGTCCGAGCAGATGCATCCGGAAGATGCCGAAGAATTCAGAGTGTTTCTGGCTTCGGGTTGGGGGGAACAAAAGTGACCTCTAAAGATGTGTTAATACTGATTTTAATCATATCTCTGGCACTGTTCTCCATCACATTCGGTATCATGTCGTGGATGAACAGGAGACGAGGGGATCGTGAGGTAACTTCCGTCAAGGTGGATGCGGGCGAGGTGAGATCCTTGCGGGGGATGTACCGGCAATGGTTTCAATTGGCCTATATGTATGGGATGAAGCTCCCGCTAATCAAAACCTATCTTAAACGGATCAGACAGCGGATCGCGATCATGCATCCTTACGACGAAATATCACTCCGGTTTGAAACAGTGAGGCTAGCCTTGGCGATAACCGGCACGATCGGGTTAACCGCCATGCTTCTTATATGGAGTCATCCGGACTTGGGGTTTATTATCATTGTTATTCTCGCAGCAGCGGTTATTAACAATATGCTCATTGAGATGTTCATTAACCGACTGGAACGAAAACTACTTATCCAATCGGTTGAATTGTTCTCCTCCGTCCGCCATCACTATCAGCAGCATGGAATGGTAGAGGAAGCTTTGTACGAGGGGGCGGAGACTTCTGGACATGAAATCTCTATGCATGCCCATCGGATCTACAATGCTTTGGTATCCCACGATCCTGATGACGAGTTGGAGAGGTATTATGAGGTAGCGCCGAACCGATATCTTAAAGCGTTTGCGGGTATTTCACATCTGGTCATGGAGTTTGGCGATCATGCGAGAAAACAAGGCTCAATCTATCTGCATGGACTAAGCGGATTGACCAAGGAGATCCAATTGGAAATATTGCGCAGAGACAAGCTGGATTATTTAATGAAGGGCTTGAATGTGATTGCGTTGGCGCCGGTCTTTTTCACCAAACCGATTGAACGCTGGGCCAGAAGCAGTTTTCCATCGATGGATGTGTTTTATATGAGCAAGCTTGGGTATATGACCAAGATATCCATTTATGTCATTATTCTCATTTCTTATATCTTGCTTCAGAAGCTCCAGCAAAATCGAGAAACGGATTACCGCGCTGAGGTTCAGAAAATGACCTTGGAAGAAAGGATGTACCGAATTCCTGTTATGCGCTGGCTTGTGAAGGTGATGGCTCCGACACCCGGTACGGTGAAATATGACAGGCAGATACGGTTACTAAAGGAAAGCAACGCGAGAATCAAGTTCGAATGGCTCTATATCAGAAGGGTGACGTTTTTCCTCCTGGCTTTCTTCCTGTCGTTATCGCTGGCAGCAGGCCTGCATGTGCAGGCAAAACATCATCTGCTGTATGTCCCCGTTTCCCTGAACCATTCCCTGTTCGGCCAGATGAATGAGATCGAGCGTCGGCAGGCAGAAGAAACGGTTGAGCGTGATCGGCTGCTAATGGAACAATTGCATATGTCGCCGGATGCAACCGATGATCAGATCAAACAGATGGTCAGTGAGACAGACCCTATTGGATTGACCAAAGAACAAGTTGAAATCACAACCGATCGAATTATGACTAAACTGCAGCGCTATGATAGCGAGTATTTGAAATGGTGGGAGTTGCTCCTATCCTTTCTGGCAGGTGTGGCTGCATATGCGGCGCCATTATGGCTGCTGCATTTTCACCGGAAAGTTCGCAATATGGAAATGCGGCATGAAATTTATCAATTTCAGACGGTCGTCTCTATATTGCGTGGAATGGAGCGAATCTCGGTTGAGGGCATATTAGAATGGCTTAATCGGTTTGCCGTTATTTTTAAAATTCCCATTCAAAAAAGCTTGCTTCATTACGAACATGGCGCACAGTTGGCTTTGCTGGAGTTGAAGGAAGACGTCTGGTTTCCTGAATTTCAGCGGCTCGTGGACAAGCTGCTGCTTGCGGTGGATAAAGTACCGATCAAGGATGTTTTTGATGATATCGATGGAGAAATGATATTCAGTTTCGAGCAGCGCAAGCAGGAATATGAAGCGATGATCGACACGAAGGCCGCATGGGGGCGAATGATCGGTTTTACTCCGATGTATGCGCTGATCTTTATGTATCTTGTCATTCCGCTAATCGGCATGAGTTTCTCCCAGATGGAAACGTACTATGAGCAAATTCAACGATTATAACGA
This sequence comes from Paenibacillus sp. NPDC058898, assembly GCF_049316025.1. Classification (NCBI taxonomy): domain Bacteria; kingdom Bacillati; phylum Bacillota; class Bacilli; order Caryophanales; family Paenibacillaceae; genus Paenibacillus; species Paenibacillus sp. NPDC058898. Next base: position 296,901 of record NZ_JBMOSM010000007.1, on the reverse strand, counting down.
CACGAGGATGGGTCAACTGGAATTAGATCAGTAGATTTAAAAAATAAATAAAAGAATGAGGGAGATTTCAATGAATAATGCATCATCCGCTTTAAAGGTTGCAGCAGGTATATTTCTGACCATTGCTTTGATTACCATTGTTGTTATTTTGTTTATCTCGGCGCAGGAGGCAACCAAAACCGCTCAGAACAACTTTTCAGATATTCAGACAGAGCTGTCCCAGGCAGCATTTACCGTATATGACGGAACAACCATCAGCGGTTCTCAGGTGACAAACGCACTGCGCAAATACAAGGACAAGGATCAATTTGGCGTTTTCATAGCAACAGGCAAAAATAAAGCAGGGCAATGGTACGGCAATGTGTTGGAGAAGGACGGTTCGATTCCCAATCCGGATTCAAGACAGGGAAATATCGAACACGTTATGGATGAGAAAAGCCCGGAGTACGTCAATCCAAGCGGGAAATTCAAGGCCACCATCGTTAAGGATGATTCCAACGTGATCAGAGGCATCAAGTTTGATCAATAGTTATGAATGGAAAGGTGACTTGCCTTGCGTGAACAAACGATAAGCGCGCTGGAAATGGCAGCAGGGGTGGCATTATTTCTTAGCGCAGCCCTGTATGCATTGCATATTCATACGATGGTTGATGGCGGTATATCAGCCGCAGGGAGAATGACTCAGGAGCAGCATGCGGGTGTGATCACCGTAGAGATGACGAACGAGAACAGGAAGCTCATTTATAAGGGGAGCGAAGTATTATTCACGCTGCGAGAGGTTCAAGCAGGCGGCTTCAATATGTATGTGGATGGAGCACTGTTCCGATCAGGAAGTAATCCGGAGGAGCTGGATCTCTCGATCATTGATATGAACGCCCGTTATGCTACGGAGTACGTTCGGAGAATCAATGGAGATGTGGAAAGCATCCAGTTTGTTAAAGTGAGGTAACAGCAATGTCAAACTCGGTTTCGAAATGGTTTGCTGCCTTTCTGGCACTTCTTCTGCTGTACTTGGTTCCCGCAGGTGAGATGGCCAGAAGACAGGATGATCTGTCACGACTTGTTGTTTATCAATCCGTCACCAAATTCGTGGACAGTGTTCGTACGAAGGGGTATATTACTCCGATCATGTACAATGACTTCCTGCAAGAGCTGGCAGCCACCGGGAACATTTACAATGTGGAGATGGAGCACCACCACAAGAAGTACCACCCGGAATATGGGGATCCTTCAGATCCTGGTACATTCCTGAATCGTTATTCCGTCGTATATGATGCTTACTATCAGGAAGATGTTATGGGATATTTGTTCCCGGAGTCGAATGTTGATAAACACGATGATAGACGCCGATATCGCTTAACGGCCGGAGATCACTTCCAGGTAAGTGTCAGTTCTCTGAATCGAACACCCGGACTGATCATGTTCGATGCGCTGACCGGATCAAATTCAGGTGGAAAAGCAGCAATCGCATTCCCATACGGAGGCTTGGTTCTGAATGAAGATTACTGATCTTGCCATCGTATTCACCGCCGTGTTTTTCCCCATGTTTATTATTCTGGGCATGCATGCCGAGAGTCTGGAGGATGTCCGGTACGTAGAAATGAAATACTCGGCAGCTCTGCGCACAGCCGTCCAAGACGGTGGGATGATGCTGAACGATAATGAGACCCAGGACAAAGAGTCGGCATATGATTCTTTAAAGTTCATGCGTGCGGACAAAGAGCGAGCGCTGGAGTCCTTTTCTCAGACGCTGTACATCAATATGGGGATCGCGGATGATCCGGCTGCGCAGACTGCCTTGTGGTGGTATATTCCTGCTATCGTTGTGCTGGATTATGACGGGTATTATATGTATGTTTCGCAAACTTTCACCAACGCGTATGGGGAGGAGCTCATGGAGCACAGATGGACGCCCAAAATCCCTTATGCCTGGAATGATGGCAGGGGCAACAGCATCCGGTTTACATTGGATTCCTTCGTTCAGGTGTATGAATCAGGTGGAGGCTCCTCCATCTGGCACTCTGGATTTCGGGAGGATCTGACTGGCAGGACGGGTGTAGCTTTGCTGGAAGATAAAGATAGGTTTGAACAAGTTAGGCGGATCACGATTGTGAATACCGTTCAAGATCATCTGGCTTATTACATACAGCGGCACAACCAAGTGGCGCTCCGAAACGGAGTATCCTATACGTTCGCACTTCCGTTGATATCCCAGGAAGAGTGGGTGAATACGATTGATGATATCGGTATGATGGCATTTATTCAAGGTATTCCCCTGGGCGATCAGTATTATAATAACTATGCCCTTGGAGGCGGCAGACTCGTTAAAGCTCCGGTTTATTTCGGAGGTGTGGATAGCAGGGGACTCAAATATTATTATCGCGATGTCTGCCAATACAACTATCGGGTGGAAGAAGTGTTTCCGAGTGCCAAGGAGGCAGCGGCAGCAGGTTATCAGGAGAAAAGCTGTTCTAATCCCGGTGTTCTATAATCTCTGAAAGTTATGGTTTCTGCCGGACTCCAGGATGTGATACAATAAACTCTTGACTGTGTATATTTCGCTAAATTAACATGAAATAAGTTCATTTTATACAGACAGGAGTTACTATAGCCATGAGTTTATTGACTGTAGAGAACGTATCACATAATTTCGGGGAACGTACTCTATTTAAGAATGTATCCTTTCGTTTGTTGGCAGGCGAACATGTTGGTTTGGTTGGAGCAAACGGCGTAGGCAAATCAACACTAATGAATATTTTGACCGGGCAGCTGTTAAAAGACAGCGGCAAGGTGGAGTGGACACCGAAGATCCGGTACGGATACCTGGATCAGCACACCAAGCTGACACCTGGCAAAACGGTTCGTGATGTGTTGAAGGATGCCTTCCTGCCTCTGCTAGAGCTGGAAAAAGAAATGATGGAGATCACCAATAAGATGAGTGATGCTTCTCCCGAAGAGTTGGAGCTGCTGCTCGAACAAATGGGTGAAATTCAGGAGCAGCTGGATATCGGGGATTTCTACATGTTGGACGTAAAGGTTGAAGAGATGGCGAATGGTCTTGGGTTATCCGTCATTGGCTTGGATCGCGATGTAGCAACATTAAGTGGGGGACAGCGTACTAAAGTATTGCTTGCAAAGCTTCTTCTGGAGAAGCCCAATGTACTGTTGTTAGACGAGCCCACCAACTATCTGGATGTTGAGCATATTGATTGGCTCACTCAATATTTGAAGCAATACCCATATGCTTTCATCTTGATATCCCATGATACGGAATTTATGAACCAGGTGGTGGATGTGATCTATCATTTGGAATTTGCAAAATTGACTCGCTATACAGCGAACTACGAGAAGTTCCTGGAAATGGCCGATATCAATAAGAACCAGCATATTGATGCTTACGAGAAGCAGCAGGAATTCATCAAGAAGCAGGAAGACTTCATTCAGCGGAACAAGGCCCGTTACTCCACCTCTGGCCGAGCGAAAAGCCGGGAGAAGCAGCTGGATCGTATGGAGCGGATTGACCGCCCCGAGGAAGCAGCTAAACCTGTGTTTAACTTCAAGGAATCCCGTGCTAGTGGTAAAACGGTATTCGAGGGGATCGATTTTGAGATCGGATATGATCGACCATTGCTCCCCAAAATGAATATCCTGATCGAGCGAGGAGAGAAAATTGCCATTGTTGGCTGTAATGGCGTAGGTAAATCAACGCTGCTGAAGACCATATTAGGCAAAATCCCGGCGCTCTCCGGGAAGACGTATCAAGGGGATTTCCTGGTGCCTGCTTATTTTGAGCAGGAAGTACGTCCAGGGAATATTACGCCGATTGATGATGTGTGGAACGAATTCTCACACTTGAACCAGCACGAGGTTCGTGCAGCGCTTGCTCGCTGCGGGCTCAAAAACGAGCATATTACCCGTCCATTGAAGGCACTTAGCGGCGGAGAGCAAGCCAAGGTCCGTCTGTGTAAACTTCTGATGCGCGAAAGCAATTGGATTCTGTTTGACGAACCGACGAACCACCTTGATGTTGTGGCTAAGGAAGAACTAAGACGTGCTTTGAAAAAATATAAAGGCACAATCCTGCTGGTTTCCCACGAACCTGAGTTTTATGAGGATTGGGTGACCAAGATCTGGAACGTCGAAGACTGGTCCAACCAGAATTCCTGATTCATATCAGGATCAGAATCCAGCTCTCTGCCAGGACAAATGAAACTTTGATTATCATAAATTTATTAGTATTCCATAAGGAGGATGGGCAGATTGCTGCCTGTCCTCCTTATGTATATCCGCAAAATGGGGCGTACGGTTACGGTTTATTTGTTTTATGTTTTATGTTTTATGTTTTATGTTTTATGTTATATCGTATATCGTTCGTATATCGTATGGTATATGCCTTATGCTTTATACTTTATGTTTTATGGTATAAGTGCATTTATGATATGCTAGAAACAACCTGAAATGAACGGAGGAGTTGTTGATGGAAGACATGGACTTATCCATCGGGGCATCATTATATGAAGGGGATTCGCATCCATAGCCCCATGAACCCGTGTAATTCCCTTCTGAAAGGGAGCCGTACTAAAATGAATTGGGAAAATAACTTAAATCAGGGAGAAGACGTCATGCTCTCTCCCGAGAAGTCGGTTATACGGCGGGGCCAGATTGTGTACCGCCCAGCCGGAGCTTGGACTCCGGCTGTACACTCTTTGTTGAGGCATTTGAGGCAATCAGGGTTTACATCGATTCCGGATATTATAGGTTCAGGATGTAATGAGAAAGGCCAAGAGATGTTAAGTTATATCGAAGGCGAATTTGTTCATCCCGGGCCATGGAGCGACGAAGGTATCATCGAAGTAGGACAATTATTACGGCAGCTTCATGACGCTTCTGCTACATTTAAACCCCAACCCGGGCTTGTCTGGAAGCCATGGTTCCTGCGTAAACTGGGTGACACCAGGGTTGTATACAGCCACGGTGATATTGCCCCTTGGAATATGGTTACCCGTGATGGGAGGCCGATTGCATTAATTGACTGGGAATACGCTGGCCCTGTACATCCGTTTCTTGAACTAGCCCGCGTATGTTGGCTATTTCCGCAGCTGCATGATGATGATGTAGCTGAAAGGGTTGGTTTGCCAAATGCAGAGGTTCGTGCAAGGCAGCTCCGCTTATTGGTTGACGCATATGGCCTCGATCCAACTAGTAGGGCCGCCCTCTTTGAGATGATCGTTGAAGTGGTCGTAAGGGAAACGGCAGAGGAAGCGATCGAGTTACAGGTCACGCCGGAAACGGAAGGCCTTCTATGGGGGATAGCCTGGAGGGCACGGAGTGCGGCCTGGATTCTGCGTCATCGCAGTATAATGGAGAAGGCGCTAAATACTAGGTTGCAATAGTTAAACAGCCCATCCTCTTCGTGGGATGGGTATTTTCAATCATGGGTCGTCGTCGTCAAAAAACTTCGTGAACGTCATCTTTTGTTAGAAGATTTGCAGATATTGATCGGAGGAAAATTCATGTCTGATTTAAGCGATAACAGGGAGGAAGTAAATCGTACACAGTCTCTCTTCGTGGCAGCCTCGGGGTCCCCGGACCGTGATGTAACAATGAAAAAGGAACGAGAAGATCGGTATTCTAGGCAAGAGCGCTTTACGCCATTTGGAAAAGAGGGCCAGCTCCGTATCCGGGACAGTCACGTGCTCGTTCTTGGTGCTGGGGCGCTGGGAAGCGCTATAGCTGAAACTTTGGTTCGCGCAGGTGTCGGGCATGTAACGATCGTGGATCGGGATTACGTGGAATGGAGCAATCTGCAGCGTCAGCAGCTGTTTACCGAACAGGATGCGATCGATCGATTACCGAAGGCCGTAGCAGCGGCTAAACGGTTATCCGAAATTAATTCGGATGGTATCGTGGATGGTATCGTTATGGATGTACGTGCCCAGGAACTGTCGGTACTCTGTCAAGGCGTTGATTTGATGATGGATGCTACCGATAATTTCGGGACCCGGCTGATTCTGAACGACATCGGTTTTAAGCATGGAATCCCGTGGATTTACGGAGGCTGCGTGGGAAGTTCAGGCATGAGTTACACATTCTTGCCGGGAGAGACGCCATGCTTGAACTGTCTGCTTGGAACGATTCCTTTGGGTGGTGACACCTGCGACATTAACGGAATTCTTCCGCAAGCGGTACAGATGGTCGTTGCCCATCAAACGATGGAAGCGATGAAGCTTTTGTCAGGACACCGACATGCTCTTAGAAAAAAGATGCTGTCGTTCGATTTATGGCGTAATGAACGGGTGGAGTTTGGCGTGGACCGAGCGAAAAAATCGGACTGCCCCACATGCGGGGAGCATCCGAAATATCCTTACTTGACGGCTGAACACGCGGATAAAAGCGAGGTGTTGTGTGGCAGGGATACGGTACAGATTAGGCCAGCCAGACCGCTGCAGCTTCAGCTGGATGAAATGGCCGATCGATTGAACAGGCTCCATCATGGAAAAGCAACCGTAACGCCGTATATGATCATCTATCAGGTGAATCCACATCGTTTGGTTATATTCCGGGACGGCAGAACCCTGGTGCATGGCACATCGGATATCGCCAAGGCCAGGTCGCTGTACAATCAATACGTTGGTGGGTAATCACAAGGACAAGAGCAAAAGTGTTTCATCAATAATCGTAAACGCACAAAAGGAGTGGGCCTCACAGGCCCACTCCTTTTCATGTTGATCCCCAATCCTTAATTCAAAATTAAATTAAAGCCGTTCTGAATGAAATACAGATCAGGATGAGCGATATTTTCTGTTGTCAGATTGTTAAATGTTGCCGACCCATTGCCCGTATAGGTGTAAATCGCCGCACCTGGATGAGGATTCGAGAATCTTGAGGATGTGATCCCGTCTAGCCCCGTACCGTCAATATGGATGTTGTTAAATACGATGTTCTGAAAACCGCCGCCATAACCAAGCTGAACGGCACTACGCTGGGTGTTCAGGATATCGATGTTGGTAAACGTGACATTGCGGATTGCATCATTCGATGCTTCCAGATCAATTGCGCCGCGCTCCCCATCATACAGGTCTTTACTGGTTCCACTCCCAATGATCGTTGTATCGGAGAACAGAATGCCGGTATTGTTCTGGAAATGGTATCCCGGGAACACGGTATTCATTCGAATACCGGAACCGCCTACGGTGTCAACAATCAGGTTGTGAGTAGCCTTATGTCCGCTTCCCCCAAAGAATGCGATGGCTGCTGCGCGCCAATTATTTTCGATGGTGTTATAGGAGAAGGTGTTGTTAACGCCCGCAGGTGCGCCATTCACGTTACTCGTCCATACGGCGAGACCATCGTCTCCGTTATTTCGAATGCTGCTGTTACGGACAGTTGAATGGCTGGTTCCTTGGGCAAAATTGACCCCGTCCGCGAGATTATTACGGATTCGGCTGTTTTCAATGATCAGACCCTCCGCAATTATGGCTGGGGTATGCGCATAATCGCCTACCCAGAATCCACACTCAAAGTGCTCGACCCACACATTGTGAATTTTGGAGTTGGTGCCGAAGTTATCCATAAATCCCTTGTAGATTGCATTTTGATTATAACGTGACCGAAGATTTGAGTTGAGGTAGATATGGCTGAAATCAAGCTGGCCCGTGATCCGAAGCGAGATCCCGCCAGAAGCGGCATTCGGGTTGGTAAATTGAATATTTGTATGCCAGATGCCTGCACCCATAATCTTGATGTCATCAATCATATTCCCAACCGAACCGATCTTCCACATGTTGCCCAGATGGAATGTCCCTTCGGGAATGTATAAGGTCTTGCCGGTTGAAGCGGCAGCCTGCACAGCAGCTTCAAACGCTGATAGGTCATCTTGGCCGTCGTTCGGGGTTGCACCGAAATCCGTTACGGATACCGAATTTGCCGGACGGGCGATTGCCGCAGGGACCGGCTCGATTTCGATAAAATCAACGCCATATTCCAGGTTATCGGCATTGGACTTCTGAATACGAATGTGGTCTCCCGGCTGAAGCGGCGTATCCATCTTCCAGTGTACTTCATCGAACCGGAAGAGAGGGCGTCCCCCACCAGGCGCATCTGCAGGTTGATCGCTGGAGAAGTATTGCCAGTTGTAGTAGGAGGTCAATGGAATGGTCTTTTTCTTCGTGCCATTCACATAAACGTCGAGTGAGCCAGTCAATCCCATGCCGTCGGGTGAGTCCGGCATCGTATAGCGCATAGTTACGCCAGCCCCGCCTTCACCTGGCCGAACCGTCCATTCGAGATTGGACCCGTTGGAAGGTAGTGCTACATAACGTTGGCCGGATGCTTCTGATGCTGTGAGCGCTTGATCGAAAGTCGGTGCCGACTTTAGCAGAGCCCCGCCACCGCGTAATGCATCATCCGTATCGTAACGGGTATATGGCATGCTGGCGCCGCGGGAGGAATATACCGTGAGATTGGCCTGGCTGACGTTGTTCTCCCGTTTAACGGGTAGTTCGTTTGCATCCGGTGCTATGGATGTTGTTAACGTGTAGCTGCCATTTTCCGCTGTCCATGTGCCCGGAATATGGACAGCGGCGGAGGAACCTGCAGCAAGCGCGCCATCATAACCACCGGTGAAGGTTTGAATCGTTGAACCGGCCGGATTTTTCAGAGCGACGGAAATCGCGTGGGATCCGCTTGCCGTGGCTTTGTTGCCCTGGTTCTTAAGATTAACGGTAAATGCTACTGCATTCCCTGCGACAGGAGTGGCGGGCGTCCATTGTACCGTTCCTATCAAATCAGAACTTTCGAGCGCGTCAATAACCAGAGGGGCTGGATGCGAATAGCTGTTGTTATCGTTATTCTGTTCCATGATTTCATTATCCTCATCGACCTTGGCACTGACGGAATAGGATCCAGCCGTCTTGATTCCGGCATGAAGCGTTACCGTGGAGGATGTTCCTGCCGCAAGCGGACCTACCGGGGAGGAGCCTGCTTTCGTGTCATTTAAGTAAAAATTGACCGACGTAGCCCCAGCTTCCAAGTCCCCAATGTTTTTAACTGTAGCACTCAGTGTAATGTTATCGTTTTCATTCGGGGAAACTGGAGTCCAGGACATATTCGTAATGGTCAGGTCCGGATTCTGTGCGGGTGTGCCGTAAACTTCGAATTCGGCAATCTGCCCTGCCGGTGCACCGGAATTGGACGTTATGTTCAATTGTAGACGTTTCACGGTCGCCGCTACCGGAATTATTATGAAGTTGCCGGACGCGGGATTGAATGTATAAGACTGAGCCGGTACCAAATCACTAAAATTTGTTGAACTCTGGTCATGCCCGAGCACTTGTATGGTTTGGGTGCGCGTACTCCACGCTGGAGACGGATTCAGCTTCAGCACGATGGAGGTGATATCGTGATCGGTTCCCAAGTCGAGCGTCAAGGAACTTGGGTTGCTTCCGCCTTCCCAGTAGGTTTGGATGTCATTGTCGTTAGCATGGGTTGCTGCATACGTGAAGGTGCTTGAGGAGGCGGTAATCGGTTTGCCGCTCGCGATATTGTTACCCGTAGGAGGTGTTGGCGGGGAGACCGATGGTCCATAAATTTCAAACTCAGACAGCTGCGCTGCCGGCCAAGTCGTGTTACTCGTTACGGTCAGGCGAACAAATCGCGTGCTCGCTTCGTCAAAACGGATAGTCACCGAGTTTCCTGCTGTGGACGGGCTGAATTCATATTCGGCCGAATCCACGATATTTGAGAATGTTGAACCGTTCGAGCTGCCTTGTACCATTAACGTTTGTGTCCGTGATTCCCAAGTGGCAGGTAGTTTAAGGACGATCCGGTTGATGCTGGTGTCATCACCGAGATCGACTTGAATCCACTGCGGAAAGGCATGATTGGTGCTTTCCCAGTACGAACCTTGATTTCCATCGTTAACGTTAGCCGGCTCGTAGGTTTGGGATTGACCACTTGCTGTTACGGCTTTGCCGAGCGAGAGGTTTGTTTCGCCTGCGGCTGAAACCGGTGCGGGCGGCCCTGCGGCCGTGCATACGATAGATATCAGCATAGCCATGACAAGTGGCCATACCACGAGTTTGTTGCGCATATTATTTTCCTCCTCCAAAGTGTTCACATACTTTCCCATTAAACATGAGCTAATCGGTGAAGATATCCCCCTTTCCTAATCCTACATCCCATTATAAAAATAGCGCCGCTGCAGAGATAAGATGTATTTCTACGGAAATCGTATGTGATCCCAGCATCTTTTGGAGTGAAAGCAGGATGAATCAGCCATACTTACATTATTAAGTGTTGAAAGCGGGGGGGAACCCGTGGAGAAAGTAATTCTGATCGCGGCAGACAATCAAGATCGGACCCAGGCCGTTATGGAGATTTTAAAACAAGCGGGCTATGAGGTTAGGCATGCCATGAGTTATTCGGAAGTGGTCGCCATTTTACAGCGCTCAGGCGCAGACTTGCTGCTCATCGACAGCAGACTGCCGGGTATGAACCATTTTAATCTCGTGGAACGGCTGACGGGCAAAAAGGAACAGATCCCGATCATCGTCATCGGAAATGACGGTTCTGATGAAGCCATTCAGGCATTGGAGGCAGGTGCCCATGACTATATCCCTGATGACAGAGATACAAGGGAACTGTTGGCGAGAATTGCCAATTTGCTGAAACTTTTTCAGACTGGTCGCATGGAGCAGGAGGAAGTCATCCGAATCGGAGATCTGGTGATCGATCCTCTGAGCCGGAATGTATCCCGGGAAGAAGAAGCCATCGAGCTGACTCATCGCGAATATGATCTGCTGCTGTTTTTGGCTAGAAGGCAGGGACAAGTATGCACCCGTGAGGATATTTTAAAACAGGTGTGGGATTACGATTTTCATACGGGTACCAACGTGGTGGATGTCTATATTCTTCATCTAAGAGAGAAAATCGATAGAGGGCGCAAACAAAAGCTGCTGCGTACGATTCGGGGAACCGGATATAAACTGGTATCGCAGGAAGAAATCAATGCTGCAAGCAAAAAAGACCGCCTTCCGTGAGTGGAAGACGGTCTTTGATTTCATTCGTTAGTAACAAGTGGAGTATTGAACTACAGCACGCGGCGGGCTTTCAGGTAAGTCTTGCTCCAGTTGCCTGACAGGCTGGAGATTGTTACGCCAGGCTTGCCGTAAGTGTGCAGGATTTTGTTGTTGCCCATATAAACGGCAACGTGTGTTACGTTTCTACCATTTGCGCGGCTTCCGCTCGAGAAGAATATCAAATCGCCGGCTCTCAGGTTCGATTTTGATACAGCCTGACCGACTTTGGATTGGGCAGCGGATGTGCGTGGCAGATTTACGCCGTATTTTTTAAAGATATGCTTCATAAAGGAAGAGCAATCAAACACTCTTGTCGTGGACGTGGATGCTCCGAATTTATAAGGTGTACCCATATATTGTTTACCAAAGTTAACGACTTGAGATCCTTTGCTTACCGATGCTGCTTCTACAGGAGCCGGTGGTGCAACAGTAAGAACTGCTCCTACACCCAAAGTTGCGCTCAAGCTGATTACTACGGCCTTCTTAATCCAATGTTGTCGATTCATGTTGTTATTACCTCCAAGCAGTTTTTGTTTTTTGCGATGAACCGAGTATATCAGATTTGAAACCAACTATATTTTGTATAATCGGCGCAAACCCTTGGGCCACATGAAATGAAAGCGAATTATTAAAATATCATTAAAAGTTACAAAATATTAAGAATTAGATGCAAACGATGACTTGAAAACGAGAAAAAACCCTTGATATACAAGGGTTTTTGACAATAATTTCGATTGTTAACATTGCTGCATCAAAGATGACAAAATAGTAATGATTAGTGGTCTTTACTCTGAATAATAAGGAGCAGGCCGCCTTCGATCCGGACCGTCCCTTTGTCCTCGGCCAGCTTATTGCTAACTCCGAGAGACTGCCCCAATCGCAATGTGGCATCGTGAAGTGGGTACTCAAATCCTTCGAGATTGATCCCGGTTACTTCCGTAGTCAGCGGCAGTAGGGAGACATATGTAAACCCTTTGTTCTCAACTATGCAGCTGGAGCCCGTCAGGGTAATAAAATTGTTCTCATCTAATATAGAACACGGAATATGATGTTGGAGTCCACGAATCAGCATATGGATATTAGCCAGCGTGTGATCCAGGCGCGTTCCCGTAGCTCCTAGAATCAGGATGGATTCGGGGGAATGCTCCAGTGCCATTTCGAAGGCAAGCTCGGTGTCGGTCAAATTTTTATCGATCGGATCACAGTCGATTACCTTACCGCTCACAGATCGTACTCGATCCATTTGGCCGGGCGGAATGGAGTCAAAATCTCCAACGGATAGGTGCGGCTTGATCCCATGTTCAATCAGGTAGAGGGCTCCGCGATCAGCCCCTATAATGAAGTCCCCGTTTTGAACTTCATCCAGGAAACGTGGTGACAACTCCCCACCTGTAAAGATCAGGACGCGAGTATGGCTCATTATATAAATTCCTCCTTTTTCGAGAGAATTGTCATTGTATTCTAGTATAGAGCAGTTTTCATGCTTGCACAATTTTAATAGGCACGGCTACAATGTAGTATGTAAATTGACGGGGGAGCGGGGGAACTGAATTTTGGACATGCATCTGTTTGACGTATTCAGTATCATTGGCACCATTGCGTTTGCCATGTCCGGAGCTTTTGTAGCTATGGAAGAGGAATACGATATTCTGGGGGTTGTGGTTCTGGGTTTAGTCACAGCCTTCGGCGGGGGTATTATAAGAAACGTATTGATCGGCGTGCCGGTTACCACCCTGTGGAGCCAGGGGGATTTAATCATGCTCGCGATGATTTCGGTATTTGTAGCGTTTGTGCTGCCGCTCGGTTTGATTCAGCACTGGAAGAAAACGGAGGCACTGTTCGATGCGATCGGATTATCTGCCTTTGCGATTCAAGGGGCTTTATATGCTACACAAATGAATCACCCCATGAGCGCGGTGATTGTGGCTGCTGTGCTTACCGGAAGCGGCGGGGGAATGGTCCGCGATTTATTGGCAGGGCGGAAACCGCTGGTGCTGCGTGATGAGATCTATGCGGTCTGGGCCATGATAGCAGGAGTCGCCATCGGCCTTGGTGTCGCCACCAAGACATGGGAACTGCTGGCTTTGTTTGTTGTGGTGATCGTATTCCGGATGCTGTCCGTGCTTTATAAATGGAGATTGCCCAGAAGGTCGCTGCACGAGGGTCATCCTGCGGCAGCCAATGGAAAGAAAGTCAGTTCGGGTTAATGGAAGATAGGCAACAATACTCATTAAGTTAGATTTCTCGTAAAATGACGATTTATTATAGCGTGAAGGAGAGAGGACCATGGTATCCGTCTTGTTTGTATGTTTGGGCAATATCTGCCGCTCGCCAATGGCGGAAGCGGTGCTGCGACATAAAATTGTACAGCGTGGGCTGCAGGAAAAGATCAGCGTGGATTCTGCCGGCACAGGAGATTGGCATATCGGGAATGTTCCCCATGAAGGAACCCGAAAGCTGCTGGACAGCTGGCAAATCAGCTACGAAGGAATGGTTGCTCGCAAAGTGGTAAGCGAGGACCTCGTCAAGTTCGATTACGTCATCGGCATGGATGATTCGAATGTGGCAAATATGCGCAAGTTAGCGGGCGGCGAACAGGCTGCGATTCTTAAGTTTATGGATTTGCTGCCCGATGAAAAGCTGCGCGAGGTGCCGGATCCGTATTTCACTGGAAATTTTGATGAGGTGTACCGGCTTATTGATGCGGGGTGTGACATCTTACTGGACAAAATCATGAAAGAAAAGCTATAATCGATTCGAACAAGCGGTGAGTACACCGCTTTTTTGACGAAAATCATTGAAAGCGATACCAAGAAGAACGGGCTGCCGAACATAAAAGATGAACAATGCACATTCCATAAAAAATGCGCGGTTGTTCATCTTTTTTTGAAGTGAAGCAACAGGAGTGGCATAACTTGTGGTAACTATTGCTTCAAAGGTATTCTTTTTTGCTAACTGCTTTAAAGCGTAACACGTGAAGTCCCTGGTGGGACAGGCAATGAATTTCGCTGTAACAGGTCATTTATATAGCCAATGGATTTTGCCAATCAATCGATTAATCAAGGAAGTACATAAGAGCAGCAGGGAGCTCTTTTTGCCAGAATCCCCAAAGGTGACGGCCGTCTTTTTCAAGATAGGATAGGGTGGCACCCCGTTCTTCCAGCAATGCCTTTGTTGAACGATTCAGTTCAACGAAGTTATAGACACCTGTATCGGTTGCGAAGTTGTCTTCTTGCAAGCCTACAATCATATAGATGTCGAGCCAGGATAAATCCTGTTCTTCCCTAATCATGTTCTGAGACTTCTCATAGAAGGCGCCGGACAAGCTGATGATTCGGGTAAAGAGATGCGGGTAACGCAAGGCCAGATGCACGGAGACGCTTCCGCCAAGGGAGTCGCCGGCGAGTACTCTTTCGGCAGGCTCTTTGCGCACAGGATATTTTTGTTCAACGAAGGGAATAATCTCTTCGGCGAAGCAGGATAGGTAAGCATCGAAACGATTGCCGAATGGCGCATACTCCTCGGTGCGAACTTTGGTGTTCACTTCCACGCCTACAATGATGAACGGCTCCACGCCTTCTTCGAGTATGAGCTGGTTGGCCCAAGTCGCGATGCGACCAAAATTGAAAAATTCCTCTCCATCCTGACAGTAAACGACAGGATAGCTGAGAATTTCATTGTATCCGGGAGGAAGGTAAATGCGCAGCGTTCGATTCTCCTGCAGAAACTTGCTTTCAATTACTTCTTTTACAATGGTTCGCTTCAATAAACGTTCATTCGTCATCATTCGTCACCTTTTTCGGGTTAGTTTTTGAAATGCGGTAAACAATAAGTTAAAATTACCCTGACATGTCTAAGTTGGCTGCTGTTCTATGATGTTTGTCATACTGTTATAGTATTATCTATTATCTGTTATACATACAAACGTTAAGAAATATGAAATTTTATCTCGTATTTCTTTGACGAATGGAGTGAAACAGGTGTATAATAATTCTATAACAGCGGAACTTGATATTCAAATATTTATTGAGGTGAAAAAAATGACCAAGGTTCCTTATGAAGTATATACCGAGGAAGTCGATACTCTATCTGTACTTTCCCCGGATGGCAAAATCGTAAACAAAGATCTTTTGCCTGAATTGTCAGATGATCAACTGAAAGAAATTATGTACCGTATGGTATTTACCCGTACTTGGGACGACCGCGCCGTAAATCTCGGCCGTCAAGGACGTCTCGGTTTCTATGCTCCTGTATCCGGTCAAGAAGCAACAATGGTAGGTAGCGAATTCGCGCTTGAGAAAGACGACTTTGTCTGCCCGGGCTACCGTGATATGCCGCAAATCGTATGGCATGGACTTCCACTTTATCAAGCATTCCTCTACTCCCGCGGACATCAGCATGGCGGACAAATTCCGGAGGGTGTTAACGTATTGATGCCTCAGATCATCATTGGCGCGCAAATCTTGCATGCTATGGGTATCGCTATGGGTTACAAATTGAAGAAGCAAAAACAAGTTGCTATTACGTATACCGGTGACGGTGGTTCTTCCGAAGGCGACTTCTACGAAGGCTTGAACTATGCAGGCGTGTACAAATTGCCAGTTATCTTCTTCGTGCAAAACAACGGCTATGCAATCACGACTCCATTCTCCAAGCAGACTGCAGCATTGTCTATCGCACATAAAGCTGTAGCAGCTGGTATCAAGGGTGTTAAAGTTGACGGCATGGATGTTCTCGCTGTGATCAAGGCCGTTCGTGATGCTGCAGAACGCGGCCGTAATGGCGAAGGCGCAACGCTTATCGAAGCTGTGACATACCGTTTCCGTCCGCATTCCCTGTCTGACGACGCTACGAAATATCGTACGAAGGAAGAAGAGGGCGAGTGGAACGAGAAGGATCCGATCGCACGTCTTGCGAAGTACCTGGAAGCAAAAGGCCTCTGGACAGAGGAAGATACAGCTCGCGTGAGAGAAGAAGCGAAAGCGAAAGTCAACGAGCAAATTAAAAAAGCAGAACAAACGGAAAAAATGACGGTACCTGGTTTGATCGACAGCATGTTCGAACAAACACCGAAGCATCTGGAAGAGCAGAAAGCCGATTTTCAATAAAAATGACGGGCCGATGATTGTCGAAGGTTGATCCTGGATAATCATCCGGTTTGTCATGGCTGTATGCATCAGGTCTGTTTTAAATTACGTTTTGACATCGATATATAGCCGCAAGGCATAACACTGGAATTTTAGTGAACTGTATTTCTTAAGGAGGAAATGAAGCAATGGCACAAATGAACATGAAAGAAGCGATTCGCGACGCCATGCGCGTTGAATTGAGCCGTGACCCTAACGTTGTCATCTTCGGTGAAGACGTAGGTAATGTCGGCGGTGTTTTCCGGGTAACGGAAGGCCTTCAAAAAGAATTCGGGGAAGAGCGCGTATTCGATACGCCGCTGGCTGAGTCCGCTATTGGCGGTTTGGCAGTAGGTCTCGGTATTCAAGGCTTCCGTCCGATCGCTGAAATTCAATTCGTTGGATTTATCTTTGAGGCGCTTGATCAAATCGTCGTTCAAGCAGCGCGTATGCGTTACCGTTCCGGTGGACGTTACAACTCCCCAATCGTATTCCGTACGCCATTCGGCGGCGGGGTTAAAGCAGCTGAGCTGCATACGGATGCACTCGAAGGTTTGATTACACAAACCCCGGGTATTAAAGTTGTAGTACCTTCCAATCCTTATGATGCAAAAGGACTCATGATCGCAGCGATTCGCGATAATGACCCTGTGTTCTTCATGGAGCACTTGAACCTGTATCATGCGTTCCGCGCTGAAGTTCCTGAAGGCGACTACACCATTGAGCTTGGTAAAGCTAACGTGGTTCGCGAAGGAACAGACGTTACGATCATCGCTTACGGCCTGATGGTTCATACCGCAACGAAAGCGGCGGACGAACTTGAGAAGAACGGAATCAAAGCGGAAATCATCGACTTGCGCACCATTTCTCCAATCGACATCGATACTGTGCTTGCTTCGGTTAAGAAAACCAACCGTGCCATCGTGGTTCAAGAAGCACAAAAATCGGCTGGCGTAGCTGCAGAAGTTATCGCTCAAATCAACGAGAAAGCGATTCTGCACTTGGAAGCTCCAGTGCTTCGCGTGACTCCGCCGGACACGGTGTATCCATTCGCGCAAATCGAGGACACTTGGTTGCCTACTCCAGCACGTATCGTGGATGCCGTCAATAAAGTATTGAATTTCTAATAGCAGCAATATCTAGGGAGGTTTTTCAGTTGGCAAAATTTGAATATCGTTTTCCAGAGCTGGGTGAAGGTCTGCATGAAGGTGAAATCATCAAAATGCATATCAAGCCAGGCGACAAAGTAACAGACGACGACATCATCATGGAAGTACAGAACGACAAGGCAGTCGTAGAAGTTCCTTGTCCCGTGAACGGTACGGTTCAAGAAGTGTTTGCCAAGGATGGTCAAGTGTGCCGTGTCGGTGAAGTGGTAGCTATCATCGATGCTGAAGGCGACATTCCTGAGCAAGAAGCTCCTGCTGAAGAGCAGTCGGCGCAAGAAGCTGACGCAGCGAAAGGCAGTGCAGATACAACTTCTTCACCAGCTCAAAATGCTCCGGCTGACGCTAAACAAGGCGGAAACGGTGAAGCAGCAGCGCCAGCAGCACCTAACCGTGAAGTTCTGGCTACACCTAGCGTGCGTAAATTCGCTCGTGAGCAAGGCGTAGACATTGCACAAGTGCAAGGCTCCGGCAACAACGGTAAAGTGACTCGCGAAGATGTTGAAGCCTTCAAAAACGGTGGAGGCCAAGCAGCAGCTCCAGCGCAAGAAGCGGCTTCCGAAACGAAAGCAGCTCCTGCAGCAGCATCCGCAGCGGTGGATACTCGTGCAGAAGAAGAGCGCGTACCATTCAAAGGTATTCGTAAAGCGATCTCGAACGCCATGGTTAAATCGGCTTACACAGCTCCTCACGTTACGATCATGGACGAAGTTGACGTAACCGAGCTGGTAGCGTTCCGTACTCGCATGAAACCGATCGCGGAGAAGAAAGGCACGAAAGTTACCTATCTTCCATTCATCGTTAAAGCACTCGTTGCGGCTAGCCGTCAATTCCCTGCTTTGAATGCGATGATCGACGAAGAAGCGAACGAAATCGTGTACAAAAAATACTACAACATCGGTATCGCTACAGATACAGACAACGGTCTGATCGTACCGGTTATCAAAGATGCGGATCGTAAGAGCATCTGGATGATCGCTGACAGCATCCGTGACCTGGCTGCTCGCGGCCGTGAAGGTAAACTGTCTCCTAACGAAATGAAGGGCAGCACGATTTCCATCACAAACATCGGATCCGCAGGCGGTATGTTCTTTACACCAATCATTAACTTCCCAGAGGTTGCTATTCTCGGTACTGGCCGCATCAGCGAAAAAGCGGTTGTGAAGAACGGCGAGATTGTAGCAGCACCTGTTATGGCATTGTCCTTGAGCTTTGACCACCGTATCATCGACGGCGCAACGGCTCAAAACTTTATGAACTATATTAAACAACTGCTCGCTAACCCTGAGCTGCTTGTTATGGAGGTGTAACTAATGGTAGTTGGAGATGCTTCTTTAGATATTGATACTCTAGTCATTGGTGCTGGTCCTGGTGGTTATGTGGCGGCGATTCGTGCCGCCCAACTGGGTCAAAAGGTTCTGATCGTTGATAAATCGGAACTCGGCGGTGTTTGTTTGAACCGTGGTTGTATTCCTTCCAAGGCTTTGATCGCTGCAGCTCATCAGTTCGAATCCGCTAAGCATGCCGATGCATTCGGTATTTCCGTGGAGAACGTAACGGTTGATTTCGCGAAAACACAGGAATTCAAAAACGGCGTTGTCAAAAAAATGACTGGCGGCGTAGCCGGTTTGCTGAAAGGCAACAAAGTGGAAGTTTTCAACGGCGAGTGCATGTTCATCAACGAAAACGAAGCGCGTGTATTCAATGATCATGAATCTCCGCGTTACCGCTTCAAGAACTGCATCATTGCTACAGGTTCCCGTCCAATCGAACTGAAGCCATTCCCGTTTGGCGGACGCATCTTGTCTTCTACCGAAGCATTGAACCTGCCTGAAGTACCGAAGAGCATGATCGTAATCGGTGGCGGCTACATCGGTGCCGAGCTTGGTCAAATGTACTCCAAATTCGGTTCGAAAGTAACAATCATCGAAGGTCTGGACAGCGTTCTGGCTGGCTTTGACAAAGACATGACAAGCCTCGTTACGAAAAACATGAAGAAAACCGGTATCGAAATTATCACAGGTGCTAAAGCTGAAAGTGCTGAGCAAAACGATAAAGAAGTTACCGTGAAATACTCCGTGAATGGCGAAACCAAAGAAGTAACAGCAGATTACCTGCTGGTTACAGTTGGCCGTCGTCCGAACACGGACGGAGAGCTCGGTCTGGACCTGATCGGCCTCGATATGGATGAGCGCGGATTCGTGAAAGTTGACCATCAAGGACGCACAAGCATTCCTCATATCTTCGCAATCGGGGATATCGTGTCTGGTCTGGCGCTTGCACACAAAGCTTCCTATGAAGGTAAAGTGGCTGCTGAGGCCATTTCCGGAATGCCTTCCGTCGTGGATTACAAGTGTATTCCAGCGGTTGTGTTTACAGATCCAGAATGCTCCAGCGTAGGTTACACCGAAGCTCAAGCGAAGGAAAAAGGCCATAAAGTGAAAGCTGGCAAATTCCCTTACGCTGGTAACGGACGTTCCGTATCCTTGAACCATCCTGAAGGCTTCGTGAAGATCGTGGCTGAAGAAGGAACAGGACTTATTCTTGGAGCGCAAATCGTAGGTCTGGAAGCTTCCAACCTGATTGCAGAGCTCGGTCTTGCGATTGAAATGGGTGCTACGCTTGAAGATGTAGCCTTGACGATCCATGCGCATCCGACGCTTGGCGAAATCGTAATGGAAGCTGCGGAATTGGTTATGGGTCATCCGATCCACATCATTGCCCGTTAATCCAAACGACGTTTTTCGAGTCATCATATATTCGGCCAGGAGGCAGAGAACGCGCAGGCGGTTTCTGCCTCCTGTTTTTGTGTGTGGATATCGAACATGGTAGACTGTTGATATGAGATTCTAGTGAGGTGACTATACATGAAACAATACTTGGAGCTGCTGCAAGACATTCTTGATCATGGAGTAGAGAAAGGGGACCGTACGGGGACGGGAACGTTATCCGTATTTGGAAGACAGCTGCGTTTTGACCTTTCCAAAGGCTTCCCTCTGATGACAACCAAGCGGATTCACCTGAAATCGGTGATCCATGAGCTTCTGTGGTTCTTAAGCGGGGAAACGAACATCCGGTATCTGAAAGAAAACGGCGTGCGGATATGGGACGAATGGGCGGATGAGGACGGCAATTTGGGACCGGTTTATGGCTCGCAGTGGCGAGCATGGGAAACGCCGGATGGACGCTATATCGACCAGATTGCCAATGTCATCGATTCGATTAAAAACAATCCCGACTCCCGGCGGCATATCGTCAGTGCCTGGAACGTGGCAGAGATCGATAACATGAAGCTGCCTCCATGCCATTTTGTATTCCAATTCTACGTGGCGGGCGGGAAACTCTCCTGTATGCTTACCATGCGTTCTGTGGACAGCTTCCTTGGGCTGCCGTTCAACATTGCGAGTTATGCGCTGCTCACCCATATGGTTGCCCAGCAGTGCGGCCTAGAGCCGGGTGAATTCATCTGGTCCGGAGGCGATGTCCATATCTATTCCAATCATATGGAACAGGTCAGAACGCAGCTTGAACGTGAGCCTTATGAGTTGCCGAAGCTGGTCATCAAGCGCAAGCCGGAGAGCATCTTTGATTATACATTCGAAGATTTTGAATTTGAGGGTTACCAGTATCATCCAACCATTAAAGCAACCGTAGCTGTATAAATAGAGTTCAAGCGGGTTTGCAGTGACATCACATATATAGGAAGGAGAGACTGGAGTCATGATATCCATGATATGGGCAATGGGCAAGGATCAGGTGATCGGGCTGAATGGTACGATGCCGTGGCGTTTGCCGCGGGATATGGCCTTTTTTAAGGAGACGACCCTGCACAAAACGATTCTGATGGGGCGCAAGACCTGGGATTCCTTTGGCAGTAAACCGCTGCCTCACCGAAAGAACATCGTGCTTACGAGAGACAAAAGCTTCACGCTGACAGAGGATCAAGGCATCGTGATCCATGATATCGATGAAGCCCTTCCCTACGCGGAGAACGGAGAACTGATGGTGATCGGCGGATCGCAGATCTATGAATTGATGCTGCCGAAAGCGGATCGTCTGTACTGCACATTTATTGATGAGACTTTTGAGGGGGATACGTTCTTCCCTGAAGTGAACTGGGATGAATGGAGGATTATTGAAGAAGTTCCCGGCATAACAGATGAGAAAAATCCATATGCCTACCGGTTTGTTACATTTGAACGAAAATAAAGAGCTTGTTGGTGAGCTTAAACGGGATAGACATCCTCCAATCCATTCATGTTGACAATACTTTGATAGTAGGATAGTACAAATGATCATGCATATAGTCCATTTAACAGGAGAAAAGCGAAATGCTACTATATTTTTAATGTTTATTCAAATCGCAGCTTAAATAGCCGCTAATCGTGGGGATTCATGCTCTGATAAAAATTTTTTTAGCATAAATAGAAAAAATAAATCAGGCTGAAACCTGTTTCTTGGGTCATCTGAAGATCGATGTCGGATGATTTATGATATGATAAATTGTACATGGTAACCAGCATGGATAGAACGGATGGGGGTAAAGCAGTATGTCTACACCAACAGGATTTATGGAATATCAGCGCCAGCTTCCGGCAGATCGGAGCCCGGCAGAACGAGTTAAAGACTGGGAAGAGTTTCATAAACATTTAGAAGAAGAAGAGTTCCAAACCCAGGGAGCACGCTGCATGGACTGCGGTACGCCATACTGCCATACAGGAATCGATATGCTCGGCGGCACTTCGGGCTGCCCGATCCACAATCTGATTCCGGAATGGAACAATCTTGTGTATCGGGGCTTGTGGAGAGAAGCCTTGGAGCGTCTCCATAAAACAAACAACTTCCCTGAGTTTACCGGACGCGTATGTCCTGCCCCTTGTGAGGGTTCCTGTACCGTCGGTTTGATTGGGGAGCCGGTCACGATTAAATCCATCGAGCAAGCGATCATCGATAAGGGCTTTGAAGAAGGCTGGGTCGTTCCCGAGCCGCCGGCAAAGCGCACGGGACGTCGCGTAGCCGTTGTCGGTTCTGGTCCGGCAGGGCTGGCTGCTGCTGCTCAACTGAACAAAGCAGGCCATTCCGTAACCGTCTTTGAACGTGCCGACCGCATCGGCGGCCTGTTGACATACGGAATCCCATCCATGAAGCTGGACAAGGGCATTGTTCAGCGCCGTGTCGATCTGCTCGCGGCTGAAGGCGTTGAATTCGTTGTCAACACGGAGATCGGCAAGGACATTCCCGCTAAGCAGCTGATGGAAGACTACGATGCCGTCGTACTGTGCGGCGGTGCAACAAAGCCGCGCGAATTCAACATTGAGGGCAGTGATCTCAAGGGCATTCATTACGCGATGGATTATCTGAACGGAACCATCAAGAGCCTGCTGGATTCCGGTCTTGAAGACGGCAATTACTTGTCGGCAAAAGACAAGGACGTTATCGTCATTGGCGGCGGCGATACCGGCTCCGACTGCGTCGCGACAGCGCTTCGTCACGGCTGCACCAGCGTCACTCAGTTCGGTACACATAAGCAGGCTCCGCTGCAGCGTGATCCGGTTGCGAACCCTTGGCCACAGTTTCCGAACGTGTACACGCTTGATTACGCACACGAGGAAGCCAAAGCGCTGTTTGGCAACGATCCACGCGAATTCTCCATTATGACTACGAAATTTGTCGGAGATGAAGAGGGCAATCTGAAAGAGCTTCATACCGTTCAAATCGAGCGTATTGTAGATGAAACCGGTCGTAAAGTGTATCAACCGATTCCGGGCACAGAAAAGGCATTTCCTGCTCAAATGGCGTTCATCGCCATCGGTTTTGACGGACCGGAGCAGACGCTGGTCGAGCAGCTTGGGCTTGAAACGGATCGCCGTTCCAATGTGAAAGCACCGTATGGCAAATATACGACCAATGTGGATAAAGTATTTGCCGCCGGAGATATGCGTCGCGGTCAAAGCCTCGTGGTATGGGCCATCAACGAAGGACGCGAGGTGGCACGCGAGGTAGACAAATATTTGATGGGTGCGACCGTACTGGTTTAATCCTTCTCCTAAATATGCTATCATACTAATAGTAGTTAAAAGGACTTCGCGAGAGCGAAGTCCTTTTTGGAGTTAGCCACCGCGCCATGGTGACTCATCGGGGAGGAGAATGTCATTTGAAAACGTTGGTCATTGCCGAAAAGCCGGATATGGGACGGAACATCGCTGCGGTCATCGAGCCGAGGGCCAAGAATAACCGTACATATCTTGAAGGTGAGCAATATATCATAACTTGGGCTATCGGACATCTGGTTGGGCTAGCGGAGCCGGATGCATATGATCCGAAATACAAACGCTGGAATTTACGGGACCTGCCTATCATTCCGGAGCAATTCAAAATCATCCCGAATCCGAAAACCAAAGATCAGCTGAAGGTCATTGGAGAGGTCGCCAAACGCTGCAGCCATATCGTAAATGCATGTGATGCGGGACGAGAAGGACAATATATTTTTGCTCTTATCCAACAGCAATTAAAATTGAAACAGCCTGTAAAAAGACTATGGATTTCGGATTTAACGGCGGAAAGCATTGCCCGTGGCTTCGCGGAACTGAAGGATGGGGTTGAATTCGAGAATTTAACGCAGGCTGCGCGCGCACGCAGTGAAGCTGATTGGTTGATCGGTATGAATGCATCGCGTGCCTTTACGACCCGTCATCAGACATTACTGTCGGTTGGGCGGGTCCAGACGCCGGTTCTGGCTCTGATCTATGACCGGCAGAAGGAAATCGAAGCCTTCGAATCGCAAACGTTTTATGATGTAAAGGCCGTGTTCAAACAAGAGCAGTTGGAGTATACCGGAACATGGCAGGGAGAGCGGCTGACCTCGCAAGAGAAAGCAGAGACGATCGCATCCAAGGTCAATGGGAAGAATGGGGTCATCACTAAATATGAAGTCAAAGAAACGAAAGAATATCCGTTCAAATTGTATGATTTGACCCTGCTTCAGCGTGAAGCCAATGCCAAATACGGATATTCTGCCAAAAAAACGCTGGATCTTGCGCAAGCGTTGTATGAGCGTCACAAGGTGATTTCATATCCGCGTACCAACTCCAATTATGTGAATGAACAGAACATCGAGGGCATGCACAAGGCACTTCATATGTTGAAATCGACCTCCTATGCATCGATGGCTGAAGGAGCGGATCCTAGCCGGGTGCACATAAATAATAAAGCGGTTTGCAATCCGCAGCGGGTTGAGGATCACCATGCCATCTTGCCGACGTTAAAGCGTCCGGGCACACTCAGCAAGGAAGAGCAGCATATTTACGATCTGGTCATCCTCCGATTTCTGTCCCATTTCTACCCGCCGGCGATGTATAAGCAGCATACAGTGCTCACCGAGGTCGAGGGCGAAACGTTTAAGACGGGAATCAAGGAATTGCTGTCGCTAGGCTGGAAAGTGCTGATTGCCCAGGACAAAGAGCAGAAGAAAGCCAAGTCTTCCAAGAAGGGGAAAGAGGACGAGGAAGAAGAAACTCAGGAATGGAACGACCGTTCCTTCGATCTGTCTCCCGATGAGCCGGTACACTGCAAAAAATCCGAAGTGAAAGAAAAGGCAACCCAGCCGCCAAAGAGTTATACGGAAGGTACCTTGCTGAAGGCGATGGAGAGTGCCGGAAAATCCATTGAGGATGAAGCGCTTCGGGATGCGATGAAAGACAGCGGTCTGGGAACGCCGGCAACCCGGGCAGCGACCATTGAACGCTTGAAGAAGGTCGGATATATTACGATGCAGGGCAAAAGAATCACCGTTACCCAAAAGGGAAGGACGGCGGTGGAGTTGATCCGGCATGCTGGCGTAGAATTACTCGCTTCGCCTGAGATGACGGGTCAATGGGAACGGCGTCTTCACCAAATATCCAAGGGCGAGGCTTCCGCTGACGTGTTCATGCAAAACGTGCAGAAGTTTACCATTTCGATCATCAATAAGGTATCCTCGCAGCGTCAGGCCCCTTCGTCATTATTCGGCGGGGACGAGGACAAGTCCAAAGGCAGAGGGAAGCGAAGCACGGGAAAAGTTGCCGCAGCCCCACGCGACAAGGAAGAACGTACGGCTAAGCGGACTCCGAAGTCGGATGCCTCCACTTCAAGTGAAGCACCGTCCGTACGCTCTTCATTAGGCCGATGCCCTAGACCCGGATGTGAAGGGCATATTATTGAAGGACGCAAAGGCTATGGCTGCGCAAATTTCAAAACCGGCTGCAACTATGTCATCTGGAAGGAATTTGCCGGTAAACAAGTTTCGCATGCGATGCTGAAATCCTTGCTGCTTCAAGGAAAGACCCAGCTATTATCCTTTAAAAACGAGGACGGCAGCACGTATAAAGCCAGGATTGTCCTAGCTGCTGAAGGGAACGGAAAGCTTGCCGTTCAGGCAGAGGACTCGAATGAAGCCGTGAAATCGTGAGGCGACACCGTTAAATAAAAAAAACCGAGCCAACCAGGGATACCCTCCTTGATCGGCTCGGTCTGTTTTGATTAATCTAAGTGATCTTCTATGACCTCGGGCACTTCGGTCAGCGCCGAAACGGTATACAGCACATTATGCGGCTCTTGCTTCAACTCGACCAGATTATATTGCCATTCGCGCTGCTGCTTGATATAGATGCTGTTGATGCCGGCCGTCAGCGCCGGAATGACATCCGTGCGAAGCGAGTTGCCGATCATCCATGTATCGGAGCGGGAGAATGTCCCCAACGTGAGGATTTCTTCCAATGCCGTAATATTTTTATGCTGGCGAATGTAGATTCGGTCATTGAAGTAATCGGCCAGCTTCATCTGTTTGATTTTCCGCTTCTGAATTTTAGTCTCGCCTCCTGTGTAGAGGTGGAGGCAGTGTCCATCTTCCTGAAGCTTCTCGAGCGTCTCGACCATGCCGGGGTAGGCTTCGATTTCCTGCTCATATACACTGAGCCCTAACTCGTAGAGAAGCTCTTCTTCCTTGCGCGAGCTTTCTCTTCCATGAATGCGGCCGAAATAATGGTACGTATCAATTAGGGATTGCGGGAAGTTCGCACTTGCAAATCCCAGCTTATCTACGCCGGCTACGTCGATTTCCATCTGCTTGGCCCGGACTTCTTCAGTAGTCAAGCCAACATGTTGAAACCATTCGGTCATACACTCGAAGTAATCGCCGAGAATCAGATTGAAGTATTTGTTGCAATGTATTAATGTGTCGTCCATGTCGAAGATAATATGTTGCGATGTTTTACTCATGGTATACTCCTTCTTGCTATGAAAGTCGAATGTAAGTTTCCAGAAACATTTGAAGCTCGGCAGCCCCATCCGGCCGCAGACTGAATCTTTCGTTATTCTCGGACTTCAGATGGGAGCGCAGCAAGCCCGCTGCTCTCAATATCATCAAGTGGTGCATCAATTCCTCATAGGGCTGACCCAACTCGGACGCCATTTCGGACACGGCCTTCGGCTCATCTGCAATATAACGCAGGAGACGCAGGCGTTTCGGGTCGGCGAGAGCCTCGGTCATGCGGAGGAGAACGACGGGCGGCTCATCTTCCTCTTCTTCCGGGATATCGATAGGATACTGGAGCAGGAGTACGTTCTCATAGAAGCAATAGGTATTGATCGGCCGGAAATGCGTGCCCGGGAACAAAACGACGTTTTCTTGAGGCACATCGTCCAGTATAACCCCGCTTGAGGCATATTCGATCAAATTTTCGTCATCCATTTTCGGAAGGAGCATTCGTTTCTCTTCGGCATCGTCTTCCAGGAGCTGATATAGGTCAGGCTCCACTTCCGAGAAGTAGTGCTCATGCCACAGCTTCATCAGCGGTGTGTAGTTTTCTCGAATTCTAGATGTTTCATCCCGCGAGAGGGAGGGCAAGTGAGGCTGAAGCAGGTCATGCAGCTCTTCCACGGCGGAAGTTTCAATCCAATTCAGAAAATCCGGGATTTCAAGGTGTTCTCCTCGAAGCATGATTAAGGCGTATAACACATCATAATCCGCGAGCGGCCATGATCGGGCTCGGCTGAACTGGACGCGAACAGGCTGAGGTAAACGCTCGTCCATCTCTGTTATCAGCTGTTTTCCGATATCCAGGTTATCGGTCCATTTCCTTGTTGCATATATCATGAAGCTGCCCAGCAGCTCGTAGACCATAGATACATCGATACTAACTTTATATTTCATTAACGGATACCCTCCCAATTGATGGCATTGTTATTATTATGGCTTGTATGGATTGGGCTTGTCCACTATAATGTTCATCTGACTGTTTAAATTCATCGTTTTTTCACATTAGAGGAGGACTATATTTCAGTGACAGAAGCTGTAACCCCCCGTCAGGGGAGAACTCATTATTTCATTTTAATTGCCGTCGTCGTTGCGGCTGGTTTAAGCCAGGGACTGTTATTGCCGGTGCTGGCTATATTTTTGGAACGGATGGGCATTTCATCCTCCATGAACGGATTGAACGCGGCTGCCTTATATGTAGGCTCATTTGCCATGACACTTGTTGCGGAAAGACTTCTCGGCTGGGTCGGTTTCAAAAAACTGATCATTTCGGGACTGGTGCTCGTGATGCTGTCGCTGGTTGCTTTTCCGTTGATTCCAAGCGTGGCCGTCTGGTTTGTACTGCGCGTGCTCGTCGGTATAGGCGATAGCGCACTTCATTATGCCGCCCAGCTATGGGTGCTGATGATGTCAACGGTTAAGAACCGGGGGCGAAGCATATCCTTTTATGGCATGTCCTACGGCTTAGGATTCAGCATAGGGCCGCTGGGCATTCCGCTGCTGAAGTATGGCGAGGCGGTACCATTTATAATTCTGGCCGTGCTGTTCTTGTTCATTCTGTTGATCGTGCTCTTCAAACTTCCGAACTTGAAGCCGGAAAAAAGCGAGAATGGGGATCAGCAGCCAGCTGGACGCTATCTCAAAAGCTACCGCCTGGCCTGGTTTGCGTTGATTCCCGCGTTTCTCTACGGCTATATGGAAGCAGGAATTAACAGCAACTTCCCGGTCTACGGGTTAAGAAGCGGATTTACATTGGGCGAAATTTCGGCGTTGCTTCCTTTTGTTGGCATCGGCGGTCTGGTGCTGCAGCTTCCCCTCGGCATGTGGAGTGATAAATTCGGACGCAAACGGGTGCTGACGATCGCCGGTATTGTGGGCGGATGCTGTTTCTTGCTCATTCCTGCAGCAGGAACGAATTTCTGGGCAACCTTAGTATTATTAACGCTGGCCGGTGGCCTGGTTGGTTCTTTCTTCTCCCTCGGTTTGGCTTATGCGGCGGATATCCTTCCCAGAGTGCTGCTGCCGGCGGCCAACGTCGTGGCTTCCTTCCATTTTAATGCGGGCAGCATAGCAGGTCCGAATGCCGGGGGCGCCATCATGGAAACGGGGTGGAACGGAGGGATCTTCGTACTGCTTGGTGGATTGTATATTCTGTTTGCCTGTACGGGATTATGGTTTAAAGTCAAAACCACATCAACACAAGGATAGGAACATGCGTTCTCATGGCAATTGCTTTCGCTTTCTTCTAAACTAGAGAGTAGGAATATGCACTTGACGGGAGAGACGATAACATGATTAAAGTGGATCGGCTGAAGAAAACGATGGGTCCTGAACGCACACCGGTGTTAAAGGATATCACTTTTCAGATGGAGCACGGGGAAATGATCGGTCTGATCGGTGCTAGCGGAAGCGGGAAAAGCTTGTTAATGAGCTGTCTATCCATGCAGCAAAAATGGGACGGCGGCAAATTAACGATTGATGGCGAAGATATGATGAATCCTGCGGGAAAACGGAGAATTCGCCGGGAATGGGCTTATCTTGAGCAGAACCCGTCCTTGAATGTGAATCGAACGGCACTTAAGAATGTATTGATCGGACAATCCAGCCAAACACCGCTGTGGCGGATGGTAACCGGGATGGTCCGGTCTGATGATTATATGGGAGCTATGGACACGATCGAGCACCTTGGGTTGTTGGACAAGGCCAAACGAAAAGCCGGCGAGTTAAGCGGCGGCGAGAAGCAGCGGATTGCTATTGCCCGTGCACTTGTTCATGGTGCCAAGGTGATTTTGGCGGACGAGCCGGTCACGGGACTCGATCCGGCCTCGGCCGAGCATGTATTGAGGACGCTCAAATCCTTATGCGAGGAAGAACGTTTAACCGTATTTACCGTTATACCCTTGGAGCTAGCCGAGAAGTATTGCACACGGATCATGGGTCTATCCGGCGGAGAACTGGCCGTGGATGTGACCGGAAGACGTTTAACCCATGGCGAGAAGTCAAGACTGTAATTATCGATCACCAAAGACGCCAGGTGAATGTATAGAAATGAGTTGATACTTATTGAAATATAGAGTGATGCAAGCCCTCTTGGCAGGCTTGTTACTATGGATCATAAGCGGCTGCACCTTTATTCAGGACCCGGTCTCTTTAATGAAGAAACCGGATTTGCCGACGGATAAAGCGACGCTGAATGGCGCCATCCAATCTGCGCTTCTGAAGAATAAGCTGGATAATGCCGCCATTATCCGGCCGCGAAGTGACGTGGATAGCAGTTCCATCCGTATTCAGGACCTGGACAATGACGGAATTTTGGAAGCTGTCGTCTTCTATCAGACGCCGGACGATGAAGTGAAAATCCATGGCATGATCATGCAGCAGCAAGGCGACACATGGGTGAAGAATCTTGATTTCGACGGAGAAGGGACGGTATTGGAGTCGTTTGATTTCGTTGATTTTACGAATGACGGCAAGGTCGACATCGTAGCCGGCTTCTCACGCGGAGAAGAGAATCTTCAGAACCTGCTGGCCGTGTATTCATTCTCCGGGAATTCGCTCGAAAAAATACCGGCTTTGCCATACACACACTTTAATATCGGAGATATGAACGGGGATAAGATCAACGATATTACGGTTGTCTATCTTCAACAGAAAGAGCTCTCGTATATCAGCACCTATCAATACGATAAATACGAGGACGCCTTTGTCGAGCTGAACAAGCTGGATCTGGGACCGAATATCGAAAGTTATTACAATGTTGTCGCAGGTAAAGTGGCCAAGGACAAAGAAGGTATCATCTTGGACGCTTCGGTTGTATCCAACTCTTCTTATTCCAAACTCATCATTATGGAGGATAACCAGTTTATTGACGTCCTTCAGGATGAATTGCTTACCTACAAGGAACTGCCTGTAGAGAGCGAAGATGTGAATGATGACGGTATTTTAGAGTTTGGTGTTCTTACGAGACCGAGCGGCTGGGAGGATCGGCTTATTCTGGAAGAGATCCCGTTCTTCACCACGTACTTCCAGTGGGACGGAGTGGTACGGGAGAACAACGAAAAAGAAGGGCTTCAATTCGTGCTCCAAAGGTACTACGATATGAACAATCGATTCTATCTGGACTTTCCGCCAGACATGTATAATAAGATTACCATCACGCCGGAATCCGACAAAAATGCTTATTTGAATTTTGTGACGACCGACACGGGAGAGTCCGTTGCCGAGATTAAATTCTTTTCAAAGGCCCAGTGGGGAAAAGCCGAATCCGATTGGGAGATTCTGGTGAAGGAGAAAAACCGCGTAATTGCTTATCGCAGTCATGGCGATCTGAAATTGAGTAAAAAAGATAAAAAGCCAAACAGCAATAATGTGGCTCCTATCGAAAGAAAGGGGAACTAGACCTTGAGTAAAGTGCTCATATTAGAAGATGAAGAATCTATCCGCAGTTTTATCGTAATTAATCTGAAACGAAACGGCTTTGACGTCCTGGAGACTGGGGATGGCAACGAAGCCCTTCGTTTGCTGCAAACGACGCCAGATATCGATATCGCCTTGCTTGATGTCATGGTACCAGGGATTGACGGATTTGAAGTTTGCCGCAGAATTCGGGAAACGAACGAGCGGATCGGTATTATTTTCCTGACGGCAAAAGTTCAGGAGCAGGATAAAGTGTATGCCCTCTCCGTTGGTGCAGATGACCACGTAAGCAAACCGTTCAGTCCGACGGAGTTAATCGCCAGGCTGCAATCTTTACTGCGGAGGGTGAATGTCCAGCGTGCGGGAACCGCTAAGGTATCGTTTCAATCAGGTCCCTTTACGCTGGATCTGATCTCCAAGCAGTTTAAGAAGAACGGGCAGCCGGTGGAGCTGACGCCAACAGAATTTTCGCTGGTGCAGTTTTTCCTGGAGAAAGAAAACACGCCGCTTAGTCGTGATGTGCTGCTCGATCATGTATGGGGCAAAGAATATATGGGTGACCCCAAAATCGTGGACGTGAACATTCGGAGACTGCGCCAAAAAATCGAAGGCAATCCTTCCGAGCCGGAATACCTCCAGACGGTATGGGGACACGGCTATAAATGGAAGGGTCAGGGACAATGATCATCAAAAAAGGCATTCGGCGGCAAATCGTGCTGCACTACTTCCTGGTAGTGTTCATCGCCTTGCTGCTGATTGAGGTTATTTTTCTAATCGCTTTACGATCGTATTATTACGATACGGTATACAATCATATTTTGAATCACATTAATACCGCCAACGCCTTTTATCAGCCCTTCCGATTAACCTCGTCGGAGAACGCTAACCAGTTGAGCGAGATGGTTCGCCATTTTGAATTGTATACAACGGAGCTTCAAATTTTGAATCCGGGTGGTCAAGTTCTCTCCACATCCACCGGTTTCGAAATAGAGCAGACCATCAAGACCAGTGATGTCACCCAAGCGCTTGCAGGAAATACGGGCCGTTGGATTGGTAAGCAGCAAGGTACGGGGCAGATCGTAATGGCTGTATCTCAAACCGTTTCGAACGGATTTGAGAAAACGTACATTCTTCGCTATGTGACTTCGCTTGAGTTCATTAACGACAAGCTGATGAAAATCACGCTGTTTGCCATCAGCATCGGTGGGGCCGTGCTAGCGCTCGTGCTTGCCTTCAGCATTGGGCTGGCCAACTCCATCGTAAAGCCGCTCAACAACATTACCACGGTATCTGCGCAGATGGCCAAGGGCAGGTTTAACGTGAGAATCAAAGGCGATTATAAATACGAGCTTGGTGAGCTGTCGTCAACCCTGAACTACATGGCGCAGGAGATTGTACGAAGCAATCAGGTGAAGGATGATTTTGTTTCATCCATTTCGCATGAGCTGCGGACTCCGCTCACAAGCATTAAGGGCTGGAGTGAAACGCTCGACTCCGGTGGCTATGATCCGGAAGAAACGAAGATTGGGATGCAGATTATTTCTAAGGAAACCGATCGTTTGATCGGTCTTGTTGAAGAGTTGCTCGACTTCTCCAAGCTCCAGCAGAATGAGATGAAGCTTGTGAAGGGTATCGTGAATTTACGGGAGCTTCTGCAAGAGATTATGCTCAATCTGTGGACCAAGGCCGAGAAGAAGGGCGTCCAAATCAAACTGGAGACCGATGAAAAGCCGATTATCTATGGGGATGCCAACCGCTTGAAGCAGGTGTTTCTGAACATTGTGGATAATGCGATTAAATTCTCGCATGAGAACGGCGTGATCAACCTGTCCTTCGCTATGGAAGACAAGTTTGTGATCGTAACCGTGGAAGATCACGGTATTGGCATATCGGACGAGCATCTGCGGCGGGTAAAGGATCGATTCTTCCAGGTTAATCCGCTTAATGGGGGAACGGGATTGGGCCTTGCGATTACGCAGCAGCTCATTGAGCTCCATGGGGGCACGATGGAGATGGAAAGCGAACTCGGGCACGGAACATCCGTTATCGTCAAGCTGCCGCTGCCTGAAGGGAAAATACCGATGGCCGGCGGATTAGAGAACGGTGAGGATGACGTAGCCGGACCGACCGTATAAGCTTTGCCGGGTTACCGGCAAAGCTTTTCTCAAGAGTACAGAATTGTTAAGTTTTCAGCGAAGGTACTGTATTCGCAATTATATGTTGTGGGGCAGTGTTTTGGGGTCCCCGCAAAGTATTCGGATGAAGCATCGAGGTATAGGCTCCACTTTGTGGGGCTGATGTGTAAGGGGGAGTGCGGAATTGGGACACACAGCAGCAACGTTTTCTACTGAGCAAGGTCTGTTTGAATTAAAAGTGGCTGAGGCAGAACAGGCAGGAGTGATGCTGTCGCTTCTCAAGGAAGCGGCAGAGGTGATGGAACAGCAAGGGCGCCAACAGTGGAGTCCTTCTATCTTCTCCTTCGACTTGATGGAGCAGTACCTGGCGGAGCGTGAGGTGTTTATCCTCTGGCATAAAGATGTCGCCGTCGGCATGTTCACGTTACAGTATGGGGATCCAGCTTATTGGGGAGAGCGGGATGATCCGGCATATGGTTATCTGCATCGGCTGACCGTACGCGCCTCCTATCGGGGACTGGAGCTTGGAACCAAGATGATTTCCTTTGCGGAATCGTATTTGTTATCCATGGGTAAACAGGGTTTCAGACTGGATTGCGTAACTCATCTGCCAACGCTGAATCAATTTTATCAGCGCCAAGGATTTCAGTTCGTGGCTGAGCAGGATATGGGTGGTCGTGTCGTGAATTTATATGAGAAGAGATTTATTTCATAATTTTACAGTTTTATAAAACGTAAGTCGCATGCGCTTGAAACACAGTCAGCAGGGCACGATACATGAGAAAAAGCGATCCGTGACGGATCGCTTTTTTGTATAAAAGTCTGAAGAAATTGATCTCAGAGCTAATATGTTGTTGAAGAACTCGTTTAGGATGAAGAGACATTAGCCCGCAAGCGTCCTTTTTCGTATACATCCTGAAGCAGTCGGGACGGCTGGGTACGAATGGTTGGCTTCGGAAGTACGGTCTCATAAGGTCCAACAACCACTACGTTGCCGGGAGTTCCTTTTACAATCGCTCCATCCTTGATGATTGCTCCCTCACCGATAATGGCATGCTCGATATGAGCGCCCTTGCCGATTTTGACATTCGGCATGACCACACTGTCTTTAACGATGGAGTATTTGCCGATCTCCGCACCGCAGAATATAACGGAGCTCTTGGCTTTTCCTTCGAAGGTGCATTGGTCATGAATCAAGCAGTCTGTGTGTTCCGTATTCCGGTTCCGCGCTGCCGAAAGTTTGGTCTTCCATGCACGGGTATACATGGGCCAATCGGATCTTTCCAGAACAAGCTCGTTTTGGCTAAGCACATCCATATGGGCTTCCCAGAGGCTTTCTACAGTACCCACATCGCGCCAGTAGCCCTGGAAGCGATACGCTAGCAGCGACTCTTCTCCGGACAGCATCTTAGGGATGACATCCTTCCCGAAGTCATGGCTGGAGTTGGGATCAGCCGCATCCTCAATGAGGTGCCGCTTCAGATAGTCCCAACGGAACAAATATATGCCCATCGAGGCGAGGTTGCTTTGCGGTTCTGCCGGTTTTTCGGCAAATTCAATGATATTGAGATTGTCGTCAACGCTCATGACGCCAAACCGGCTGGCGTCTTCCCAAGGCACTTCCATCACGGAGATCGTGGCAGGTGCCTCCTGCTGTATGTGGGCTTCAAGCATTTCGCGGTAATCCATTTGATAAATATGGTCCCCGGATAGAATAAGGACATGTTCGGGATTTTGATCATCGATGTATGGAATGTTTTTATAAATGGCGTCTGCTGTACCCAAGTATCCATCTTGGTGTGTGCTGTTGGATGGAAGCAGAGCGATGCCTTCACGTCCTGTATGTGTTAGTCCCCAGGGTTCACCTTCACCGATATGTTCGTGTAATGATTCTGCCTCATATTGTGTTAGGACTCCAACCGTATCGATTCCGGAGTTCACACAATTGCTGAGAGGAAAATCGATTATACGATAATGTCCGCCAAATGGAACGGCGGGTTTTGCCAGCTTGGACGTAAGGGGAGCTAATCGTTTACCCTCTCCACCGGCCAGAAGCATAGCAATACAGTCTTTTCTCTTCATCACGTTTCCCTCCCAATGTATTTTCACGTTGTACATTACATAAACGACATTCCCGGGGTTTGAAACGATTATATTGAAAAAGTGAAATGAAAATTACAAAATTATTTTTCAGGGACATTTTTTATTTTCAACATGGTTAGAATGGGGTAATAGCACTAATAATATTTGGATTTATAAAGAAAAAGCGGGTGACGATGATTGAACCAAGCAGTTAGGGAAGGAAACATGACTCCGGAACAATTGAATTTATTTCATGAAGGAACCTGGTTTCACAGTTACCAATCCATGGGTGCACACCGTGCTACGGAAGATGGAGTTGAAGGCGTGCGTTTTACGGTTTGGGCTCCGAATGCAAGGCAGGTGGGTCTTGCCGGAGACTGGAACGGCTGGGACGGTTCCCAGGACACGTTATATAGGATACCCGATTCGGGAATTTGGAGTCGGTTTTTCCCTGGGATGAAGACTGGAACTTTTTACAAATATCATATCACGGGACCGTATGGAGAAACGTTCTTGAAGGCCGATCCGTACGCGTTTCACGCCGAAGTTCGACCTGCAACCGCATCGATTGTGACCGATCTCTCTGGATATCATTGGAACGACGCAACATGGAGAAGAAAGAACAGATCCCCCTACACCAAGCCGATGAACATATATGAGATGCACGTTGGAACCTGGCGGCAAAAAGAGGACGGTTCGTTCTATACATATCGCGAACTGGCGGACCAGCTGATCCCCTACTTGCTGGAGATGAGTTATACCCACGTGGAATTCATGCCCTTGGCTGAGCATCCGTACGACCTTTCATGGGGGTATCAGGGAACCGGATTCTTTGCGCTGACCAGCAGATACGGAAGTCCCCATGATTTCATGTACCTTGTTGATCAGCTGCATCAAGCTGGTATCGGCGTGCTGCTCGACTGGGTGCCCGCACATTTTGCCAAGGATGCCCACGGGCTTCGACTGTTTGACGGGGCGCCTCTTTATGAGTACGCAGATTCGCAAAAAGCAGAGAAACCGGGCTGGGGAACACTGTCTTTCGATTATGCCAAGCCTGAGGTGATTTCATTCCTCATCTCCAATGCCTTATTTTGGATGGATATGTATCATATTGATGGTCTTCGTGTGGACGCTGTGACAAGCATGATCCGGCTCGATTTTGAGAAGCGCGAAGGTCAGTATAAACCTAATGAACATGGTGGCTTGGAAAATCTCGAAGCGATATCCTTTCTGCAGGAATTGAATAAAGCTGTGTTTCGATATTACCCGAATGCCTTGATGATGGCCGAGGAATCCAGCGCATGGGCAGGAGTTACCGCACCTGTGCACGAAGGGGGCCTTGGGTTCAATTACAAGTGGAACATGGGCTGGATGAATGACACGCTGTCCTATGTGGAGCAAGAATTCGATCAGCGGCCTACCCATCATAATTTACTAACATTTCCCATTTGTTATGCCTATTCAGAAAATTTTACATTACCGCTGTCACATGATGAAGTTGTCCACGGGAAGAAATCACTGCTTAATAAAATGCCGGGGAGCTATGAACAAAAGTTTGCAGGACTC
The DNA here is from genome assembly GCF_049316025.1 of Paenibacillus sp. NPDC058898. Taxonomy (NCBI): domain Bacteria; kingdom Bacillati; phylum Bacillota; class Bacilli; order Caryophanales; family Paenibacillaceae; genus Paenibacillus; species Paenibacillus sp. NPDC058898. The sequence goes on along the minus strand of NZ_JBMOSM010000007.1, from coordinate 260,040 downwards.
CGCATTTTGCTTGGATATCAGATCACCCAGCCTGGCAAGAAGCTGCTGTTTATGGGGGGAGAGTTCGGCCAATTCATTGAATGGAAGGATCAGGAGCAGCTGGATTGGCTGCTGCTTGATTACGAAAGCCACCGGAAGCAGTTGGCTTATACGGCAGCGTTAAACCGCATGTATGTGGAGGAGAAGGCGCTATGGGAGCAGGATCACAGGTGGGAAGGCTTTGAGTGGCTTAGCGCTGATGATCATGAGCAGAGTGTCTTATCGTACATGAGAATGGGCACAAAACCTAGCGATACACTAATCATCGTCATTAATTTTCAGCCCTGGGCATATGACCAATATCGGATCGGCTTACCGAGAGCGGGACAGTACGTGGAAATATTGAATTCCGATCATACCGATTATGGCGGCTCCGGACTGGTTAACAACGAAGACTTAAAAGCAGAGAAGAAGGCCTGGCATGGTCAAACCCACAGCCTGGAGATCAAGCTTCCTCCACTAGGCATGGTGGTGATAAAGAAAAAGCCGCGTTCCAGAAAGTTGCAGGCACAAGAGGACGTTTCACTGAAGGCATCAGTAGTAAAAGAGAAAACGGCACGGAAAACCAAACGAATCCAAAGGGGGAAGCAGGATTGAAATTGTTATTTGCAGCTTCAGAATGTGGACCATACATCAAGACAGGCGGATTGGCGGATGTGATCGCTGCTTTGCCGAAATCCCTTCGCGGCATGGGCGAGGATATTCGGGTGGTTCTGCCCAAATATCGCGGCATTCCTGACGACTACCGGGAGCGCATGGCGCATGTCGGGGAAACCCGGGTACGGGTAGGCTGGCGCGAGCAGTATTGCGGCATCGAGTCCCTGGTTGAGGACGGAGTCACGATTTATTTTGTAGACAATGAATATTATTTTGGCCGCGAAGGTATTTACGGCTACATGGACGATGGCGAACGCTTTTCGTTCTTCAATCGCGCCGTTCTCGAGATCTTGCCGGTAATCGGCTTTCAGCCGGACGTGCTTCACTGCCATGATTGGCATACGGCGATGATTCCGCTGCTCCTTGAAGATGTCTACCGACATGATCCTTACTATGCGGGAATTCGAACCGTATTTACAATCCACAATTTGTTGTATCAAGGCGTATATCCGTACGAGGTGCTGGTCGATCTGCTCGGAATCCACAGCCGTCATTTTACAGCGGAGGGCGTAGAATATTACGGAAACGTGAATTTCATGAAAGCGGGAATCGTGTATGCAGATCATGTAACGACGGTTAGCCCGACTTATGCTTCGGAGATCCAGACCGGTTATTACGGATACGGACTCGACGGGCTTTTGTCAGCCCAAGGTTCGAGATTGAGCGGCATTGTGAATGGTATAGATACTAAGAGCTACAACCCGGCGACCGATCCGCACATCGCGATGAAGTACCGGAGCGGTCTGAGTAAGAAAACCCAGAACAAAATTGCCTTGCAAGAAGAGTTGAACCTTCCGGTAGCACCGCATATTCCGTTGATGTCGATGGTGACGCGGCTGGTCGATTCGAAGGGGCTCGATCTGCTCATCCGGATTCTGGATGAGCTGCTCTACTATGATGAGATTCAATTTGTCGTTCTGGGAACGGGTGATCCGTCTTATGAACATTGGTTCAAGGAAGCGGCGAATCGGTATCCCAATAAAATGTCGGCCCAGATTCGGTTCAATGAACCGTTATCGCGGCGCTTCTACGCTGGCAGCGATCTGTTCCTGATGCCTTCCAAATTTGAACCGTGCGGTATCAGCCAACTCATCGCCATGCGTTACGGCAGTGTGCCGATTGTCCGCGAAACAGGCGGACTGAATGATACGGTTCATGCATATAACGAGTATACGGGAGAAGGGAATGGATTCTCTTTCAAGGATTACAATGCCCATGATATGATGAACACGATCCGGCGCGCGACCTCGCTTTACCGCATGCCTGAGCACTGGCGTAAAGTCACTAAGAACGCATTGGGCGGGGATTATAGTTGGAACGTTTCGGCCAAGGAATATCAGGAGATATACCATCAAATCACCCAATCTCAGGCTTGAACCATAACAAGGCACAGGGGTGCAAGGATAGCCAAATTATGCGCTGTCCTTGCACCCCTGTGCTCGTTAAAGTTTGGTATAGATGTATGGCGCCAGTTGGTCTGATGCTTCATATTCCTTAATATGGAAGTTTGTATCACATAAGATGAGTTTACTAATGTTTCAATCGCCGGCATAAAATTCGATATGCATAAGGCTCTAAATCGATATGCATTGTCCCGTTTACTGGTTTTACGGGCTCTTTTGTCTCGGCATCAATCCAATCGGTCGTGACGATAGGATGCGATATGGTGCGTGCCGAGTTGCTGTTGTTCATCCAGACGATAAAATGCATGGTTTCGTCCGCACGCTCGTACACAATGCAAGGATCATGGAGATTCGCTTGCAGGAAGCGGAAGCGTCCTTGTCTCAGCGCCTTATGCTTTTTCCGAAGCGCGATCATCCCTTGATAAAACGTATACAGCTCTTGGTTTCGTTTCTTTGGATCCCATTCCATGCATTTGCGGCAATCGGGATCTCCGTCACCGGTCAATCCGATTTCGTCGCCATAAAAGATGCACGGCGTACCCATGAATGTAAATAGAAATACAACCGTGAGTTTCATGCGCCGGATATCTTCTCCCACACGGGTAAGCAGCCTCGGCGTATCGTGGCTGCACAGCAGATTAAAGACCACTTCGTTGGTCTGCTGCGGATATCGCATCAGGATCGAGCCGATACGGTTGGCGAACGTGAGCCCGTCCATGTTGCCGTTAAAGAACTCCAGCACCTTATCGGCAAAAGGATAATTCATTACGGAATCAAACTGGTCACCTTGCAGCCAGATTAAGGAGTCCGACCAGACCTCGCCCACGATATAAGCCTCAGGGTTGGCCTTCTTGACGACCTGTCTGAAATCCCGCCAGAAGTGATGATCAATTTCATTGGCAACGTCCAGGCGCCAGCCGTCGAGATTGATCTCCTTGATCCAGTATTCGGCTACACCCAGCAAATACGCCTTCACTTCGGGATTGGCGGTATTGAATTTCGGCATATTTCCGAAAAAACCGAAGGTATCGTAGCTGGGAATGCCATCCTTGACCTCGCAGGGAAACTGGTTCACATGAAACCATTTCGCATATTTGGATTTCTCGCCGTGCTTCAGTACGTCCTGAAAGGGCGGGAACTCCTCGCTGCAGTGATTGAATACCGCATCGAGAACCACTCGGATGCCTTTTGCGTGACAAGTATCTACTACTTTTTTCAACAACTCATTATCGCCAAAGTGCGGATCCACCTGTTTATAATCAACCGTGTCATATTTATGATTGGAGGGGGAGAGGAAGAGAGGAGTAAAATAAATGGCGTTGATACCCAGGTCAACGAGATCATCGAGATGATCCAGTACGCCCTGCAGGTCACCGCCGAAGAAATTATCCACCTCCGGCTTGCCGCCCCAGGTCTCGGTTTTTTCTGGATTGGTGGCTGCGTTTCCGTTAGCAAAGCGCTCCGTCATAATTTGATAAAACACGGCTTCCTTGGCCCATTCCGGTACTTTGAATACATCGACTTCATGTATGTACGGAAATTCAAAGTAACCTGCAGGCGGATAAGGATAGTCCCATCCGATTCCACTGTCCACCATATAAACCGTTTCATCTCCGGCATGAATTCGAAAGCCGTAGGACAGTCTTTTGTATTTCGGCCTAACTCCGCATTCCCAGTAGTCAAACATGTCATCCGAGGCGGCCTTTTCCATGGTGATCTCGAAGTACGTACGGTCCCAATCGTATTTGTCGCCGGTCATGGCAACAACAGAATCAATGTCGTTTTTCTTGGTTCGAATCCGAAGATGAATGGTTTTCGTATCATATGCATAAGCCCATTTATCTCTTGGAACATGATACAGTGCTTCTAACAGCATGGTTACACCTCCTATATGAGTAAAGCTATAGCTAATTAATAACCAACTGCTGGCTTGCATGAATCATGGAGTGAAAGAGACCGCCCGGCTAGCCTTCCTATTTATCAAGTACTGCATGTTATGCGCAATTATAAGATGGGAAGGGGACGGAGAGATTATGCATCGTCGAAAGATTGCTTACCATAGATCCTCGTATCACTTTATGGATGGTGCTAAAGTCCTGTATTTACATTTATATGTAGGAAAAATTGAACGGCCCGTAATGGTTAACATAGCGAAGTGATTTCCACAATATGGACTCTCAATCGATTCACCCCTCTAATTTATTTGTTTAAATGATTAAAAGAATCATGAGTAACATAATCCTAAGGGTATGATGAATTGACCGTTGTATTAAAATAGTGGAGTAGACGCTATATGTAGGGTTTGATATAAGGGTGCTGTTCATGAGAACCCATGAATTTTCATTGCATATTCATGCATCCTGTTTTATAATGACTCAGTTGCATTTTTTCTGTGGTTGAATTTATTTGTAACAGTTAGGGGAGAAACGAGACATATGAAACGTAAATTTACAGCGTGGATGACCCTGTTCATGGTGGTCGTGCTGTCTTTTGGCAGTATCGTTCATGCGGAGGGTGAGAAGAAAACGGTGATTCTCGGCACGAGTGCCGATTATGCACCTTATGAGTTCCATAAAACGATAGATGGCGTGGATACCATCGTCGGATTTGATATCGATATTGCGAAGGAAATTGCCAAGGATCTTGGCGCCGAGCTCATTATTAAGGACACCTCCTTTGATGCTCTCTTGCCGGAGCTGACGAGCGGACGCGTGGATTTTGTCATATCGGGCATGAATCCGACAGAAGAGCGCCGAAAGAGCATCGATTTCTCCGAGCCTTATTATGCTGCGGAACAATCGGTTGTCGTTCGTAAGGAAGATGCACTCAAGTTCAACACGCTTGAGAGCCTGGAGGGAGCTCGCATTGGGGTTCAGAAGAGCTCCATTCAGGAGTCCATTGCAAAGACAATTCCGAAAGCCAACGTGGTATCACTGGATAAAATCCCGGACTTGCTGCTGCAGCTGGAATCCGAGCGCGTGGATGTTGTTCTCGCTGAGTATCCAATCGCGAAGACCAATATGAATGAAGCGACGATGGTGATCACGGACGCTAAACCGACGGCTGAGAACGACGCTTATGCCATTGGGGTTCGTAAAGGGAACGAAGAGCTGCTGAAGAGCATTAATGCTACACTTGAGCGTTTGAAGGAGAATGACCAGATCCAGAAGTTTGTCGACGAGGCCAGCGACCTGGCTGCAGGCCGTAAAGCAGAGAATCTGAACACATTTGAATTCTTTTGGAAGTACCGCGATTATTATGCAAAGGGAATCCAGTTTACGTTGCTTATTTCGGCACTTGGCGTATTTTTCGGCTTTATCCTCGGTTTAATTATCGCTTTAATGCGGATGTCGGGTGTCAAAATCCTTAAGTTTTTGGCTACCGCTTATATTGAGATCATCCGCGGTACGCCGATGCTGGTCCAGTTGTTTATTATTCATTACAGCTTGGCGGCGTTTGATATTAAATTCTCACCGATCCAGTCGGGGATTTTGACGCTTTCTATCAACAGCGCTGCCTATCTAGCTGAAATATTCCGTGCCGGCATTCAGGGCGTGGACCGCGGCCAATTGGAGGCTGCACGCTCCCTCGGAATGACCAAGGGCAAAGCGATGCGCCACATCATTTTGCCGCAAGCGCTAAAAGGCGTTTTGCCTGCCATCGGTAATGAGTTTGTTGTCATCATTAAGGAATCCTCCATCGTCTCCTTCATCGGTGTGGTGGACATTATGTATCAAGCCCAGATTTTGCGCGGCATGACGTTTGCGGCATTGAATCCGCTGCTTGTGGCTGCCCTGATCTACTTTATACTGACATTCGTTCTTTCGAAGCTTCTGGGTGTCTGGGAAAGGAAGTTGAGTGCAAGTGATAACCGTTAAGGATCTTCATAAATCGTTTGGCAAGCTGGAAATCTTGAAGGGCATTGACATTGAGATTGCAAAAGGAGAAGTAGTGGTTGTCATCGGGCCGAGCGGCTCCGGTAAAAGCACCTTTTTACGATGTCTCAATTTGCTTGAAGTGCCGACCAGCGGCGAAATTTCGTTCGAGGGTGAGCTGATCACCGCCAAGAATCACAATATCAATGGAACCCGTGAGAAAATGGGCATGGTATTTCAGCAGTTTAATCTGTTTCCTCACAAGAAGGTCATCGATAATATTACGCTTGCTCCAATTCAGGTGAAGGGTGTCTCGGCAAAGGAAGCCGAGGCTACTGCAGACGAGCTGCTGAAATCGGTTGGCCTGCAGGATAAGAAGGAGTCTTATCCTTCCCAGCTGTCCGGTGGACAGAAGCAGAGAATTGCCATTGCCCGCGCACTCGCGATGCAGCCGCATGTCATGCTGTTTGACGAGCCAACCTCCGCACTGGACCCTGAGATGGTGGGTGAGGTACTGGAAGTAATGAAGAAACTTGCCGAAGGCGGTATGACGATGGTTATCGTCACCCATGAGATGGGCTTCGCCCGGGAAGTGGGAGATCGGATCCTGTTCATGGATGGCGGTAAAATCGTAGAGGAAGGCACGCCGGACCAGTTGTTTGGCAATCCGACTCATCCTCGTACGCAAGAGTTTTTAAGTAAGGTTTTGTAACTTTTATTTCTACATTGTAACAAACAAAAACAGCGCCATACCTGATCGTTTCAGGAATTGGCGCTGTTTTTGTTTGTTTATTGGTAACAATTGCTTGCAGTATAGGTTACAAAATTGTGATATATTGATGTTCGTTGACATATTACATCCGAATTACCAGGCTACATAAAAGGAGGCATCTTTAGATGTTACAACAAATGAAATCATGGACTAGAAATTATGGACTTAACAAAAATAATAAGATCGCTGGAAAAACAGCAAAATGGCTTACCGTTACAGCCGTTGTACTTGGCCTGACTTTCGCCGGAGGCGGCCTGCAAGCCCATGCAAGCTCCGTGCATGTCGCGAAGAACGGCGACACCTTCTACTTCTTATCTAAACAGTACGGCGTTAATATGGACAAGCTGATAAAGGCTAACCCTACGATTAAGGCAACGAATATATACCAGGGACTCAAAATCACCATTCCAGGGACGGTATCGATGAACTCGACGGCATCTGCTGCACCGATCGCTCCAGGAACCTCCGGATTTACGCCCAGCTTAAGCATTTCCCCAGAGAAGAACGTGGTGGAAGCATGGGGCAAGACGTTTAATTACAGCAAAGCATTGTCGGTCAAGGCAACTGCCTATTCTTCTGCAGCAAGCGAGAACGGTGGTTGGGGCGCGGTTGATTACTTCGGAAATTCCCTTGAGCTCGGCACCATCGCTGTCGATCCCAAGATCATTCCGCTCGGTACCAAGGTGCTTGTAACAGGACATGAGCATCCAGGACTGCCGAAAAAGGCATTTGTGGCAGAAGCTCGTGATATTGGTGGAGCTATTAAAGGGAATAGGATTGATATTTTTATCCCAGGTTCAAAATCATCCGTGAATCAATTCGGCATTCAGGATATCAAATTGTTCATTATCGAATAAGTTAATTCATCCTCATGAAATAATCATTCTAATACAGAAGACGGCTAGACTGGATCCAAACTCCAGTTAGCCGTCTTTTTTTGTTATTCAGATCTATCTCGACTCTGACACGCCTAACATCTCCGGGAGTGTGACGAAGCTATATCCCTTACTCCGCAGCTCGGCAATAATGTCCGGGAGCGCTTCGATCGTTCCGGTTAGGTTGGATCCCACGCCACCTCCGGCATGTTGGAGTACGATCGAGCCTGGCCCGACCGTTGATAAAATGTTGCTTTTCACCTCTTCCTTACTCAGCCCTTTCCAATCGAGGGAGTCGACATTCCAATTCACGACTTTGTATCCGTTTTTGCGTGCCCACTGAAGCTGCTCTTCATTGATATCACCATAAGGCGGACGGATTAGCCGAGGGTCCACTCCGGTTAGGGATTTCAAGATCGTGTTGGTACGTCCGATTTGGCCTTTGAATTTCTCCAGGCTCAGCTTGTTCAACTGGGCGTGATTATAGGAGTGATTACCAATGGCGTGACCTTCATCATGGATTCGTTTCGCGAGATCGGGATGTTTTTTGGCCCGTTCCCCCACTGCAAAGAACGTGGCTTTTACCTGAAACTTTTTGAGGACGTCCAGTACTTTTCCGGTAAATCGGGGATCCGGGACATCATCAAAGGTCAGAGCGATCTGTTTGATCCGGGGTCCGCTGGAGCGAAAGGTATCCGGATATTTTCTCAGTAATTGACTTAAAGAAGGCGCATCGTCTGAATTTTGAGTCTTATTGCGCTTGGCATGATCCAAGATTTGACCGGATTCCGACATGACGGAAGTGTCCTGGGGTTGAAGTGACAAACTATGTATATCGGACGCGTGTGCCGAGATGTACGGCACCATGAATAAGAATAACAGGATACACAACAGGCAGCTTCCTGCACGGTATCGATTGAACATCACGATCGACCCCTTTCGCTTTTTAATATGGTATGCCCAGTTGATCGTGCGATTATCCTCAATATGGGAATGCGATGTTTTTTAGTTTTCCCTCAGAAAGGTGTATAATAACCGGTAACAGATTGGTTATTACATCTTGATCATTTGGATATGGAAGGAGATAATCGCTTGGCAGACTTGTTTACACCTTACAATTTCAAGAATTTGACCCTCAAGAACCGCATTGTTATGCCACCGATGTGTCAATATTCCGTTCAAGCTGAGGACGGGATTCCGAATGATTGGCATTTTGTTCATTACGTCAGCCGTGCCGTTGGAGGTACTGGCTTCATTATTGTAGAAATGACAGGTGTCCATCCTGATGGACGCATAACGAATCAGGACACGGGGATATGGGACGATAATCAGATCCCAGCCTATCGCCGTATTGTGGAGAGTGTGCATTCTTATGGAACCAAGATTGGTATCCAGCTTGGGCATGCCGGAAGAAAAGCGCAGGATGCAGAACCGTCAGTAGCCCCTTCTGCGATTCCGTTCAGTTCCCATTACAAAATGCCCAAGATGCTTTCCGGGGCGGAAGTGGAAGAGCTCATTCAAGCCTTCAAGGAAGGCGCGCGTCGAGCTGTTGAGGCCGGGTTCGATACCGTTGAGATTCATGGCGCCCATGGTTACCTCATTCATCAGTTTCACTCGCCGCTAACGAACCAGCGCAGTGATGAATATGGTCAAGACCTTCCTCTGTTCGGTGAGCGGGTTGTTCAAGCCGTTAAGGAAGTCCTGCCCGAAGGCATGCCGATCATAATGAGGGTATCTGCAAAAGAATATGTGGACGGCGGCTATGATGTGCAATACTGTGCGGAGATTTGCAAACGTTACCGCGATGCCGGCGTCGATATTTTTCATATCTCCTCGGGGGGAGAAGGCCAGGTCGGCGCCAATGGAGGTCCGGAAGCAAAGCCCGGTTATCAGGTGGATCTGGCAGCAGAGTTCAAACAGCTGTTAAAGGTGCCTGTTATTGCGGTAGGATTGCTGGATGATTACCATGCCGCGCAAGAGGTGATTTTGTCAGGCAAAGCGGATCTGGTGGCGATTGGCCGGGGCATGCTCCGCGATCCCTACTGGGCTGTTCATGCAGCCAAGGCGCTTGATGGAGGACAGAAAGTCCCCAAGCAATATGAACGAGCATATTAAAAAGTGCGTGTTCCCAAATTGTGAGTTTTGAACAACTTCTAAAAAATTTTTGAAACGTTTGGGAACATGCAACGTAAATATTAATCATATACCAGTATTTTAAAGTGAAAGCGAGAGGAAGAGAACGATGTCCATATTTAAAAGATTGCGCGATTTGACCATGTCCAATATTAACGCCATTATCGACAAGGCGGAAGACCCGATTAAAATGACGGATCAGTACATTCGAGATATGACGGAAGATCTTGAGGATGCTGAGAAAGCGGTAGCTTCACAAATTGCCATTGAGAAACGCTTTAAAGCACTTTATGAAGAGCAAGCTGCGCTTGTGGAAAAACGCACGCAGCAAGCGCATACCGCAGCACAAGCTCAAAACGTTGATCTTGCCCGCCGCGCGCTGGAAGAGAAGAAGGCCGCCGAGGCCAAGCGTGATGAGTACAAAGCCAGCTACGATCAGAACAAACTGGCAGCCGACAATCTGCGCGGCAAGCTGGAAGAAATGCGCAAGCAGCTTACAGCGATGAAGAACAAACGTGAAACTTTGGTCGCTCGTTATAATGCCGCTAAAGCGCAAACCGAGATCAACAAAGCGATGAACGGGTTTGGGACTGATACAGCATCGGCCGGATTGAAACGAATGGAAGAGAAGATGCTGGCTATGGAAGCTCGTGCGGAAGCAAGCAATGAAATGTCGTCACGTGAGAAATCCCTTGATGAAGAGTTTGAGAACCTTGGCAAGGACAAAGTCGTTGAGGATGAGCTTGCAGCCTTGATGAAACAATACGAGAACAAGTAATAGCGGATTTTAGCGGTCTAACAGTTATATTGTTCAGGGGGCGAGGGAGAAACAGCAGAGCTGAATGCAGCTGAGCTTCTCCTTCGCTTTTGTTTGATCGTAGATATAAGGGAAGAGCCTTTTATTAGACGCGCTTAAGGGAGTTTTTTGTATGTTGAATGTGGAGGCTTAGAGATGGATTTTGATATGATCTTGCGTGTATTGCTATGGACAGCTGTCGGTGGGCTGCTGTTGTTTGTTTTGATGTTTGTGGATTCCCTGTTCACGAAATATAACGATCTTGAAGAAGTGAAAGCGGGTAACATGGCGGTAACCACAAGACTGATATTGAAACTGTTCGCACAAGGGTATATTTTATCCGTGTCGATTGGTACGTCATATCATCTACTTGAGGCGATAGTGGTATCAATCATTTCGTTTATCATATTGCTGATTCTCGAATCGTTGACAGAGCTCATGCTGCGTAACTTCGGCAAGCTGAACCTTGACAAAGGAACCCGCGAGGGAAAGACGGGATACGGTTTATTTGCAGGTTCGCTGCATGTGGTTGGAGCGTTAATTATTACCGCTTGCCTATAGAACGCATAATGGAGATAGGGGACAGGAAAGATGAGTATGTGGAAAAGAATCAGCAATTTATTTAGTAAGCCGGAGCCGCCCAAGGTAGAGAAAAGCATGCTGCAGCTGGCTCCCGGCGATATTTGTGAAGTGTCTCTAGTCACTTATGAAGTCACGGGTCGTGTGCACAATCGCGGTCGTAATGCGGTCGTCTTGACGCTTCAGGATGGCAGTACCATTGCTTATCTGCATATTGAGGAACGCGAGACGGTTCAGTATGCGTTATACGCTCCGATCGATGGACGGCTGGACTCTCCGGATGAGGTACCGTCCATCATCGATTTGGACGATCATGTCTTTCATTTGGAAGAGGAATACGGGGGACATGTATCGATTACGGGTCGTACTGCGTTTACGCAAAGTGGGGAGCAGCATGTATGGCAATACCAATCGGATGATTACAAGCTGCTGCGAATTGAATGGCAGAACGGGCGGTTTATGTTGTATGAAGGCGAGAAAGTGATACCGGGGGACGTTCGAGTTATCCGGGCGACTTAGGAGTGGTGGCATGAAGGAACGCTCTTTTATATCTATAAAAATCATATTGGTGCTGAGTTTATTCGTATCATTATTGAGTGGATGCGGAGCGCCGAATATCAAGGATACCTATCCGCTGGAATCCGTCAATCGAGACGGAAATGCAACGTCCTATGTATACCGGGCAGCTGATAAAAGCGTTCCCGATGTTGCAAACGAGCTCACGGCGGCAAACACGCCGGATCAATCGTCTCCTGCGGATACCGAGCGGATGTTTCTGGTGTATGGGGATGAGTATTACCATTTGCAGCAGGACCCCCAGAAGCCAACCGATACGCTGATCGAGATCGATTCCAGGGAGTATGTTCAGCGCAATTATGATTCAAGTTTTCTGCAAGGTTACTTAACGGCAGTTCTGATCGGAAATTTATTTGATTCGATGGGCGGCGGAGGTTACCGGGGGTATACAAGTAAAGATGTGTATAAACCGGCACAAGGTAACTATAAGAAGCCGACAAGCAAGGATAAGAAGATCGCTCCGCCGTTGACGGTGGACCGGAGCGGGAAGATTACTCGGCGCGGTCAGGATTCTGCCGGTACCGGTGGAGGCCTGTTCCGACGAAATCCGGATACAAGCGGAGACCGCGGCACGATTAAGCGCGGCGAAAGCGGCGGGGGACTGTTCGATTCGCCTAAGAAATCGTACAAGAAGCCGAAGACCCGAATCGGATCTGGCAAGATCTCCCGAAGGGGACGAAGGTAAAGCAAGGAGTATATAAGCGCATGGTCTGGTGACCATGCGCTTTTTTTGTACGAGCAGAAAGGTTTCATATGAGCCGAAGGCTCGGTTTGAAGATTGCTCAGAATGTAGTACAGTAAGAATGTCAGGTTTCTTTGAGTCAGAAAGTGAGGAATGCGTTGTGAAGGATAATCATTCGATATCGCCTAAGAAACAAAATCATAAATTTGATCGGCGCGCTTTACAGGTAGCGGACGCGCAAGCGCTTGCCGCTTCATATGCAGGGCTTGGTCAGGAGGAGTTCATTCGGCTGCAGGATAGTGATGGACGTGTGCTTGCTTCCGATGTCATCGCCCCTCACCCGTTTCCGGCTTTTGCACGTTCGGGCATGGACGGTTATGCTGTTGGCTCAGCGGATTTGGCAGCATGCGATCTAGGGGGAAAGGTGTGGCTCGAGGTTGTTGACCAGATCCCGTGCGGATATGTGTCTTCAATCCCGATCGAGCAAGGGAAGGCTTCCCGCATCATGACAGGCGCTCAAGTCCCGGAAGGGGCGGACGCTGTCGTTATGCTTGAAGCGACGGAGCTTCGAATGGAGGATGGCTTAACCCATGTGGGCTTCAAGAGGTCCATCGGGAAGGGGAAGAATATCACTCCCCTCGGATTCGAGCTTCAGGAAGGTGATTTGATCCTCCGCCGAGGAACTCTCATCGGGCCTGGAGAAATTTCAGTTCTGGCTACCTTCGGCATACATCAGGTTGAAGTGTATCGTCAGCCAGTGGTAGGAATTTTCTCGACGGGCACCGAACTACTGGACATCACCGAGCCGCTTGAACCCGGTAAAATCCGAAACAGCAATACCTATATGCTCGCATCGCAAATTCGGGAAGCCGGTGGTGTGCCAGTGATTATGGAGGCGATCCCGGATGATATCGAGCTTGCCCGCCAGAAGGTGGAGGAAGCGCTGCAGGTGTATGATATCGTGGTTACGACAGGCGGCGTTTCAGTAGGCGACTACGATATTATGGGGGAGCTGGTGACATCCGGCGGTCTGGACATGCTGTTTAATAAAGTCACGATGCGTCCCGGAAGTGTTACAACCGCGGCTGTTAAGGATGGTAAACTGCTCTTCGCGCTATCGGGTAATCCGGGCGCATGTTATGTGGGATTTCTGTTGTTTGTCAGACCTGCGATCCGCAAGATGCTTGGCATGGAGCAGTTGTTCTTAACCGAATGGACGGCAGAATTGGGTTCGGATTACTCGAAAGTGAACAACTTTACCCGTTTCGTTCGGGGGAGCCTTAAGGTGTCAAACGGCAAGCTTGTAGCCACACCTGCATCCCTTGATGAATCGAGTGTCATGATCACGATCAAAGACAGTGACTGTTTAATCGTGATCCCGCCAGAGCTTCGAAGTGCAGTTAAAGGCCAAGCCGTACAAGTCCTCGTTCTGCCAGGAACCTGGACATGAAGGTTTTCCAGGTATGCGGTTATAAGAACAGCGGCAAAACCACGTTGATAACCGCCTTGATTCCACTGTTGAAACGGCATGGCATTCGGACAGCCATCATCAAGCATGACGGGCACGGATTCGAAATGGACCACGAAGGGACAGATACGTACAAATTCCGTGAGGCGGGAGCCGAGGGGATCGCTATCGCTTCGCCAGGGCGTACGGCAATGCTGATGGAAACGGAGCTGGAACTTGCGTCGTTAGTCCATTTGTACAGCGATTTTGAGCTGGTGCTTGTTGAGGGCTATAAGATGCAGCCTTATCCGAAGCTCGTACTGCTGCGAGGAACGGAGGATATTGGGCTAGTGGATCAAGTTGAAGAGATCAGGGGTATTGTGGTGCGTCCTGAAATGCTGAAGGAACCGTCAGCCCTGCATGAGATACAGCAGCGGCTAGCGGTTCCCCTATTTACTTGGAATGACACAGAGCGGATTATGTCGGTGCTGCTGTCATTATAAAGAAGTTGTGGTTAATCATCGGAGCGGCGTTCAATCGCCTCGGACATCGTTTTGTCCGTTAAGTGGGCGTACACTTCGGTTGTCTCGGTGGATGCGTGACCCAGTTGTTCTTTGGTTTTGTAAATATCATTTTGCAGATAATAGTCGGTTGCAAACGAATGCCGCAGCTTATGCACGGTTAGGGCTGGCTTGCCAAAACGCTTGGCGTATTTGATGATCATCGCCTGAATTGCCCGCTTGGTCATGCGCTGCCCTTCATTGTGGCCGTTACGCAGTGCAACGAACAGAGCCTTTTCTTTTTTCGGCACCTTGTAACGGGCCTGCCGAAGCTGCAGGTAATATTCAAGATCGTCTTTGGCTTGCGCACGGAAGTAGACCGGGGTTTTAAAGGTTTCGTCGTTATTACCTTTACGATAGACATGGAGCATTTTATTGTTCAGGTCGATGTCTGCCAGGTTCAAATTGACCACTTCGGATACACGAAGGCCGGAATTTAATATGAGGCTGGCGATACAGGCGTCTCTGACTTTATTTTGCTCATGCGCATAGAGCGCCTGTTTGTTCTCCTCCACATCCAGCCCATAACCTTCGTGAATGTAAGTAATGAAATCCTGAAGCTCTTCTTCTTCCAGTATTTTTCCTTTTAACTTGGCAGCCGTATCTTTGGGTTTATGAATTCGCTTAATTTCCACTTTAGCCATGATGTTACGCTTGAGAAGCGGGTAAAAGTCCTCGTCCTCTGCAATCTGGCTTAAATAATGAAACAGGGAGCGCAGCGATGAGAGCTTGCGGGAAACCGTGATTCTGGAGTTGGTCCCTTCCCGGCGCGTAGTCAGATATAATCGATAACTGGTGATGCTGTCCATGCGCAGCGTCTCCAGCTCGAGCAGCGTCACCTCTCGGTTAGAGGTTGCTTGGGACAGCCCCTCCGACCGGAGCCAGTTAAAAAACGTTTCATAATCCCTTACATATTCGAGCAGGGTGGAGGGGGAGAGATCCGGGAGCTTGTAGTCGATAAATTGCTGTACGAACCAAGGCATGTCCGGTGATTTCTCATCGAGTCTTGCACGGTCGATATCTTTTTGTATATTCATGTTCCACCTCGAATAATTGTCTTTATAGCGATGACCTGTGTCATTAATTACTAGTGTAACATATGGAAAGTCTATCGTGCTTGCAGGTGTCAGATCACCGTGCTCACTGATCCGTTATTGCGCTTGTGTTTCACTATGAGCGGATACTATGATGAAGATATGACGCGTTAAAATGATAGATGATATGCCAGGGAGGCGGCAGCATGATTTCAGAACGAGCGGAACGCATGGGAATTGAGCTGGTTCCGAAGCGGAAACAAGCCGTTATCGTAAACTTAATGCAATTGTACCTATATGATTTTACCAAGTATCTGGATATTTCGGTAAATGATCAAGGGTTGTTTTTACCCTATCCGGATCTGGATGAGTTCTGGAAAAAGCGGGAACGGAAATACCCTTATCTGATTACGTTTGATCAACGGCCAGCCGGGTTTGCTTTGATCGAGCGAATGGATGACGCCGCAGAAGCGGACTATTACATGACGGAATTTTTTGTTATGCAAAAATATCGGCGAACGGGATTGGGGACTTGGGCGGCGACCTGTCTGTTCGATCAGTTCCAGGGACGCTGGAAGGTGACGCAAGTGAGCAGCAATATACCTGCGCAGGCGTTTTGGCGAAAAGTTATTGAATCTTATACGGGCGGTCGATATGAGGAATATATTGATCCGGTTCGTCATAATCCTTCGCAATATTTTAATTCCTAGTATTTTTACATGGATCGAAGGAGTGTTTCATATTTTGATGATAGAATTTGATACAGGTCGATGCTTAGGAGGAATTTGAATGTATTTACCGAGTTTTCATCTGGAAGGGAAGCGGAAGTTCAGCAAGGCGTTGCAATGGCATTAAGATTCACCTTAAGCACGCCGGGCGCAGCAACTGCCATCGTCGGTACGGCAAATCCGGACCGCTGGGAGCAAAATGCCGCATTATTGGAAAAAGGGCAGCTGCCGGAGGATTTTTACGAGTCGATCCGCAATCGCTGGCGAGAGGTTGCCGGTGCGGATTGGGTGGGCAAGGTATAGGTGTATAAAAAAGAGCCTGTCGAGAGATCTCGACGGGCTCTTTTTTCCTGCTTAAAAGATTGCAAACCATGACTGTAAATGATGATGTTATTTCAACATATGAAAAATTCATAATAGAGAAATGCCCATCCATTTCCTGATCTAACCACTGCATTATTTTCATCTGGCTTCCTCTATACCTAGCACATTTTCCTAGTTTAAAAAGGGAGGCATGAAGCGAAAAAAGTTGACATGGAAAAATTTCCCCCTGCAAAAGATGAATGTCCCCCTTTGAAACCAGTAGGGCTTGGAATAAAATTCTGGTAGACAGCAAGTATTTACATAAGGTTGTGAAAAAATACTTAGGGGGATTAGAAATGAAAAGGACTTCCATGTTACTCATGAGTGTCATGTTGTTGCTCTCCATGTTCCTAGCAGCATGCGGTAACAGCAGTGGCACCAACACTCCTGCTGCTGAAGGAGATACTCCGAAGACGGAAACGACTCCGCCGGCAGATGAGAAGAAGGATGAAGCCGCTCCGGTTTCACTCCGCGTGTTCTCGACTTTCGGAGGAACTGACGCAGCTCGCGAAGCCTTCCAGGCAGCGTTGGATGAATTCACGAAGGAGCATCCAAACGTGAAGATAGACAACGATACCATGTCCGCAAATGATGACGGTTTCAGAACGAAAGTTAACACCGACATGAACAGCGGCAACGAGCCTGACTTGCTGTTCTACTTCATCGGGGCTGACGCAGAAGGATTCGTCAATGCCGGTAAAGTTGTGCCGCTGAACGAGGTTCTCGACGCTGATGCTGAATGGAAGAACGGCTTCATTCCTGATGCGCTTGAGCTTGCCAAGCAAAAAGACGGTAACATTTACGCTGCACCATTGACCGGTTTCTATGAAGGCTTGTTTGTTAACAAAAAGATCTTCGAAGAAAATGGTCTGGAGCTTCCAACAGACTGGGCGAAATTGACCACAGCTGTGAAAACGTTATCTGACAAAGGCATTATTCCTTTGTCCGTACCATTTGACCAATCCCACTACCTGATCGAGCATACGATTTTGTCTGCAGCCGGTCCTGAAAGCCAAAGCAAAGGTCTGCTTGATGGCATCGATCCAAACTGGGAAAAAGCGTATGCGGCTATGAAAGAATTGTATGACCTGGGCGCATTCCCTAAAGATGCAGCAACGATCGACCTGAGCATGTCCGGCAACTACTATAGTGAAGGCCTGGCTGCTATGACCATCGAAGGATCTTGGGCAGTTGGCGGTTGGAGCGATGATACTCGTGACAACTCGACAGTTCTGCCATTCCCTACGGTTCCTGGTGGCGCTGGTAGCGGTAATGACATCGTAGGCGGTTTCGGTTCCGGTTTCTACCTCTCCAAAGCCACTTATGATGATGCAGCCAAAAAAGAAGCGGCAATCGCTTTGCTGAAACACCTGACTTCCCCGGCATCTATTCAAAAAATCGCTTCAGCGAACGGTGGTACACCAGCTGCTGACGTTGAAGTGACTGGATTGCCGCAAGTAGCTCTTGACGGTTTCGCTATGGCAGCTAAAGCAGCTACCATCGTTGCACCGGTTGACAGTAAAGTTTCGCAAGAAACGTTTGGTAATCTTCGTGCTAATGTTCAGCCTGTAGTGGAAGGTAAGAAGACTCCTACTCAAGCTATCGAAGAAGCGAAGAAAACCGAGGATGCCAACAAAAAATAGTTTTCATCAGAAACGGTAGAATTAAAAGTGACGTTACGCCGCCCCTCTGCTTTCATTTGGGCGGCGTAGTCATTTCGGCAAGGACGATGAAGAAAAATAAACATCAAGGGTGATTAATATGAAGGGTGATCGCAAGTACATTGTGATGTTTTTATTACCCGCAGCAGCCATCATGACAATCTTTCTATATTATCCGTTCTTCAAGAGTTTGTATCTTAGCTTTTATCGCACAAGCGGCTTTTTCGATAAAAAGTTTGTGGGATGGGCTAACTATGAGAGACTCGTTACGGATAAACTGCTTGGCGCTGCAACATTGCACACGCTGGAAATCATGCTCTATGTTATCGTGTTTCAGGTTGGGATCGCACTTGTGTTGGCCGTCCTGGTAGATAACATTTCCAAGCTCAAAGGGTTTTATCGAACTGTCTTTTTCTTCCCGGTTGTCATATCCGGTACGGCCATTTCCTTATTATTTGTATTGTTCTACAATTACAACTTCGGTTTGCTGAACAATTTGCTGGCGAATTTCAACATTGAGAAGATTTTGTGGCTGGACGCGAAGAATGCGCTTAAGGCAGTATCGATTCCAACGGTATGGCATTATGTGGGCTTTTATTTCGTCCTGTTCTTGACCGCCATGTCCAAAATACCCGCGGATTATTATGAGGCTGCAAAATTGGAAGGAATCACCGGGTTCAAGAAAACAACGATGCTTACAATTCCGCTCATCATGAGTGACATTAAGGTTGTTATCACCCTTGCCATTACGGGAACGTTGAAGGTGTTCGAGTTCATCTGGGTCATTACAAGCGGCCAGAATGGAACGGAAGTACTGGGAACGTATATGTACAAAAAGGCCATGGTGGATCAGAACTTTGGTTACGGATCGGCGGTTGCTATATACATGGTGATCTTTGGCGTACTGCTTGCATTGATTGCCAACCGTTTGATGAAAAGAGACGAGATTACATACTAAGCATTATAGGGGTGTACTGTTATGGAGCCAACCATCGTCGTTGAACACAAAACTCAGCGCGTTAGGAAAAGTCGGTTTAGTTTAGGCACCACGTTGATGTACGTGATTTTGACAGCGTGGTCCTTAACAACCATCTATCCGTTATTCTGGATCGTGAATAACTCGTTCAAGGTTTCTCGCGATGTGATGAATAATTCCTTTGGTATCGCATGGGAACCGGTGTTTGTTAACTATCAGAACGCATTTGACCGCATCAATATCGGAAGAAGTTATATCAATAGCTTGGTGATGTCCTTCAGTACCGTATTGTTGGTGTTATTGCTCGGAGGACTAGCGGCTTATGTGCTGTCCAGATTCAACTTTAAAGGCAAGCGCGCGATTTATTCCATTCTGTATGCGACACTTTTGATCCCGGCGTTTGCTACCGTAGTTCCGGTATATGAGCTTCTTATCAAAACCAGCCTGGTCAATACATACTGGGGCCTAATCTTCCCGCAAACGGCAGGCAATCTGACGTTTGCGACCTTGGTTATTGCCGGTTATATGGCAACGATACCGAAAGAGCTTGAAGAAGCTTCTTTTATGGACGGATGCAACCGATGGCAGATGTTTGTTAAGATATTCGTTCCGATCTCGCAGCCTGTATTTGCATCGACAAGTATTTTTGTATTTATGTGGTCGTACAATGACTTGTTCTCAGCGTTGATCTTTGTAAACAAAGAGAATGTCCGTCCGATCGTTGCATTGCTTAATGAGATCAGTTCCCAATACGGAACAGACTTTGGCCTGATGGCTACGGCAGTATCGTTGACCGTTATTCCGGTGCTGATTGTGTACCTGTTTATCTCAAAGTATATTCAAAAAGGTTTGACCGAAGGAGCCGTCAAGGGTTAAGGAGACAGCGAATTCAACGAATAGGCAAGTCAAGAGGGGACGCTTTCGTCACCTGTTTGACTTGCCTATTCGTTGTTATATCCCATTTGGTCTTTAAATCTGGATCATAGTCGGATTAGCATTTTAAGCAGATGGGTGATTAAATTCGATTAAGCGTGAGAAGCCATTTCTCCATAACCGGCATGAATTGCTCTTTGGGCAATCGCTTTTGCTGCGTTTAAGATGCTGCTATCGATGCCGTGATGTTCGGACACGTGGATGATATGCTCCATACTTGTCATGTTGGAGATGAGAGTTGTGCCCTCGCCAGGGTAGACGACTTGATCCACATCTTGTGCGATATAGGTTTTTTTAATTATAAAAATAAGGTGATTATTTCAACATATGAAAAATTCATAACAATGAAGAAAAGCGCTCCCTATCTCTCAGGCAAACTATAGCAAACTATATACGGTTTCACCCGTACCTAGTTACGACGAAAAGGATAAAATCAATCATCATACTAACTAAAAGAAAGAAGTTGACAAAATATTAGTGTCGTGTTAGTTTGTATATACAAATGAGAGGTGACTGGTTATGAACATCGATGATTCCATACTAAGCTCATGCTTGTTTTTTACATCGAATCGGTTTGCTCGTTCGATGACCAAGATGGCGGAGGAAGCTTTTGCCAAAGCTGGTTTATCGCCAACATATTCCTATGTTCTAGTGGTAATCCATCAATATCCCGGCATAACGCAGAAAGAGCTAAGCGATAAGTTATCGATTGCTCCATCCACAAGCACCCGGTTCATTGATAAGCTGGAGGAGAAGCAGTTGGTACTGCGCCAATCCGAATGGAAAGAAACGCATATTTTTTTAACGGATGAAGGGAAGTTGTTATATCAGGAGCTGAACCAATATTTTGAACAGCTGTATGGACAGTATGTTTCCCTCTTGGGGAAGGAACATAGCGAACAATTAACTAAACTTCTCCATGAATCCAGTGAAATATTGAAAAAGGGAATATAAAGCCTCTTTTTCACCCCTCATTTGTATATACAATTGATAAAGGAGAGATTCATCATGAAGATTGGTATTATCGGTGCAACAGGGAAAGCGGGAAGTCTGATTCTCAAGGAAGCACAAGCACGCGGTCATGAAGTAACGGCAATTGTACGTAATGCATCCAAGGTCTCCGATTCCAGTATTAACATTTTGGAGAAGAACGTGCTGGATTTGACTAATGCCGATCTTCAAGGCTTCGATGTTGTCGTGAATGCTTTTGCGGCGGCGCCTGGGCAGGAAACTCAATATGTGGAAGTAGGCCGAGTATTGATAGAAGCTCTGAAAGGCACGAATACCAGACTGTTTGTGATGGGCGGTGCCGGAAGCTTGTTTGTTGATGAAGCCAAAACCTTGCGACTCATGGAAACTCCTGATTTTCCTAAGGAATATTATCCGACAGCATTCCACGCCGGTGAGAATTTGAAAGACCTGGAGCAAACTTCTGATGTGAAATGGACGTTTCTTAGTCCGGCAGCCTTCTTTAATCCGAAAGGTCAACGCACTGGCAGTTATCAGGAAGGCAAGGACCATGTCATTGTCAATTCGAGCGGTCAAAGCTATGTCAGCTACGCGGATTACGCGATTGCGGTATTGGATGAACTTGAACAGCCGAAGCATATCAATGAGCGTTATACGGTAGTATCCGAGGCTTAATAAACCCGGCAACGACCATCATATAGATTTTTGAATAAGCTGATTTCATGATGAAATCAGCTTATTTTAATGTGGGAAAGCGGCCTTAATAAGTGAATAATACATCATATGAAAAATTCATAATAATCGAATAACTTCAATTTATCTAGCTAACTTCGATCTAATACACCCCAACCTCCTGTATAGTCCCTTCACAAAAGTGAAAATGGCGGGGAGGTAAATATACATATTATAGGAAATGTTCTTCATTCTGTTAAAATGTATAAGTTATGCGTATGTTGCATCATCCAGTGACCTGCATACAACATTGGTTATACGCAGGCTGAACCGGAGTAAACACAGTAGGAACCGTTTTTGGTTTGTGACGAAACATCGCAAGATATAGGTGTTCATAAGAAACGAATATTGATATCACGAAATCGGCCTGTAGACATTTTTGGCATCTTAATTTGAAGAGTAGGCTGTTTATAGGTCGCAATGCTTTGTGCAGGAAGAATCGGGATGGGTAAGACGATGGTCTGGCTTTGATCTTTTGGCAAACCTTGGATTTTAATCTGTGTCCGATTTAGCTTAATCCATAAGTTTTCCGGATGGACACGTTTGGGGATATAACATTTTACAACCAGAAAGTTATGGGTATCAAAAGTTTCATATCGAAGTGTATTAGGGTTAGGCAGTATTTCATTTCCGGCGGTTGCTTGTTTTATCGTATCCTTTACATAATCCTCAATTACGGTTGGATCCAGCTGGAAATCCTCATTGAGATCATTAAGATCTTTGAATGGAAACGAATTGTTGTTGAAAAAAGAGTCCTTTGACAACCAGTCAGGCCGTTTGGATCTTGAGTTCATTCTATATCCCTCCCTCGTTCTGTAAATTCATTATATGGGCGAATGAATGTTAGAGTGACATCTGGGCTTCCAACTACATAGAATAAATCCAAGCGTATGATTTTGAATGAAGAGGTGGAATTGTGGTTTCGATTATCGGCAATATGAAGATTGTAAACGTGGGCCCCAGTTCTACGGTCTTGGTTGGAAATACAGGCGTCATTGATTTAAACAGTACCTCAAAAGCTTATTCCGGCGCCAACTCGTTCACCACTGGTGATAGTATTGGTACGAATATTGCAAACAACCAGGCCAGCAGCACGAATACATTCGATCCGGACTTGATTGATTCACCTAATGCTTAATTAAGGTTGTGATCCACTGTGAATCTAACAGTACATCAATGTATTAATATACAGCAGCTTCGGGTGGGAGCGGTGACTAATTCTTCGGTGCTGCAGATTGGAACCGCCGGAGAGATCCGGGCATTATCCAATCTATATAACACAGGTGGGTTTACAGGCCCTGCTCCGGAATTCGAGCCTCAGAATAATAGCAATAACCCCTTGGTCCCATTACCTGCGCCAATTGAAGGACTGTATAGGCAAGAATGAGGTGAATCACCTGTGCATAGATTGTATAAGGAGCAGGGGAGGCGGTTCCATGTATGATTATTATATACAGCAATTGTTCTATATTCTTCAAACCCAGTCAGAGCAGCTGAGTAGAATGGAACAAATGCTGAAGGAAATGCGCAGTCAAATAGATCAATTAAAACCGGGAAGCGAGAAAACGATAGATCGGGTGCAATATAATTTTGATTTATTGAAGATTGAAAAATTGGAAGGCACCTTAAATATTGGATTGATGCCTAAGACTGGGCAATCCCTGGACGATATTACCGTGAATGGTCAGCCGTTAGAACAGTCTCAGACGGGAAATACAGGCGGCGAACTACACTCGAACATATATCAGAATGTATCACGTTATCTAGAAGATATCGTACCTAAGCAGATCGAGCGCATGCTTCCCGAATCCAAGCTTGTAGTTGGTGATGAATATGCTGGGGTTATTATCGAGGATATTCGTAAACAACTCGGAGACCGTATAACAGTTTATCTGAGGCAATATCAAACGAATAGGGAATCTATGAACCCGCAAGATGTTGAGCAATCGATCATCAAACAAGTGAAGAGTGAGATCGTTACGGCAGTTGAGCAGCACCTTCTTAATTTGCAACGAGGGAAGTGGAATTCAAATGAAAATGACAGTCGTCAATAAAGAGCTTCAGGTTGGTTCGATCCGCATTACAGCGATCTCAAGTTCATCGGTACTGTTGATTGGAGATACCCATGTCATGAATTGCTCCTCCATGTATGATACGCCTTCCGAATCACTGCAAATCACCCCGCTTGTTCCGTTATCTCCGGGTGCCGCATCATGAAGCGTCATTCACACGTTGATAACATGTATATCATCAATATTTCCAATAGCTCCGTATTTGTATGCGGTGAATCGGGACATATCGATGCCGATACGCGTGCATTGGCGGTTCAGAGGCAGGTGCCGGTGTTCTTTGAAGACGAGGGACAATATGAGGATTACCCGATATTCTCCAGGTCGATACCCACATGGCCGCCGTACTCAGACGTAGAACTAAATATTATACAAGATTATAAAAAGATTCATGTGGGATGCGTCGATATTATAGCCACTGCATCTGCATCGGTTGTACAGGTGGGTCCGAACGATACTATGGATTTGGAATCCAGGGTGAAGGCGATCAGACACTTTATTACGGATGCGCCCGAGTATTTAAAGGATTATAAGGGAGTTATCGTCAAATAGAATTTCGTGAACCGGTACTGAACTAAAAATCAATATGTTACCTTCGTTCACAGTGACCCTGACGATTCCCCGGATTGGTAGGAGATATGTGCAAAACAGGAGGAGCGCCATGCGCTCCTCCTGTTTCTATGTGATCTACGGATTATTCTCCTTGCTGATGGGCAGCTTCGTCTTTGATCTCTTCTCGGAAGCCGGAAATACTCTTTTCGCGACGAGCATTACGATCTTGGATCTGTTCTTTCTCGCTTGCTGGAATCTCATCCCCGAACTCCTCGAGATAATCTTCGGCTTCACGGTAGTTCTCAATCGTGTTTTGGACGGCCTGTTGCAAATGTTCTACATTGTCTTCGCGATTATCGGGTTTAGCCATGAGTTGTCACCTCCTTAAATTCAACTGCCTTGCTAAAATTTCACACCTCAAGAGTTTTCCATAATAAAAACATCCTTATTCATAGGAGGGTGACACTATCAAAAAAGCTACAGTATTGTAAATATTGCAAGTCACATCTTTACATATCCGCCCGACGGAATATGTTATAATGTCGAAAAAGCAGACTTGCAAGCATGACATCGAAATAAGAGGAGGAAGAATTCTTGAAATCAAGTCGTTTTATATTCTGGCTCAGTATGCTAATGATGATGGCATTGATGTTAGCAGCCTGTACCTCAGAACCGATAAAACAACAGCAAACTTCTACAGTAGAAGACCCTCCTGAATCGGTTGAAGAAGAAGAAGGTCAGACCATTACACTAGTAACGCCGGATACGGCGATGAAAGCGCCCGAGGAAAAAAGTAAATATCAGATACATACACGGTTGACGGATTTCCAACTCATAAATGAGTCAACAGGGATTGCTTGGGGGATAACGAACACGGAGCTGCGTCTTTACCAGACGCAGGATTATGGCGAAACGTGGGTTGATATCTCTCCATCCTCGAATGTACAGTTCGTTGATAAACTGGAGTATGGGAAAGACATCGTGTTCACGGATAAGAAACATGGTTGGATTATACGCAACAAGCAGAGATCAGCTGAAACGATCCTGCTCAATACGACGGATGGAGGAGACTCCTGGAAGCTTTCTTCGCTGCCGGAGACAGGTATCGTCACGGCCATGTCCTTCGTATCATCTCAGCAGGGATGGATTATGGCAAAAGGCGACCTTTCCCGGGGCTCTGAGGAGAAGTCGCTATTTCGAACCAGCAATAATGGCGGATTATGGGAAGAGGTCATGCAGAATACAGAGTATCCTACATCTCGCGTTCCCGGCAGCGTGATCCCACGAACAGGGTCCATTATTGGCTTAACCTTCACGGATTCGCTTGTTGGATTTGCGACCATCCGTGAAATGCAATCCTCCAAATTGTATATTACCCGTGATGGAGGTCAGAAGTGGAAGTCCTCCGGACAGATATTCAAGAGCAAACTGCTGGATCAGTGCGGTTCGGTCTTTGCAGGTGCCCCCAAGTTTCTGGGCAGAGGCAGTAGTGGAAGTGAGGTTTATATACCGATTACCTGCGTGAAGGAGGATCAGGCGAGCTATTTGGGATACTTTACTGCCGACACGGGGAAATCATGGAATCTGGTGTCATTCCCCATTTCGGGTGATACCGGTCAGGGGTCTATTCAGCCTGTTTTCCGGCGGCTTCATGATGGGTGGAGAATGGTGAACGGTATTGTTTATCATACGAATGATATGGGCAAGACCTGGAAGCCATTTCCAATGAGTAAGCTGCTGAACGATAATCTTGCCAAATATCCGAACGTGGTAAAACTGCAGTTTACTTCTTCTGATGTCGGTTGGATGCTGATTGAAACATCGGACAAGAATCGATCTCGTCTGATGAAGAGCAGTGACGGCGGGGCAACCTGGCAGGGTCTATAGTTTTCGAGGAGAATATATGATCTGAATATGCCGATAAAAAAAGCAGATTGAAAAAGCTTTATCGAATGTGACCATCAGTTCGGATAAAGTTTTTTTTCGGCATATATTGTGAAATGAATCACAAACAATAACCTCCACGTATGCTACTATAAAGGTGTAATCAGATACTCCAAATTGTTTAGAAGGGGACGATCCTCATGCATACCGATCAAATGACGATAAATTTCCTCCGCCTTTGCTACCATTGTGATGATGCTTGTTTATGCGACACCGAGGAGCAGTGTCTGGCCTGCTGGAATGAGCAGGAAATGACACCGCAGGAGCATGAAATGACAGGACAAGAAGAAACGATGAAATGGATGAGATTGGCTTACGATTGAATGGACATGAAGACAATGAAGACAATAAAAAGAATGAATGAAACAGGACGTTCTAGTCCCGGGAAGAAGCTGATGACTGGCAAAATGCAGACATCAGCTTTTTTTGGTGCTCCCAGAAAGGGACAAGTTCTTTAAAATTTCAATCAAACTTTCCATAAGGATGAGTTAAATTGTCCGAATTAAAGCATATACATATTTCAAGACAAGGTGGAGGGGGGAGCCGTATGGGATCGGGGTCAGTATGGATGTTCGATTTTTTCGGCAGCGTTATGCCCGTGTTTTTCATCGTCGTCATCGGGATCATTTTGCTGTCGGCCGGTAAGGGAATCTTGCAATGGAGTCAGAATAACCGACAGCCTTTGCTATCGGTCGATTCCAAGATTGTGAGCAAGCGAACGGAAGTGAAACACACGCAGCAGACAGATGATACGATGTCGAGCCGTACTCGTACCACCTATTATCTGACATTTGAAGTAGAGAGCGGAGACCGCATGGAGTTTGTAGTAAATGGCGAGGAATTCGGCATGTGCGCAGAAGGAGACGAGGGACTGCTGCGTTTTCAGGGAACCCGGTATTACGGTTTCGTTAGGCACCCCAGAGCGCATCTTAGCGTGGTTCGAGGTTATGATCATCCGAAATAAGAGACGGATTTGATTTTTATATGCACCTTCTCTTGTGGTATATATGAAGGAGAAGGAGGGACAGCATATGAAATTTCAGGATAAAACGGTTGTAATCACGGGCTCTGCCAATGGGATTGGCCGCGGAGTGGCAGAGGCTTACGCTCTAAGCGGAGCTCGAGTGATATTAAGCGATGTTCATGAAGAACAGGGCAACCTGGCGGCAAACGCCTTGAAAGAACAAGGATTGAACGCTATCTTCGTCCCTTGCGATGTGAGGAAGGAAGAAGATATTAAACGCCTGATGAACCAAGCCGTTCAATATGCCGGCACCCTCGATATTTTGATTAATAATGCCGGGGTTTCCCGTTGGAAATCGCCATATGAGCTTACGGTTGAAGACTGGGACGATGTAATCAACACGAATGCCCGAAGCTGTTTTTTGGCTACGCGTGAAGCGGCGGTACATATGAAAAAGGCTGGAAATGGCGGGGCTGTTGTCAATATGTCATCCACGCGTTCGATTATGTCCGAGCCGAACTCGGAGGCTTATGCAGCTTCCAAAGGAGCTATTGTCGCGTTGAGCCATGCTATGGCCGTCAGCCTGGGACCTGATGGGATTCGGGTGAATTGTATAAGTCCTGGCTGGATTGAAACTGGAAACTACGATGAGCTCCGTTCAGTTGACCATAAACAGCACCCAGCCGGGCGGGTAGGGACCCCAGCTGATATCGCCAAAGCCTGCTTCTATTTTACCGATCCGGATAATGATTTCGTGACGGGGGCCCATCTCGTTGTGGATGGCGGCATGACCCGCAAAATGATATATGAGCCTTAGTTATCTGAATATGAAGAGCGTCTTCCCATGGAAGACGCTCTTTTTCTTGATGGTCATAGGGCCAGAGTCTACCATATGATACAAATTCGTGATGCATTAACATTTTTGAAGAAAACCTGTTCATGATAAATAAAAACAGTATGATGTAATTAATGTAAGTACGAAAAAGCCACATCTAAAGAATAGGAAGGAATGAGGGTATGGGGAAATTGACGACAACCAGCACAAAAAATGAGCGTTCCAATCGAGTGTCCGTGTTCGTTACGCTGCTCATGTCCTATCTTGTGATACTGCTGATCCCGGTCATCGTGTTCTGGGGACTGTATACGCAAATCGAGCGGATTATGATCGAAAATGCCAACAACTCCAACATGGCACTGATTGAGCAGGCGAAGCAGGTGGTGGACAGCCGATTGGATGAAATGCATCTGATTTCCCGGAACATCACTTCACATCCGCGACTGGATGGGTTGCTAAAGGCAAAATCCCCTCAAAGTGGAACCGAGAACTACAATTACTACACTTTCATGCAGGAGATGCAGCGATACCGCAACAGCAGCAGTTTTATCACCGATTTTTATGTATATCTACGGGAGAGCGATACGGTTCTCAGTCCCACCTTAAAGACAACGTCCAGTGTCTTGTTCTCCGATATTTACGGATATGAAAAATTAACCTATCAACAGTATCAAACAGATATTCTGCACGGCATCCACTTTAACCGGTATTTGCCCGTGACCGAAGTTGGTAAAGGATTAAATCAGAAACGCATGCTCACATATATGCAAACGCTTCCATTTGGAGAGAAGGCCAATCCCAAAGGCGCGCTTGTTATGCTGATTGAGGAGAGGCAGATCGCAGGATTGCTTGATGAGATTGTGAAAACAAACCACGGAACCATTTATATCAAGGATGCCAGCGGCCAAGTGATTCTTAGTGCCGGTGAATCAGAGGTTCGCAATATGGGTAAAACCGCGGATCATCCGCGTGTGTTGACAGTATCGACAAGATCTGCGAGGAGCGGGTGGGAGTACGTATCGGCCGTACCGGAAAAAGTGTTTATGGAAAAGGTCAATATGGTCAAACGAATGGCCGTTGGTGTTATGGCTATCTGTCTTGTCGCTGGGATTGCGGCCTGTGCCTTCATGACCTACCGCGCGTATTTCCCTTTGCGCGACATCATCCGCTTCATCCGGCAATCCCATCCGGCTAAGGAGGGGAAGGTACGTAACGAATATGATTTTATCAAATCGACGATGGCTGATTCCTTCGGTAAGCAGACAGAGATGAAGGAGCAATTGTCCAGGCAAACCCCTGTGATTCAGTCCAACTTTTTGCAGCGATTATTGAAGGGAAACGTGGATACGGCGGATATGTCCGATCATGCTCTGGACTTCATGGGGATCTCGTTCCCGTATTCCAGTTTTGCCGTTGCCTTGATCGAGTTGAGGGATGCCAGTGGGTTCATACATAATGAGCGGGAAAGAGAATGGGCCCTGATCCGTTTTGTCACCGGGAAGGTGGCGGAAGAAATTCATCCCTTTACCGCATATTCCGTGGAGCTGGAGAAGAACCTGGTTGCGATTATTCTAAACATCCCAGAGCCGCTGCATGACAAGGCAGGCCAACTGTACGATTGGGCAGAGCAAGTGAAGCAGGTGCTTGAACAGCGCTTTAAATCCGAAATAACGATCGGGATCAGCGATATCCGTACAGGTCTTGGATGCTTGGCGAGCGGCTACACCGAAAGCTTGAAGGCTTTGGAATATTCCATTTTTACTGCGTATAAACCGATTTTATTGTACGAAGAAATGAAACAGAAAACGGGGGTGTATTATGATTTTCCCATTGAGACGGAAATCCAGCTCATTAACGCTATGAAAAGCGGGGATACGGATAAGGCGCAGGATATCATCCAGTGTCTGTACCACAATAACTTCAACGGACAATCCATCTCGCCTGAGCTCGGCAGACTCATGTTCGCTAACTTGCTCAGCACCATGTTTAAGCTGCTGAATGCTTTGAATTTGAAGTACGAGGATATATTCGGCGAGTCAGGCAAATCGCTTGAGGAAATTACGGAGGGGAGTACGGTAGAGGAGCTCTACCGGGAGGTGAAATGGATGTTCGGCATGGTTTGTCTCTACGTAAAAGATCAAAGGGGCGATTCCTCTTCGCTGCTGCTTGAGAAGATCAAGAGCTACATTGAGGATCATCACGACGATTCCATGATCAGTTTGGCTTCCATTGCCGAGCAATTTGATATTACACCGCCGTATCTGTCGGCTTTCTTCAAGAAAAACAGCGGCACCAATCTCACGGATTATCTGGCCAAGATTCGGATCGAACGCTCCAAGGAAATGATGCGGGATGCTAAAAATACGATTTCGCACATTGCCCGGTCCGTCGGTTATACCAGTGACGTCGGTTTTATTCGGGTATTTAAGAAATACGAAGGGATCACCCCGGGAAAATACAAGGATACCCTGCATTCCCTATCATCGACCTTAAGAAATGATCATCTCAATTCTTAATCCCTGTTTATGCATGTTGAAACTGTACGGTATACGATGTAAGCGTTTCAGCATTAATATTTGGGGCAGGGCTGGTTGGAATCTTCTAAGCCTGGTCTTATCTCGGATGATCATTCTTTAGGAAAAAAGGGAGGCGTCGTGAATTGAAAACAAACCGGAAACGTGTTGCGAGACTTGCGATTTTTATGCTGATTGTGGCTATGATTGCCGGATGCAGCGGAAAAGGCTCGGGGGCCGAGAAGCCTGCCGGCGAAAAAGGTAAGGAAGGAACAGGCGTGGCTGCTAGCGGTGAAACGGGATATCCTGGGCAGCTTACCTATTGGGTATCGCTAAATGGAAACGCTTCAGCAACAATGCAGGATATGAACGGAATTGCCGCATATCAGGAATTGGAGAAAACGACGGGCACCAAAGTGAAGTTCCAGCATCCACCGGCCGGTCAGGAGGCAGACGCCTTCAATATCATGGTCTCGTCAGGCAATTTGCCGGATGTTGTGGAGTACGGATGGGCTAACGTATCAGGAGGACCGGATAAAGCAATTTCGGACGGTTCGATTATTCGCCTGAATGAGCTGATTGAAGAGCATGCTCCAAATGTATCGAAATTGTTGAACGAGCATCCGGAATACAAAAAGCTGATTACGACAGACGGAGGCAACATTTACGTATTTCCGTTTATCCGCGGGGACGAGTATTTGCTGACCTTTAACGGCCTCATTATCCGCCAGGATTGGCTTGATCAGCTAAAGTTATCCGTGCCGGAGACGATAGATGAATGGTATGAAGTATTAAAGGCATTCAAAACCAAGGATCCCAATGGAAACGGGCAGGCGGATGAAATCCCGCTCCTGCTTGATATGGATATGACGGCAATCAATCATGCGTTTGTCGGTGCGTGGGGGATTACGACTGGTTTTTATCAGGTGGACGGGAAGGTGAAGTATGGTCCGATCCAACCGGAATTTAAATCATATTTGGAGACGATGAGCAAATGGTACGCCGAAGGTCTCATTGATCAGGATTACGCGGCAACGGACTCTACGCTAAAAGACGCCAAAGTGACCAACAATCAAGTGGGTGCCTTCTCCGGTTACATGGGCAGCAGCCTCGGCCGTTATTCTGAGCTCATGCTAAAAAGCAATCCGAACGTAGATCTGGTAGGTGCTCCGAATGTTGTATTGAAAAAGGGAGACACTCCAATCCTTGGACAGAAGGATTCGCCATTCAACGGATTTGGCGCGGCCATTACAAAAGCGAACAAGTTTCCAGCGGAGACGGTGAAATGGCTTGATTATAAATACGGTGAAGAAGGGCATATGCTGTTTAATTTTGGGGTCGAGGGAGTCAGCTACGATATGAAGGATGGATACCCGACTTACACAGATGAAGTGATGAAAAATCCGGATGGCCTATCGATCACCCAAGCGTTGTCGAAATACAATCTGGCCAGTTATTCGGGACCTTTTGTCCAGGATCGCCGTTACATCGAGCAGTATTCCGCGCTTCCCCAGCAAAAAGCTGCCATTGAGACATGGATGAAGGCGGAGAATGACCGTTTGATGCCTATTATTTCACCAACGGCTGAGGAAAGCACGCGTTATGCCTCGATCATGAACGATATTAATACCTACTACGAAGAGATGGTCAACAAATTCATTATGGGCGTGGAGCCGATTAGCGGGTTTGATCAATTTGTCCAAACGGTTCAAGGTATGGGCATTGAGGAAGCGCTTCAGATTCAGCAAGCCGCGCTGGACCGGTTCAACAGCCGTTAAGTTGTAGGTGCATGAAGAGGGAGAAGACTTCAGGATTCTCCCTCTAACTGTGAATGATTTTTTTGTCAGAGGAGGGCATAGGGTGCAGCTTAAGGAAGAGACAAACCACGTTACGTTACAGAGCAAGCCAGAGAGCTTCAGTACAAGAGTTGCGAAGGACTTTCGCCGAAATTCCACGATCTACCTGATGCTGCTGCCGGTGGTAGCGTTTTATGCCGTGTTTCACTACGGACCTTTATATGGCCTGCAAATTGCGTTCAAAAACTTCTCGGCAGGGCTCGGCATATGGAACAGCCCATGGGTTGGATTTCAACACTTCAGCGATTTCTTTAACGGATTTTTCTTTGAGCGGGTGGTTTCCAATACCATCATCCTGGGTGCGTACGATCTCATATTTGTTTTTCCCGCCTCGATTGTGCTGGCGTTAATGCTGAACGAGGTTCGGCATCGCATATTTAAGCGGACGGTCCAATCCATTACGTATATTCCCCATTTCATATCCGTTGTCGTGGTTGTCGGGATGCTGGTGGATTTTTTGTCGGTAGATGGTTTGATCAATCACATCATCACCTACTTCGGCGGAAAACCGATTTCGTTCATGCGGCTGCCGGAATGGTTCCGCACCATATATACCTCATCTGCCATCTGGCAAGGGATTGGATGGGGATCTATCATTTACCTCGCGGCCATTTCCAATATCGATCCATCCCTTTATGAAGCGGCTAAAGTGGACGGTGCCGGCCGCTGGAAGCAGATGCTTCAAATTACGCTGCCCGGCATTTTGCCAACGGTCATCATACTGCTCATCTTGCGGATTGGTTCCTTTATGGCTCTGCAGGATGAGAAGATCCTGATCATGTACAATCCGGTTATCTATGAGACGGCGGATGTTATCGGTACCTATGTCTACCGCAAGGGGATACTGGAAGCGAGTTACAGCTATAGTGCTGCTGTCGGCATGTTTAATTCCCTAATTAACTTTACGCTGCTCATTGGAGCCAATTATCTCAGCAAGCGGTTTACCGACACG
The DNA here is from genome assembly GCF_049316025.1 of Paenibacillus sp. NPDC058898. Lineage (NCBI taxonomy): Bacteria > Bacillati > Bacillota > Bacilli > Caryophanales > Paenibacillaceae > Paenibacillus > Paenibacillus sp. NPDC058898. The sequence goes on along the minus strand of NZ_JBMOSM010000007.1, from coordinate 226,565 downwards.
AAGCTGTGGTAGAAAGGGGGCATCTCATGCGTACTTCAAAATCTGTCAGTGAAGTCCTGTTTGATTCTGCGAATGTCATTCTCTTGTGCTTGCTCTCGATTGTCACGTTATACCCGTTTCTCTACGTATTGTTTGCTTCAATCAGTACACCGGCCGAATTTGTTCAGCACCGGGGTATCCTGTTGTGGCCCAAGGGCTTCTCGCTGGATTCTTATCGTATGGTATTTGAGAACCCCAATATCATCCGTAGTTACATGAACACGATATTTTATGTGGTGGTCGGCACGACCTTGAACATTCTGATGACGGCTCTCGGGGCTTATGGCTTATCCAGGAAAAACGTGATGTGGAAGAGCACCATCATGATGCTGATCGTCATGACGATGTTTTTCGACGGTGGGCTTATCCCGAAATACCTGCTCGTGAAAAATATGGGTCTGATTGATACGTACTGGGCTTTGATTATTCCAAGCGCGATGACGACATGGAACTTGATTATTATGCGAACGGCATTTCAAGGCGTACCGGATGCGCTCGAGGAATCCGCTCGGATCGACGGAGCCAGCGACTGGACCATTTTGTTTCGGATCATCATCCCGCTATCGCTGCCGGTCATTGCGGTCATGGTTCTCTTTTACGGGGTATGGCACTGGAATAAATGGTTTGATGCCCTCATCTATTTAAGGGATCGGGACCTGTTTCCGCTGCAGCTGATCCTGCGCGAGATTCTGATCCAGAACGATACCAGCAGCATGATGACCTCGGTAGGCGGGGGAGACCGGATGCCGGTTGGCGAGACGATTAAGTATGCAACGATTATGGTGGCTACGCTGCCGATTTTGTTTCTATATCCATTTTTGCAGAAATATTTCGTGAAAGGCGTCATGATCGGAGCCATTAAAGAATAAGGAGGTAGTTGACTCATGTGGGAGCAAGCCATTATGGATGCGGTAGAAAAAACAAAGAGGAATATTGAACAATTCCCGATGAAGTTTCCTCATATTACGGAAGAGAAGCGTTACGAGTGGGGAGAAAGCAATGACTGGATTGAAGGGTTCTATACCGGAATGATCTGGCTGTGCTATGAATATACGAAGGACCCGCTGTTTAAGGAAACAGCAATAGCCCAATTGCAGGATTACAAGCTGCGTCTTGAGGAGAAGCGACATCTGGATCATCACGACATCGGATTTCTGTATCTGCCCTCTGCCTTGGCAGCGTGGATTGTGGATGAACATGAAGATGGCAAACAGCTCGCTTTGAAAGCTGCGGATCATCTGATGCTGCGCTGGCGGGAAGAGGGACAGTATATTCAGGCCTGGGGCCGGAAGGGCGACGAGAAGAACGGCGGTCGCATTATCATCGATTGCATGATGAACATACCGCTGCTCTACTGGGCCTATGATCAGACGGGGGATGAGCGATACAAGCGCGTGGCCGTGGCGCACGCGGATAAGAGTCTACGCTACTTAATGCGGGGGGATGATTCGTCGTATCATACCTTTTATTTCAATCCGACAGATGGAACGCCCATCCGAGGAGGAACGCATCAAGGATATCATGACGGCTCAACATGGACGCGCGGCCAGGCATGGGCCATCTACGGATTTGCGCTCTCATACCGCTATACCCGTGATCCGAAATATTTGGATACGGCTTTACGTGCTGCCCGTTTCTTTATCGAATACCTGCCGGAGGATCATGTCGCGTATTGGGATTTTGACGTTCCGATTGAAGAGGGGACGCCTCGCGATAGCTCCGCTTCCGCCATTGCGGCGTGCGGCATGCTGGAGATATTGGAGCACCTGCACGGAGAAGATGACAATAAAGGGCTATTGACAGAAGCCGTTGAGAAGTCGATGATATCTCTGGTAAACCGATATTCTACCATCGGTGAGGAGGGTGAGGAAGGCTTGATCAAGCATGGTTCCTATTACGTCAGAGGTGGTGCGGGGCCTGATGATTATATGATCTGGGGCGATTACTATTACCTCGAAGCCTTGCTGCGACTGACCAAAGGGATACCCGGCTATTGGTATGAGAGAGGTTAGTATAATTGAATCTGTAAAACATATTGGGGATGCCGTGCGCTATGCGGCACTCCCTTTTTTGTGTGAAATATCAGAGGATCATTGTTCACAATATACTCATTAGCATTGTCCGAATGTCTTTGTTATGATGAGGAAGATTCAAATTTGAGATAAATGGTTTGGAGGAGATATGTGTGTTGAAACATGTGAAAGCTTCAGTCTTGCTGACCTTGGGTCTGCTGCTAATACTGGTGTTCCCGACTGCAACGTGGGCCCATTCCAAGCTGGAAACCAGTACGCCCGCGGCAGATGCCAAGCTGACGGAAAGCGTGCAGGAAGTAAGCCTGTCATTTAATGAAAATATCGATGAAAACTTGAGCACGCTCAAGATTAAAAATGCGCAAGGCGAATCGGTTGAAGTAGCGGAGGTCAAGATCAACCAGAATACCATGCTGGGCACACTGGCTGCACCGCTTCCATCCGGCTCATATACGGTCGAATGGAAAATCGTGGGCGGCGATGGACATCCCGTGGATGGAACATACGCCTTCGAGGTAGATGCCCCGGAAGCGGAAGTTACCCCGGAGACACCAGCAGGTACTGAAGAAACGCCTGCGGATACAGGAAATACACAGGATGAAACAGCACCAGCAGATAACGCCGCTGCGGACAACACGGATCAGACGGCTGACCAGAATCAGCAGGCAGACAACACTTCTGCTACCGATACCGAACAATCGGCAGGCAGTGGGTCAACCGTGTGGATCGTCGTCATCGTGATTGTAGCGGTTGTTGCAGGATACTTTGGAATTAGAGCATCACGGAAGAAAAAATAAATGTCTTACTATTGGTTAGGTGAGCCGTTTCTATATCTAGCCTACGCCATGCTGGCAGGCATCACGGTATTGTCCCTCGTACCGAAAGCATATAAGCCGGAAATTTCAGTTCCGGCCTGGCTTGGTCCAGTGGCAGCAGCAGCCATCATCGTATTCGGATTTGTGCCGCTGCTGCAAATCATCATGTTTTTCAAGGATGATATCGGGTTCTGGAAGTCCTTTAACAGCATCATGTTCAAGTTCAGTGAGGGCGAGCGTTACGCCTGGATTCTGGTTCTCTCGATCCTATTGGCGATTCTGACCCTAATCGTCCGCCGGAAACCCGGTTCTGTATTACGCTGGCTCATGCCTATTGCCTTGCTGGGCATTGCGGTGGCCATGTCCTCGTTTAACCATGCGGCATCCCTGTTCGATGGCGTTGGGCAGCTTGCCTTCTTCGGCCATTTCACCGCGATGGCGATATGGACGGGGACGTTGCTGCTTACAGGATGGTTCAGCGCGGATCAGGAGCGCTGGAGCGCGTTTCTCAGATGGTTTCATCCATTAGCGGTCACCTGCGTCATCGTTGTGATCGGATCGGGTCTGTTCCTGATGACGGCGGTGACGCCGGAGCCCATAAACAGCTGGACGCTGTCCTATGGGCAAGCTCTGCTGGTTAAGCATATTCTTATTCTGCCGCTATTGGTGTTTGCCTTTGTTAATGGTTATCTCGTAAAGCGCAAGCTGCGCCGGGATTCCGGTTATCGTCCAGCGGCATGGGCACGAAGTGAAGGAATTCTGATCTGGTTGATCTATATCGTCACCGGATATATGAACCAGCAGCCGGCTCCGCATGAGGTAATCGATACATTGGCCTCCTATGGTCCTGCTGCAACCTTTGTTTGGTTCCATCCCGGGTTTACGATTGGTGAACTGGCATTTACGTGGAGCTGGATAGGAATTCTTAGTCTGTGTCTCGGACTTGCTCTTCTGTGGAATGTCGTGAACGTATTTCGCAGAAACCGGGCAGCTGCCGTCGGACTGTTAAGCGGCTTAGGCGCAGTTGTGTTGATCTATTGCGGCCTGATGTTCTCGGTTACCGCTGTTTAATATTTTGGAAGTTAACAAGGTCCTTGCTGTTTATGCAGCGGGATCTTTTTTATTGTTAAAAGTGCCCAGTCTTTTCAATCCTTCTGTTACCGGGAGTTGATCGGTGAGATTACGGAAATGTATATTCAAGAGCGGGCGAGAAGGCAGGGGCTGGCGGGCTTGCTGATCGCTTTCCTGGAAGAACAATTAATTGCGCGTGGGGTTAAGACCGTAAAGGTGCTTACGGGTCATGATAATCATGCGGCCATTGGAGTTTATGAGAAATCGGGTTATAAGCGGGAGGATGAAGTGTTTCTGGAGAAAGAGCTGGAGTAAAATGATGCACGACTGTGAAATTATGGATTTTATCCATCTTAAGCATGTTGACCCTAGCTTACATCAGGATCATCATGCTTTCTTTATTTGCTGGAATATCTGATCGCTTTACTCAGGATGATGAACATCGCTCCGGTATTGACCAGGCGTGAGCCCTGTATTTCTCTTAAACACCGAATGGAAAGAATGCATGTCCTTATAACCGACCTTCTCGGCAATTGTACTGATTTTGTCGGGGGTGGTGCGCAGCAGCTCGCGGCTCATTCGAATGCGTACGGTCTGCAGATAGTGATGCCAGCTCTGGCCTGTATACCGGCGGAATAACCGCTGCAAGTGGCGTTCGCTGAATCCGCTGATCTGTGCAAGCTGCGTCAAAGTGAGCTCTTGCATGTACTGCCCCTCCACGTATTGAAGAACATCATGAAAGGAGTGGTGTTGAGGCTCTGATGTCATGGGTTGCGAATGTTCAATGGCCCGGTTGAACTCTATGATCAGCTGTAGCAGCAGCGTGTGCAGATAAATGGCAGAACCGCTGCCTGGCATGGCATTTTGCTCATAAAGGGAGCCAAAGAGCCTCTCAAAGCGATCATGACGGTCCATAATCGCGTGGTATCCAAGGGATCCATCTTCCATACGTTCCAAAAAGGCTGCCGTTTCCGAACCTGATGCAAAAGCAATCAGTTTGGGCAGCAGCTGTACGGAGAATATGCAATTGTTCACAATAAGCGGTTTCCCGTTCGCAGCGGTGGGTCTAAATACGTGAGGCATTCCGAGCGGTATATAGAACATTTGACCTTTGCGTACGCGCTGTACCGAGTTCTCCAGGTGATGAAAGCCTTCACCCTCCGCAATATAAGCAATCTCCAGAAAATCATGGTTATGGTAAGAGCCTGTAAAATTCTCCACGTTGCGATTCACATACATCAAGGTGTCGTCCTGGAAAAAGGTATCTCCGTAATAGGTTTCCATCGGTCGTTTCATCGTACATGCTCCTTATCGTTAATCGTAGGATAGATGTCCGTTATGCCACATCGATTTGTCCGTTATCCCCATAATTCCACGTTCAGGTTCACTTATAATAATAGTTGAAATAGGCACGGTTAGGGAAGCGCATATCCGGGATTGCGACCTATAAAACTTGATTGTTGAGTTAACCCTTAATGAAGGTGAACGGAGGAATGTTCTATGTTCAGCGTAACGGATCTACGATGTGAGTATCAGCATAATCCGATAGGAATCGGCGAGAAGCACCCGCGTTTTTGTTGGAAGTTGGTCTCGGACGAAAGAGCAGTCAGTCAAACGGCCTATGAGATTGAGGTTTCGAATGATGATACCTTTGCCAAGCCCCTTTGGACCTCAGGGAAAGTGGCTTCAACGCAATCGGTTCATGTGGAATTAAGCGAATGGAGTGTATCGTCTTGTAAGCGCTATACTTATCGAGTCCGCGCATGGAATCAAGCCGGGGAACTATCGGAATGGTCGGATGCAGCCTATTGGGAGACGGGGAAACTGCAAGGGGAGAAATGGGCAGGGAAATGGATTTCGGCACCTAGGTCTTTGCTGCCTGCTGACTCTGCTCATCTACCGCTGCTTCGCAGGAGCTTCAGTTTAAAGTCGCCCATTGCGAAGGCAAGAATATATGCCTCGGCCTTAGGGCTTTATGAACTGGAGCTGAACGGGCAGCGGGTGGGAGATGGTTATTTCACACCCGGTTGGACGAGTTACGAACATACGATTCAGACGCAAAGCTATGACGTGACGGATATGCTGAGCACTGACCTAAACGCAATCGGCGCATGGCTCGGAAATGGATGGTACAAGGGACAATTGGGATGGGAGGAACGGAGTGCGATCTATGGGGATCGTTTAGCGTTACTGCTGGAGCTGCACATTACGTATGCAGACGGGAGCGAAGAAGTCATTGCAACCGATTCAAGCTGGCAGTCGGCCAAAGGCCCGATCCAGATGTCGGAACTCTATCATGGAGAAACCTACGATGCACGGTTGGAGCTGGAAGGGTTCAGTTCGGGAGAATATAACTCAAGTGAATGGCATGGCGTCGAAACGATAGATCACGGGTTTGACATGCTGAAGCCTCAGATTAACGAGCCCGTGAGAGCCGTTCAAACGGTGCGGCCCGTTGAATGTCGGATCACGCCAAAAGGTGAAACCGTCATCGACTTCGGACAGAATTTGGTGGGCTGGGTCCGATTTAGCGTGTCCGGTGCGAAGGGCACCATGGTGACGCTGCAGCATGCGGAGATACTGGATTCCGATGGTAACTTTTATACGGAGAACCTCAGAACCGCTAAACAAACGATTCAGTACACGTTAAAAGGCGGCGGGAAAGAAACTTATGAGCCTCATTTTTCATTCCAAGGCTTCCGATATGTCCGTTTAGACGGTTTCACGGAGGAGCAGCTGTACCCGGGGGCTTTCGAAGCGGTTGTGCTTCATTCGGATTTTGAAGAGACCGGAACATTCCAATGCTCGGAACCCATGGTGAATCAATTGCAGAGCAACATTCGGTGGGGACTCAAGGGGAATTTCCTGGATGTGCCCACGGATTGCCCGCAGCGTGATGAGCGGCTTGGCTGGACCGGTGATGCACAGATGTTTATTGGTACGGCGGCCTATCTTGCCAATGTGGCACCTTTCTTCACAAAATGGTTATCGGATCTGGCTGCAGAACAGCGTGATGACGGAGCCGTTCCATTCGTTGTCCCGCATGTGCTTGGCGATGAAGCATATGCTTCGGCCGCATGGGGAGATGCGGCAGTCATATGCCCGTGGACGGTATATGTCAATTATGGCGATCGACGGATATTGGAGCGTCAATATAGGAGCATGAAGAGCTGGGTCTCCTACATTCAGGCTCAGGGAGAGAATGAGTATTTGTGGAATACCGGTTTCCATTTCGGCGATTGGCTGGGGCTGGATGCAAAATCAGGCGACTACGTGGGTGCTACGGAACGGGATTTAATAGCGTCGGCGTTCTATTGTTATTCGGTAGAGCTGCTTAAGAAAACAGCTGTCGTATTGGGACAAGAAAAAGATGCTGCCCTGTATACTGAGCTTAAAGAAAAGGTTGTTGCTGCATTTCGTAATGAATTTGTGACCCCGTCCGGAAGGCTAGCGGCTTCGACTCAGACCGCGCATGTGCTTGCCCTTATGTTTGGGTTGCTGGATGAAGAGGCAGAAAAACGGGCAGCGAAACGTCTCTATTCGCTGCTGGAGGAGAGTAGATTTCATCTAACGACAGGCTTTGTGGGCACACCCTATATGAACCATGTATTAAGCCAGCATGGCATGCATGACGCGGCATATAAGCTGCTGCTGCAACGGGACTATCCATCTTGGCTGTATCCGGTTACGAAAGGCGCTACCACGATATGGGAGCATTGGGACGGTATTAAGGAAGACGGCAGCTTCTGGAGCCGTGACATGAATTCGTTTAATCATTATGCATACGGAGCCATTGGCGAGTGGCTGTATCGTACGGTTGCCGGTATCCAGACCGTAGAGGAAGCGCCGGGTTATAAACATATTGTGATTGCGCCTGTGCCGGGCGAAGGATTGACGTGGGCTGCAGGCAAAATCGATACGCTGTACGGAACCGTCCGGTCAAGTTGGAGAATGGAAAGTGGTGGAGCGTTTCAACTGGAGGTATCCATCCCGCCAAATACAACGGCGGAAATCCGTCTGCCGGGCGCTTCTGATGCCTCAAGCGTTACAGAAGGAGAGGCGGTAGCTCTAGACCAAGCGAGCGGGATTCATTCTGTGTGTGATGGGGAGGCAGGAGTTATGATTCAAGTGGGCTCAGGAGAGTATGCGTTTAGATATATTTATTCCTATCACGCAGTGAAGTAATGAGTATGCAGGGAGCTAAAGTTCCTTACCGTGGTGAATACGGCAAGGAACTTTTTTTCTTCTTACATAGTCACATTTATGGGCGAATGCACATACAAATACAAAGTGATCTTAAGGAAGCGAGGGGAACTCTGTGGCAGTCATCAAAACGAATTCGAGTGATGTGGATCTTCTGGCAAGATTGATCCGCGCAGAGGCAGAAGGTGAAGGCGAGCAGGGCATGCTCATGGTCGGGAATGTCGGCGTGAATCGGATACTGGGCAACTGCCTGGATTTTCGAAACGTCCGGAATATGAATGATATGGTGTTCCAGAGCCCAGGAGGGTTTGAAGCAACACAAAAGGGCTATTTTTATCAACGGGCCAGGGATCGGGATCGTCAGCTTGCCCGAAGAGTTATTGGCGGGGAGCGCATATGGCCGGCAAGCAATGCGCTTTGGTTTTTCCGCCCGGCCGGGGATTGCCCGGCAACCTGGTACAATCAGCAGAACACAGGCCGATTCAAAGCACACTGTTTCTTCACTCCGACATATGCCGATTGCCCGTCAGTTTTTTGATTCATGTTATACAACCGCTTAGGCGGGAGATATAAATTAAAGGAGGAAATTACTTATGTACAATCAAGGTGTGCCGCCTGTGAACTTCATGAATGGAGTCCGTTATCCGGGAGTGCCGGGCCGCGGGACGGCTGGTTATATGGCGAATGTTCCACCGCAGGTGCCTAGCGGAAGCCCAATGACTCCAGGAGGCACCGTTGTTCCGGCCCCGCAATTCGAACAATCTTACGTTGAGAATATTCTTCGACTGAACCTGGGCAAACAGGGAACCTTCTACATGACATATGAAAACAATTCGCAATGGAATGCCAAGGTGTTCACAGGCGTGGTCGAAGCCGCTGGACGCGATCATATCATTATCAGCGAACGGACGACAGGACGCCGTATCATCCTGCTGATGGTAAACCTGGATTATGTCGTGTTCGACGAGCCGCTTCATTATCAATATCCGGGTGTTATCGGCAACCCGCCTCCGACTGGAAGATAACTTCTAGCAGCCTGCATATGCATAATAACCTTCGTTTACTTAGGCGTAGACGGGGGTTATTTCATTATGTTTTAGATGGAAAATATTCAATTTTGTGCGTTTTTTTCCACAAAGGTGCGTAAAACCATCGAATTCTATTAACATTTTGAATGTTTATTCATAGAATATATCAATTCATCGAAAAACGAGTGCTAACGGCTGAGAATCAAATTAAAGCTTATAACAACGCTGATTAATGTCATAAGACAACGTTTGACTGTGTATCGTAGTACTATATAATTACTTATATAGCTTGATGAAGTCGGAATAAGATAAGGAGATGAGACCATTGGGAAGTTGATGCGTAGTCCGAACACGTTGTTATGCTTGATGGCACCACACATTTTTAATAACCGAAGGAGGTGTTCCTATTCGTCATAGCATGCTGTATGGCGGGTAGGAGATCGATTGAGTGACCCCTTACCGAGTTTGATAAGTTTAACCTTGGTATTGATTCTCGTCCTGTTAAATGGATTTTTTGTATCGGCTGAATTAGCTTTCGTTAAAGTGAAAAGCAGCCGCATTGACGCTCTGGTCGAAGAAGGACATAGACGTGCAAAATTTGCGCAGAACATACTGAAGAACCTGGACGGATATATATCCGCATGCCAGTTAGGTATTACCATCGTGTCCATTGGACTCGGATGGATCGGCGAGAGAACGATATCCGCCATGATTACACCTTGGTTTAATGGCATTGGCTGGAACAATACAGCTGTTCATGCCATGTCCTTGGTATTAGCCTTCATCTTGATTGCACTCATGCACATTGTATTTGGTGCATTGGCGCCTAAGACGGTGGCCGTTCGTAAAGCGGAACAAATAACGCTGTTATCAGCAGGTCCACTGCGGGTATTTTACACCATCATGTTCCCGTTTATCTGGTTTGCCAATGGGCTCTCCAATAACGTTCTCCGCCTATTCCGGATGCAACCGGTGGTTGAGCGGAATGTTCATACCGAGGAAGAACTGCGGGATATGATGAAAGAGAGCAGTGAGAGCGGTCTGATGGATAGCACGGATATGGTATTGGTAGACAACATTTTTGAATTTGCCGATACGACGGCAAGGGAGATTATGATCCCCAGAACAGAAATGATCTGCTTATACAACAATCTCTCATTGGAAGAAAATCTGAAGATCGCAAGCGAGGGGATGCGAACCCGTTATCCAATCTGTGACGAAGACAAGGATCATATCATTGGCTTTATTCACATTAAAGATCTGATGCGCGGATTCGTTCATGACCAGCTTTCCTTGATTCGCCCGATCATTGCTGTTCCTGAGTCGATCAAGATCAGTGATCTGCTGCGAAGAATGCAGCGGAGCAAGACGCAAATTGCCATTCTTATTGATGAATACGGCGGGACTTCAGGACTCGTAACCCTGGAGGACATTATGGAAGAAATCGTCGGTGAAATTCAAGATGAGTTTGACGAAGAGCGCCCGGGCATTGAAAAGGTGGGGGAGGATGAATACTCCATTGATGGATTGATGCTGATCGATGAAATTAATGACCAATTTGGTCTGAACGTGGATACAGAAGACTATGATACTATCGGTGGATGGCTGTCCTCACGTCTTGAGGTGCTGCTCCCACACAAAGGTCAATCTGTCATGTATGAGGATTATCGCTTTGTGATTGAGGAGACCGAGAATAAACGGATCTCGCGGATTCGTCTGATCAGGCAGCAGCAGCAGCTGATTCAGGAAGAAGCAGGCGCGTAAATTGGATATTAGAAGAAGTAGCGACATATTATGCCGCTACTTCTTTTTATTTGCAAAGAGGTTTCAATAATTATATCAAACTGTGAAAAATTAGATACTTTTATGTCGAAACCATGTGTTAAAATATGGATGTTCCTAATATATTGAAAGAAAGGTGATATGATGTCAAAAGTACGCAGTCCTAAACGTATAGCTTCAGCGCTTGCAGTCAGTGTTCTATTAAGTTTATCTCTAGCGGGAGGGGCATACGCGGATTCCGCTGCAGACATTGCACCCGGTGCTTTAACAACTCCGCCTCCAGTGGAATTGAATCTGAATTCTTCTATCCATATTTTAGCCAATAAATATTTGATGAATTATTTTTCTTCAATTGGGAAAGTAAGCAGTACTCAAGTAGGCATAAGCGGTACTACCAGTGCTTCTCAAGCTGTTGATTCTCTGGGAATCAATTATGTTCTTCAACGCTGGACGGGCTCTGCTTGGGTTGATGCGGGAGCTTCATACGACAACGGAACGAATAAGGCCTCGCTGAGCGGAAGCAAAACTTTCAATGTGCAGGCGGGTTATTATTACCGAGCTAAGACGATTCACTGGGTCAATGAGAGCGGTACATATGAAGAAGGGACTTATCACACGAATTCGGTTTTAGTGGAGCTATAATTCGAATACGGATTTATGAAGGAATGTCCCAAAAGATCATAGATCTTGCGGGACATTTTCTTTTTTTCGTTGAAAGACGCTCCGTGAAGAATTGTCTCACCCATCGATGGCTTATCATCTGCTCATGGGGACAATCATAAAATAAAAAGGTCGAAGACCAGCCCTCAATTTGAGCCTGTCTTTGACCTTTTTACGGTGCATGAGTGAAAATCCAGGCTGTTTTTCAAAGAAACCATATACTTTGGGGGCAGCCAGTTCTTTTTTCAGATCATCTAAAAATCATTGTATGCTGTTTGCGATTTTAATGAATTCTTCTTCCGTGAAGAAGCCGCTAATGGATACAACCACTTGATCATTATCGTATAAGAAGCGCAGGTTATTCTCGGTTAAATAGGCTTTCGCTCCGGATTCAAGAACAATCGTCTTCTTGATATCTCCATTGAGATTAATCATTTTGCCAAGTTGCATCCCGATGAGATCAATATAGAAAAACTTATCGTCCGAATTTTTATATTGAAGATGAAGCTCGTCAAAATCTGCATTTTCATCCTTTGTTAATGCGGTAGCCTCATGGAATTTGTAATCTTCCGGAAGATAATTGATTTTTGGTATTTTAAATACGGCACGCTTTTGTGACTCTGTCAGAGATTCATCGGTATCTGTGAAAGGAACATATTCGGTGTCCACTAATTCAGCTGGCGGTACATACTCTTCTGGCTCTATTCCTTGTTCCGGTGGGGGGGCAGTTAATGCCTTGCCCTCATCAACAGGCTCTCGCATGCCGAATATTTGAGTAACCACACCATTTCCCCAATCCTTGATCTCCTGATAAACCGGTGTTACCGCTTGAGTTACCGAGGATGGAGAGAATATCAACGCACCAAAGGCCATCGATGCGGCGATGACTCCGGCTAACTGAAATCTGCGTCGACGCTGTTTCTTTTTGTTTACCTGTTTGATTTGCTGCTGCACCTGCTGCCAGGATTGACGTTTGGATTCGTTGTCAGTCGGGAGAGAGGAGCGTGATGCTGAACGATCAAAGGCTTCGTCAAAGGCTTCATCAAACCAATCATCGTATTTTTCGTTGCTCATCCAATTCACCCCACTCTCTATACAGCATTTTTTTTACGGATTCTCTGGCTCGAAACAAGCGTTGCTTCACGATCTCTTCACGAGTATTCAGCAGCTCCGCGATTTCCCTGTACGTCAGACTATGCTTCCAACGGTACTCAATCAATAGCTTGTATTCAGGTTTCAATTGGTCGAGGTAATGCTCGATGGATTCCTCCAGCATATTCGACTCCACCTGATGTTCCACGTTTGTGGAAGAAACTGCCACGTCCTCTTCATTAATAAAAACACTCTCAACATCCACTTGGTTACGGTATTTTTTATTTTTTCTTAAATAATTCATGGTTGAGTTTTTGGCGACGACTCGGAGCCATCCCCGCATCTTGCTTTCCGTTTCAAAATTCGGCTTACTTGTGATCACTTTTATAAAGGACTCCTGAATGATATCCTCAACAGCAGCATGATCCCGTACGACATACAGTATCTGTCCATAAACGAGGTCATAAAATTCATAATAGATTTCTTCCTGAATAGGTTCGCTCAGATCAGCGAAATCTGCTGCAAGGAGGAGCTGTAATCGGTTGGACACGCGATAATCCCCTCTCTGGTGTAACCATCCTATTTCTCTCATCATTTTACAACATCTCGGGTAAAAAAGCCCTATTAATTCTAATAACAGCCAGCTCTGAAGACTGTTTCCGGAAAATGGGTCTATCCTTATGAAGTCATGTGTTTGAAGCGCTTTAGCTTATGAGTTAAAATGGCAAGTCATAGACATGCGTCCATCTCTTCATCATATGCTCGGCAACCTATCGGTATTAATCGAAATGGGATTGAAGTTGTATCAGGAAGGGCGTAGAAAGTCCATTATGATAAAAAACAGAGCAGCCTCTGTTTAAAGGGCTGCTCTGTAGTATAGTTCCGATCTCATTACGATGTGCTTGTCGTGCACATAGCGGAATTGTAGCGGTTTAAGCCCAATTCCCGTCGATGAATACGGGTTCCTCCGTGCCATCATGAGTGATTCCGGTAATATTAAGCTCTTTGGAGCCCATCATGAAGTCGACGTGGGTAATGCTGGTGTTCAGACCGCTTGCTTGAAGCTGTTCGGACGTCATGGTCTTGCCGCCTTCAAGGTTAAAGGCATACGCGCTGCCGATGGCCAGGTGACAGGAGGCATTCTCGTCAAACAGCGTGTTGTAATACAAGATGCCGCTTTCCGAGATCGGAGAGCGATAAGGCACAAGCGCAACTTCGCCAAGATAATGCGAGCCTTCATCCATGGAGATCAGGCGGGTTAAGGTATCCTCGCCTTGTTCCGCGGAGAAATCAACGATGCGACCCTTCTCGAACGTAATCGAGAAATTGTCGATGATGTTGCCGCCGTAGCTCAAAGGCTTCGTGCTGCGTACCGTGCCGTTCACGCCGGTTTTGAGCGGAGCGGTGAATACTTCCTCCGTCGGAATGTTGGCAACGAACCGCTCACCTTTCTCGTTGTGGCTGCCCGCCTGGGCCCAAATATGCCCCTCCGGAAGCTCGATCGTAAGATCCGTACCCGGTGATGTGAAGCGGAGCTTATGATACTTCTTGGCATTGAGCTCATCCGATTTGTGCTGGAGGGTCGTGATATGCTCCTCCCATGCACCAATGGGATCTTCGAGATCCGCGCGAACGGCGTGGAAAATCGCGTCCCACATTTTGTCCACCTGCTGGTCGGCCGGAACGTCAGGGAAGACCTTGGCAGCCCAATCAGGGGAAGCGTAGGCAATGCCGGTCCAGCTCATTTTATCGGCTTGCTGATACTGCCGGTATTTCGCCATGGCTGCGCCATATGTACGCTGGTAATTAGAAATGCGCTCCGGATCCACGTCTTTAAGCAGGTCCGGGTTCGAAGAGAGAATCGTCAAGAAAGCAGCTCCTTGCTCGGCAAGCTCGGTCACTTCCTCCGCATAATATGTCGGCGGCTCCAGAAAAGCTTCGTCTGGTGCCAGATCATACCGTATGCGGTTCACAACCTCATCACTGTAATTCACCTTAACTTGCTTGGCGCCCGTTTCATAAGCTTTTTTCACGATAAGACGTACTAGCGGCGCGGCATCGATCATTGCGTTAACAACAAGCGTTTGTCCCGGCTGCACATTGGCACCCACCTTGACTGCAAGCTCCGCATAGCGTTCCAATTTTTGTTCAAAGCTGGACATGACAGACCCTCCATTTCTTTTATGCTACCATTAAAGGTTGTTCAAAAAGTTGTCGTTTGAACACGCATTTTAAGTATCTTCGTTCGCTTTCTTGATTATCGCACAATTATTCTGTTTGTAAATCAACCTCAGGTCAATTAAAGGCCGGAAAAGTTCAAGAAAGCAGCTACTTCATAAGAAATAGCTGCTTATTCTGTATCGTTTCTTAAAATGCCCAGTTTCCTTTCAGGAATACCGGTTCTTCCTTGCCATCTGCCGTCACTCCGTAAATATCCATTTCGCCGGAGCCGATCATGAAATCGACATGGGTTACGCTCGTATTAAGACCGTTCTGAATTAATTGCTCCTGATTCATATCTTTTCCGCCTTCTAAGCAGAAAGCATATGCACTTCCGAGGGCAAGGTGGTTAGAAGCGTTCTCGTCAAACAACGTATTGTAATACAGGATGTTTGACTCCGAGATCGGGGATTGATGCGGCACAAGCGCCACTTCTCCAAGATAACGGGCACCTTCATCCATGTTCAGGAGACGCTCAAGGGTCTCATAACCTTGCTCTGCCGTGAAGCTGACCACTTTACCTTCTTCAAAAGTAAGGGAGAAATTGTTCACGATGTTACCGGCATAACTCAATGGCTTCGTACTGTGCACGGTTCCGTTGACGCCTGTTTTGAGAGGAGCGGTAAATACTTCTTCTGTTGGCATGTTCGCCACAAAGGAATGTCCTCGCTCGTTAATGCTGTCACCTTGTGCCCAAATATGCCCTTCCGGCAGCTCGATGGTAAGATCGGTTCCCGGTGCGATATAGTGGAGTTTCTTGTATTTCTTAGCGTTCAGCACGGAGGATTTCGCTTCAAGCACTTTGAGGTGCTTGTTCCAGGCTTCCACCGGGTTATCCTGGTCCACGCGCACAGTGTGGAAAATGGCATCCCACAATTTGCCAACCTGCTCGGACTCCGGCGCATCCGGGAATACCTTTGCAGCCCAAGATGCCGAAGGAACTGCGATCAGACACCAGCTAAACTTGTCGGACTGCTGATAGGCACGGTATTGCTTCAATGCCTCGCCGCGCGCTTTGTAGAAGTTTCCGATACGCTCGGAATCAATGCCGCTGAGCAAATCGGGATTTTCGGCAAGCACATGCAGAATGGCTGCGCCGTTCTCCACCAATTCCGTCATTTCGCCGGCATACCATTTTGGGGCTTCGGTAAAGACATCATCCGCAGCCTTTTCAAATTGAAGTCTTGTTATCATTTCGTCGGTCCACAGGATCTTAACCAGGCGGGCACCCGCTTCGTATGCCTTTTTGGCAATCAAGCGAGTGAACTCGGCGGAATCAACAGGAGCATGAACCACTAAAGTTTGTCCTTCCTGTATGTTAACTCCAACCTTTACAGCCAACTCGGCATATTTGTCCAAGTATGTATTGAAATCGGACATTTGGTACCCTCCAATGCAATTTAATTTACCAACCCATATTATACTAGATCAAGCCGTATAAGAAAAACAATAATCAGCTGCCAAGAAAAGTGATATACTGAGTCTTGTGAGTGCTTTACAACGTAATGAAGGAGCGTGGAAACGTGTCAGAAGTCCGAATCGAGCGTGCGGATATGAAGCGGGATGATAGCGATCAGTTCGTAGGATATACCGTATTTTCTATAGATGGACATGCATCAGCCTACGAGATCACATTCCTGAGCAAGAATGGCCGGGACTGGGACTACAGCCTGAACTTCGCCGGCGAGCCGGGAATTGAGGAGCAGTTTCTTCAGATTGACGAGCGGATTGAAGCCGACAACGAGCTGTTTGATGATTTGCTGGATGCAGCCATCGATGCCAGCGAGTTTGGCGAATAAAAGACGAATCAGAAATGGATTCCAATGAAAACAAACCGTACACCTCCCATGGAAGGGAAGGGTACGGTTTGTTTAAGATTATAGAATCTATAAGTTTTCAGCGGAGAAGAACAACTTACCCTATCGTAATTCGGCCTTCCGGATGGCGATACAGTTCTTTATTATTCTTGCGGCTAAGCGCGTAAGCAAGGGTTAGCGGACCTAACCGGCCAAGGAACATGAGCAGGGCAACGGTGACCTTGCCAACTCCGGATAGCTCGGTTGTAAGTCCCATGGATAACCCGGCTGTACCGAACGCGGATACGGCTTCGAACAGAATTCTTAAGAATTCACCAGATTCCGTAACGGACAGAAACATGGAAGCTCCCACCAATAGCAGCAGCGATAGAATCGTCAGCGTAATGGAACGGTAAACCAAGGCTTGGGAGATTCGATTGCGATAGAGAACAACATCACGTTTTCCCTGGATCATCGTAACGACAGCACCGATGAGCACGGCGAAAGTGGTTACCTTAATTCCGCCTCCTGTTGATCCGGGAGCTGCGCCGATGAACATCAGGAGGATCATGAAGAACTGGGAGGATTGCTCCAGGCTCGAGATGTCCAAGGTGCTGATGCCGCCGGAACGCGGAGTGATCGATTGGAATAGAGAGGCCATGATTTTTACCGGGTACGAGAGCGGCCCTAATGTTTTGGGATTGCCGTGCTCCAGAATAAAGATCATGACAGCCCCAACTACGATTAACAGTGATGTCACGGTTAATACAACCTTGGAGTGAAGAGACAGTTTCTTGCACTTCGGATACTCGATAAGATCAAAGATGACAATGAAGCCGATTCCTCCAAGAAAAATTAAGAGCATTAAGATAATATTGACAAATGGATCCGCTACATAGGTTGCAAACCCCGAAAAGGGGCCGTGAATTTGGCCAAAGAGGTCAAAGCCTGCATTGTTGAATATGGAAATGCTCTGGAATATGCCGAAGTATGCCGCATCTGCAAGCGGCATAATGGCAGAGAACCTGAGCGTCAGCAGCAAGGCGCCTGCACCCTCAATGATCAGAGCGTATATGAGCACTCTGCGGATGAGATCCACAATCCCTTGAATTTGGTATTGTCCCATCGCCGCCTGAAGGATCATGCGCTCGCGAAGCGAGATTCTGCGATTGAACATCAATGCAATCCAGGTGGCTGAGGTCATAAAACCCAATCCGCCAAGCTGAACGAGCATGAGCATAACAATTTGTCCAAACATGGACCAATGAGTCCCTGTATCCACAACGGTTAAACCCGTTACACTGATGGCGGAAACCGCTGTGAAGAGAGCATCTACAATCGAGGTAGAACTCCCGTCCGCCGTAGCGATGGGAAGTTTAAGCAGGAATGTCCCGATCAGTGTAATCGAGGCAAAGCCGATCGCCAGAAATTTGGGAGGGGTCATTTGGTTGCGAAGGTCTTTCTTTTTCATGCCAATTATCCTTTTCCGAATGTTATAATTTTAAAATCATTCTCTAATATAACACGAAAGGTGAATCATTTAACCATCATGAATTCGAACCGAGCACCGATTCCCGTATTTATTCCTCTATTTATCGGCATCATAGCTATTTCTTTTTCCTCGATTTTCGTAAAATGGTCCAGCAGCCCCGTATCCATTCAAGCGATGTACAGACTGGTGATCACGTTCCTGATCATGCTGCCCTTCGCGGTAAAATACGTGCCGGATATCAAATCGCTGAAGCGAACAGATCTGCTGCTGCTTCTTCTATCCGGAACGATGCTGGCTCTGCATTTTTTGTTATGGATGGGCTCCTTGAAGTGGACGAGCGTAGCCAGCTCCACGATTATCCTTGCCCTTCAGCCGGTATTCGTGATGATGGGTGCTTACTTCTGGTTTAAGGAGAAAACATCGCTGGCGGCAATCGGAGGCATGGCCATCGCCTTCCTCGGCGTCTTTCTTCTCATTGGAAGCAGTGGGCTTAGTGGGAGCAAGGGACATTTGACAGGGGATATCATGTCTTTGCTGGGGACGGCTGCGGTCGCCGTCCATATGCTGCTGGGTCAATTGCTGCTGCGCCGTCTGCCTTCTTTCCTGTACAGCTGGCTTGTCTTTGCGATAGCAGCGTCCGTATTGGCGGTGTATAACGTGGGTATGAACATTCCAATGACAGGGTATTCCGGACGAGAGTGGGGGATATTTGCCTTATTGGCTGTCGTGCCAACGGTATTCGGTCATCTGCTATTTAATTGGTTGATGAAGTATGCCACAGCCTCAACCGTATCAATGAGTGTTCTCGGAGAGCCGGTTGGAGCGAGTGTGCTGGCTTTTCTCCTGTTGAATGAGTCGATGAATTCCCTGCAGGCGGCAGGGGGAGCGCTTGTGCTGTTAGGGCTGGTATTATTCTTGAAAGTCGGGAAATCAAAAAAGCAGCCAGTAGACATTCAACCCGAAGCGCTGGGCTGAACTTCTTTATTTTTGCCCTGGCGGAGTAGTTATGACTGAATTTGCGTAGACTGATCCTAAAAAGTCAAATCCTTACAAAAATGGATATTGACTCGAAAAGGAGTTTCGTTCGTGAAAGCAGTCACCTATCAAGGCAGACATCGGATCCAAGTGAAGGAGATGAAGGACGCCGTTCTTCAGCACAGCGAGGATATTCTGATCCGAGTCACCACCACGGCCATCTGCGGATCGGATTTGCATTTATATAACGGTGGATTAAAACAGCTGACCGATGATTACATTATCGGCCATGAGCCTTTAGGAATCGTTGTGGATGCAGGTCCGGCAGTAAGCAGGGTCAAAGTGGGTGACCGTGTCATTATTCCTTTTATCATATCTTGCGGAAAATGCCTCTTCTGCCAGAACCACATGGAGAGCCAATGCGATTATGCGAATGAAGCCAAGAATACCGGCGGTTTTTTTGGTTATAGTGAGGCGTTCGGCGGTTTTCAAGGTGCGCAAGCAGAGCTTTTGCGCGTCCCTTACGGAAATTCCATGCCCTTTGTTATTCCTGAGGACGCCGAGATGGAAGATGAGAAGCTGCTCATGCTCTCCGATGCGCTCCCCACAGCCATCTGGAGCGTGGAGAACGGAGGGGTTAAACCGGGTGATGTCGTGATTGTTCTGGGCTGCGGTCCGATTGGATTGCTGACGCAGAAGTTTGCCTGGCTAAAAGGTGCGAAGCGGGTGATTGCGATTGATCATGTGGATTACAGGCTGGCGCATGCGAAACGGACCAATCTTGTGGAAACTTACAATTTTGAGAAAATCCCCGAAATCGAGCATTATGTCCGAGAGATCACCAAGGGAGGCGCAGATGTTGTCATTGATTGTGTAGGTCTGGACGCCAAACGGACCCCTGCTGAAATGCTGGCCAGCATGCTGAGGCTCCAGGGAGGCTCACTGGGTGCTTTCCGCATGGCTGTGAGTATGGTTCGTAAATACGGGACCATCCAGCTAACCGGCGTGTATGGGCTTGTTTATCATGCATTTCCGCTTGGAGAGCTGTTCGAACGCAATATTACGTTAAAAATGGGGCTGGCACCCGTCATTCATTACATGTCGCACCTATATCAAATGTTGAAAGAGGGGACTATAGATCCTTCGGATATCATCACACACCGCCTCCCGATGGAGAAGGCTGCCCATGGCTACGATATCTTCAATGAACGAAAGGATGGCTGTATCAAAGTCATCCTGAAGCCTTAAGCAGCTAAATAAACCGAATGAAGAAGCGTTCTTGGCGAATGAGGAGCATTCCCGGGACGCTTTTTTTGATGAAAAAACGGTGTAACAGCGTTGACAAGGCAGCAGGAAGAATTCATAGTAATTAAAAATAGAATTGTAGAGTAAGAGAGGAATCGAACACAGATGAGCAACAAGACAGAACAGCTTCCCGCAGGTCTAGAGAGAAACCAGGGAAACACCTACCTTCAAGGCTTCAAAGATTGTATTCCAACCCTTCTGGGCTACCTGAGCATCGGTTTTGCGGCAGGTGTTGTCGAGCGCACCGCAGGTTTCAGCCTGCTCGAGATTGCGCTCATTTCGCTGCTGCTCTATGCGGGCTCCGGGCAATTTATTGCTGCAGGGATGATAGCGGCTGCTAGCCCGATCCTATCGATCATTATTACGATATTTTTTGTTAATGCCAGGCATCTGCTGTTAAGCGCCGCGATTGCCCCGTACTTTAAAGGGCTTTCCTCCGGAAAAAGCTTCTTTATCGGGTCCCTGTTAACCGACGAGACATTTGGTGTTGCGGCAGCCAAGGCCACCGAGCAGAAGAGACTCGGCTATCAATGGATGGTCGGCTTGAATATTACGGCGTATCTGTTCTGGTGCGCAGCCAACGTAGCAGGCGGTTTAGTCGGGGAATGGATTCCCGAGCCCGAGAAGTTTGGCCTTGATTTCGCATTACCGGGGATGTTTATCGGATTGCTTGCTCTGCAATGGATCAGCCGGAAGAAGTATAAACTCGACTTCATGGTGGTTATGATTGCAGCCGTTTCAGTGGTAGCTGTCAGTACAGTTATGCCGGGAAGCGCGGCGGTCATTGTTGCGATAATGGTTGCGGCTACTGCAGGGATGGTGATCGAACGATGGAAATAAGATGGCATATCGCCTTACTGATTATCGGTTGTGCTGTCGTAACTCTCATTCCAAGGGTTTTGCCGCTTATGATTCTGAGCAAGCTCCGCATTCCGGAGACGATGATCCGGTGGCTCAATCATGTGCCGATTGCCGTCATGGGAGCGCTGCTAGCCCAGGAGCTGCTCCTATCGGATGGACATGTAGATCCAGGTGGGCATACACTCGAATTGATTGCAGCCGTGCCCGCTTTCCTAACCGCTTTTCTCACGAAAAGCCTGTTTGCCACCGTCATCGTCGGGATCCTGACTTTGGTGGGACTCCGCTTGTTTTTCTGACAAAACGAAGCGCTGTGTTTGGGATGTTTTTCGTGTCCCTAACCGGAACGCTTAAAAACAGCCATATCCCTTGGAATGACGAGGAATAAGGCTGTTTTTATGTTCATTTGCTACCGTTCATTTGGGAACCTAGGATGTGCCAAGCCAGTGGCGGTAGGTTTCTTCCACTCCTTCTTCCAGGCTAAATAACGGGCTCCACTGCAGCAATGCCCGAGTTTTCTCATTATTCAGGCAGCTGTGCAGAATATCACCGTTCTTCGCAGGCAGATAGTTGACATCAATGCGGTCAGGATGCAGCCTGCTGATGTGATCGACGAGTGAATTGACGGTATGGTCGGTGCCGGTGCTAACATGAAGAACGCTCTCATCCCCGTGTTGGATGGAGGCGAGGTTCGCTTCAACCACATCCTTAACATAAATAAAATCCCGGGTTTGTTCGCCATCGCCGTATATATGAAACGGAGCACCTTGACGCAGGCGATCACCAAATACCGCCACAACACCGCCTTCCCCCTTCGCAGTCTGACCCGGTCCGTAGACATTCCCATAACGAAGAATGGTATACTGCAGGCCGAAGAAGCGGTGGTATAAACGGATATATTGCTCACCAGCCACTTTGGAAAGTGCATAGAAGGAGATCGGATTAACTGGATCATCCTCCGTCAGCTGAGATTTCTCCAGGTCCCCATATACGCCTGACGTCGAAGCAAACACAATCTTACGGACCCCAGACTTACGACATGCTTCGAGTATATTGATGGTGCCCATAACATTCGCATCCGCATCAAGTCGAGGATCCTTGATCGATCGCTGCACGTCGGCCTGTGCGGCCAAGTGGAACACGACATCCGGCTTCAGCACGGAGATATACGCAGTTGTCTGCTGACTGCTTACATCGGCTACATGTAAAATCGCCTCGCTGTGCAGGCGACCTGGATCTCCGGTTGTCAGGTTATCGATCACATGGACTTCATAGCCTTGATTAACGAGTCCGTTCACCAGATGGGAGCCGATAAAGCCAGCTCCGCCGGTTACAACCATCTTCATGTCTTAAACCCTCCAGCCTTTTATATTGGGATGCTTTATCCTACGTGATACGTAAGGATCATGCATTGGACAATTGACCAGGGGGGCGAAGGAATGGGCAGATTAGATTGATGTTTACATTCCTGTTATAATGGAAGCTGCAATTTAACATTATATTTACACAAAAGAGGGAATGGAAAATGGAACGCTACCTTGAACAAAGGTTGAAATTAAGCATACTCGTTTTTTTGACGCTCTTATTGAAGTTGATTCTTCTAAGAGTGTTTCTGTTTAATGGGGTCTTATGGGGTAAGGTGCTTACTGACGCGCTATCCCTGTTGGTCCTGATTAGCTTACTGGAGCTGATCCTGCCGGTAAGAGGGAAAAAGATGGTCTATGTGATCCTAGATGTCGTATTATCTTTTATCATGTTTGCGTCCGCGGTTTATAACGTTCATTTTGGCTCCATACCGACGTATACCGCGCTTGCGGGTATCGGTCAAGTAAACCAGGTGAGAGCCAGCATTACGGCTTTATTAGAGCCGGAGCACTTTCTCTTCTTTCTGGACCTGCTGGTCCTGTTGATCATATGGGCGGTTCGAAAAATTCGTTCGCGCTCCCGAAGAGGATTGCATTTTGGTGGAGTCCGTTCGAGTTATTCCGCATCCTATTCGCGCAGACCTGGAATGAAGTGGCGCATCTCCATGACGGTTGTGATGGTCATTACGGGTGTTCTGTCCGGACTTATCATCCGGAAAGAATGGGGAATCGAGAATGAAATCGTGCGTGCGGAGCAGATGGGCTTTATGAATTATCAGGTATCGGCCGTGATCCGGAATTCGCAGGAGAACCGTGCGCTGGCCGAAGGGAGTCTGCAGGACACCATTCTGCGCTCCCAGCAGCTGCTGGCGACCTATCCTTACGTTAAGGAAGCAAAGGATAAGCCGGACTACTTCGGCGCTGCCAAAGGAAAAAATCTGATCATCGTTCAGATGGAATCGCTGCAGAACTTTCCGGTGGGTCAATCCCTGAATGGCCAGGAGCTGACACCGGTGATGAACCAGCTTGCGGATGGCGGCCTGTATTTCCCGCACATCTTCCAACAGATCGGGCAAGGCAACACATCGGATGCCGAGTTTGCGGTCAATACATCGATTTATCCGACCGGAACGGTGGCGATGTCCACCGGGTTCGGCAATAAAGAGCTGCCGGGTCTGCCGCGGCTCTTGAACAAGCACGGGTATATTACTACGACATTCCACGTGAATGATGTGAAGTTCTGGGATCGAAGCAAACTGTACCCGGCCCTTGATTTTCAGCATTATTACGACAAGCCTTACTTCACGAATGACAACTTCAATGAATTTGGACCTTCCGATGAAGAGCTGTTCCGTGTCGGCGTGGACAAGCTGCTGGAGAATCAACAGCAGAACAAGCCTACCTATGCCCATTACATCACGGTATCCAACCATTCTCCATACCATGTGAAGGATGAATTCGCGAAGATCACCCTGCCGGCTGAGCTGGAAGGGACCCATCTGGGGAATTACCTGAAGTCGGTGAACTATTCTGATTATGCACTCGGAACACTGGTTGACCGTCTGAAGCAGAACGGGTTGTGGGAGGATACCGTACTGGTTGTGTACGGGGATCACTTCGGCATTAATCCGGCAGAAGCCGACGCCAATATGATCTCGTCAACGCTAGGGATTCCTTACCATGAGCGGGTCAGCCGATTTAACATCCCGCTTGTCATTCATGTACCCGGGATGAAGGAAGGAAAGGTCATCGAGCAGGTGGGGGGGCAGGTCGATATTCTGCCAACCGTTGCTAACCTTTTAGGTGTATCGCTGGACAATGAAGGTTTTAACGCATTTGGCCATGACCTGCTGAATGTGGACCGTAATGTAATCGGGATGAGATATTATTTACCGACAGGGTCTTTCTTTAATAATGACATTCTGTTTGTGCCTGGGGACGGGTTTGAGGACGGCACGGCGGTTTCCTTGAAGACACTCGAGCCCGTAACGGACATTTCGCAGTATCGCAGCGATTATGACTATATTCTGCAGTTGATGAAGCTGTCCGATGAATATGTGAAAATGCTGCCCAAGCGAGCGCCGTAAAGCCAACGAGTAGTTAACGAGGATGAGGATTGTTTCATCAAGCCTGACGCAGGCATGGATGAAGCAGTCCTTTTTTTCTTGCAAAAGCTGCGCTGGAGGATTGCCTCTGTTTCGTCATCTATGCTATTATTACCCATATTGTTAACCTGATTATATATAAATGTGGTTGACATTAAAAAGAGAGGGAGAATGATGATATGACGACTCAAATCCATTATGATTGGGCGACGCTGGCTGACCATGTTGTGCAAGGGCATGATATTACGCCGATTGAGGCCTTGGCAATTCTAAACAGCGAGGATCAGGAACTGCTGACGGTTATGCAGGCTGCATATCGCATCCGCCGCGAGTACTACGGGAATAAGGTCAAGCTGAACATGATTGTAAACGCTAAATCCGGTTTGTGTCCTGAAGATTGCGGATACTGTTCCCAGTCCATCGTTTCGGAAGCGCCTATCGATAAATATGCATGGCTTACCAAAGACAAAATTCTCGAAGGCGCGCGTGAGTCGATTCGCCGAAAGGCGGGCACCTACTGCATCGTGGCTTCCGGTCGCCGTCCTACCAATCGAGAGATTGATCATGTAGTCGCAGCGGTGAAGGAGATTACACAGACTACTCAGCTGAAGGTGTGCTGTTGTCTGGGCTTCCTGAATGAGGACCACGCGCGTAAGCTCGCCGATGCCGGTGTACATCGATATAACCATAATTTGAATACTTCCAAAGATAACTATGAACAGATTACGACCACGCATACATACGATGATCGGTTAGATACCGTGAAGCAGGCAAGCTCTTCCGGAATGTCCCCTTGTTCCGGAGCTATCTTCGGGATGGGCGAGAGCCTGGAAGAACGGGTGGAGATTGCGTTTGCTCTGAAATCGCTTGGAGCGGATTCGATTCCTTGCAATTTTTTGAATGCGATTGAGGGCACTCCTCTTGAAGGGCGCAAGGAATTGACCCCGACGATGTGTTTGAAGATTCTTGCCATGATGCGGTTTGTTAACCCCACGAAGGAGATTCGAATTGCAGGGGGACGCGAAGTCAATCTGCGTTCCTTGCAGCCGCTGGGATTATACGCAGCCAACTCGATTTTCATCGGCGATTATTTAACGACAGAAGGCCAGGCGCATACCGCAGACTGGGGATTGATTGAAGACCTGGGCTTTGAAATTGAAGAATGCGCTTTGTCATGATGTATTGACATTTAAACATGAAGCACATACTATATACCCGTAGGGGTAGGGAATGGGGTTGAATGTCCCATGCTCTTTCCACCAAGCATCAAGCTGATGCACATGACAATGATGGGGGAATGCTGCGTGCTGATTGCATCTGCCGCTCTGATTATATTTATATTCAGTATATATTACCGGAGGTATGTACCTATAACTGGCCTGCGGTTCATGAAGTGCAGTGAACTTCGACAGGCTCAGAAGGAATGTCCGAATCTGAAAGTGCTTGATGTACGCGATGTAACCGAATATATGGCCTGTCCGCAGAAAGAGACGATTAACATCTCTCTCGGAAGATTGCCGTATGTGTGGGAGCAGGAGCTCAGACCCGATGACTCCGTGGTCATTGTAACACCTAAGCGTTCGGATGGAATCTTGGCTGCGCGCAAGCTGAAGAAGGCTGGCTTTACTTCGCTTTTTTATTTACAGGAGGATTGCACGGCTTGTAATTCCATGCAACATGTTTCACTGAATTAATAATGATCTGATCAGCAGGCTGATGCTGGTCAGATTTTTTTTGTTTTTCCGGTGAAAGGATAAGATTTGACAATGATAATCGTTATCATTTAGAATGAAAGAATATCGTTCATTTTACGGTTATTTTCGCTAAGGGAGTGTTCGTTCAATATGTTGATTGAGACGAAAACGATTATTGTTAAAGCAGGCACATCCAATTTGGTTGTTGAGCGTTTTAGCAAGCCGGGACCCATTGAAGAAATTGAAGGTTTCATCGATCTGAATGTCCTTGTTAAGAATGCAAAGCGTACCGACGAAACGGAAGAAGTCATCGTCATGATTCGCTGGGAATCCAAGGGGGCTTGGAAACGCTGGGAAACCAGTCCCGCACATATTCAAGGACATCGTGATAAACGCGGCAAGCCGCAGCCTGAGCATGTGATTAGCTCCAGCCACGGCATGTATGAGGTTATGGCATCCAAAGGACCGAGACCTGTTCAACAGGCATAATATTTTATTATCCCAAAAAGAAGCGGCTGCTAAAGCCGCTTCTTTTTTTGTCCCATTGTAACGTCGGATGGGGCTATCAGGGGTTAAAGCGATAGATTTTAGGGAACCGTAAATGGATGAAAGACAGGATCAGCTAATCATTCCACCTACTGTTTGGAGGAAGTCACCAATGTATCATCTATACAGCCATAATGATCTGGATGGTGTCGGATGCGGCATTATCGCCAAATGCGCTTTCGCCGAAGGAATTGATGTCCGTTACAACTCCATTCACGGTTTGAATCAGCAAGTCGCAAGGTATCTGAACCGGAATTCCGTGCAGGAGAATCCGTATGATGTGTTGTTTATTACGGATTTGTCCGTCGCTCCGGATATGGAGAAGGAACTGAACGTGTTTGTCGAAGAGGGAGGGCAGGTGCAGCTTATTGATCACCACAAAACGGCTCTTCACTTGAATGAATATAGCTGGGGGCAAGTGGATGTCACGCATCGGGACGGCCGCCCAGCATCGGCAACCTCACTATTCTATGAATATTTAATTGAGCATGGACATCTGGGCAGAAGCGAGGCACTGGACGAATTCGTAGAGCTGGTCCGCCTCTATGATACATGGGAATGGGAAGAGAATCAGAAGATTGAGGCTAAACGTCTGAATGATTTGTTCTATATGTTGTCCCTTGACGAATTTGAGAGCAAGATGACGCAGCGTCTGCGGGAGCAGGGGGGCTTCTTCTTTGATGAGTTTGAAGAGAAAATATTGGACATGGAAGAGAATAAAATCGATCGTTACATCCGCCGTAAGCAGCGGGAACTCATTCAGACCTTCGTGGGGGAGCACTGCGTAGGCATTGTATATGCCGAATCCTATCATTCTGAGCTTGCCAGCGAGCTGGGAACGACATATCCTCACCTGGATTACATTTCTATCTTGAACATGGGGGGAAGGAAAATGAGCCTTCGTACGATTCATGATCACGTGGATGTGTCCGAAGTGGCGATGCGATATGGGGGAGGCGGTCATCCCAAAGCAGCGGGGTGCACGATTAACGAGGAAGTGTATCAATTATTTGCTGCTGACTCGTTTGAGCTGGAACCGATCCGGTTCGACGCTTCACGGAATCAATTCAACATAAAGGGGACGGAGTCCGGTGTTCTATACGAAAGCTGGAGTGAGGATCTGTTGTTTGTTTATGCCCACGCCGGGGAATGGATTGTCGAGTGGAACGGGGACCCCCTCCCATTCCGGTTCAGATCGTTCGAGGAGGCGGAGCGGCACATGAAGCGGCAGTATGGCGCCTGGCTCTCCAGGGATGACGTGTTTGTGAAGATGCTGAAGGAGCAATGGAGGAGAAACCGTTCCAATGACCGGCCGGGACTGCCGCCGGATATGGATGAGGAGAAGTTAATGGAAGATCTGTAGAATTAACAGCATCAAGGGTGGAGGAGATCTATCCTAGAGACGCTTTATTGTGAGACAGGAGGAATATACGGTGAAAAAAATGATCGCCGGCTGGGCTCTTGCCCTGTTAACGGCAGGCATCCTCGCATGGAGTCAGACTCAAAGTCATTCCGAGCCCTCCATTCCCTCGGCTGTTCACAGCAAGGAGCTGCTGAAGGATGTTCATGTACCTTGGTCCGCTACGAAGAACACCATTCGATTGAATACATCCGATCCAGTAAGTGCGGCTGTACTGACCTCCAAGACGCTGTGGCAGTCCACGAATGAGCATAGTCGTCCGCAGGCGGTGATTCTGGTGGATTTGGCTCAATGGTCCATTGCGGCTGTTAGCGTCGATCTGACCCAGCTTAGCGAAGGACCTCTACTGTTTGTGGAAGAAGAGGGGATTCCCAAGGAGACACTGGAAGAGCTGCGACGGCTGAAGCCGAGGGGAGCGGAGCATAACAAGGGCATTGAGATTATTACTGTCGGCCCGATTTCGGATAGGGTGATGAAGGAGCTACATGGGCTTGAATATAAGACCGATCACATTGCTGCCGGGGAGCCAGCAGAAGCAGCCGCCGCTATTGATGAATACGCTGCTAAGGTATCCGGATCTGTACCCACCTCGGTTATTGTCGGATCGATGGATCGTCCGGATTATACGCTTCCTGCAGTAAGCTGGATTGCCCATATGCCGGAAACGATGCTGTATGTTCGCGAGAAGAATGTGCCTGAAGTGACGGCACAGGCGCTTCATAAGCGGAAAGGGAAAGCGAATATCTATATCATCGGTCCCGAAAAGGTGGTATCCCGGGCAGTCGAGGACAAGCTGCGGCAATATGGGAAGGTGACGCGGATATCCGGGGATGACCCGTTCGAGAATGCCTTACATTTTGCTCAGTTCAATGATCCCGTTACAGGCTTTGGTTGGGGCGTTCAATCGCCGGGTTACAGCCTCTCGTTCTCAACCCCAGATTCGCCCGTATTGTCCATTGCAGCCGCTCCATTGTCCCATATGGGTAAGCATGCACCTTTATTGTTTACGGACCGCGACGGGGTGCCACGCTCCATTACGAAGTATGTAGACTCGATACGGCGTCAGAGCGGCACGTCCCCTAAGGAAGCTCCTTATAATCACGCCTGGATTATTGGAGACGAACAGACCCTGACTACGAAGCTCCAAAGTGAGATTGATGAAATTCTAGACATGGATGCAGGGCGTGACTAATGTCGTCCTCCAAGTCCAGTGGCTGGTAAAGTTGATCTATCGTGTATTGAATGTGAAGAGAGCGGTCACCTTTGTCCCCGAATTTCTTCCTTGCTTAAAACCGTTCCAAGAAAATTTGGGGACAACAGCGATGGGAGGAACGATTCGTACACGAAGCGTCGTATAAAAGAAAGAGGGCATCCCGCTAGATCTACGATCTTTTGGGATACCCTCTTTGATATTGGATGATAGGTTCAGCATGCGAACATTCATCGCCATATTTTAAATTCAAAGATATTCGCAGGGATTAAGCATACCAGCCCCATACGAAGATGAACAGCGTTCCGAAGATCGTGACAAGGCCAACGAACAGAGCGTAGGCAATGTTGATGTAAACGGATTTTTTGTCATCACTTTCCCCGACGTGCATGAACAGCATGAGCTGAACGGTTGCCTGCAGGATAGCGGTAACCAGCAGAACGGCCAATTTCGAAGCTGCTGGCATATCCAGCAGAACGACGAGTGCAACCGCTGAAAGGACGAGAGACGATATATAACCCGCTACATGCTTAATTGGAAATAGCTGTTTTAACATGTCACATCAGTCCTTTCAAGTATACAAAGCTGAAGATGAAGATCCACACAACGTCCAGGAAGTGCCAGTAGAGCGAGAAGATGAAGGACTTGTTGGCTGTGGAATGATCCAGTCCATGCTTTTTAATTTGAAGCAGAATGCCAGTTCCCCACAGGAGACCGAAGGTAACGTGAGCTCCGTGGGTGCCAAGCAATGTGAACAAGCTGGAGGAGAAGGCGCTGGTAGAGAGCGTTACTCCTTCATGCACATAGGTGAAGAATTCGAAGATCTCGATCCCAAGGAATCCTGCACCGAGCAGCAGGGTGATGACCATAAAGATCATCATCTGCTTTTTCAGTCCCAGACGCATCGCATGAACAGCCAAACCAATGGTGAAGCTACTCGTTAAGAGCAGGAACGTTTCAAGTAATACTGGTGTAATTTCAAAGATTTCTGCTCCGCTCGGACCACTGGCAAAGCGGTTCACGAGAACGAAGTAGACGGTAAACAAGGTTGCAAAGAGCGCAATTTCAGCTCCAAGGAACAGCCAGAAGCCAAATATACGATTACGGTTTTCCTCTGTTCCATATTCCAGCGGCTGAGTGGCATCTATTTTCATACCGTATCACCCCGCAGTTTCTGTTCGGTTTGAACAATCTCTTCAACCGGGATGTAGTATCCGTGATCACGGTCAAAGGACATGGTTGCCAAAATAATCAATACCGCAATACCGGCAACGATGGATGGAATCCACCAGCTGAATACCAGGAAGAAGCCAAGGAAGAAGAAGGCGATACCCAGTATAAATGGTTTTCCGGTGTTGCTTGGCATGTGAATCTTCGTGATTTTCTCATCCGAAAGCGGCTCGTTGTTTTTCTTCGAGAACCAGTAGGCGTCGCGGCCTTTGACTTTCGGCGTTACCGCAAAGTTGTATACAGGAACCGGACTTGGCGTAGACCATTCCAGTGCACGTGCATCCCATGGATCTCCTGTTTTGTCGCGCGGCTCGTAACGTGTACTCCAGTAGATGTTGTATACCAGAATGATGAATCCGATCGCGAGGCCAATTGCGCCGACCATCGACAGCATATTCAGCGGGCCAAAGCCGGTTTCAGCCGAATAGGTGTACGTACGACGGGTCATCCCCATAAGTCCCAGGAAGAACATCGGGAAGAACGTAACGTTAAATGAGATGGCAATGAACCAGAATGCGATTTTGCCAAGCTTTTCGTTCAGACGGAAGCCGAACACTTTAGGGAACCAGTAATGGAAACCGGCAATGACGGCGAATACGGCGCCTGGAATAAGCACATAGTGGAAGTGGGCAACCAGGAACATCGTATTGTGATACTGATAGTCGGCACTGGCCATCGCCAGCATGACGCCGGTAACGCCACCGATCGTGAAGATCGGAATAAAGGCAAGCGAGTAGAGCATCGGCGTCGTAAAACTGATTCGACCCTTTCGAAGCGTGAAGAGCCAGTTGAATATTTTGATTCCGGTCGGTACGGCAATCGCCATCGTCGTGATGGAGAAGAAGCCGTTAACCATAGCCCCTTGACCCATCGTATAGAAATGGTGGGCCCATACCAGGAAGGACAACCCGGAGATAATCACCATACTCAATACCATGGAGCTGTAACCGTACAAGTTTTTTCTGGAGAAAGTCGAGATGATCTCACTGAAAATACCGAAAGCTGGCAGAATGACAATGTATACCTCAGGGTGTCCCCATACCCAGAACAGGTTGGCCCATAGCATATCCATGCCGCCGTTGGCCATCGTAAAGAATTGCGAACCAAAGACGCGGTCGAACATCATAAGCAAGAGCGCAATCGTAAGTACAGGGAAAGCAAAGATAATAATGACGCAAGTGATCAATACAGACCACGTAAACATCGGCATGCGCATCAGGGTCATGCCCGGAGCACGCATCTTCAGAATCGTCACGATAAAGTTCAGACCTGTCAGCAAGGTACCAATCCCTGAAATCTGAAGCGCCAGCGAGTAGTAGTTATTGCCGACCGTCGGACTGAATTCGATACTGGCCAGCGGGAAATAGGCGGACCAGCCGGCATCCGGCGAGCCTCCGATAACGAAGGAAATGTTGAACAGCATCGCGCCGGCAAAGAACAGCCAGAAGCTGATTGCGTTCAGTTTAGGGAAAGCTACGTCACGGGCACCGATCTGAAGCGGAATGATGACGTTCATCAGACCGAAGATAAACGGCATCGCCATAAAGAGGATCATGATGACCCCGTGAGTCGTGAATACTTCATTATAATGCTGACCGTTCAGAAACTTCATGTCCGGCGCAGCGGTTTGCGCACGCATCATGATCGCGTCCACGCCTCCGCGGAACAGCATGATCAATGCACAGATGATGTACATGACCCCAATTCTTTTGTGATCCACGGTTGTGAGCCATTCCCGCCAGAGATAACCCCACTTCTTGTAAAAGGTTAAACCGAAGAGGATTGCAAGCGAGACGAGAACAATACTCACCATGGCACCGTAAATTAACGGATCACCGGTAACGAAAAATTCGTCCCATTTCATAAAGGCCTAGCTCCTTTCTGGATGTATGAAGTAGATCGGGTGAAGAACGTTTTCCTCACCGATTTAATGTCCTTCATGTTGATGATTTGGACTTTCTTCAGCCGGGGAGTCCGGCAGTTGTTCATTCGGATCATCGTCTTTATGGTCCTGATGCTCCTCATTGCCGTTGACATCACCGCCATGGTGATGGTCTTCGGATGGCGGCGGGCTGAATTCCAAATGCGTGTTGGAGAAGGTCATTCGTCCGACATGCGCGGTATCCAGAAGCTTCTTGAACTCATCTTCCTTCAGTTCAGGCGCGGTATCCTTTACATCCTGAACCCACTCATCGTACTCGGCAGAGGTCATGGCAAGGGCTTCGAACTCCATATGGGCAAAACCTTCGCCGTTGAAGTTCGCGTTACGGCCCATCATCGAACCTGGTACGTCGGCAACCATGTTCAGCTTGGTGATCATGTCGCTCATCGCATATTTCTGCCCGTGAAGCTGAGGGATCCAGAAGCTTGTGATCGGACCGAAAGAGTAGAGACGGAATTCGATCGGACGGTTGGTTGGAATGTTGACGTAATTGACGGTCTCAATTCCTTCTTCCGGATAGCTGAAGTGCCATTTCCAGTTCGAAGAGGAAGCGTAAATGACCAAAGGCTTTTGGTTTTCGTATCCTTCAGGAACGTTCTCGACGGCGACCGTCGTTTTGACGGTTACCACAGAGAGCACGGCAACGATCAGAATCGGAATGGCAGTCCACAGAATTTCCAGCCATTTGTTGCCCTCTTCATGAGGCGGTTCGTAACCTTCGTTGGATTTCTTAGCTCGATATTTGGTAAGCATGTAGATATAGAGCGCGTAAACAACCGCTAGTATTCCGACCATCATGAGAATGGAGAATATGATTGTATCGGATAGGGTTCTCGCAGCCGGTCCTTTCGGATCTAATACCGTGATCGAGCTGCAGCCCGATAAGAGCAAGGTAAAGCATAAAAACAATGCAAATAACGGCCCTCTTTTGTTCATGATGTACCCCTTTCCTTGAAACGTTCGTTCGATTCAATGTTACTAACACATCTATAGTAGAAAGTTCCGGTCGGCTTTGCAAAACACATAAATTTGTATAATTAACAGATAAACCCACATTCGTGTCAATGTATGTAATTTTATGTGTTCAATTTGTTACAAAAGGGGAGGGTTGTGAGCGAAATCATTGTAGTGGCGCGGTTCTGGGGCAGTTCATACTTTGTTCAAACATTCACGAGAGTTACCAGTTTCGTCACAATTCCGGGCCTGTTTTTCGCTGTATTTCCCTTCTGGGCTTGCCGAATAAATCCCAGTATTGATAAGGGTTTAAGTGTGTATGTATATTTTTTCACAATAATATCGATGCGATTTTTTTATTTCCAGTTTACTTATTTCCCCAAAAGTACCGAAGAGGCTTGTGATATGATATAACTAAAATTTGGAACGTTATTTTATACTGGGAGCCTTGAGTTTGCTTGAGTGGAAAGAGAGGGGACGATGTGCGGTCGTTCTGGATATGGTTTATATTTCTTGGTTTGAGCTGGATTTTTGCCTTCCTCCCTGTGATCCAACATGGCAATCCTGACCAATTGCCTTGGAGATTGGGGAGCAGCGCCATTTTCTTCACGGCCTTTTTTCTATCGCCGTTATACCGCGCCAAGCCCGCAATGCTATTTGTCACACTGCTCGTTGCGTCTTTATTCTCCATGATCTCCTTATGGCCAACCAGCACAAGTGCATCAAACCCATACATACTACTGGTTTATTCCATTCTGGCAGGAAAAGCCGTATATCGGCTTCCGTTCATCCATGCTGCCTGCATAGGTCTTGTTCTGGCCGCAGGTGCCATGGTGCCAGGTTTGTTCGGATACGCCGAGTTTCCATGGTTCTTCCTCGTTCTATACTCGGTTATGCTCGCGATGGGTCTTGCCTTATTTCGCACGGTCTGGTCCCGTAATCAAGAGTCAACGGTTCGATATGAAACGCTGCTCAGTGAGTATCGTAATATGAAACGCCGCCTGATTACGGATGAGCAGCATGCCAGGCAGGAGGAGCGGGCTCAAGTCGGTCGGGATATCCATGACTCCGTCGGGCATAAATTAACGGCACTGCTCATGCAGCTTGAGATGCACCGGATGCAGGCGGACGGGGAAACCGCTGAAGTTCTGAAGGGGCTTAAAGCCCTGGCCAAAGAAAGTCTGGAGGAGACCAGGAACGCGGTGAAATCCATGAAACAGCAGGAGACCAGCGGATTGCCTGCGATCATTGGACTTCTCCGGCGCTTGGAATCCGAGAGCTTTATGCGCGTAACGCTAACGGCGCGGCATGGAGCACTTACCGTACCTTTAAACAATATCCAATCCATTGCGGTATACCGAGCGGTTCAGGAAGCTATGACCAATGCGATGAAGCATGGGAGCACCCGAGAAGTGCATATCATCTTCGAAGCGCCGGGAGGCGGGATATTCCGTTTTGAGGTAAGCAATCCGTATCACCGGAAACGCGATACATACCGGGATGGTTATGGTTTAAAAGCGATGCGAGAACGAATGGAAGAGGCTGGGGGCGAGCTTCAAATCTCCCAGTACGACAACCAATTTATCGTTCGCGGAACGCTATTCATGTCCAAGTTCATAGAGGAGGGAGTCCGCTGATACGTTTATTATTGGCAGAGGATCAGGCCATGGTTCGTCAAGGTCTGAAAATGATGATCGAAAGCGATTCGGATATGCTGGTTGCCGGTGAAGCTGGTAACGGCAAAGAGGCTGTGGCTTTATGCGAAAACCATATCTTTGATGTCGTTGTGCTCGATATCCGAATGCCGGAGATGAACGGATTGGAGGCTGCCCGCATTATACGTTCACGATGGCCGAAAACCAAAGTGCTGATGCTGACGACGTTTAACGACGACCAGTATGCGGTCGAGGCGTTAAAGAGCGGGGCAAGCGGGTACATGCTGAAGGAGGCCGAGCCAGAGGCCCTGATCCGCTCGATTCGAAGCTGCTTAAGCGGCGGATTGTCGCTCCAGGAGGATGTGGCGGCCAAGGTGATCCCCAAACTGCTGGAAGAGAAGAAAGCGCCCGTCGTTGATGCTTCGATTACCCCGCGGGAGCTGTCCATCATACGTCTGGTAGGGGAAGGGCGAAGCAACCGCGAAATCGCAGACGAGCTGGGTTTGTCGATCGGAACGGTCAAGAATCACGTCAGCCAGATTATGGACAAACTTGATCTAAGAGACCGGACACAGCTGGCGATTTATGCCATACGGCACAATGTGGTTTGATTCGCGAGAAAAGGCGATGACCCGTTAAATCCGAATCTAACATGACTGAAGTCATGGTTCGGAATCAAAGCAATGACCGAGGGCAGTGATGGCACTGCCTTTTTGCATATACACTTGTAGCTGTGGACGATATGAACGAAGGGCGCCAAGGCAGCTTAGGTTTCATTTCGAGAATGGGGGGAGACATGATGCTGGAAACCGTAGAACTTCGAAAAGTGTTTAAGGGCAAGACTGCTGTGGAGGAAGTCAGCCTGTATCTGGACCGGGGGGAATCCGTCGGATTGATCGGTCCGAACGGCGCCGGGAAATCGACAACCATCTCCATGATATCATCTTTGCTGAAACCGACCGGCGGCGATGTACGCCTGAACGGCAAAAGCGTGCTCAAGCATCCGCAGGACATTCGCACCGTATTAGGCGTGGTGCCTCAGGAAATTGCCTTATATGAGGAATTGACCTCGTATGAGAACCTTAAATTTTTCGGGCGCGTATATGGATTGAACGGAAAGGAATTGGAGATAAAAATTCAGGAGCTGCTTGAGACGGTCGGCCTTCGGGATCGCCAGAAGGAGTTAATTCGAACCTATTCCGGAGGCATGAAGAGAAGGATCAATATCGCAGCTGCTCTGCTGCATGATCCGCAAATCGTCATCATGGATGAACCGACCGTGGGCATTGATCCGCAGTCCCGCAATCATATTCTTGAAACAGTCCGGCGCTTAAACCGGGACAAAGGGACAACGGTACTGTACACAAGCCATTACATGGAAGAGGTGGAGCAGCTGTGCAGCCGGATGTACATCATGGATCACGGGCGGATTATCGCTTCGGGCACCAAGGAGGAGCTGCAGCACATCTTATCCGGTGAGGATACGCTGATCATCCAGCTGAATCGCCCGAATCCGGAGCTGGCCGAGGAGCTTCGATCCATAGAAAGCGTCAGGCAGGTTGAGGAGACGGATCATGGCTTGAAGCTCATTGTCATGAAGAACAGTTACATTCTGTCCGGGATCGTGCAGACTGCGGAACGCCTTGGGGTACAGATTCAGAATATTCATATCCAGTCGCCAAGTCTTGAGGATGTATTTCTTCATTTGACCGGCCGCAAGCTTCGGGATTGAGAGGAGGGACGGACGCTTGGGCGTATTTTTCAAAAAAGACTTTCTCGTCTATTGGAGAGACCGGAAAGAGATGCTGATTGCTTTGTTTATGCCATTAGCGCTAATCCTGGTTCTCGGATTTGCCTTGCCGAATTGGGTAGAGAATTCGAATGAGTCTCTTGAGATGAGAGTCGCATTGGTCGTGAAGGACCGACATGAAGAGGGAGTCCATGCCTTTCAAGAAAGCCTAAAGAGTATGTCAATCAGTACGGAACAGAAGAACGAACTGAGTAAAGCAGCCGCAAATTTCCAACTGGAAGCCCTATTAATGAATATGTTCGGGGACGATGAGGTTGAAGAATTCCTTCAAGTTGCTGCATTGGATGACCAGACTGCCCAAGTACAGCTGAAGGAAGAGAAAGTGGAGGCCATCATAACAGTTCCTGAGGCATACACGCTGGCTGCACTTAACAAGCTTCTCCTGCATGAGGGGGACGGCGCGGTTCTGACTTTAACGGCGCTAGAGAATTCAATGCAAGTGAATATTCTGCAAAATATGCTGGATGGATTTTTGGGTACCGTTAATTATCAGGCTGCTCTGGACAGCGGAATGGAAGGACAGGAAAGCAAGGGTGAAGGCGAGCTTGCGCTGGCGAACAGCCCTGTCGGCGGATTGGAACAAATCGAAGGTGTGGACATGATCACCTCGTTCCAATATTACGCACTGGCGGTCAGTATATTTTTTGCGCTGTCCGTCTCCACAACGACGGCGTCCAAATCGATCACGGAAAAGCGAGAGATGGTGTTTATGCGTCTTCTTCTTGCCGGAACCCATCCATTTCGCTACTTGTCCGGCAAGGTTGGGTCGACCTTGTGTATGTCTCTGCTTCAATCTTCGGTACTGATCATGATCTCACACTTTCTGTTTCAGCTTTTTCCGGGCAAGTCCCTGATCTTCTGGATCGGTCTGACCTTCATCATCTTCATGCTGTGCCTAACGGTCGCGGCGTTATCCGCGCTTTATACAGCCATGCTATTCCGAATGAAGGACGCTGATGTCGCAACCGGCATTTCATTCATACTGCTTGTTGTGCTCGGCGTCATCGGAGGGAATCTGGTGCCGATCTATATTTTGCCGGATTGGCTAATGAACATCGGCAGCGTTACCCCCAACGGCTTGGCCTTAATGTCCATGATTCAGTGGATTCAGGGCAGTCCGTTTCAAGAGCTATGGCTGCCGATCCTGTACCAAGGGGTATTCTTCGTCGTTATTCTAGCTGCGAGTTTATGGATCTTTCCAAGAAGGGGGCGGATCTGATGGCTCCCATCTTATTATCGCAATGGATGAAAGAAAAACGGAATCCATGGA
The DNA here is from genome assembly GCF_049316025.1 of Paenibacillus sp. NPDC058898. Taxonomy (NCBI): domain Bacteria; kingdom Bacillati; phylum Bacillota; class Bacilli; order Caryophanales; family Paenibacillaceae; genus Paenibacillus; species Paenibacillus sp. NPDC058898. The sequence goes on along the minus strand of NZ_JBMOSM010000007.1, from coordinate 187,999 downwards.
TGATCATCATGTTCATCGGTCTGAGCATATTAGCTACGCTTATGTTCGGAGCGAACGTTGACAGCAAGATCAAGATTGACATCTTCACCGAAGACGGGGCGGTGGAAAAGTCTGAGGCCAAGTGGATCGAATTGCTGAATCAAAACGATACGTTCGAATTTCGAATTCAGGATGAACAGGCGGCAAGAAAAAAAGTGCGCGAGGGACGCGCAGATCTCGCCGTGAAGCTGGTTTCTGACGATTATCGCATCATAGCCGCAATGGATAACCCATATGTCCAGTTAGCTGATCAGCATCTCCGTACGGTTTATGAACGAGAGATGTTGCTTCGGGCCGCAGCAGCGAACGTGCAAGATGAAACGAAATTCCGCGAGCACGTACATGTTTATATGGAGAAACCGCCCTTGCGTCTCCAATCCGAGTCGCAGGATGGGGGAGAACTCGTTCGTCATGATATGGGACTTCAGCTGCTGTTTGGATTTTCGTTATTCCTAGTGATGTTTACCGTTGGGTTCAAGGTGAATACGATTACGAAAGATAAAGCATCCGGCGTTTGGAACCGGCTCATTCTGTCTCCTGTCCGAAAAACAGAGATGTATATGGGTCACCTGCTGTACAGCTCTTTGATCGGCGTCTTGCAGATCATCATGGTGCTGCTCATCTTTCGTTATGGTTTCGGCTTCAACTTAGGCGACCAATATGGCTTGCTGCTGCTAGTCATTGTAATCTATACATTTACCATCGTCGCTTTATCGATGCTCTTGGTCGGCATATTGCAGTCACCTGAGCAATTTGGGACGTTGTTTCCGTCCATCATTCCAATCATGCCGCTCATCAGCGGGGTATATATGCCGCCAGGCACGATCACGAATCCGATTCTGCTTGGCATCGCGGAGGTCATTCCGCTGACCCATGCCATGAAAGCATTGACGGGAATAGCCGTGTACGGTTACGGCATCGCGGATCTCTGGCTCCCAATTTCCAAATTGCTGCTCATCGGGGTGTTGTGCATGGGCATAGGAATTAATCTGATGGAACGGCGTCATGTGTAAAAGAGGATCGTCGGCAAGAAGAATGTCGTTTTGTAGAAATCGGAAAATCGCCGTACCTCCGAAATAAGATAGCAGAAGTGGCACACTGACAATAGGAATGGGCCTTCCCTGTGGATCAAAGTCGGGGGAGGGCCCTTTTTCTTATGATACCGCATGGAGGTGGATAAGCTCCGCAAGCCGGATAAGCCCACTCTCCAGCTGATCGTACGAGGCGTAAGCATAGGATAGGCGCAGATGCTGCTGGTCGTTACGATCATATATATTTCCGGGATTAAGCAAAATGCTCTCCCTCAGCGCTTGTTCAAATAAAGGGCGAATGGAGAGGGGGTTCTTGATGCAAAGCCAAATATAGAATCCCCCTTGGGGTGTATTCCAGAGTGCAATATCGTGAAAATATTGCTCCAGTAACGACAGGGTAAAGTCTCGGCGTCTCATCAGCTCTGCCCGGATCTGAGCGAGATGATTCTCATATAACCCACTGGAGAGCCATTCGGCGACGGCATGCTGGGAAAGGGAGCTGGAGCCGTAATCGGTTTGCATTTTGATATCGGACAGCCGATCGATGACCGGCTCAGGCCCGACGATCCATCCGATGCGCAGCCCGGGACCCAGGGTCTTGGACATGCTGCCTATATAGAGCACCAGGCCTTGTTTATCCGAAGCTTTCAGAGGGAGGGGTGAGGGGGTGTCTAACCATAAATCCCCATACACGTCATCCTCGATTAAGGGCAGCCTTTCTTGAGCACAAACCTGGAGCAGTTCTGCCCGCCTGTCGGAAGACATTAGCGTTCCGGTAGGGTTATGAAAGGCAGGGATGGTATACAGAAGAGCAGCCCTGTGTTGGCGCTTAAGTCTCCCGAAGGCTTCCGTTCGGATCCCGTTCTCATCCATAGGGATGCCGTGCAGATGCATGCCGGCGGATTGAAACACATGGATCGAGTTCAGGTAAGAGGGATTCTCTACCAAAATGGAGGAACCGTGATGCAGCAGTCCAAGCGAGATCAGCTGTAAGCCTTGCAGCCCGCCGGAGACGATGAGTATGGAAGCAGGGGAGGCCATAATCCCTTTCTTTTTCAGATGATCGCTGATGATTTCCCTTAAGTATAGGCTCCCTTTCGGTTCCGAGTAGCCCAAGGTGAAGCGGCTGGATATCCTGCCGCTAAACGTCTCCCGCATTTGGTTAGTCGGAAGGAGATCAGGAGAGAGCTCGCCTGTTCCGAGACGGATCATGCTAGCATCGGCTTCCGCACGATTGATTTGCTGGATCAAATGGATGTTGGGCTGATAGGAGCCGGATTTCACGTATTGATTCCAATCAGGCGGAGGTGTGGCAGCAAGTAAACTCCATGTATTGTTAATAATTACGGTCCCTTGTCCCACGCGAGATTCGATTAAACCGTCTGCGGCGAGCTCCCCGAGTGCATACACAATGGTGCTGCGGTTCACTTGAAATTTGGCAGCCAGATCTCGCTGCGTGGGAATTTGGGTTCCGACCGGCCATTCCCCGTTCATGATTCTGCTCTTGATAACATCATAAATTTGCTGATGAAGCGGCACATTGGAGTGCTTATTCAATTTCCATTCTTCAGCCATAGGTATAGGTAAACCCGCTTTCATGTAGGAATATGCCTCAGTATAACTCATTGGTTGGGTCAAGTGCCAACCAATTGGTTGGAGACGCAGCCGATACCCTCCTTTACAATGGTGGAAATATTCGCTGGAGGTTTGGTTTCATATGATAGGTGTCATCGTTCATGGATTCATTCTAGCTTTGGGTCTTATTCTTCCTTTGGGCGTGCAGAACGTGTTTGTATTTAATCAGGGAGCGGTACATCCCCGCTTCATCAAGGCACTGCCCGTCATGATTACCGCATCGCTATGTGATACGCTGCTGATCTCATTAGCGGTTCTGGGGGTATCCGTTGTTGTTCTGGAATATGAATGGATCCGAACCGTGCTGTTTTCATTGGGGATCTGTTTCCTGGTCTATATGGGAAGGGTAACCTGGAAGAGTAAACCTTCGGGTCAAGCGCAAGAAGAGACTCGTTCGTTTACGCCGAAAAAGCAAATTATATTTGCCATGTCTGTATCCTTGTTAAATCCGCATGCTGTTCTGGACACGATCGGGGTCATTGGCACAAGCTCGCTCCAATATACAGGGATCGACAAAGTGGTCTTTGCCGTTGTATGTATCGCAGTTTCGTGGTTGTGGTTCTTGGGTCTTGGAATAGCGGGCAGGACAGCGGGAAGAATGGATCCATCAGGGAAATGGTTGTCCACGTTGAACCGAATATCGGCGTTGATTATGTGGGGAACAGCGGGGTATCTGGGGGTTAGCCTGATTCTATCCTAGCCGAAACGGTATGTGTGATTTTTTTATTATAGAAGATAAATCCCTTTGCCCACTCCTCTTCCAACCTATATAATGGGCCTAATTCAAAAGGGTATGAGGAGGGGGACTTATGGAATACAGATTAATAAAGGCGGATCCCAAGATGTTCTCGAAATATTTTGCTACCTATTATAAGAATAATTGGTTTAGACCGAGCTGGGGTGATTCAACCAAGGTTCTAGCGGATTCGGACGACGGTTACTGGGTTGTCTTAGGTGACGATAAAGTGGCGGGAGTTTATTTGACTGACCATTCCATCGGACTTGTGTTTGGTATCCCCCCATATTCTATTACCACAAAGATGATTGATTACGTGAAGAGCTATACCTTAAAATCCTGGAATTTGACAGAGTCTCTGCATGCTCATAATGTTCTGGTTGAGCAGGAGATCGCTTTTCGTGAAAATGGTTTCGTTCAGGTTGAATCCAGGCAATGCATGATGCGGCCTACCGAACAGCTGGAAACATCGATGGATCTCCATTATATGGATAGAAGGCCCACTATAGAAGATATGTCTAAGATTGTAGAGGTGTTTAGGGAAGCGTATGCAAATGGCCCGGATGAGCGGGAAGTCCAGGTTTATGCGGATGATGCGGCCCGATATTTTGACATAGTGGACCCCAAGCTGTTGGAAGCCTCTTCAGTAGTATATGACCGAACAACGGAAGAAATCGTCGGTGTATGTTTGATCTATTTATGGGAGGGCCTGCCACTCGTTTATAGCATCGCAGTATTACCCCAACATCGAGGGCTGGGGTTGGCGAGCGCGATGCTGGATAGGGCATTAACCGTCTTGGAGCCTGATTATCCTGTGCTGCGACTCTTTGTAACGGCGGGAAATCAAGCGGAGCAATTGTATAGGAAGAAAGGTTTTCTCTCCGGCGGGGAATATCATCATCTTAAATACACCATCGAGTAAGATATGCTGCGCAGGGTGTTTGGTAGTGTGATAAACGGAAGATCGTGCTTTGATCTATTCTCTAAGGGGGCATTCAGGTGAATATTTCGATTGGCGGCTATTCTTTTTATAATACGTTTCTGGATGGAAAAATGGATGTGTTCGGTTATTTGGAGACGGTGAAGTACCGGTACCGAATGGATGCGGTTGATTTGTGGAACGGTTTTTTCATCGATCGGAGCGATAGCGTATATAAGCTTGCTGATAAGAGTTACATCCGGAAAATCAGAGAGGCACTGGATGAGAAAGAGATGAGGGTGGTTAACTTTGCTGTGGATGGAGCGCACCTATGGGATCCAGACCCGGATATCCGGCAGAAGCTGTACGAGAACGCGCTGGTTCATCTGGATGCCGCTGAAATCCTGGGCGCCGAAACCGTGCGAATCGACACCGGCGGCAGTTATAAGGAATCGGAGCCGATGACTTACGAACAGTTCGAGTATACCGTTAAACGTTATCGGGAATATGCGGATCGTGCAGCGGATGGCGGTTATACCATTGGTCCGGAAAATCATATGGGCGCATCGCTGCTTCCGCGAGAAATGAAACAGCTTGCCGAGGAAGTCCAACATCCGGCTTTTGGTTTTCTGCTTCATCTTGGCAGATGGAAGGCAGATGAGGCTGAAGGTGATGAGATGGTTGCCCCATGGACGGTACATACTCATTTTGATGCAAAAACAGCAGTCCATCCCGATGCGGAGGAGAAGGTACGGAGCCTGCTCGCAGGCGGATACAAGGGTTACTGGGGCGTTGAATACAATGCGCCGCACAACCAATATGTGGAGATGGAATGGATTATCGGTGCCGTCAAACGGATCGTGAGTAATGCCAGTCGAGTTGAGTTGGAATGATGAAATCGTGCGAGATGGTTGCTTTGTATTGCAATGGAAGTGCGTTTGAAGAGCGTTGGGAGGGCGTTTAAAGAGCATTGGAAGGGCGTTAGTATTGCGATAGGCATTTGAAAGGCATTTATATTGCATTGTATGGCATTGCATTGTATTTGTATTGCGTAGTATTGCATTGCATTGTATTTGTTTTGCGTCGAATTGCATTTTATTATATTTGCATTTCTAACGGACTGAGCATCCGTTATTTAGTTAAAAAAGATGAGTTTAACTAGTTTAGCGGACATGAGATACGTTATTCGCCGTAAAAGTGTGATTATCGACCTATTTTAACTGAAATAACGGATCTGGTGTCCGTTCGATTCGCGAAATGAGCAATTCTGAACGAAATAACGGACCTGGAGTCCGCTCGATTGGCGAATTCAGCGATTTTGATGGAAATGAAGGCGTTCGGGTCCGGTCGTGCCAAATGGGAAGAATAATCCGTGTTCGTCTTACGCAGATCATTTATCCTTATAGCAGAAAAACAAGAGAGCGGGTTCCATGGAACCCGCTCTCTTGTTTTCTGTCAGCGGCCTGTAAGAAAAATGTCGAAGGCCATCTTAACTGGATAACTTAAACTGGCTGTTGTATAACTCGTAATAAAAGCCGCGTTTGGCCAGCAGTTCTTCGTGTGTGCCACGCTCCGCGATACCGCCTTGATTCATGACGAGAATCTGGTCAGCCTCGCGGATCGTGCTTAGACGATGAGCGATGACAAAGCTCGTTCGGCCCTGCATCAGGGTGCGCATGGCGGTTTGAATATGCATCTCCGTCCGCGTATCGATGCTGCTGGTAGCCTCGTCCAGAATCAGTATGACCGGATCGGCAAGCACCGCACGCGCGATCGTCAAGAGCTGCCGCTGGCCCTGGCTCAGGTTGCCTCCGCCCGAGAGAAGCTGCGTATCATAGCCTTCGGGCAGCTTCATGATGAAGTCATGCGCATTGGCAAGCTTGGCGGCAGTTTCTATCTCTTCGTCCGAGGCATCAAGCCGGCCGTAGCGGATGTTCTCTCGAATCGATGCCGAGAATACATAGGCATCCTGCAGTACGATTCCCAGCTTGCTCCGCAGATTGTCCTTATCAAGCTGTCGGATGTCGACCCCATCAATGGTGATCACGCCAGAATCGATCTCATAGAAACGGGTGAGCAGATTGATGATGGTGGTTTTGCCGGCACCTGTCGGACCGACGAGCGCAATGGTCTCGCCCGGCCTAGCGGTGAGTGATACATCCTCCAGAATCGGGACGCCCTCCTTATAACTGAAACAGACACGGTCAAATTGTACCTCGCCATACATGTCATCCGTTGTATTATCGTCTTGGTTGTCTTGGTACTCGGACTCGGTATCGATAATCTCAAAGACCCGTTCAGCACCGGCCACAGCAGATTGCACCAGGTTGAATTGATTCGCCAGATCGTTCAGCGGCCGTTGAAACTGCTTCGAGTAGTTTAGAAATGCAACGACAACACCCACGGTAGTATAATCCTTGAATGCCATATACCCGCCAACCGCCGCAATTAAAGCAAAGCTGACGTTATTCAGCACGTTCATAACCGGACCGACGGTACCCGAATAGATCTGAGCTTGAATACTGGCATCGGTCAGCTTCTTGTTCATGACATCGAACTGCGCAGCGGCATGCCTCTCCCGGCGATATACCTGTACAACCTTCTGACCCGAGACGGTTTCCTCGATAAAGCCATTAAGCTCCCCCAGCGTGCTCTGCTGCTTGGAGAAATACTTCCTTGTCCGGCTTGCTACCGTCTTCGTGAACAGCATAACAAGCGGAATGGTCACCATGCTGAGCAGCGTCAGCCATATGTTCAGGTACAGCATGATGGCGAGTGATCCAACCAGGGACAATACGCTTGAGATTAGCTGGGTTACGCTCTGATTCAATGTCCCGGAGACGTTCTCGATATCATTGGTCGTGCGGCTCATCAATTCGCCGTGCGTCTTGCTGTCGAAGAATCGCAGCGGAAGAATTTGAAGTCTTGCAAAAATATCCCTCCGCATGGCCTGAATAGACAGCTGGGAGACCTTAACCATGACATGCTGTTGCAGCCATGCCGTGAGCGCGGTACCCGCGTAAACGGCAAGAAGCACCGCACACAACCCCATGAGTCCCTCGAAATCTCTTGGAATGATGTAATGATCCACCGCATTTCCCAGCAGGAAAGGAGCCACCAGGGACAGAATCGTCGCGATGAGCGTGAATAAGAATACCGCGATCATACCGCTCTTAAATGGACGAAGGTAACCCCAGATCCGGCGAAGCGTTGCCATCGTATTTTTGGGCTTCGCCTTGGCCATCGTCATTCCACGCATGGGGCTGCCGCCGCGCATGCTAAAGTCCGGAGCGTCCGCATGGCCTTGCTTGGTTTCCTGATCCGCTTTAACCATGGGAAGACACCTCCTTGCCGAATTGCGATTGATAAATATCCTGGTATAACTCACAGGAAGCAAGCAGCTCGCTGTGCGTACCCTCCGCTACCAATTTTCCATCATCCAGCACCAGTATAAGATCGGCATCGATCACGGAAGAGATCCGCTGGGCAATCATGAGGCAGGTACGACCGTTCATCAGTTGGGCTAACTCTTTCTGAAGCCTGGACTCCGTCCCCATATCGATGGCGCTTGTGCTATCATCAAGAATAAGAATGGCGGGGCGAAGCAATAATGCCCGTGCAATGGAGATCCGCTGCTTCTGGCCGCCGGAGAGGTTCACGCCTCTTTGTCCAAGCACGGTGTCGTACCCTTCCGGCATGGACGAAATGAATTCATGCGCCTGCGCAGCCTTAGCTGCTGCCACCACTTCTTCATCGGAAGCATCCGCTTTCCCGTAGCGGATATTGTCCCGGATCGTGCCTGTGAAGAGGATGGATTCTTGAAGGACGATGCCAATGCGTTCGCGTAACGCCGATAAGTCGATCTGTCGCACATCGGTCCCATCGATGAATATCCGCCCGGATGTTACATCATACAGGCGGGGGAGCAGGGATACCAGCGAGGTTTTTCCCGAACCGGTTGCTCCCATAATTGCGACGGTCTGCCCTGGCTGAACGTTGAAACTGATATTATGTAAAACGGGCTTCTGTATTTCCGGTTTATAGGAAAAAGTCACCTGGTCAAATACGATTTCTCCCTGCTTGCATACATTCATCGTCGGCTGAGCAACGTTTACAATCTCGGATTCCGTATGCATGACTTCCTGGATACGATCAGCGGAAACCTTAGCTGTAGAGATTCGGACCAGCATCATCGCGACGGAGGATACGGAGAATAGCACCTGCGTCACATAGTTGATAAAGGCTACCAGGCTTCCCACCTCGAAAGAGCCATCGATCGCGTTCTTCCCGCCAAGCCATAGGACAACCACGATACTGATGTTCAGTATCATGGTGAGGATGGGCATATTGAGCGCAACGATCCGTTGTGTTTTAACCGAAACTTGCGTGAAGTCGGTATTCGCTTGATGGAATCGATCCTTCTCATACCCGGCTCGCACGAATGCTTTGGATACCCGGATGCCAGCGAAATTCTCCTTCAGGACCGTATTCACCTTATCGAGTTTCTTCTGAACGGTGGCGAATAAGGGGAGGGTGGCGCGGATCAGGAAGAACATCACCACGAACAACAATGGAACGGCAACGGCCAGAATGATGGCAAGCTTCGGGCTAATGATCACCGCCATAATAATGCTTCCAATCGCGAGAAACGGAGACCGAACGAAGATGCGCAGCAGCATCTGGACCATGGTCTGAAGCTGAACGATGTCGCCCGTCAGCCGGGTGATAAGTGAACCGGTCGAGATGTCGTCCAGATTTCGGAACGAGAGAGTTTGAACCTTGCGGAATAAATCCCGGCGCAGGTCGGCACCGAAACGCTGCGAGGCAACGGAAGAATAGATCGTACATCCGAGACCTCCAAGCAGCCCGATGGCAGCCGCACCCAGCATGATAAGACCTGTATGGAGAATGTGTGAAGTATCGTTCTGCAGGACACCTTGATCAATAATGCTGGCCATGAGAATGGGCTGAAGCAAATCCATGGCGACCTCCAGCAGCATGAGCAGCGGCGCAAGCAGGGCCGCTGCCCAGTGGGGACGTAAATAACGAAATAATTTGAGCAAGAATAATGGCACCTTCTTTATTCTTTTTAGTCTAAATACCAAGTTAAGCCATAGGCTTCAACCTTGTCAAAGGGAAAAGGGATAAGCGCAACTTGCATCTCTTAAGATAAACTTTATCTTTTCCCTACTTTTCCTTAAACTCTATTTATTAATCTGGATAAACCAAGCTAGAGGGAGTTGTTGAAGTTGAAAAAGGGTTTGATCATGCTCGTTATATTTCTGTTAGTCGGATGCGAGTCGATAATGACGGAGACGCCTAACGTGAATGATAGGGTAGAGAGTAGAGATGGACAGGAATCAAAAGCGGGTTCCGATACGCAATCGAATCCTCCATCAGCTGTGCAAACGATCCGTGTAACAGATGAACAAGTGACACGTGGAAATTTGGTCCTGGTCAACAAGGATCATCCGCTTGATCAGGGAGCGGTGCCGAAGGATATCGTAACATTGTTTGAGAATAAAGACTTAATGCATGGTTATGTGGTTCTGGACAACACGATCCGGTTATCGCGCAGTGTGGCAGAGAAATTCGGTGATATGGTTGAAACCGCCGGAGAAGACGGAGTCAATCGCTTCATGATCAGCAGCGGGTATCGGGATGAGGGCGAGCAAGAACAGCTTTATCGTGAAAAAGGTTCCGATTACGCCTTGCCTCCAGGCTACAGCGAACATAATCTCGGGCTCTCGATGGATATCGGATCGACGCAGCAGTCGATTGATCGATCGCCCGAAGGGAAGTGGCTGAAGGAGCATGCATGGGCGCACGGATTCATTCTGCGATATCCTGAGGACAAAACAGAGATTACAGGCATTCAGTATGAACCGTGGCATTTTCGTTATGTTGGGCAGCCGCACAGCATGATCATGAAGGAACTGAATCTTACATTGGAGGAATATTTGGATTACCTGAAGGAACAATCCAGCTATACAACAACCGTAGAGGGGAAGGAATACGAAATAAAGTATGTACCCGTGACATCCAAAGACATGGAGATTGAGATACCGGCAGGAAGCGAGTATGAGATATCTGGAAACAATATCGACGGAATCATTGTGACGGTACTGCTGAACAAGGATGATGAGGAATGAAATTATCGTATAAATGGATGCTTGTATTACTATATGCGCTGTATCTCTATGTCTTACTCAAGGTGATTTTATTCAAGTTCGGTTCCGTAGATATATCAGTTCTGTGGCAGCAACTGCATCGAGCCACCGAGATCCCGGATTATGTACAAAATCGATTGCAATTTGCCAATTTCACGCCCTTTGAATCCATTCGTATGAATATCAAGCACCTTTCGAGTACGCATGACGTGGTCAATCTCTTTGGCAATATCGCCATATTCATGCCCAATGGCCTATTCGTCGGTCTTATGCTTAGGAACAAGTTCCTCGGATTCATTGGCTCCTTCACGACATCCCTGGGGTTGAGCCTGGGACTGGAATGCTCCCAGCTCTTTTTTTCAATGGGAAGTTTTGATGTGGATGATTTAATCCTGAATACGGCTGGAGGTGTGCTTGGGTACGGCATGTTTCTCGTGCTTAAACTCACCTTAGCGGGAACAACTCTTCCTATGGACGAGAGAAGAGAAAGAACGGATAAGCCTTTAATTGGGAACGAACAAGCAGGGAAGTGAAGTGGAATTGATTCAGGGAATCTACAGATAACGAGCCTAATAATATGCGCGGACAGGAATACAAATACAATCCTTGGATATTCCTCTATCTCAAAAAAATCGTCAGGGCGTTCCTGACGATTTTTCGTATTGCCGGCTCCCCTGTAGGTGTTCCGAAGTATAAACAAAGCCCCTCCGCTTCGTATTCGGGAAGGGAAGGGCTTGGCCGCATTAATGATTAGGAAGGAGATGTTTATTGGCAGATGGCCCGGATCCTTCCGGTTCATCTTTCATATCGGCAACCTTGATCACGGGGTATGTTTTCACCGCTCGGTCCAAGGTTTGTTTCTCCATGAGTTTCCCGTCCAACACAACTGCAGAAATGCTTGTCGTGTTTCGAATGTCCGTGAGCGGGTTCTTGTCAAGGAGCACGAGATCGGCGATCTTTCCTTTTTCTACGGTGCCCAGTTCCTGCTCTCTCTCCAAATATCGCGCCGGATTCAGCGTTGCCGCCTGTAAGGCCTGCAACGGGGTAAGACCGCTTTTAACCAGAAGTTCGAGTTCATCGTGCAAGGAAACGCCGTATATAAAGTTCGTCATTTCGAAGCTGGAATCGGTGCCTGCAAGCATAGGCACGTCGGCATCGTTCAACTTTTTGACCATGCCCGGCGTTGTGGAATTGATGGCCGCCATTAATTCCGTTTGTTCGGGGGGAATGGCGCGAATCACTTCGGCCCATTGCTTCTGCACGGCAGTAGGTACGTATTTGGACCGAGGATCAATTTCGGTTTTGGCCGAATTCAAATAGGTAACTATGGTCGGTACAGGCCAGACTCCCTTTTCTTTGAATTTGCGGAACAGCTTATTGGCCTTTACGGAATCATAGGATTCGGAGGCTTCGATCTCTGCCAGCGAATAACCGAGCAAATCGCTCATGTCGGCATTCTTGAAAATATCGTCTTCGATGCTCGAGGTGGCAATAAACAAACCGTGCAGGTGTTCAATGCTCTTGAATCCCAGTTGAGCGGCTTCGCTGGCCCGCACCTCTACCGGCAAATGACCGACCACCGGCAAACCGTACTTTTGGGCTTCATCCATGACCGCCAGAAACAGTGGACGTGGCAACCAAGAGTATACCTTGATATGATCCGCGCCCTTTGCCGCATTAAGACGGACAGCTTCGCGCGCTTGTTCTTCTGTTTTTAAGTAGAACATATGGGGGGCCTCGTCAGCCGGACCTCCATTTAGAGTCGAACCTGCATATACCAGACGTGGGGCCGGCATACCGGCTTGAATACTCGTTTTCCACTGATCGACGTTGGCAAGCGCCACCCCCATCTCCCTTACTCCGGTCACTCCGTTAGCCAGTAGTAGCGGGAAAGCGTCTTTATAGTTGTCTTCCAGATGGACGTGCATGTCCCATAGACCGGGAATGACGTATTGGCCCGAAGCATCCCGTACTTGCGCGTAATCGGGAATCGCCGTTTGTGTGCTGTTTCCAATGTGACTGATCTTATTATCTTTAATGATAATCGTCTGATCGTTGGTTAACTTTCCGGACCTTACGTCTATGATCGTCGCATGCTGAAGCACCAGCGTCTGCCTAGTCGCGGGCTCAATGCTTGCATAACCGATACCTGTACCTCCCGCTAACGCAATCAATAATACCATGAACCCTAACAGGGATTTCCTGAAGCTGCGCATTTTCCTCGTTAATCTCATCTTGTTTGTCCTCCTCGCAGAAATGAATGCTATCATCCGATATAACTTGATTGTAGCGTCCGAATCCTGCTTTTTTATTAATCCTTTCTTACAAAAAGCTTACGGTTGAAGTGTGGAAGGGTGCCGGGTTGCCAGCGGTCTAAATCTGTGAGTTAATAGATTCAAAATGTTCGCGGAGGGAAATCATGTCGGGGAATCATATACTGCTTGTCGAGGATGATCGATCCATCAGTGGAATGGTGGGACCTTATCTGGAAAAAGAGGGCTACCGCGTCTCGTATGCATACGACGGTATGGAGGCAGAGCGGCTGTTCGCGGTGGAGCCTCCCCGGTACGATCTGGTCATTCTGGATCTCATGCTGCCGCGCCGAAGCGGCATAGAGGTGCTGCGGGCGATCCGGAGCACCAGCTTGGTGCCTGTTCTTATCCTGTCGGCCAAGGATGGTGAGGTGGACAAGGCGCTGGGCCTTGAATTGGGCGCCGACGATTATGTAAGCAAGCCCTTCTCGCTGATCGAACTGACCGCACGCGTGAGAGCGGCCATTCGCCGCTCGAATTATGCGGTGCCACCCGGCTCCCGCCAGGCTGCGGATTCGCCGGAACAAGGCGAGATTATCCGGGCCGGGGGTATCGTCATGAATTTGGAGACATACGGCGTCGAGCGGGACGGTCAGCACGTGAAGCTGACTTCCAAGGAGTTCGGCATCCTGAGGCTGCTCGCGGAGCATCCGGGTCGGGTGTATACGAAGGCCCAGATCTACGCGTCGGTCTGGAACGATACCTTTTATGGAGACGATAACATCATTAACGTGCATATGCGCCGTTTGCGCGAGAAGCTGGAAGCGGACCCGTCCGACCCTCAATACATCAAGACGCTGTGGGGCCTCGGGTACAAGCTGCAAGTGAATGGGTCATGATTTGGTTCTTCGTGACGTCCACCGCGCTGCTCGGCATTGCGGTGATCGTGCTTTGGGCAAGGCAGCGTAAACGAAGCCGCCAGTTCGCGTACATTCACGGCAAGCTGAACGTTATTTTGGATAAAGGCACGAACGAGCGGCTGCTGATATTCGACAGCGACGCTCAGGTAGGGCAACTGTTGACCGACATGAACCGGCTGCTCGACCACGCGCATCGGGCGGGAGCGCGCTACGCCAATCAGGAGATCGAGATTCGCCGCATGCTGTCCAACATCTCGCATGACCTGAAGACGCCGCTGACGGTGGTGCTGGGCTACAGCGAGATTCTTCTTCATGATCGCGGTCTGGCTGAGCGCGAGCGGGAAGCGATGATGACCAATATCCATGGCAAGGCGCAGGAGGTGCTCCGTCTCGTGCATTCCTTCTTTGACCTGGCCAAGCTGGAGGCGGGCGATACCGAGATGGCGCTGACCCGCGTGAATGCCAGCGAGCTGTGCCGCTTGAAGTTGTTGTCCTTTTACGAAATGCTTGAAAGTCTGGGAATGAGGCTAGAGCTGTCCATGCCGGGCGAAGACCTGTATGTCATGGCCGATGAGGAGGCGCTAACGCGCCTACTGGATAACTTGATCACGAATGCGATGAAATACGGGGCCGATGGCAAGCTGCTCGGATTGACGCTGGAGCGGTTGGAAAAAGGGAAGGTTGCCATCCAGGTGTGGGATAAAGGCAAAGGCATCCCCGAGAAAGAGCACCACCGAGTCTTCGAGCGAATGTACACGCTGGAGGATTCGCGCAATCGCCTCTACCAAGGCAGCGGCCTCGGCCTGACAATTACGAAGCGGCTGGTTGAGCGCATGGGAGGCACGATCAGCTTGCACAGCGTACCCCACGAGCGGACCGTGTTCACGGTTGTTCTAAAGTCCGCATAGCAAAGGAGAGCACGGGGCGATGACATACATAGCGCGAACGATTGGAGTAACGAAGGCATACGGGGGCACGGAGGTAGTGTCCAACGTCTGCATGAATATCAGGCAGGGGGAAATCTACGGATTTCTCGGGCATAACGGGGCGGGCAAAACGACGGTGTTGAGGATGCTGACCAACCTGGTCAAACCGACCGCGGGCGAGATCGAACTGTTCGGAGAGAGGCTGACGCCTCATTCATACGAAGTGCTGAAACGCATGGGCAGCGTGATCGAGTACCCGTTTTTCTATGACGGCCTGTCGGCCCGGGAGAACCTGGAGCTGCATTGCGAATATATGGGGTTTCCGGACAAAAAGGTCATTGGCGCCATGATGGAACAGGTGGGCCTGAAGGATACGGGCAGGAAGCCCGTCCGGGAATTTTCGCTCGGCATGAAACAGCGGCTTGGCATCGCCCGCGCATTGATCACGACGCCGGAGTTGCTCATTTTGGATGAGCCGATCAACGGTTTGGACCCGGCAGGCATCAAGGAGCTGCGCGATCTTCTCAAACGGCTCAGTGCCGAATACCGGATCACGCTGCTTGTCTCCAGCCACATTCTCGGCGAGATCGAGCAAATTGCCGATACGGTCGGCGTCATTCGCGGAGGGCGGCTGATCGAGGAAGTGGCGATGGAACGCATTCGCGGACAACAGAGCGAATATATCGAGCTTCGGCCAACCGACGTTCGCAAGGCGGCGTACGTTATGGAGCATCTGCTCGGACTAAGCAATTACAAGCTGGTGGACCAGCATACGATGAGGGTTTACGATCAAGGAGCGAGTCCTTCGGAGCTGATTGCGGGGCTTGTTCGCCACGACGTCGCGGTCGAATCGATCTTCAAACGGGCGCATACTTTGGAGGAATACTTCATGAACCTGATGAAGGGGGATGGCGACATTGCTTAAACTGATTTCGCTGGAGCTCCGGAAGTACCGGTTCGCCCGTAATATCGGCTATGCCGCCATGGCCGACCTGGCGCTCCTTCTGTTCCTGACCATGATGGGCATAACCGATTATGGAGCCGACGATTACGCTTTTTCCACTTACCCGGAGTCGTTCATGCTGATCGATACCTTCGTCAGGGCAACATTCATGATATTCGCCGGGGCGCTGCTCTCAGGAATGATTGCCTTGGAATACAGAAACAAAACGTTGACCGTGCTCTTTACGTATCCGATCAAACGCCGCAAGCTGATCGCTGCCAAACTGGTCATCATCTTCGTGTTTACGTTCGGAATGATCCTGTTCACCGACGTGTTGACGGGTTCCATATTGGTAGCCGTGGATTACTTCTATCCCTTCATTGCGGATTCGCTGACGATGGAGCAGGTACGAGTGCTGCTGCTTGAGTACACCATCAGTTCGCTGTCGGCTGCCGGGATGGCCCTGATTCCTTTGTACTTCGGCATGCGCAAGCATTCGGTTACGGCCACTATGGTTTCCTCCATCCTGCTGGTGCTCATCGTATGTTCCGGCTTTAACGGACCGTCGCTGTCCATTAACTCCATCATCGCGATCCATGTGTTGCTTGGAGCCGCCGGTTTATGGATTGCCTGGCTATCGATGCTTCGTCTGGAGATGAAGGATGTGAACTAGGCGACGGAGGACCGCGGAGACGTGCAGCGGGACGGAGCCGACGTTATCGCCGCGGTCGGATCGGGCATGCTGCACCGCAGCTCCCGGTACGCCGCCTACACGGCGGGCACCCCGTTTACCTCCATGCCGATAACGCCTTCGGTCGGCGACTTGAATTCCGTGGGGGCTCCGATCGTCATTTGCGGCGAGAAAATCACGGACACGCATACAAAATCCCGGATATGCTCTAAACTCAAAAGACCGTCAGGGTGAACTCCCCTGACGGTCTTTTTCTTGACCTAAACGAGCTGATCTTGGAGGGTTTTCGCCCACTGTTCATGAAGCTTTTCTTCGGAAAGCTGGAAAATGTCTTGATAACCATTGGGCTTACGAATCAATTGATTTAATGGACCTAACCCATATTTTTTAATGATGAACTCAACCATCAGATAGGAGAACTGAAATCCCGTTTTGCCGAAATCCCAGGAATCATCATTGAGATCCTCGAAGCTTGGAATTGCATGATTGCTGATGGCTGCCGAAGTCGTGCTTCGAATGAAATCTTCGGACATTTGCTGCGCTTCGTACCCGCCAATGCCCTGCCGAATCCATTTGGGGGCAAGGGGGTTGATGTCGCTGATCAACCACATGGTATACAAGTGCAGCGTGGACCGGAGGATCGATTGATACGTATGCTCGGGACCCGGGTTTAAGGGTGAGACGATTTTTAACGTGTTGTTATCGAATGTGCCCATGAACCAGTCAGGTGCATCCGATTCTCCAACGGCTTGATGGAATGTTGGCAGATCGGGATAGATCTCAATTACGATTTTGCGTGATGGCTGATGATTATATTTCGCTGCAATCTGTTCTACATTGTTCTTTAGTTCTTGAAACAGGTCCTGATGCACTTGGCTCTGACGATGACTAACTTCACTTTTGCTTTCAAAGGATATCAAATCAAGAATTGACATAATTGTGATGTCACCCCATTCTTTTAATTCTTTCTTTAGCTTCTCTAAGGAACGGTACAATCGATTTTTCACCGCACTCTCGCGCATGCCCACGATCCTGGATATTTCCGAAAGCGTACAATCCACAAAAAATCGCAAGGATATAATCTGCTGATCAAGCTCACTCAGCTGCTTAAGTGCCGCGCTAATATCGATTCGAATATCTACATATCTGGCAAAATCAAGGGAGATGGACTGTGATTCATAACTTGTAAAGTCATAAGGCATCTCATGTTTACGTGATATACTTCGATATTCATTTTTAACCGTGTTCTGGGCGATCTTGAAGATCCAGGTGAACAGACTGGAATTCTCGTTAAACTTATCGAGGTTCTCCATGGCCCTTAAGAACACTAGTTGTGTTAAGTCATCTGCAGCCATTGGATTCACTTTCAGTGCGAGATAATGGCGAATCCTCAAGCGGTATTCATCATACATCTCTTCAAATGTACGCTTGGTTCCCTGGTTATCCGGATAAACAGGGAGATTGTCATGAGCTCTTGACATGGATAAGAACCTCCTCTTGACCTTACAGTTAATTAGACACCGGAGGGAGGCAAAAAGCCACATTCGACGGAAATAATTTCTGCTTATTTTCATATGGTGACTGGGCTGGTAAATCTAGATTATTGACGCATTTATATCAATCATCCTATAAAGGCACAAGAATGAAAGACGGCTCTGCATATGATGTCATCATGATAAACAGGGAAGCGAGGTGATCCTAATATGTCATCGAAACGCGCAAGGAAGTCCAGATCTGCTTCCAAATCGAGCCCTCCGCAGCATTGGGTAGGCCAACCGGTCGTGGTCGTTCTGAAGGACGGCAGCTACTATATCGGAGAACTGAATCAGATCCAAGGCCGGGAAGTAACACTGTCAGGACTTCGTGCTAACAAAAATATGCCGGCCTCGATTGCTCGGAGCGGGGATAAAGCGCAAATCTCCGGATTTTTAAGCAACTTGTTTGGAGGTCCTCCAAGCGCTCCGGCAGTCGAAGGGGCTGAGCGAGGAGAAGGAGTCGCGGCGGTTGGCGGATTGGGCTTCTTGGGACAAATCGTGCCTCACATTACACTGGGCATGAATATGATAAAAACCATTATGCCATTAATGGGAATGTTAAAAATTTAACGTTGCAAAAGCGTCAGACAAATCACGAAACTATAAAAAAAGAAGCTTGAAACCTTCAAGCTTCTTTTTTGCATGAATTATGATTCCGCCATAACCATCGAACTATTACTTGGCGATGGCACGCTGAATAATCGATTTGGCTTCCAATGCAATGGCTTCATCTTTTTCGTCGATGGCTTGGATGAATATTAACATGGGGATATATACGGCGATCATTCGTGCCAGAATCTTAGTTTCTTCGTCCACTTCGCCATAGATATCATAGAAAGCCGCTCGGGAGGCCGGTGGCAGGAAGCTGTAAACGATACTTAGGTCACAGGCAGGATGGCCAATGTTGACGTCACCCCAATCAATAATACCCGAAAGCTTGCCGGCATCATCGACCAATATGTTTTTAAAATGGAGATCCCCGTGGATTAGAACATGTTGCTGCCTGGCCCGATCCAGGTGGATGCCCCGCAAATAGTCTGCAATTTCGTTCAACTCCGCCTGCGTAATATAGTGGGTAAGACGGGAGAGGAAATTCAACATTTTGTCTTTCCGGCCGGCCAGATCGGTCAGATTACGCTGGTCAGACAATACACCCGCTTGCTGTGCTATTTCTACGGGAAATGCATGCAGGTTCTTCAGGAAGCGGGCGAGCGTTGCCGCCGACTGCATCCGCGCTTCATCTGATATTCCAATCGGAAATTTCCCTGGAAGATAGGTATACCCCAGAAAAGGTGCAGGATAGTCTTCACTCTCTTTTCCGAAGAAAAGGGGTTTCGCATAAGGTACTGTTATGTAGTGTTCCAGCTTGGGCAGGATTTTTGCTTCGGTATTTAGTAAAGTTATGGCAATATCTCTTCGGGGGAAGCGAAACACATACTCATCGCCAACGCGATAAACGGTGTTGTCCCATCCGTTGCCAATCTCCTGAATCGGGAGGGCGGACAGCTGCGGAAATTGACGGTTAAGTAATAATCGGACTAACGGCTCGGTTACTTCCCATTCGGCATCCCATAGATTTCGGCCCATGATGACCTTCACCTCCATAATGAATTTCTCGTATGATGAATCGGATGTTATCAAGTCTAACGGAAATGCTCCGTAAAGGGCAATTGAAAGGATAACTATAATTGAAATTCACCTGCGAATATGTGCATCTGAATCATAGTGATTCCTTTCACAATAACAATATTGTATAGTAGAAGAGAGATAAAAGTCACTTGGGGACATCTATAAGACAATAATTTGACGAAATGAAGGGATACGAGTGCCATATTTACGCTTTAAAGGATTTACCGAAGTTTTTCTTGAAGAAATCACACCACAGGTCGTTGCCGAATTCGCCGGTATTGTTCAAATACCGCAGGAAATTGTAAAGATTGAACTGCTTCCTTATCAGATCATAACCAATACGCCGTTATCCGTGGAAATCCTCATGTTCCAGAGAACTCAGGAGATTCATGATGCTGTCGCAGCCCGCATTCACGACATCTTGTCGGAACACGGGTACCGGAACGTACATATTTTCTTCGTGATTCTTAAGCGGAATCTTTATTATAAAGAAGGCAGGCCATTAGAATAAAATAAGACGTTGCAGGCGAGACAAGGATGCAGATGATGCATTCTTGTTTTTTTATATGAGGTAAAACATTGTCATAAGTCTAGAACCATTCTAGAAGGAATTCTCCATCCGTTTCATAAACGTACGAGCTGCTGCACTTAAATATTTGTCATTGCGATAGTACATCTCCAAATCCCTGGAAGGAGGGTGTTTGAGTGCAACTGCCTTTAAACTGAGGGACTGAAAGCTGTCGATCAGTTGACTTGGTTGAATGGTCGCACCGATTCCTTCTCTCACAAGCTGAAATAGAGAGGTTACCGAACCGGTCTCGATCAGGATCTTGAGTTCAATCGCTTGCTCTTTGCACCATGCGTTGATCAGTTCGCGTCCATAAAACCCATTCGGATACATCACAAATGGAATACGTCCCAGTTCTTGAGGCTCTAATAGCTCACGGCTGGCTAAACGATGCTGTTCATGAACATAGAGCCTATAGGTTTCTGTGTAAAAAGGTATGCGGTTTAACCGGCTGTCAGGCTCAATGGCAAGACCCACCCCGATATCGACCTCATTGTTTAGCACTTGGTTCACGATATCAATGGAAGGAATGATCTGCACTTGGGTATTCGGAAACTCCTTGTGAAACTCAACAAGCAATGAAGTCAGTCGATAATCCAAATCGGAGGGAAGCACGGCTACCCGTAAATGGCCTGTGTTTAAATGGGTCAAGTCCGCAATTGCTCTCTTTGCATTTTCCATTTGCTGAATCATCTGTCGGGCATAGTGTTCCAGGATGGCTCCAGCTTCCGTCTGAACGGTTTTTTTACCCATGCGATCAAATAACGGAACCCCGACTTCATCCTCCAATACCCGTATTTGTTGACTTAAGGTGGGCTGGGAAATACCCAGTTTATGTGCCGCTTCGGAAAAATGTAGTTCCTTGCACAGCATCAAAAAATAGTGCAGCTGCCTAATCTCCATTCGATTCACTCCGTATTATATAGTTATAAACTATTGTTTTTATAGAAAAAATAGTATTGATCTATTATTATTGAAAAACTACAATGAGGTCAAGTTAAGCGCAGTTACTACAAGCATGACAGTAATGAAGAAGGGGTGTTCCATATGAATATATTGAAAGTTGAAGTACGGACGAAACAGTTGGCTATGATCAAGAAATTCTATGTAGATCTTTTGGAATTTGAAGTCAAGAAGGACGCTGATGAACGATTGGAGCTCCAAGCCGGTCGATCAACCATCGAATTTGTTCAGGATCATGACTCCCGCGCCTTTTATCATATTGCCTTCTCCATCGCCGTTGACCAATTATCCGAAGCCATGAAGTGGTTGGAGAATAACGGGATTGAGCTGATTACTCAAGATGGCAATCAACCATTTGAATTTAAGGATTGGCCGGCATCGGCTTGTTATTTTTATGATCCTGACGGCAATTTGATTGAATTCATTGCTCATCATGCGACGGTTCACGAGCAAGCAGATTCTTTCAATGCGAAGCATATTATAGCGATTAGCGAAATCGGTCTTCCGGTGGTTGATGTCCGTGAAGAAATCCGTCGACTGCATGAAGTCTTCGGTTTATCGCTATGGAGAGGTGATGGCAAACTATTTGCAGCGATGGGTGATGAGAACGGGTTGTTGATAGTCATTGATAAACATCGGCCTTGGTTCCCTGTACACATTAAGCCCGGCATGTTTCCGACAGTGGTGTTAATTCAGGGACTAGCCCCTGAAGAACAGCATCTTGTCGTGAATGATGGACTTTATATCATATCTTCACTATCGTTATGATAAAGTGAAAGGGAGCACCAAGATTTATAAAAAGGTTGATAGGAGGACCCATGGAGCGTCTACAAAACATGTTGAAGGATTATTATGGCTTGGAGCATACCGAAATTTCACCACAGCAGGGTGGCTGGGCTGCACTCGCATTTAGAGTCAGGAGCCATAACGAGCATTATTTCCTGAAGGCTTATGAGAAAAGCCGGGCATCCACTCCCAAGTGGACGGCGCTCATTGATGATTATGTGCCGATATTGCTGTGGCTTGAAGAGCATAGCCGTTTGAAGGGCAAGATTCCAGCCCCCATTCTCACGACGGACGGCAGTTATCAATGCGAGGATGACGAAGGGATCTATCTGCTGTATGAATATATCGTTGGGGACACGATTGCCGATCAAGAACTGACAGAGGATCAGGTACGGCAGCTAGCGGAGATGATCGCAGAGCTCCATCGCTATGGGGCAGAGGTTCCGCTTGTGACAAGTGCCATGACGGAAAACTACACGGTGCCGTTTCTTGGGCAGCTAAAGAGCACGCTGGACGAGGAGTTGCCGTATGACCTCGGGGAAGTGCTGCTTCATTATATCGATAGATTGAAGGAAATCATGCTTAAAGTTGAAGAGTTGTCCGAAGCGCTGAAGAATCGTGATCTGCGAATGGCATTATGCCATACCGACGTTCATGGATGGAATCTGATGTCTACGGGGCAGCAACTGAAGCTGATCGATTGGGAAGGACTGAAGTTGGCACCGGTTGAGGCGGATATGATGTCTTTTGTGGATGAGCCCTTTTTTGATCAATTTATGAGGGTTTATAAAGAAACGCACAGTGATTATGTAATAAACGCTGAGGCGTTGCAGTTTTATCAAGGCAGACGCAAATTGGAGGATGTCTGGGAGTTCATGGAGCAACTGCTTTATGATGTCCAGCATGACAAAGAGCGTGCGTTAACGCTCCTGAGTTTGAGAAAAGAGCTGGAAGAGATCGCTTCTTCCCATCGGGACTGATCCTTATACATGAAAAAAGCCAGCCAGTGGAGTGAAGCACGCTTCAATCCTACCAGGAGGCTTTTTTTGCTTGTCTATTTCGGTGTTTCACATCACATACTTTGCAAGTACCCAACAGAGAAGAGCCATAAACCAGGAGACAAAACCGAAGATCATCACGATTTTGTTCTCGCTCCAGCCGTACTTGAGACTGAAGTGGAAATGGATCGGGGTCATTCGGAACAGACGCAGCTTGGTCCGTTTGTAGTACCATACCTGCAGGATAACCGAGAGCTGCTCGGCTAAATAGATTATGAACAGCAACGGAATCAGAATTTCGACCTTCTCGATCACCGCTAAGAATGAAAGGGAACCGCCAATGGCAAGGGATCCCGTATCCCCCATAAAAGCCCGGGCCGGATAAATGTTGTAGAGCAGCAAGCCGAGCAGACAGCCGATCATGACCAGCGAGAACATCTGAACCTCCGGTTTGTCGGAGATTAAGAAGAAGAAAAAGTAGGTGGGTATGGCCACATTGATCAACAGTCCGTCCAAACCGTCGGTAAAGTTAATGGCATTCGCCGAACCCACAATGAATAGCAGCATGATGATGACGTACACGCTAACCGGCAGATGGAGTTGGAACCCGTTGAAGAGTCGGATATCACTTGTCAGTGAAAAGAAATGGAACAGCACATACAGTAATGTGCCGGTAAACAGGAATTGAAAAACAAGCTTCATGCGACCGGAAATGCCGGACGGGTCCTGCCATGCAGCTTTTTTGAAGTCATCCATAAATCCGATCAAACTGAACAAAAGAAAGGTCGAGCATAAGAAAACGGTAAGTGGCGCGGGTTGAAATTGCAGTGACATCGCAACGCCAATCAGCAATATAAGACCTGCCATTAACGGCGTCCCGCGTTTGGCCTGATGATCGGGAGGCAGCTCGGTCCGGATTGGCTGCGTAAGCTTTAACGTACGCAATCCCCAGATAAGCAGGGGGGTGAACAGCGTTACCAGCAAGAACGATAGTCCGGATACACCCAGAATTCCATTCATCTCATACACATCTCTTTCTATCGATTTCGTGTTAGTACATTGTATTTCGATGAAATGGACAAATATTCCTTCAAATTTCTAGAATTGATAGGGTCCGTTAATGGACAAGCGTAATGCCATGGCCGTCATTTCCTGTGGAGTGTAGGGATATCCATTCAACATCCACCACAAGATGGTCTCGTGAAACGCGCCCGTCATAAAGTTGATCACCACGTCGGACGGAACGCTGATCTGGGCGCCTGTCTCGATAGATGCCTCAAGCCCGACATTTACAAAAAGGTATAGCGTGGCTTTGAAATAACGCGTAAATGGCGTGTCCGGTTGGATTAAAATGAAGGCTTCGTAAAACTGCCGATTCTCCAGCACATGGTTGAATAAAGCTACCATATTGGAGGGCAGTTCCACATAATCAACCTCTTGAAGGGATATTTTTTTCTCGATCACGATGCAGCGTTCCAAATCTTCCATCATCTCCTTGGACATGACCTTCATTAACTCGGCTACACTACTAAAATGCTTGTAAAAGGTAGGCCGTGTCACTTGTGCCTCGGCACATAGATCCGTAATGGATATGGGATCGATTCGGGAAGCCATCATGTGAAGGAGAGCGGTTTTTATTTTTTGCAGAGTTCTGATTTCTCTCGGATCTAACTCCGGTTTCATGACAGTAGCTCCACTCCTTCGCAGTTCCACAATATGTATCTCTCTATTATACAAAATACCATCATGTACTGAATCTGGGTAGGAGATGTAGTAAGATCCACGAGTCTCTATTCTTCATGTAAGAATCGACGCCAAACGCAGATGGTCATATATCTTAAGATGTGAGTTGCTCGAAGACGGCATGAAGCATTAAGACCGATTCGCTACGCTACTAGTCATCATGTTACACGCAAAGGCCAAGATTTCGCTTGCACTGCATCTTCGTGCTTGAAGTAAGGTGAGAAATGAGGGAGCCATGGCTACCTTGATTATGGTTTAATCTATTTAATGGTTACAATTTAACTGAATGCGGTTAGATCATTAAGGATGGACAGCACCGAAAGTATCGGGAGCTTACAACGTCGATAACGGCGATTGTGAGCTCTTTTTGCTTTCCAATAATTAGGTGGCTGCTATAATGAAAGGGTGGGAATGTGAGAATATGGGTGTCTCGAAATGATGAAAGTTCCTTGTATGTCCGTTTTAAGTATGATGAACAAATGGTGATGAAGATTCGAGAAATTCCAGTAAGGAAATGGGACCGTGATAAAAAGGTCTGGCTGATTCCATATACACTCGAATCCATTCAACAGTTGCATACACATTTTGAAGGAACGAAGATTCATGTTGATAGCGTGTTGATGAAAGAGTGCCACTTGTTTAACAATGAAGTTCACATGCAGGAACACATTCCAATCTATTCATGGAATGAGTCGATAAAAAGGTCTTTCGTTCATGCACTGCAGCTTCGAGGTTATAGTAAAAAAACGATAAAAGCTTATTGTAGTCAAGTCCATCGATTTCATGCTTTTGTACAGCAGCAAAATCAGAGGATGGGTCACGAGAAATTGATTCAGAGTTATTCCTTACACTTACTTCATAGGAAATGTTCCCATTCCTATGTTAATCAAGCGCTCAGCGCGATCAAATTCTATGCTCAAAAAGTATTATTGCTTGAGGAAACAGTCTCTTATGTTCGCCCTAAGAAAGAAAAGAAGTTGCCGAATGTGTTATCGATGAACGAAGTGATGTTGATCTTAAAAGCACTCCATAATTTAAAACATCGTGCGATCCTATACCTTACCTATTCTTCAGGATTACGGGTAGGGGAAGTGGTCCGATTGAAAACTCAAGACATTGATTTCGAGCGAAAAACACTTCGAGTTTATCAAGGCAAAGATCGAAAGGATCGTCTTACGCTATTATCCGATACAGCTATGGATATGATTCAACCGTATTTACAACAAGAAAAGCCTGAGAAGTGGATGTTCCCAGGTCAACACCCAGAGCGCCATATTACTGAACGAACGGTTCAAAAAGTGTTCGAACAAGCACGTGCTGCTTCTGGAATCCAGAAAAAGGTTAGTATTCACGCCTTACGCGCCATTCATTCGCTACACATCTGTTGGAAGGTGGAATTGACATTCGCTTCATTCAAGAGTTGCTCGGTCATCAAAGTGTACGCACCACCGAAAGGTATACACATGTGAGTGTGAAGGACATAAGAAGAATTAAAAGTCCGTTAGATCAATTGGAAGAGGAGTCGTAAACTTGGTTGTTGAAGGTGTGTTCACGAAGTTCGTAAACACCTCAAGAGATGATATTTTTGCGAAGTTCGTGAAAAAGACGTTATATGAAACCACACGAAAGATATTTATTTTGAAGGTGATATCATGGGAGTCTTTAAGAAAATCGATAACCTTATCTCTCTCGTTACAATAAAAAATGGATCTGCGGAAGATATTGTTGGTGAAGTATGTACGAATCTCTATAAAGAAGAAGGTTCTAAAGTTAAAGAAGATTTTAATTCTTTACCTATTTGGCTGCAAGATATTATTTTACTTATTGAGTTCGATACTGAATTAGCGATGAGTGGAATAGTTGGATTTCTAGAGAATTCTACAGGATTAATGTTAGATGAAACAATTGATACTCTTAAACGCATCAATGCAATTGATGATTATAGGGTAATGAATAAAATTAAAGAGATATTGAAGAAGAATGGAATCGAAATAAAAGTACTTAGAGAAAATATTAATAGAAGAAGTGAATATGAAGTCTTGAAAAGCCAAGAAGTACATGAATTGAATTTTGAAGAAATAATAAATGAAGAAACGAATTTATATCTATATCAAGATCGAAATATATTTGAATACTTATTTGAGTACATAGATTTAAACCGAGCTGAATTATTAACAGACATAAGGAATTTGTAAGTTTGGCTTCGGAGTCGTGTGGCATCATATAACACCATTTTCACGCTGCGGGAGCTAAAACTCCTTTGGTCCGGCGAGGAATTTCACAGAAGCAGAGTCAGCCGGACAACCCTGCGAGCCTAAGTCTGGCGACCCGTTCCCTACGGTCACTTAAGCCTCTCGGGTTCGTGAACACAACAACGTTATGCGCCATTACCGGTAAATACTAAAGATAATATTTAAGGAGATAATTTATGAAAGGTAAGATACTCTTATTATTTTTTATTACGATAGTGTTTTCATCATGTCAAAATATTAGTCAATCGACTACCTTGAACAGCGAAACTAAATCAACAATGAATTCTGAACTGCCCCCTGATGTAGCGAGTACAGGTAATGGAACAGATTCGAAAGAAATAACTGAAGTTCGATCAGATCCTTCTAACAATGAAGTGTTATCCATGAGCATTGGGAACTATGAGTTGAAAGGAGAATTCTATGATGAAATGCTTCGAAATCCTATAGATCATGATTATGAAGTGGATTTTAATGAATTTCAGAATTCCAAAGAGATTATAACAACATTGGCATGGGGGGCGTTGGAAGGCAAATATACAGAGATTTGGGATAAAGAGTTGAACCAAATATATAAAAAACTTCTTTCTAAGTTGGATAGAGAACCAAGAGAAGCACTAATTGAATCGCAGAAAGAATGGTTACAGTATCACTTAAGGGAAACAAAATTTGTAGAGAAAACATTTATTAGTAATGGTTACCTTGGATCACAAGGATCGGTAAGTCTAGGCAGGGTTATAAAGGAGAGAATTAGGGAAAGAACAATGCAATTATTTGAATATCGATATTTGCTAGATGGTGAAGTTGAGTTTTTATACCAAAGCAAAAAATAGAGTTGGAATCTTGACCAAAAGTTTTTAGGTGATGCTTCGAAGACAGTAACCGCGCATAACACTGTATTCACGCTGCGGGAGCTTAAGCTCCCTTGGTCCGGGCCGAGGAACTTCGGAGAAGCAGAGTCAGCCGGACAACCCTGCGAGCCTAAGTCTGACGACCGGTTCCCTGCGGTCACTTAAGGCTCTCGGGTTCGTGAATACAACAACGTTATGCGAAACCCTTGCAACATGATATTGAGAGGATGATTTTAATTGACAACAATGACAAATGAAGAAAATTTACATTTTGCTTGTTACAACCAAAATAAAGAGTTGGTACAAAGGCTTTTGATTAACGTAAAGCCTAGTGCACTCAATAAAAAGCTTACTGACTATTCAAGCCCAATTCAAGGGACTCCTTTACAAATATCCTGTAGAAATGGAAATCTGGATATTGTGAAACTTTTAATTGAAGCAGGAGTAGACAAGGAAATTAAAGATGTTGCAAAACAAAGTCCGTTATCAATTGCTGTTACTAACAATCACTACGACGTTACCAAATACTTAGTTGAAGTTGGAGCAGACATCTATTCAAAAGGTTCAAACAATCTGCAACCTATTC
This sequence comes from Paenibacillus sp. NPDC058898, assembly GCF_049316025.1. NCBI lineage: Bacteria > Bacillati > Bacillota > Bacilli > Caryophanales > Paenibacillaceae > Paenibacillus > Paenibacillus sp. NPDC058898. The sequence goes on along the minus strand of NZ_JBMOSM010000007.1, from coordinate 159,829 downwards.
ATTTTGCTTGCGCACACGGAAGTAGGAAGATAATTGAATTACTATTATTCATGGGGGTTGATATAAATCAAGTTGATGGTCTGAAAAGCTCACTACTTGACTTTACAACGAATCTTGATGGCGGAAATTTAGAAGCAACTAAAACATTAGTAGAAAACGGAATTGATAAGATATATTTTTCAACAGCGTTCAAATGGGCTTGTTGGAGAAACAATATAAAAATTGCCGAATACTTATTAGAGAATGGGGCGGATTTCAAAAGTGAAACAACCCCTAAATCAGAGTTATTGTTCTGGGTTTGCGGTTTAGGATATAAGGAGATAGTTAAACTATTATTAGGACTAGGTGTTGACTTTAAAACTCACGTGAAATTCAAAGGGAAAGTACTATCTTATAATGGAAGTCCTTTGGACAGAGCTATTGAAACAAATCAAACCGAAATCGTAGAACTGATTAATGCTAATTAAAATCAGGAGCTTATATAGTAGTGATGCTGGTTTTTTCGGTTGTTAGAGATAATCAATTGAATATATGTAAGTTAATCAATAAGGGAAAGGGCATCGCATAACACCATATTCACGCATCGGGCCATTCGGCCCTCGGTCCACCGCGGCGACAATTCGAGGAAGCTAATTCAGGCGGACACATCCGCACCGACTAAGCGCATCACGCCCGGCGACTTCGTCGCCTTAAGTCGGTGGGACGTCGAGAATACAAAACGTTAGCTGAAATTACTACAGACAACATTACAGACCTTATATAAATAAAAAATAATCAATAAAACCTATAAAAGCGTTATAAATTGAGTTATACTGAGGTAAGAATACACAATTACTGCATAAAGAGCAGTCGGCCACAGGAGTTAGGTCGAGAAATAGACCGTTACCTTAGCGAGGGCGGTCTATTTCTTTTTCATGTAGGTGAGCAATGCCAGAATGAACATGCCGAACATGAACATTAAGGAAAGTGCATCTTTGACCTCCATGGGCATCACCTCCCTTCTGGGAGATTAGCCGACCGCCCTTAAAGCCGTATATTGTACTAGAAAATTATAACATATAAGACATGATGAAATACCATTAAAATACTATAAATAACTAGAATACATAAGAAACAATATATAACTGTAAAACATTTATGAGAATGTAAATACAGAGAAGGCAGTAACATCACTTAACAATGCATCTAAGCTGCGGGGCATTCGCCCCTTGGTTGTCAGAAGCAAGCTCATAGTCGTAAATTCAGACAACACACGACCCGGCCTAAGATAAGAGCTATCTAAGGCCGGGTCGCGTCATAGATGCGGGAACGTTAAGCGAAATAACCGAAAAGGGGTAGAAAAATGTGGAAAAAAGATTATTTGAAATTGATGTATCCAACAAATCAGGAAGAAATGAAAATGGAAGAAGCTATGGAACTCAAATATTTAAACATTCCAGATTCACTATTTAAATATAGAGCATTTAGTCAATATTCATTAGAAAACTTTATCAATGATGAAGTACGGGTAACATCAGCAAATAACTTTAATGATCCATTTGATTGTGCTCATACTCTAGATTTTAAAAAGTTTGTAGATCAAAGAATGAGGCAAGGTCTATTAAATGAAATACCTACGATAATCAGAACGCACAAACTAGAGTACTCGATAGATGAAGTAATAAATAATTTAAGAGATAAGCCATTTATGGAGATACTGAAATTTGGTCTAAGCTTAGATCCAGCAGTTAATCAAGATCCAGGTGCATTAGATCAATTTGCAATAACAATTGAAAAGACCATAGAGGATGTCCATTACAAGAAATTAATTGCAATTATTGATCGTGTTCAAAGAAGTACGTATGTTTGTTGTTTTAGTGAAGTAAATGATTCTACATTAATGTGGAGTCACTATGCAGAAAATCATTCGGGTTTTTGCTTGGAATATGACTTTAAGCAATGTGGGAGAAAGGATATTCTAACAAGAGCGTTACAGCCAGTGATATATTCAAATGAGCTATTTGATATGACGCCATATTTCAATACACCTGGAAGATATAATAACCTGGTCAGTACATTCTCAGCAATTTCTAAATCTAAGGAATGGGAATATGAACGTGAATGGAGACTGGCATTTCCAATTGGTGAAGATTTTAAACCATTTAATCGACATGTACCAAAACCAAAGGGAGTTTATTTAGGAGCAAAAATAAAGCCTGATATTAAAGAAAAACTGATGAAAATTGCTGAAAAAAAGGATATAAACGTATTTCAAATGAGATTAGGGAACACAAACTTTCAACTCACAAAAGAACAAATCATTTGAAAGCATATCTTGAGGTCGGTTACATCGCTTAACAAAGTATTCACACTGCGGGCCGTTCGGCCCTTGGTCTGCCAGAAGCTATTTCTGGGAAGTTGATCAGGCGGACAACCCTGCACTGGCTAACCGCGCCGCGGCCGGCCCTTCGGGCCTTAAGGTTCTCGGGTTCGGGAATACATAACCGTTATAAGAAATCCCCGCAAAATTATTGAAAAGAGGGAACAATCTATGAAGATCCTTATCTCTCAGCCAAACCATGAAGGAAATCTTAAACAACTCCAAACAGAACTAGCCTTAGATTATGATTTCGATACAGTGTTATTTCCAGAGGGTTACATTACAGATAAAGAAAATGTATCAATAGCATGTGCATTAGCAAATAAGTATAAGAAGATGATAATTACCGGTTATAGAGATAACAACAAGAAAGATAGAGCGTTAATAATAAATCAGTATGGAAAGATCATCTTAGAACGTGCAAAGACACCCATGGATGATCGTTTATATACTCCTTCTGCAGTTGAGGTTGATGGGAACAAGATCGGTTATTTGTTATGTGTAGAATTATTGCAAGGATTAATTGGATTGGAAGAATATGATACAAGTTTAACTTATATTGCACATCCGATAGGTGTAGGAATGTTTAGTGAAGAACAATTTGATGAGTGGATTTCTGAGGCTAAGAGAATCGCAGTTAAATATAATACGATGATACTGGGTACAAGTCATGCAGATGGTTCATATAGAAACTGCGGTATTTCAATCCCAATAGCTTATTGTATTGATAGAGTGGGAGAGCCAGTTTTCATTTCTAAGAACGATTTAAGAACAAGGATAATTAACCTAAAAACAAAGGAATATGGATTTATTGAAAGGGCTCTTGTATAGATTGTCGTAGAAAGCGGGGGACATCTTATAACATTACATTCCTGTATCGTCGCTGACGCTCCTTGGTCGCTAAGATGGATTTCGTAGAGGTTAGTTCAGGCGACACATTCAACCGGCTAAGTCTGACGACCCGTTCCCTATGGTCACTTAAGCTGCTTGAACGTCAGGAATGCGGAAACGTTATCCGAAAACCTCGAAAATACTCGAAAATATCTGGCAAAAATAGTATAATATAAAAATAAATTTTAGCCTGCGGGAGACAAGTGAAATGAACAATTCAAACGACCAAATTCTGCTAGATGCAATTTTAGATGATTATAAACTTGATATTAACGGTAATTTAAAACCATCTGAATTGTTTGAATTATTTACTGCTGATCAAATATTAAAAGAAAATAACATGTCTTTAGAAGAAATCGAAGAAGGTATAGTTGATGGCGGACTTGATGGTGGTATTGATTCTTTTTATATATTTATTGATGGGCAAATAATTGATGATATAGATGCTATAGAAAATATAAGAAGGAATGTTAAGGTTGAGATTTGGATTATTCAATCTAAAACAACTCAATCATTTGAGGCTACACCTTTGGATAAAATTATAGTGACAATCGATCAAATATTTAACTTCACTAGTCTAGAATCAAAGGAAAACTTATTAAACAATAGACTTTATCAGAAATCAATATTATTTAAAGAGGTATACAAAAAAACAGCTTCGAAATTCCCTGATTTAAATATCAAGTTTTGTTATGCATCTAGAGGGTTTTCTCAGAATATCCATGAAAATGTTAAGGCTAAAGAAGATATTCTTATAAACAAAACAAAGCAATTCTTTAGAAACGCCAAAGTTGATTTTCTATACTATGGTATAGGAGAACTGCTTGAACTATATAGAAAAGAGAAACCATATACATTAACTTTAAAATTAAGTGAAAATCCAATTGTTGCTAAGGAGGGGTATTTAGCTTTAGTAAAATTAACGGATTACTATGATTTTATTACTGATGAAAATGAGGAGCTAAGGAAATATATATTTGATTTAAATGTCAGGGATTATCAGGGAGCAGTAGAAGTAAATAAAGATATAGAAAAAAGCTTGGAAAGCGATCACCAGATAAACTTTTGGGTTCTCAATAACGGTGTCACTATTTTGGCGGACAAAGGCTCAGCCGTAGCAAAAGATTTAACGCTTGAGAATGTCCAAATTGTAAATGGCTTACAATCCTCGACATCAATCTATAAATATTTAAAGGAATATGGTATTGAAAATGAAATTAGATCAATTTTAGTGAAAATTATTATCAAGGATGATCCTGAAGTAATTGATAAAGTTATTAAGGCTTCTAATTTTCAAACTCCTATAGCGATATCGTCATTAAAAGCAACTGATATTTTTCAAAGAGAAATTGAAGAATATTTTAAAAAAAATGACTTGTTCTATGATAGAAGAAAGGGTTATTACAAAAATACTGGGAAGACAGCAGATAAAATCATTAGTATACCATTTCTTGCTCAATCTATTATATCAATAATTCATAGAGAACCTGATTTTGCACGGGCAAGACCTTCCTCATTACTTAAAAAGGAAAGTGACTATCAGAAAGTCTTTAATAAAAAGGTACCACTCCCTGTGTATTTATTCTGCGGCAAACTTATGCTTGAAATTCAATCTCTATTGAGAAATGACTATGGGGACAAAATAAATTCCCTAAAACTTAATTTTAAATTTCATATCGCTTATATTTACGTATCAATGGTAATTAAAAACTCTGAATACTATATAACAGATATACTAAAGATTATGAACCAACCAATTGATACGAATTTGATAAATAAAGCTATCGAGTGGCTACCAGAAAAAGTATATGAATTTAATGAAACATACAAGATTTCAATCGATGCAGTTGCAAAGTCGAGCCAATTTAAAGAATTTTTAGAGAAAAGCATAAATTTGGAGCTTACTGGTGTTTCGGCTTAATATTTTGTAATCCCCAATCCATAGTGGTTGGGGATTCTCTTTATAAAGTAAATGAAAGGATTTCAACGAAGAGCGGTCATCGGATAACATTATATTCACACATCGGATCGGCGTTCGCCGACCCTCGATCCGCCCGAGGCACTTCAATGAGGCGTTTTGTAGGCGGATGACCCTGCGAACCTAACCGCTTTGCGGCCGCCCCGTTGGCTTAAGGTTCTCGGGTTCGTGAATACCAGAGACGTTATCAGAAATTCATTTAAAGGAGATCTGATTTTGAGTGCTTTTTGGAATAGTATTGTAGGTTCTACATCTTTGGTGAATTCAGCAACAATTATTTCGTTGGTATTAGCGGTGATTTTTTTTGCATATCAAGAACATCGCTCCAGAAGAGAACATGCAAAAGAAACATTACGATTAAGAGACGAGATCACAAATTTAATAATAAGGAACCATGTTAGTAACGGGGTTCCTGTTTCTAGAATTGATTTACAGGTTGTTATAGATGGATTTGAATCAATTAAAAACTGCACATTAAAGGTGAGCACCGTTGAAGTGATAGAAATGGTGTATGCAAAAGTGTACGAAAATGAACATATAGGCAATAGTATGAGGGGAGAGCTACTTAAAGAACTTGAGGATATTTTAAGCAATTATTCAATTGGTTTGTTAGAGGACCAGCCAAATAGTGACCAAGATATAATTATAAGCCCTCGAATATCTGCTTTAATAGCTATACCTATCTTATCGTTTATAATGGCATTCGGGAATTTCCTATTATACATTAAAGATTTAAATACTATATTTGTTAATGTGCTAATGTTAGCTTTGGTTTTGCTGTATTTATATGCGGCGCCTGCGATACATAGCGTGCTCGAAAAATTTATTGAAGGTAAAGATAGAAAAAAAGAAAATAGTCAATTTTCAGAGAAAGTATTACAAATTAATCAAAGCGAAATTAAACTTCCGAAATTTGATGAGTCAGAGGAAGTTACTTTCGAACAATTATTTGATAATAAAGAAGATATCTATGAAGTATTTGGACAAAGAGTCATCCTTGAAAAACTACTTAGAAATCTTTATTTGGAAGTGTTCCAGGAGGAGACTAAATTTCCTGTCTCAAAAATAATTTCTTTACTGGCTAGAGAAAATATACTAAATGAAAATTTAACATATCCTCTAAGAAGGGCATACCAATATAGTAATTTCGTAATACATGAGGGAAAGTTACCTCACGAAATAAAGTCTTATAAAGAACTGATTGATTTTATAAAGGAAATGACCAGTTTAATAAACCAAATTATTGAACGTTTAAAAGATAAATGATTTGCAGATTATTCAAAGGAGAATGAACTTCTGATAACATTACATTTACGCATCGGGCATACGCCCTTGGCTCGGCAGAAGCATTTCGGGGAAGCAGGAGCAGCCTGATACATCCGACTTCGCCGGACGTCGTAAATACGGAAACGTTATATGCAATTGCTGCAAATCTAAAAAATTGGAGATGAGTATGAAAGCAGTTTATCCAGGATCGTTCGATCCTTTTACATTAGGACATTTAAATATACTCGAACGAGCAACAAGAATATTTGATTCCGTGACTGTTGTTATTGCCCAGAATTCTCAAAAAAATCATATGTTTAGTGCAGAACAAAGATGCAAAATTGTATTGCTATCTACCAATCATTTGAAAAACGTTAAGATCAACATAATGGAATAGTTGCTGATTTTGTGAATGATGAAAATATCGATGTAATTATTAGAGGTATTAGAGGCTCAACAGTTTTAGACCATGAAATAAAATTAGAACAATACAATAGTAAAATATGCACGGCAGAAACAGTATATCTAACTCCAAAAACTGATCATCTAAATACAAGCAGTACACTAGTAAGGATGTTTATAGAATCGAAACAAGTAAATCACCTATCTAATTACGTATCTAAAGAAGCAATAGAATATATAAAATCATTGATATAAGGATCTAACTTGTTTGTCGAAGATGGCAGCAACAGCATATAACATTGTATTCCTTAAGGCTCCTGGGATTGCTGGAAGATAAGAAGCCAGGAGCGGAGTCAGGCAATCAATCCTGCTAGGCTAAGCCTTCGACCCGATGCTGACGTACCTTAAGCCTTTCGGGTTCGTAAATACTAAAACGTTATAGAAATTGGCGTAAGAGCGGATTTGTGAAGGCTAATACTTCGATGTAGCATAAAAAAGCAATGTCTGGAGCTTCCTTATATATTGGCGTATAATAAGAATGATTAAATAAAAGGGGGTACAGTTGATGAGTGTCCCGAATGATGAACTGGAAAACATATTAGGTAACTTAAATGATAAGAATAAGGTTGTCGCAAAGAGCTTTTTATCATGGTTACTTGAGAAACAGCTTGATGAGGAAGACGACTGTTTGACTCCAGAAGATATTCAGGCGATAGAACAGGGACGCCATGAGTTTCAAAATGGTCAGACTAAATCCTTGGAGGACCTAAAACGTGAACTTGAAATATAAAGCGACATTTTCAAGTGAAGCAGAAAAGAGCCTAGGGAAAATAGACCGAACTATCGCAAGAAGAATCTTTGTAGCCCTTGAGCAATTATGTAATGACCCATTTAACAACCCGAATACGAAGAAAATGAAGGGTAAAGAAGGCAACATCTATAGATTACGGGTAGGGAATTACCGAATAATCTATGAGGTTCTTAATTATGAATTAATCGTTTTTGTAGTTCGTATAGGACCTAGAGGAGACATATATAAATAACATCAGAGCCCTAGCAATAAAGTTAGGGCTATTTTTTGTTTGAAAATGATTATGTGAGATGTTCAAGAAGACGCCAACATCTTATAACAATACATTTCTGCTTCGTCGCTGACGCTCCTTGGTCGCCAAAAGTAGGCCAGAGAAGTAGAATCGGGCGACACATCCAATCGGCTAAATCTGACGACCCGACACTTTGTGCCTTAAGCCGCTTGGACGTCAGAAATGCGGGAACGTTATACGACAGAATCTTTACATGGTTTGGAGGTGTTTCGATGGCGTTAATTTCAAAGAATACTAGAAACAGTGATAGTACAGTACATTATCTTGATTCTTTTTATGATTCTGATAAGTCCTTAACTCCTCTTTTAATATGTCCCGGTCTCTCAGAAGTGGCTGAGGAATATAAAGATTTTATTGAGTTTATGTTACCTAGAAGGTGTGTTGCGCTCTCCTTTCGAGGAAGGGGAATGAGTGATACACCCCAAAATGGTTATGATTTGCAACATCATATTTTGGATATAGAGTCTGTGATTAAAGAAACTAGTCTAGATCATTTTTATTTGTTTGGTTACTCACGAGGTGTATCTTATGCTTTAGGTTATACAAGAATGTATTCAGAACGAATTAAAAAGTTAATTATTCAAGATTATCCACTTGAACATAAGGCGATGCCAGTCGAATGGGCACATGATTATATTGAGAACTATTTAATACCCTATAGAAGGATTAATAATATTAGGCCGGAAGCAGTATATGGAATTCAACGAGACTCGATACAAGAACAGATCACATTCGAATTTTCAAAACCAGTGCTTGTAATACGTGGATTACAAAAGGATTCTCTATTATCCAATAAAGGATTAGAACAATACAAAAGACAATTTCCGGAAATTCAAATAGAAGAATTTAAAGAGAGTGGACATGATATAAGAAGAAATGAAAGATCAAAACTATATGAAACAATAAAGGGATTTTTAGATTAATCGAAGAAGAGATTCCGTCAACATAATATTCAAGCTGCGGTCCGAAGGAGCCTTGGTCTGCTGGTTTTGATTTCTTAGAAGCGTTTCAGCAGACACATCCGACTACGTCGGACGTCGTGAATACATTGAACGTTATAGGAAACCTCCGTATTGTATGAAAGAAGGAAAAACAAATGAATAAGGAACAGTATTTTGAAGATCTTCAAGATATAATAAACGATTTAATTTATATCGGTTCCTCTGAAGCTGATCTTCAAGAAGAAATTGAAACAAATATGTGGAGAATCTCGATTTCTCCTGATCTGATTAATCAAATTACAACTGACGATTTCGATGAATTTATAAATAAAGTTATACAGAATCGGAAAGATCAAATAGAACGCTCTAGTTCAAATCTAGGTATGTTTTTTTATTTATGGTTTGATATTATGGCAAGTCAATTAAGATTCAATCTGATATCTGACATCAACAAGAAATTACCATTTAGCTGTGAAATACAAATATTGAATAACCCAAGAGAAATACTTGATGATTTTTTAGGGTCCCCATTTCATAATGGGTTACTAATAGAAGGACATAATGATGACTCAGAAGATAAAGAATATATATTAAAGATTTATAAATTGCATTTAAAAAAGGACTAATATAAAAGTAAATCGAAGATGACTGAGGCATCACATAACATAATATTCATGCTACGGGGCTTACACCCCTTGGTCGTCCGATGTATAATCATGGAAGATAACTCGGACGACACACGAGCCGGCCTAAGATAGGAGCTATCTAAGGCCGGCTCGCGTCGTGAATACGGGAACGTTAGCTGAAATTGCTTAATAAGAAATAAATAAGAGGTGCGGACAAATGGAGGAGACTAGTCCTAAGTATGCTGATAAAGAATCAATTGAAAGTCTTATAAAGAAATTACATTTATCGCCACTTACTTCGTTTTCGCAGGACTGGGAATATACGTCGGCTGATTCTTTAAGAGTAAATGAATTTATTACATATTATGAGAAAAATAAATTAACGGATAGTTACGATCCATCCGCAGCCTATTCCGTCACATACCTGATGCTCGACAAATCCCTTATCGGTCCATTCGCCGGATCATACGCCGCCAACGAAAAGGCCATGCTCGAAGAGTTGACCGATGCCGTACAGCAGAGTGCGACAGCCGTAAATGTCTTGATGCAGCAGAAGGTTGAAAAGGATCAGCCTATCGTCTGGATTAATCCGACACTACTTAACGGGTGGTCAGGCGTATCGGGAGAAACACTACAATATACAAAGGTAGGTAGTCGAGTTCAAATAACAGGGCGTGTGCTTGGGGTAATGTTGCTCAAGGAGTAGTACTATTTAGACTCCCTGCAGGATATCGCCCGAAGAGGACAGTAACTATTCCAGTATATTATTCCGCTGGCAGTACTTCTGGAATGGGTGAAGTTGTTCTAGGGACAGATGGCAGTGTGCTTCTATATATCGGTGGAAGTACCTATGTAGATATGGCTAACGTATCGTTTATAGCGGAATGGTAAAAAGGAGGTATCACATGAAAGCCGTACCTAAAGTAAATACAGATGGCTTCTATATAGAGGATACGCTAGTGGACGATGCCTTTTCCGGTGTCGTCCCTTTTTATGCGGAAATCGAGCCGCAGCTCATCGATCCGGACAAAGCTGAACAAGAAGCAGAGGAGCAACCGGAGGAGGAAGCGGAACCGGAAATCGCGGGTTACACTGTTGGTGTGCCGGTTACTCCCGGACTGTTTCGACCGCGCTTCGACCTTGACGGCTGGCAGGCATACCGTGACGCCGTTGATACTGCGCTGACTGAGTTTCAGCAGACCTATGACGAGTGGGCGGCACTGCCCGAAGATGGACGAGGTGATATGCCACACGCTGAGTCACCGCCTATGCCCGATTTATGGGTCGAAGGACTAACGCCGGAAGAGATTGAGGAGATTACGCGACCGCAGCCGCAGGTGCCGAGCGAGCTGGAACGCCTGCAAGCGGAGAATGTGGAGCTGAAGCTGGCCTTGACGGAACTGGCCGAAGCCCAGGAAGCCGACAAGACCGAAATGCAACTTGCCCTGGCAGAACTAGCAGAAATATATGCAGGCTCAGGAGGTGAGGACATTGGCTAAAATCTATTGTGATCTTATCCGTAAAGACCTAAAGACAATTGATGATGTGCCATTTCGCTGGAAAGACCAAGTACAAGAACTTTTAGAAGCTGACACCGAATAAGGGCGTTTTTATTTTGCCTCTGGGTTGTCCGGGGGCTATTTCTATTAGAGATACAGGGGGAAGGGCGATGGAGAATGAAGTCGTTAAATACTTTCTAACACAAGGGCCATTTGCCTTGCTGTTTGTATGGCTGCTAATTTATGTGATGCGAGCCAACAAGGAACGAGAGGGTAGATTACAGGATTTGTTGGACAAGTTTAGTGATAAATATGAAGTGATTATCGGAGAACTTCGAGACATCAAAGATCGATTCCCAAGGCACTGATAAATAAAAATTAGAGAGGTTGTGTGAAATATGGAATGGAACATGATTTTTGAATTGATCGATCCGCGGCTGCTAATCGTAGTGGCTGCATGTTGGGTAATTGGTTGGATTCTGAAGAAAACCCGAAGGTTGCCGATTGGAGTATCGTATACATTGTCTTGATCATTGCGGTATGGCTGACAATCGGCCTGCTCGGGTGGTCCGTTGAGTCGCTGATCCAAGGCATACTCGCCGGGACATCTGCAGTGTATGGGCATCAGGCTTTGAAACAAGCCAAGAAAATAGGTGATGCTCAATGAACCGAAAAATATCACAAGCAGGGCTTAGTCTTATCAAGTCTTTTGAGGGTTGCCGCTTAACGGCGTACAAGCCAGTGCCAACGGAAAAATATTGGACGATTGGTTGGGGACATCATGGGCCTGATGTAAAACAGGGAATGACCATAACACAGGCACAGGCGGATGATATGTTGGTTAGGGATCTGGCAAAGTTCGAAGCATACGTTAATGACCAGGCATATGTGCCAGTAACGGCTCAACTCAACCAGAATCAATTCGACGCATTGGTCAGCTTTTGCTACAACTGCGGCGCAGGGAACCTTAAAAAGCTATGCGCAGGCCGGACCATCGATCAAATCGCCCAAAACATCACGGCATATAACAAAGCAGGTGGGAAGGTCCTAGCTGGATTGGTACGTCGCAGGGCGGCTGAATTGACACTTTTTAATAAGAAGGAGGAGAAAGCGGTGGCACAAGAAAGAGATATCAACAAAGTAAGCCCCTGGGCAGCAGCTGCTTGGGATGTAGCGAAAAAGGAAGGGCTTTTCGATGGCAGCCGCCCCGGAGATCCTTTGATCCGCGAAGAGGCGGCAATCGTCTTCCTCCGTTTGGAAAAAAGTATTCTCCAGAAATTAAACAAATAACACGAGTACCCTGCGGGCCTATTACTGGCTGGCAGGGTCTTTTTTGATGGTTTAGCGACACTTTCATTTTACCCCGGAATGGTTTTTTTGTAATGGGCTGTCCCGCAGCCATTTTCATGGCTTTGGGAACAGCTTCTGTTTTCATCAGTTTTTAGATCCAACAACCTGCTGCCAAAATGATAACGAGAAGAATGTACAGAACCAAGACAAAAGTAGCACTACGGCCATAGCCATACCCGGCATCAGCGCTCATGCGTAATCCTCCTTTGTTTTAGAGTCATGTTATTAATATGTGGTTACTTATGTATAAGCTTGGGCGATTAACTAAGTGTTTAGCCTAATTTTTTAGCCTATTTCGATTACTGCTTGGGTGGAGGAGGAAGTTTTTAACGTGAGGGAGTTGTTGCAGCCCCTTTGTATTTTTTTTGATGATGTACATTTGAAAATGATTAGCAAAGTGGCATTTCTGTGAATATACATGAAGTGTAGCCCGCCAACTACAGCTCAGGTTTCCTTCTTTAAAAAAAGAAGAAGCTGTCTCGCAGTCATTTTTATGGCTTTTGTGACAGCTTCCTTTTTGTTCGGTGTCATATGCTCCATTTTCCGTCCGCATTGACGGGAAGTAGAAAAAAACTTGAGTAACACAACCCGTGATATCCATGTGGTCAGCGCCGCATCGGTAAAAAGAACCTCGCTGGCTTAGGCTGGCGTTTTTTTTGTTAATAAGAATATTGGCCCTAGCATTGCTTGAGTTTTTGAATACATTGTATCGAGATCGTAGAAAGGAGGAGTCCTCATGGGTGAAGTTGGTTACGAAGGTGGATACGGCGGTAAAAACTCAGTCGGAGCAGTTCTTGTTCTCTTTATCTTGTTGGTTATCATTTTAAGTTCTTTCTGGGTTTAATTTCTCTAGTTTAAACTAAGACCCTACCTGCAAAATCTGGTGGGGTCTTTTTCAATGCACATACTCTAGTGGGGTGGAATAAACTGCTTTAGAGTTCGTGCTTTCCTCCTTTCGCACAGAGCTCGGTATTGGAACCGTTGCTTTTGTTTCAAAAGATCCCTGCTGGCTTAGGCTGGCGGGGTTCTTTTTTTTGTTTTATTGCTGATATAATACAAACGTATGTTCTTACAGGAGGTATTCCATATGCTACCCGATCCTGAACGTAGGCTGCTTCGAATCCTTATCAATTACCCGAGTCCAGTACATAAAAGCCGTATGCCTGATTTTAGACGGTTGGAGAGGATGACCGGGCGGAGGCGTCCGGATTTACTGACAGGGCTGCAGTACCTGGAAGATCGAGGGTTCATCGTGTGGCCTGATAAATCTGTGACAGATGGGATTCAGATCATCAAGACAGAAGAGCTGGAGAAATCACCGCCGCCGAGGAATATAGACTACTGGACGAAATATTGAAGAGTATCAGACGAGAGGCATATAAGAAGAAGACCTGTTGCTTGATTAAGCAATGGTCTTCTTCTTATTATAGTATTTTGATTATGGGGAAAAAATGGGGCAGTATAATAGTAGAAACATGATATAGATAGGCTATTGTAGACCGCATCAAAAAATCAAAGTTGCTTATTTGACGGTGTTTTTGATAAGATAGAGCAACGATGATGTACGGAACGGCCAGCCTTCCAAGCTGGTAGCGTGGGTTCGATTCCCATCACCCGCTTAGTATAAAAAATCCCACTTACCTTAATCGGTGGTGGGATTTTTAATATGTGTTTCTACTTGCCCACAACTTGCCCACAAAACATATCCACTTTTGCACTCTTCATAACTCTTTTAAAACCGTGAAAACCGCATAGATAAAGGGTTTCAAGTTTTTGAAACGAATTTAGTATACATAATATCTTAAGAGCTATCTAAGGGTAATGGGCGTCGTGAATACGAGAGACGTTATGTGAAATACCGGGAACTGACTATTTAAGGAGTGGGGGGAGATTCATGAAGCAAGTAGATATAACTAAAACCCTCGAAGAACTTGAAGGAGAGGGCTGGAGTGAACCAGTTTTTAGCTCTGGATTGGTAGTCCGTTCTCATGAATTAAGAAAGAAACCTTTAAATGAGTTCAATCTTGAAGATCTGAGACTATTAATACTACAACAAACTAGTTTAGATATTCTTTTGCCTTTAGCACTGGAGCGATTAGCTGAGAACCCTTTACAATCAGGTGAATTATATGTTGGAGATTTATTTTGTTCAATATTAAGAGTCGATAAAGAATATTGGGAAAATAACATAGAAATAAAGAACGAATTGGATGAAGTAATAAGAATTTACGAAAATGCCAGAGAAACACTAGATAATTATATTAACAAATACAGAAGTGATAGCTTGTAAGTATATTCAAGAAGCCGGTACATCCCATAACATTATATTCATGCTGCGGGGCTTACGGCCCTTGGTCGCCAGATGTATAATAATCGAAGAAGATAACTCGGACGACACACGAGCCGACCTAAGATAGGAGCTATCTAAGGCCGGCTCGCGTCGTGAATACGAGAGACGTTATACGACAGAATCAATAATAATAGAACAGCGGGTCGGAAGACCCTCTAAATGCCAGAGTTCTGTAACTCACAAAAGAGTTGTAGAGCATCTTTGAAACCTTGTATGTAAATACTTCTTTCTAGGATGGACTGGAGAGAAATTTGAGCGTCTTCGTAAAGAAAAGCTGTATGTTGAAGTTGATCGGGTAAAGCATCACGAAGCGTACTGAAATATTGATCTGTTTCTAAAGTAAGTTGACTGTATTCGGTATGATGTTCTGAAAGTTCAGTGTAGAGTAATTCCAATCGTATTCTTATGAGTGGTTCTGCTAATGAATCTAATGTATTAACCATATGTTAGACCTCCCTTTTTAACTCTATAGAGTTATTATATAACTTTATAGAGTTAGTTACAAGGTGAATATTTGACTTTATAGAGTTAACACTTCGCTTTTCGTTGATGATTGCTGGTAAGAGAGATAAGATAGAATTATGGAGGGGAAAAAATGAGCATTATCAAGTGTAATATAAGAGAACTTATGGCAGAGCATCGAATAGATGATATAACTGAATTGATGGCGAAATCAGGATTAAGTCGGAATTCAATTAACAAGTTATACAGGGAAACCAATATAGAAACAACAAAATTAGAAACCTTATTCAAGCTATGCGATACATTTAACTGCAAATTATCTGATTTGATTGAATATGTACCTGCTGAAGATACATAGTGAAGGTCGATTCATGAAGAGATTCCGTCGTCTAACATAATATTCAAGCTGCGGCTCCTAACGGAGCCTTGTTCTGCTGGATGGATTTCAGGGAAGCGGACTCAGCAGACACATCCGACTTCGTCGGACGTCGTAAATACAGGAACGTTAAGTGAAATCTCCCGTAAGACACTAGGAACCAAAAATAACTCTTTAGGTTATAATGAAAGCATAATAATGATTCAGAGGAGGGAAGTTCATTGAAGCGAGAAGATATTGAAAATAAATTGAGATCCGAAAAGCATTATTTGAAGGAACATTTTTACGTCGAGAAGATCGGGCTATTTGGTTCCTTTGCTCGTGATGAACAGACAGAAAACAGTGATATTGATTTGTTAGTTGAATTTTCTCGTCCTGTTGGATTTGAATTCCTGGAGCTGAAGCATTATTTGGAGACTATATTTAACCGCCACATTGATCTTGTTACTCCTAATGCCATTAAACCTTATATGAAGGATGAAATACTTAGTGAGGTACAATATCAGTGAAACGGCCAATAAATTCATTAATGGACATTTTAGAGTCAATTCATCGGATAGAATCGTATCTCTTGAACGTTGGGTATGAAGACTTTTTATCAAATCAAATGCTTTTGGATGCAGTAGTACGAAATCTAGAAATAATTGGAGAAGCGGCTAGAAACATTAATGAAGAAATAAAGAAAAAGTATCAGGAAGTTCCATGGAGGAATATGATTGGGCTAAGGAACATCTTGATTCATGAATACTTCGGTATTGATGAAAGCATCATTTGGGAAGTATCTACAAGAAATTTGCAAGAAATAAAACCAATAATTATGAAAGCTATTCAGGAAGTGGGAGACTTCACTTAACATAATATTCACGCTGCGATACCTTGCGGTCTCTTGGTTGTCAGATGAACAATCGAAGGAGATGCTCAGACAATAAACGACCCAGCCTAAGATAAGAGCTATCTAAGGCTGGGTCGTTTCGTGAATACGAGAACGTTATATGCATTTGCTGCAAATCTAAAAAATTGGAGATGAGTTATGAAAGCAGTTTATCCAGGATCGTTCGATCCTTTTACATTAGGACATTTAAATATACTCGAACGAGCAACAAAAATATTTGATTCCGTGACTGTTGTTATTGCCCAGAATTCTCAAAAAAATCATATGTTTAGTGCAGAACAAAGATGCAAAATTGTATTGCTATCTACAAATCATTTGAAAAACGTTAAGATAATTCAACATAATGGAATAGTTGCTGATTTTGTGAATGATGAAAATATCGATGTAATTATTAGAGGTATTAGAGGCTCAACAGCCTTACGGGCTCGTGAATACTAAAACGTTATACGAAAGGACGAAGTATTTGATATTTAATAAGCCACTTGAGAAGTATGATTTTGTTCTTCAATCCGAAGATAAGAAGTCACATATCATTTTTTCATTTATAGACGTTGAATTAGAGCGATCTAAATCCATTAATTACTTAGTGAATATAAAGGACGATCAGTTTGCAGGACAGGTTGAGATCTGGATTGATCAGGAAGAATTGAATCGTTTTATCGAAGGGCTTTTAAAGGCTGAAAATGGCGAAGTAGAACATATAAGTTTAAGAGCAATAAGTGAAGAAGAATTAGAAGTGACTTTTATGGATCAAAGAATGGGACGCTATGAAATCGCCTATTCGATTAAGAACAGAAGATATTCCAGAAATCGATTGATTGAAACCACATTAAAGGGATCTTTTGAATACGACATTGAATTTTCAAACCAGTTAAAAGAGAACTTAAAGGATATTCATAAACTCTTGTCGTAAGCATTTGTAAGCAACTCAAGGTCCCTTCGTATAACATAATATTCACGCTGCGGACATTCGTCCTTGGTCCGGCGTTCGCCGGACACTCAGCGTACGCTGAGTCGTGAATACAGGAACGTTAGACGACATTACTTGAATGGAGATTACTATGAAAAGCTTAAAGGAATATTGGAATCATTCATTTCAAAGACCAAACATGAAGCCCACCTATGATAATTGGCTTGATAAATATTCAAAAGAATTCAATGAAGCTAATATGCGGATTATTGATTTAGGATGTGGTATAGGGAATAACAGCCTTTATTTATCAGAGAGAGGATTTAATCCAATAGCATGTGATATCTCTGAGGAAGCACTGAGAAAACTTAAGGGATCAATTCCTGATTGTAAGACGCATTGCTTTGACATGAGTGAGGGGATACCCTTTGATAAAGGATCCATAGACATATTAATAACGGATCTCAGTCTGCATTATTTTGATGAAGATACGACCAATAAAATAATAAATAACATACATAGTGCGTTAAATACGAAAGGACTATTGTTGTGTAGATTAAATTCGACAAAAGAAATAGTAAATAAAGGTGAAGTTCAACAAAGCCAGGACAAGTATCTATACAAGAATGAAGGGATTAATAGAAGATTCTTTGATCAGAGTGAGATAGAGCGGTTTTTCAGCAAAGATAAGTGGGAGTACATGTACATAGAAGAATATGAACTTTTAAGGTACCAGAATAAGAAGGTCATGTGGGAAATCGCTCTGAAGCCAAATAACGTCGTCTAACATTATATTCACGCATCGGGCCATTCGGCCCTCGGTCCGCGAGAAGCATTTGGCAGTGGAGCTGATTCAACGGACACATCCGCACCGCGGCCGGCTGCTGACGCGGCCTTAAGTCGGGGGGACATCGTGAATATGGAAACGTTATGCGCCATTACCGGTAAATATTAAAGATGATATTTAAGGAGATAATTTATGAAAGGTAAGATACTCTTATTATTTTTTATTACGATAGTGTTTTCATCTTGTCAAAATATTAGTCAATCGACTACCTTGAACAACGAAACTAAATCAATAATGAATTCTGAACTGCCTCCTGATGTAGTGAGTACAGGTAATGGAACAGAATCAAAAGAAATAACTGAAGGTCGATCAGATCCTTCTAACAATGAAGTGTTATCCATGAGCATTGGGAACTATGAATTGAAAGGAGAATTTTATGATGAAATGCTTCGAAATCCTATAGATCATGATTATGAAGTGGAATTTAATGAATTTCAAAATTCCAAAGAGATTATTACAACATTGGGATGGGGGGCGTTGGAAAGTAAATATACAGAGATTTGGGATAAAGAGTTGAATCAAATATATAAAAAGCTTCTTTCTAAGTTGGATAGAGAACCAAGAGAAGCACTAATTGAATCGCAGAAAGAATGGTTACAGTATCACTTAAGGGAAACAAAATTTGTAGAGAAAACATTTATTGATAATGGTTACCTTGGATCACGAGGATCGGTAAGCTTAGTCACAGTTATAAAGGAGAGAATAAGGGAAAGAACAATGCAATTATTTGAATATCGATATTTGCTAGATGGTGAAGTTGAGTTTTTATACCAAAGCAAAAAATAGAGTTGGAATCTTGATCAAAGGTTTTTAGGTGATGCTTCGAAGACAGTAACCGCGCATAACAATGTATTCACGCTGCGGGGCTACCACCCCTTGGTTGTCAGATGTATAATCATGGAAGAACACTCAGACAACAAACGACCCAGCCTAAGATAAGAGCTATCTAAGGCTGGGTCGTTTCGCAGATGCAGTTTGGAAGCTAAACTAAAGAGCAGGACAACACAATTATCTCGCGAATAGAATGAGTATCAACGAAGTTTTTAGGAGGCTACCGCATGTTAACACTATTCGAGTATAACTGGCAAGTTCGCAGAGATTGGTTTGATTGGTGTGAAACTGTGAGTGAGGAAGAGTTGCTGAAACAACGCACCGGCGGTATTGGGTACATTCTCCCCACGCTGTATCACATAGTGGCAGTCGAGTATGGCTGGATTTGCGGTGGAATACAAGAAAAAGCGATTGATATCCCACAATTCAAGGAAGTGGCAAGCTTACAGCAGATAAAAGATTTTTCCGCCCGTTGCCACGAGGAACTAGCTCCGTTTGTTTATGATTGGAATGGCAGCCTAGAAGACCGCTTTATGATTGATATCACTGATGAAGGGGAAAGGGAGCCCCATAAATACGGCGAAGTAATGCGGCATGTGATCGCCCACGAGATCCACCACATCGGTCAATTATCTATATGGTCAAGAGAAATTGGTAAGAAGCCGGTTACTGCAAATTTGATTGGCAGAGGGTTATTTGATAATTAACGTAGATATAGATCAATGTTCAAAAGCTAATCTAGTCAAAGGCAGAAGAAGATCAAAAGTAAGCAATGAAGATCAAGATCATGTTCAGTAGGTTCGATGAAGTCGGAAGATTCGTATAACGCTATATTCACGCATCGGGCCATTCGCCCACGGTCTGGCAGAAGTTAGAAGTGGATTCGGAGAGGCATTACAGTAACAGGGAAGTGAATTCAGCCGGACACACCCGCACCACCTAACCGCATCGCGGCCGGGACTTCGTCCCTTAAGGGGGTGGGGCGTCGTGAATACAAGAACGTTACATGAAATCAATGCTGCTTATTTTGGAGGATCATTCAATGAAGGTTTATTTAGAAGCATTATCAGAACAAGATTTTACAACGATCATAGAATGGATAAATCAAAAAGATGAAGATTTCATCGTACAATGGGCAGGTTTAACTTATTCCTATCCATTAACCATAGAACAATTGAAAGCCCATTACAGTAAAGGAATAAATACGATTGAATCGGATGTTTATATATATAGGATCAAAGAGGCAGAGCAATTTGTTGGAACAATACAACTATGCAGGTTTAATAAAGAACTTGAAGAAGCTGCAATTGGAAGATTTTTAATTGGTGAAACGCAAAATCGAGGAAGAGGAATTGGAAGCAAGGCATTAAAGGAAATTGTAAAGATTGGATTTGAACAATTCAGATTAAAGGCAATAAATTTAAACGTATTTGATTTTAATGTATCGGCAATAAGATGTTACGAGAATATTGGTTTTAAGAAGATGAATCGTATGGAGAATGTATATCAAGATAAAGCAGGACGCACGTGGAATAATATCGAAATGAAATTAATCAAAGATCATTTTGTGGGCTAATTCGAGAGGGCATTGACATCATGTAACATAATATTCACGCATCGGAGCCTGGTGGCTCCTCGGTCCATGAGATGTGATCAGCAGAGGAGTAGATTCAGCGGACACATCCGCACCGACTAACCGCATCGCGGCCGGGACTTCGTCCCTTAAGGGGGGGGGACATCGTGAATACGGGAACGTTATATGAAAGGAATGCATATTTGGAGGTGTTACCTTGAAGCGATATCCTTTTGATTGCATTACTCAACTAGTATTTGTAAAAGAAGAAGATCTATTACCGGCAGATGTCATCCTTGTTCCCGGAGGAAGTCATACAAAGCCGATGAAGATTGCATGTGATTTATATAAATCTGGATTAGCACCATATATACTTCCATCCGGTGGTAATAATCCTAAGTTAACAATCACTGAATGGGAATTTCAAAGAGACATCGGTTTGTCACTTGGAATTCCTAAAGAGGCAATTCTTAGAGAGGATCAAGCTAAGAACACATTCGATAATGCAAGAAACTCATGGCAAGTCTTAAAAGAACATAACATTATGGTCACTCGAGCTATTATAGTTTGTAAATCATTTTTCTCAAGACGTGCATTAATGACTTATCAAACAGTATTCCCGTCAAATATAGTTTTCCAAGTAAAGCAAGATGATTTTAGAATAAGCAAGAATAACTGGTTTTTAAATGACCAAGGTATCAAGTATGTATTAACAGAAGCTGAGAAGATTACTAAATACTTTGGTCATCACATACCGAATTGGGTAAAGCAATTGTCTTAAACTCGAAGAAGGCATTCCCATCATATAACACTATATTCACGCTGCGGGCCAGAAAGCTACCCCATGGTCGCCGAGAGGCATTTCAGGGAAGTGGAACCAGGCGACAACCCTGCACCGACAACCGCATCGCGGCCGCTCCCATTGGTAGCTTAAGTCGGTGAGGGTTCGTCAATGCGGGCACATTATATAACATACTTGCTTAGATGAAATTCATTATTATGATACAAATGGTATACCCAAAATTGTGGGCTAAAATAATTAACTATCTAGGTACACGGAGGGGAAATATGCTATACGGACAACGAGTAACATTACGGCCTGTTGTTGAAGAAGATTGGGAACAACGATATGAATGGCTGTCCGATCCTGTAGTTAACCGAACGTTACCATCAGGAAGTGGTATGCCCCTAACACCGGAAGTGGTCAGAGAACGTACACGGAGGTACGCGCAAACAGATTCATCAGCTGTCTATTTTACCATAATAAAAGAAGACGGCATCCCGATTGGCAGTACCCAATTGTTTAAGATCCATCCTTGGTCCAAGCATGCTGAATTTGGTATTTGGATTGGGAACAAAATGGTATAGGGGCAAGGTTATGCAACAGAAGAGACAAGTGTTGTCCTGGATTTTGCGTTCGAGCGTTTAAACCTTCATAAAGTGTATTTGACGGTAGATGCTGATAATCCTGGTGCTATTCGGAGTTATGAAAAGGCTGGTTTCAAGAAGGATGGCATACTAAGAGACGAGGTCTATAAAAATGGTCAATATGTCGATCGTATAATGATGAGTATTTTGAAACATGAATATTTAAAGAAATCCAATTGTTCCCAATAACAAGTGAAAGATACTAGAAAAAGGATATAGGTGTTTTGTAGGGGAGAGTAGCTATTTGTTATTTTGTTTTTATCGGCTTGTCAATCATCAGAACAATTAAAGCCGATAAAAGAAGAAACAATTGATTTCGACATAAACACTGCAATTGAAATGGTTGAGAAGAAAGAAAAAATGATCATTGATTTAGCATTGAGAGAAAAGGTGTCAAAACTGGAGTATAAGGAATTAGAGAAATCTTTTACCGAAGAGTTTGGAGTCCATGCTAAGGATATTCTATCTATATTATTTATCAATAATATGGATTCCGATCCCGAGTCAGATATGTATGTACAACAGACTACATTATACCCAACTGTCTTTCATAAAGGAATAACTATAACAAATGCGGTCATTTATAAGAGTTACTTCGAGCATGAGTTTTTTAATCAAACTAGATTAAGCATTAAGGAAGAATATGTTGGCGATGATGAGAAGTTAAAGGGTTGGAAAAGAGAATACATTTTTACTCCAAACAAACATGGAGAGTGGGAATTAAATGGATTTTCTGGAGTAATGAATTTCTAAATTACCTAGGGATCGTGCGCTCGAACCAAAATAAGTCATACCATGATCCCCCTCTTAAGATTGATGATTTTTTGAATACGATAGGAGTTGTCTAATCCATGTTGTCCAACTAACGGGGAATTTGTAAGTCTCTCGAAGAAGGCGCTGAGATCATATAACACCGTGTTTAAGCTGCGGGCTGTTCCGCCTTAGTCTGCAGAGGATTTCCGAAAAAGTGGATTCAGCAGACAACCCTGCGAGGCTAAGTCTTCGACCCGGCGCTACGCGCCTTAGGCCTCTCGGGTTCGTGAACACAAGAAACCTTATAGGAAATCAGCGCAAGAAATTAATTGATGAATTAACCTAAAGGGCAGTTATGCTAAGTGTAAATGAGCAAAAGCAGCCTATCCTCTGACGAGGAACGAGCTGCTTTTTACTCTTTTTCCATCTTGGAAGTACCCATTCCCTCAAAATAGAGGTTTTTGCAGGGCTCTCTATTCAGGTGCGAAAAATTATTGCCAATACGGTATTAGGTTCTCGTTTTAACGGCTAACCCACTAAACGATATCGGCCCAACAACATCGGCTCTTGTATTTGCAGTAAGATTTTCTGCTGTGACTGTGTAAACATGGGTACCAGCTAATACATTTCTATCTTCCGCCTGGAACGTAACAGCATAATTTTGTTCAGAGCCAGCAGATTCGATACCTTGTTGTGTGTTGAAAATCTCTCTTCCATCGCGGAAGATTCTAAAGAGTATTTGTGCAATACCAGTGACACCTCGAACACCCACGGTTGCTACCAAATCTACCCGATTACGTTGAGAATTGACTGGAATCCGTATAGTGATTGTTGCAAGGCGAGATCTTGCTGGTGAACGACGGATAATAAATGAGTTTGCTAAGTTGAATCTACGGCGCGGCTGGACGGCAGCTTTATCGAGAATACGTACCAAAATATCAACTCCTTTTATTTGATACCTCCAAGATATGTTGAACAAAAAGAGAATGATTGGACAATTATGTAAGATGCTTTAATTTGATTCAAATAGACTATGAACAATGGACGTCGCTACTACGAGAACGTTATCAGAAATCAGCGTAAAGAAGTTGAAGATATGAAAAGAGGCACAGTCTTACATGATCGCAACTAAGGGTGTATCGTATGCAGGGAACTGGAATCGAAGAATACGGGGATATTTCAAAGCTAAAGATTGTTGAAGTTCCAGATCATAAACTCAGCCCGGATGAAGTTCGGATCGCAATTAAAGCCAGCGGTGTTAATCTCAGTCTGCCTCTTTTATATAATGCATCCCCACTTAAAAACTTGGCTATAAAAAGCACCCGGATATATATATCCGGGTGCTTTGTCATGCTATTCATAAATTCACAACTTGAAAATCACTATCAGGATTTGGGCCAATCCGATGATGTTTTTTCGATTTTGTGCGGCGGAAAGTACGGTAATACGTATTCTCCTAGTTCTTGGATCACCTCATCAGCCGGACGCTTTCGAAAACCAAGGCGAATCGGTGTAGCTTTTTCATGTGGATCTTCTGCAAAGTCGAGATGCATCGGCATGGAAAATGGACCGAATTGAGTGTGATTTTGACGTAGGGCTCACTCTTGCCATGCGTTTATCGGCGAGCTCTTTATTTCCGGAAATAGATCGAAATTGAAAAGGAAACTGGTGAAAAGGGACAAGGAGCCGTTGTGGTTTTCTCTGAACTAGGCATTTGCACAGTCATTTAGTTATTCGCCTACGTATTATATATGGGAAAACGAAAGAGCTCGGAAGAAAAAAACGCAATTGTACAAACAAATCTCTTTTATAAGGAGTGAAGTCAAATGTCATTAGTGCCACAATCTCCTCCCCCTACATTCATCCCAGAAAAACCTGCTGTATCTTATATAGTTGACTGCTTATTTCAATACACTTATGTTTGGCTATTGAACGGGGAGAGATTCTGGTTTTACCCAACCCGGCTTGAATACGGTGAAGCTTCAGGTTATCGATGGAATGGGGCATATTGGACTTATTATGGGTTTGATCCAAGATTTATTGATGCTGTTTCATGTCAAATTCCTACACTATTCTAAAATATAACATGCCATGGTTAAGCTGCTCATCGGTGATGTGGAACGCGTTTCCCCTACACCCCTTTGAAGGACAAGGTAAGAATCGAACTTCTTAGAGAGAGGATTTGGATTAGGGAATAACTATTCTGCAGCTTGTCGTCGATCTTTTCCCCGGTATGAAAGTGGTGTCCGGAGGGAAGAAGGCTAAATCCTCATGCCGGAAACTTCGAATCAAAACGATCGGGCATCCCAACCATCCGCACCGGGCTGATATATTCCGGGAGAAAGTTTGACTTTCTGTTTCCAAAAAGGTACGCCTCTGATCTGATGCTAACAGATGTATGGCGTAAATTGAAGTTTTGCCGCCTATAAGGCGGCGTTTTTATTTTTAGGATAATCGTACTTTTTACTTTATTTGTTGTTCTATTGCATGATTTACTTAACAACTAACGCTACATATGTTCTAGTGGATTTGTTGAAACCATGGAACTTACTAAATATCTTATAAGAAATTCTTGAAATTTCAGAAATTTATCCGATAGGGGGGTGCTATTATACAACTACAAACAAAGATGAGGTGATGATATGCAAGCAAAATTGGCAGCGGACGCCATTCCCCTCTCCAAAAAGCGGAAGTCATGGATAAGAACGCTACAAAAGTATAAAGTGATGTATGCTCTCTTATTGCCGGCATTAGTTTACTTTGCCGTATTCAAATACATTCCTATGGCGGGAATCATGATTGCTTTTAAAAACTATAACCTGGCTTTGGGACTATGGGATAGCCCGTGGGTGGGACTTAAAAATTTTACGGATTTTATGAACGGCGTTTATTTCTGGGACATCATGGGAAATACGATTATCATATCGCTGTATAAGCTATTGTTCGGTTTCTCCGCTCCCATCGTACTTGCTTTACTCCTCAATGAAGTTTATAGCCATTGGTTTAAGAAAATCGTACAAACGATCACTTATTTGCCTCATTTTCTGTCATGGGTCATTGTTTATGGAATCTTGGTGGCATTATTAGCCCCAGGGGATGGTCTCTTTAACATGATTTTGAAGGAAATTGGGGTTGAACCCATCTCATTTCTAACGGAACCTGCCTGGGGCAGACTGCTGATCATCCTATCTGAAGTATGGAAGGATATTGGATGGGGAGCGATATTGTACCTTGCAGCATTAGCAGGAATCGATCCAAGCTTATATGAAGCAGCTCGAATGGATGGCGCTTCCAAATGGAGACAGCTCTGGCATATCACTTTACCCGGCATTCGAGGAGTCATTATTCTGATGCTGATCCTTAAATTAAGCCATATTCTGGATGCTGGCTTTGACCAAATATTCATGTTTGCCAACAGCTTTAACCAGGAGAAGATCGACATTATCGACACATGGGTATACCGTGAAGGGTTGGAGCGTCTTAAGATTGGCTTGGCTACTGCTGTAGGATTGTTTAAAGCTGTCATCGGATTTGTTTTAGTGTTGGCAGCGAATAAGCTCGCCAAAAAATTCGATGGGCAAATTTGGTGAGGTGGTTTTTAAAATGATTAATTTGACAATCGGGGAAAAAGTCTGGCAAGCCGTCGTTTATGTGATTCTTATTTTTCTATCCCTACTTTGCTTACTACCCTTTCTATACGTGGTTGCTGTCTCAGTGACGCCAGAATCGGAAGTGTTAAGAAAAGGGATTGTTATTATACCAGAATCCTTTACCTTTATAGCCTATAAAGAAGTATTCATTTCTCATGGTATCGGGCAGGCGTATAAAATTACATTGTTTCGAACGATTGTAGGCACTGCGTTAAATGTGTTTTTTACGGTAATCGCGGCGTACCCGTTATCCAAAAAATATTTGCCGGGTCGCAGTCCGTTTTTACTATTCATTGTGTTTACCATGATGTTCAGTGGGGGGTTAATTCCAACTTATTTACTAATCCGCTCTCTCGGATTGCTAGACAGTCCGTGGGTATTGATTATTCCAAATCTCATTAGTGCATTTAATCTGGTGATTATTAAAGGCTTTTTCGAGCAATTGCCTGGCGAAATCGAGGAATCAGCGAGGGTTGACGGTGCAAGTGAGCTTCAGTCGTTATGGCGGATCATTTTACCCCTGTCTTTGCCCGTCCTTGCCACCATTTCCTTGTTTTACGCCGTCGGCCATTGGAACAGTTATTTCGATGCTATTGTTTACATCAATGATTCGAACCTCATGCCACTTCAAGTTGTCTTGCGCAACATTCTGCTTAACGTCGCAACACAAAGCGCTGATTCGATTGCCAATTCCGGAGCAGTTAGCACATTCGCTGTGCAAATGGCCGCTGTCGTCGTGACTACGGTTCCGATTTTGATGGTTTATCCATTTATGCAGAAGCATTTTACCAAAGGTGTGCTCTTGGGATCAGTTAAAGGTTAAAAGGAATTGCAACCTAAGTTATTACGGGGAAACCGTGATAATATATAAGCAAAAGGAGAGGTCAATATGCAGCGTAAAAAGATTTCATTTGCTATTCTGACGGCAATAGTTGGTTTAGGAACGGTATTGTCAGGATGTGGGGAACAGGGAGAAGTTACCTCGACAGCTTCGAGTAATTCGCAAGGTAAGTCCAGCCAATTTGAAACCAAAATGAAAATTTCAATGTTTAACCAAGGTACTTTCAATGCTGCTGCTCCGATACCCCCACGTGATGAAGATATTCAACGCCAAATGTTGGAAAAAGAGATGAACATCGACTTGGATATGATGATTCCTCAAGCTGGGCAGGCAACAACCAAACTGAATACGCTCATTGCAGGTGGGGATATTCCAGATTTGATCTTCTTGAAGAGCCGTGCTGATCTTGCACAATATTATGACCAAGGCGTTCTTGCGGATTTGACACCGTATCTGGATCAGTTTCCTGAATTACAGAAACGTTTTAGCAGCGACTCCTGGGAAGCGATGTCCTATCAAGGAAAAACCATTGGAGTTCCAGGCTATGATAATGTAAACGGTATCAGTCGAAGCTTCTTCATCCGCAACGATTGGCTGAAAAAGCTGAATATGGAAGTGCCAACGACACCTGACGAGCTCTTTGAAGTTATGAAAGCCTTTACAGAGAAAGACCCGGATGGTAATGGCAAAAACGATACGTACGGATTCATCGGCGGTATGAATAAAGAAGGCAATTTGCAAACCTACGGCTTCGATAGCTTGATGTGGATGTTTGGCGTCAATCCTCCTTCAGCCGTTGAAGTGAAAGATAATGAACCGGTATTCCTATTTATCGATCCCAAAATGAAAGAGGCGCTTGCTTACATTAATAAAATGATGGCAGCCAATGTGGTAGACCCAGACTGGGTGACGATGAATTCGCCTGAGTTGTTGGACCAGAAGTTATTTAAGGGTAAAGTTGGCTTTATGATCAGAGATGCCCGTAGGCTGGAACCGGATTATCAGCAGAAAATGAAAGAAATCAGTGGAGAGGTGCCGGAATGGATCGTCATTCCTCCGATGAAAGGTCCTTACGGTGATCAAATTGTAGAGAGAAAATCGTTCCAAGGCAATTCATGGGCCATATCCGCGAAAGCGGATAAGGACAAAATCATTCGGATCTTGTCCATGCTGAATTATCTCTTTACGGACGAAGAAGCCTATCCAAACTTTGCATACGGAATCAAAGGGATTCATTGGGATGTGGTGGACGGCAAAATCAAAAATAAAACCTCCGAATTATCGAAGGAAATGAAAGAAAAGTACCTGTGGGTCGATCATTATAGAATGCCGCGCCGTGGTGATGATGCTGAGTACTTTAGCTTCCAGAATCCGAAGACGGCGGAAGCATTCAAGAACAATCAGCAATATGTGGGGCCAACGTTGCCCGGAAATTTATTGACCCCAGACCCCAGCGATACCTTGGATGCTGACCGCCAACGTTTCATTAATGAAAGCTTGGTCAAATTTATGACGGGCAAAGATCCTCTTTCGAGCTGGGACAATTTCCTCCAAACGCTGGATACCAAGTTTGACATGCAGAAATATAAGGATTCTGCAATCAAGCAATTTAAAGAAGCCGGCCTTATCAAGTAAAATATTAACGAAGAGAGTGGCTATTCGTAGCCCTCTCTTTATTGTCCTATGCTATTCTTAGTTTACTATGGAAGTAAAAGGAAGATGATCGATGCGAAGAAGATTCAGCTTGCCTTTAAAATTATTTTTTATCGTATTTGCATTTGTATTAAGCTGCATCATCTTGATAAGTCAATTGTCTTATCGCTATGTCCAAAAGGAAATAAGAACCAATGACCTTTATTACACCAACCAAATACTTGACAAGGTAGACCAGTATTTCACCGTTAATTTTTCCTCCTTCCAGACGATTCTCTTCTCAGTCGAAACATCGGTGAAAGCCAACATTGACAATACGGAAGTGATTAAAAAGCAATTAAGAGAGCTGTATGAACTCAACAGTAATTACGTCAGTAATATTTATTTGATCAAAAGCGATTTATCCATTCTAGGCGGAAGTACACCTACCCGAATATTCGATGAACCCTTATCGGAAAGAGAGCCTTTGTTTGATGCGGCTGACAAGAACAGAAGGACTACCTTTGTTAGTGATCCTTACAAATCCAAGTATTCAGGCTGGACAGTTACGATGGTTCGATATCTGAACGGAGCTCCGTTTCCTATGGCTATTGCGGTAGATTTGGATCTAAATGCCATTGAAGAGACCTTGTTCAAGATTAATAAACAGGAACAAATGAATCTGGCTCTGATCACCGCATCGGGTCAAATTATTGCCGGATTTTCTGAGAATAAAGGACTGCTGAATATTCAAGATCATACGTTTTCAATCGGAGAAACGTCAGCGGAACAAATTCTGGATACAACAGAAACAATTCTTCAACTGCATACCAAGGATGGCATTCCGGTCTACCTTCTGAAAAAACCGACGGAGAAATTCAACTGGACCATGATCTCGATCAACGATGAATCACGCTTGAAAGCAGCTTTGTCCAGATTGGAAACCTATTATATCGAGCTGCTAGCTGCAGGTCTTCTCTTAAGTTTGTTCATTTCTTTTTTTATTGCCAAATATATTAGGAATCCACTCTATGCGCTCAAAACAAAAATGAAGCGGGTGGAGCAAGGCTTCCTCACAACGACCATAACGATTAACCGAAACGATGAGTTTGGTGATCTTTCCCGAGCCTTCGATCGGATGCTGCAGCAAATTGTGGAACTGATTCGGCGAGCGGAGCTTCATAATGAGCTTGAACGGAAGCTGGAGATCCAAGTGCTGCAGTCTCAAATAAACCCTCATTTTCTGTATAACACGCTTGGTTCGATCAGCAATGTTATACGTCTCGGACAAATAGAGAAAGTAGATGTTGTGATTGGGTCGCTCATTTCATTATTGGAATACGGAATAGATGACGCTTCAGAGAAGGTTTCCCTACGCCAGGAATTACGAAATGTAGCGGACTATGTCGAGATCCAGAACATCCGGTATAACAGAAACTTCCACTTGATTGAACATATCGAAGCAGGGTTAATGGATTTTCCGGTTTTTCGAATGCTGCTGCAGCCCCTTGTGGAGAATAGTATCTTCCATGGTTATAACGGAGGAGAGATCGAAGGCCCGATTACGATTCATGCGTACAAGGAGGGCGGCATCGTCATCATAGAAGTCGTTGATCAAGGCGAGGGAATTCCAGCCGATCAAATAAAGCATATTTTAATTTCAGAACCGAGTGATGTGGAAGTAAAAAGGAAAAGAATCGGGTTAAATAATATTCATGGCCGAATAAGACTTCACTACGGAGAGCAATTCGGGCTCCAAATCATTAGCATACCTAAGGAAATAACCCGTGTACGCGCCTTATTCCCGGCAGACTTGCAAAAAGGAGATGCATAATGGTGAGAGACTATACCTGCTTCATTGTTGACGATGAAGACTTAATCATTCAAAGATTGGAATTGTTTTTTAACGAGCTCTCCCATAGGGATAGACGATTTGTTCTCGTGGGAAAAGCGAATAATGGGCTGAATGGGATCGAGGAGATTTTAAAACTTAAGCCGGATATCGTCATATCCGATATCGTTATGCCGCGAATGGATGGAATCTCCATGATTGAGCAGCTAAAAGTGGAGCTCCCCCATACCCAATACATACTTTTGACCGCCTATTCGTCCTTTGAATACGCCCAGCGAGCTATTCATGCCAATGTATTGGAGTACATTGTAAAGGTTCCGCTAAAGGAAGTGGATTTGGATCGAGCTTTAGATAAGGCAGCCGGAATTTTAAATGAGTTTAAGAAAAAAGAAGCTGAATTTCAATCGTTAAACGTATCCGTGCTTGAAAATAAATATAGAGTCCGCAAGCAATTTTTTAACGAGCTGATCAGAGGCGAAATTCCTTCTCATCGGGCATCGGATTTTGCCAATCGCATGCAGTTTCATTTCTTTCAAGCCAACTATTGCTGCTTCATCGTTGAAATGAATACGTATGAAAGTTTCCGAAACGAATACTCAGCCGCAGATCAAAACATCTTGAAATATGCGATTACGAATATAATCGAAGAAACGGTGATGAATGGTGGCAGTGGCGTAGCTGCGGATCTGTCCGATAATCGTTTTATTGGCTTTTTATCCTGGGAAAATAACCGCAGTGATATGGAAACGGAATATGCTTGCCAATCCTTGGGAGGGCAGATTGTCTCCCATTTGCATCAATATTTGAATCAAAGGGTATCCGTCGCTTTTGGAGGTCCGTACCGAGGCTGGGAATCGATCAAACAAGCGTACACGGAAGCTAAAAATGTGAGTGACGATTTCTATTATCATACAGAGAAAGTAGTAAAAACACCCATGCATCGGTTCCAATATCATAATGACAAAAAATCAGACTTTCAGCAGAAGCTGGCTGATTTTCTGATATGTTTGAAAAGAAAGATTTCCAAGGAAGAGCTGGACAATGCACTCGCCGATCTGAACCAATTTGTTACGGACCATAAAATCCACAAGTCTATCATGGCGCCAATGATCAGAGACTTGTACAGAGACATTACCAAGAAGTTTAAATCAGGGAACAAGATGGCCACGGAAATAGCAGAATTCCCCATGGAATTTATGGCATTTCAGGAGCAGCTTGCCTATATTGGCGACTTCACATTCGAATACGTACACGCGGGCCAACTATTACATCGTGCAGAAATCATGAGTGCTATGCATTTTATAGAGAAAAACCTGAAACAGCGTTTAACGCTCGAGGCGATTGCCGAGGAAGTGAATCTAGCTCCATCGTATTTTAGCAGTTTATTCAAAAAAACAATGAATGAAGGCGTGATCAGCTATATCAACCGTAAAAAAATCCAATTAGCTCTCGAACTTTTACAAGTTCAGGATTATTCTTTATTGGAATTGTGCGAGGAAGTAGGCATCGTCAATGAAGGTTACTTTTGCAAACTATTTAAAGAATATACGGGGGATACCCCTAAGCAGTACCGGATAAAAATGACACGCTACGAAACCAAATAAGGATGCTAAAAATGTATGATTTTTTCGCGAAATCATGTAAAAAAAAGGGGACCAAAACCATTACCATGATAGAAGCATCTAATCATGGAGGTTATCAAAATGGAGCTTATAAAAGCAGATGTAACCGTCGTAGGCGGAGGTATTGCCGGAATATGCGCTGCCATTGCTGCCGCACGCCAAGGGCTGCAGGTTTCATTTATTAATGATCGGCCGGTTCTTGGGGGAAATGCGAGCAGCGAGGTCAGGGTTCATATCAACGGATCGGCATATCTCGGAAACAGTCCATCCTATTATGCTCGCGAGGGCGGGTTGGTAGAAGAACTCAAGCTGAAGATCTTTCATTATAATCCGTTATACAATAAGAAACTTATGCTTTCGCTTTCGGATACGGTCTTGCTCGACATGGTTTATGAGGAGCCTAACATTTCTCTGTTCCTAAATACATGTGTGCATAAAACGGGCATGGAGAACGGCAGAATTAAATGGGTGGAGGGCCTGCAATTAGCTTCCGAAAGAAAATTTCGTTTTGAAAGCCCAACCTACATCGATTGCTCCGGCGATGGAATTGTTGGATACCAAGCAGGTGCTCACTTCCGATGGGGAAGAGAGGCGAAGCATGAATATAAGGAGGAGTTGGCCCCAGAAGTGGCGGATCATTACACCATGGGCGATACGATTCTGTTTCAAGCCCGTGACGTAGACTATCCCGTTCCTTACAAAAGACCAGGCTTTGCGTATGACATTACGAAGTTGGCCTTTTTCGATAGTATCAGAAAAGGCTTAAACCATCGGTCTTTTCCGAGGAAAATCAACGGGCTTGGCGGATTATGGTGGCTGGAATACGGCGGACATATGGATATTATCAAGAATAATGAAGACATCGCCTTGGAACTGCGAAAATTGGTGTACGGGATTTGGGATTATATCAAAAATAGCGGCGAGTTTGATGATGTGGACAATCTCATCTTGGATTATGTATGCCCGATTCCGGGAAAGCGGGAGTCGAGGCGGTTTATAGGGGAGCACATGTTGTCTCAGAACGATCTCACAGCAAAGCCTCATTTCGATGATGCTGTATCCGTCGGAGGCTGGTATATGGATCTGCATGCGAACAAAGGCATCTACGATGAGGGGCCGGCTACAGCGTGGAATTTCGTGCCGGGATTGTATAATATCCCTTTCCGCAGCTTATATTCACGAAATATTCCTAATCTCATGTTCGCTGGGCGCAATATAAGCGCTACCCATGTGGCTTTTGGATCGACAAGGGTCATGGCAACCTGCGGTTGTATGGGGCAGGCCGTAGGAACGGCAGCTGCGTTATGCTTAAAATACGAGGCCGACCCTGCAGCCATAGTCAAATCCCATATGGGTGAGCTTCAAGCGCAGCTGCTTCGAGATGGGCAAACGATTGTAGGGCTTCAAGAGCAGTTGGATCCTTATTTTGCTGACGGATTAACGATTCGTGCCTCGTCTCAGCGAAGCTATGATAATGTTCATCCAACCGAAGAGATCTCCTTGGAGAAAGCGTTATGTTTGGTCTTGCCGATTCAGACATCCATGGCTGAAAGCGTGCGAATCAAAATTAAAAATAGATCCGAGCATTCGGAAACATTGCAAGTGAAGCTGTTTGGCGGGGAGCGGAAGGAAAACTATATTCCCACAAGCGGGCTGAAAGACTATCACTTGGTTGTTTCAGGTGGTCACGATGACTGGATTACGCTGGACCTGGGCTGCGAGAAACCGGCTGATGACAAGGTCTACATCGTTTTGGAAGGCCCGGCGAGCATTGCCGTATACGGCAATGAAGAGAAAATTACAGGGGCAGTCAGCTTTCATTATAGGCCGGAAGTGCCGTCCAGGCTGAAGAAGCTTAATAAGAACATTTGCTTCAAAGACCTATTGCCATCTCAAAATATGTATAATCCCGTGAATGTTGTCAACGGATACTCCAGACCTTATGGTCTGCCAAACAGCTGGATTTCTGAACGTACGGAAGGACAGGAATGGCTGGAATTTGGTTTTGCAAGCCCCAAGAATCTGGATG
Organism: Paenibacillus sp. NPDC058898; assembly: GCF_049316025.1. Classification (NCBI taxonomy): domain Bacteria; kingdom Bacillati; phylum Bacillota; class Bacilli; order Caryophanales; family Paenibacillaceae; genus Paenibacillus; species Paenibacillus sp. NPDC058898. The sequence continues at coordinate 125,366 of NZ_JBMOSM010000007.1, read as the reverse complement.
AAATCCATCTTGTGTTCAACTCGCAGCTGAATTTGGAGCATTTCGATGATCCGATCGAGCCACTTATCCAAGATTATGATGTGACCTTAACCTTAGAAGACGGAACCGAGAGTGAAATTAATATCCGTGGGAATTATCTTTCGTTGAATAAACATCAGGTGCATGCAAAAGGGGTAACCCGAATTCGGTTTGATTTCTGTGCAACGTATGGTTCGCCTTATTATGAAGTGTTTGCTGTAAAATTTTTTGCTCCTAAAACGCTAAGTGAGGCCAGGTGAAGTTACGATGAAGGAATTTTTCCCTCGAAGAGGGCTGCCTAATGTCATTCAGAAGTTGGAAAATGGGGAAACCGTGACCATCGTTTATTTCGGTGGCAGTAATACGCGTTCTAAAGGATACAGAGTTATGACGGCGGATTGGCTTCGAGGACAATATCCCAATGCGGATATCCGCTCTGTGAACGCAGGCATTGATGGGACAGGATCGGACCTCGGCTGCGCCCGTTTGGAGACTGATGTACTGCGTCATCAGCCTGATCTCGTGTTTGTTGAATTTGTTGGTAACGATGGCGGAGTTCCGGAGTCCAAGGCGCGGATTGAAGGAATTGTCCGACAGATCCGCAAGCGGAGCCGGTTTACCGATATCCTGTTCGTATATACGCTGAAGGAGCGAGATGTGGCCCTATTTCAGTCTGGAGAATACCAGAAGGGAGCCATTATGCAAGAGGAAGTCGCGGACTATTACGGCATTCCTTCGATTCATCTGGGCATAGCAGTCAGTCAATTGGTTTCGGATGGAAAGCTCATTTTCACCTCAAGGGCAGACGTGTCCATTCCCGGAGCCGTTATTTTTACGCATGATTCGATCCATCCGACGATTCCCGAAGGACACCAGATTTACACGGATACAATCACCCGGTCGTTTGAGAAAATCAGCGAACTTCGAGATCGCGTAGGAAAGATCGAACATCACTTGCCTCAGAATACTTTGGTCCCGGCCAATCCTTGGGAGTATGCGACCATGCTGCCATTGGAGAGTCTTACTCTTTTTTCGGCAGGATGGTCTTACATGACCCCCGATAATTTTGCTTTAGTGCGCGAATACGATTGGTTGTTTCCTGGTCTATGGCGAGCAGTCGATCCCGGAGAGACGATCACAGTGGAGTTTGAGGGGACCCACATCGGATTATTCGATATCGGGGGGCCGGATTCTGGCAGATTGAAGGTGTCGGTGGATGGAGGGAAACCCTTCCTTATCGATCGATTCACACCCTATAACGACCATAATCGAAATCAGTATGTTTTCTTACCTGTGCTACCGAATGGGAAACATACGGTTCGCTTCGAAGTTGACCACAAGAAGACAGACAAAGCGGCCGTGTTTGAGGCAAGCGGCAATGAAAGAAGTATGGAGCATGTTCGGCAGCATCCAGCTTGGTATGATCAAACGGTCATTCAGATTGGAAAGCTGCTATTGGTGCAGCCGCCATTATAATTGATTTTTCCACTTGGAAGACCTACATTCTATCTGATTGCAATGGAGCGATCAATTCGAATGTAGGTTTCTTTTTTTACTTAAAATCTTATAAGAAATTCTTGAAATGAAAGAAATTTCACGGTGATATGGCATGCTATGATAAAAACGACGGAGCGGGATTAGCCAGAAGGATAAGGCTAATTGCTTCTTTACGATCTTCGAACAAAGGAGGGCATTGTTATTTTGAAAGCGTTATCAATTTAAGGGAGGCTGTGAGTTGTATGGTCAAAAGGAAGCTGTTTTTCTTCATCGTTTTCATGTTGACGATAGTAGTTCCTTTCAGCCTGATCGGAATAAGGGCCGCTTATGCGGAAACCTTACCTTATCAGACGATTATCATTGATGACGGGAGCATCACGATCAATGATGTTGTGACACCTGATGCGGGTAACGCCAATAACGGGTTCTCCGCTCCTTATTGGACCACAAGCGCAGGAGTGAAGGGATACAATAATTCCAGTTCAAAATATACGGATGCCGTAGGTAGAAGCATCACATGGAATCCACGCTTGGAAGCAGGGACGGCGAGAATATCGTTCTATAAGCTTGACTGGGCGGATAAAGCAGATAGTAATGTGAAGATTGAAATTGTTCATAACGGGATTACGGATGTCAAGTTTATGGATCTTAGACCTTCGTCGGGTCCATCGGTCGGATGGGTTGATTTGGGGGAGTATGAATTTAGTGGTGATGATTCCGAATTTGTCAGGCTGACTCGAACGCAACCTACGACGGGCACGATTATTACTCGCGCCGATGCAGTCAAGTTCGAAGGAAATATCAGGCAGCAAGAACCGCCGTTGCCCCCGCTGCGGAGCCGCACATTAGCGAATCTCAGTTACACGGAAAAGGGCAGCATCGAAAATGATAACTATAAGGCGACCTTCTATGAAGCAGCATGGGATGGGGGCAAATCCATCGTTCGTGACATGTTCTACAGGAACACGGACACAGGAAACTGGATGCCAATCAATACTGTGGCGGAAAGACTTGAGGAGCAATGGGTTTTATTGGATGGGAATGCAGGGAGCCGAACCAATTACTACGATACGATGAACAAACGCTGGATTACATTCGACGGGATCACTTTTCCCGACAGCCGCACGGCGGTATTAACCGATTCTATGAATGGAAGTGATTACGATTTTGAAGTGAACTGGTCCATGGCAGGGGATAAACCAGATGTTTCCTTCGCCTTCACGCCTCGCCGCGATGGTAATTATGTGATTGGATATCAGTCCTTCACAACAGAGGTAGTCTCTGGCATCAATGAAGTGTTAAATGGATTCAGGTCGCATGCCAAAATGGTAGGTACGGTGGAATCAACAAGCTTGAGGGAGCTGAGCGCTCCAATGAGTCTGGTTGAGAAGAATGACAGTTCGGGGAATCCATTGACGTATGGAGTATTTGTACCTTCGCAAGAGCTTCCGGTTGAGTTTGAACCGACGGGAGGCGTCACGAAACAACGGCTTGGCATGAGCCTAGTCAACAATGAAGGCAGCGTGCAGCCAATCCTGTATGCTCCTCAATTAGGGACTTATTCGCAAATGACCGCAGAAAACACTTATCAATTTCATATGGGGCTAATCGCTCAAAAAAACAATCTTTATGAGTCCTATGCGGATATTCTTCGCAACGAGTACGGTTACTCGGCATACCGGGAAAATGTTTCAGATCAGTCGCTTACTGACGCGATGTTCAATATGATCGATTTACTTAAGATTGACCCGCAAGGGGACGACTCTGTTCAGTATGTCCCGTCACCTAGCGGGTGGTGGAGCCGTGCCAAGGGCTTTATTGATATCGAGAACGAGGATAGCGTTCGAACAAGTTCGAATGCGGTTCTTCTGGGGGCTTATTATTTGACCGGGGATGACCAGCTTTACGATACGAGAGCATTGCCCTCCGTTCAGTATGGCGTATCACGAAATGGCATCGGTTGGTCGCCGACGCAGAAGAAAGTATACGGCGTGCCTTCGTTATGGAAAATGGCCACCCTGCCATTCGATGTTTCAAGCGTCGCCGCTGTTAATCAGATGATGGGCACTTCGGCAGGAATTGGGGCGCTGGCACAGGAAGAGTACCTCGTGCGTGATCCTGACCAGAAAGACCGCGGTCCTGTCATTCAGCCCCTGATGATGTATCGTATGACAGGAGATGCGCAGTATTTGCAGGCTGCCAAGGATGCAGCCGACAGCTATATCATGCAGCATATCGATACGCCTGCATCCGTGAATGTGAGCAAAAATGAGTTCATTTATTATTATAGCAAGCTGTGGATGGAGATTTTGGAGCTTTACGAGGAAACTCAGGATCCCAAATACTTGAATGCTGCATATAAGGAAGCCAAACGTTATGCAACGATGTTCGTTGCTCGTCCGGTTCCTGAAGGTACCGTTACAATTCCGCAGCCCGAGACGTATAATTACGCAGAATCGTTCCATTGGCCAGAAAGCGGTAAATACCAGTATCCTAGAACCAAGCTCCCAGAAGATATAGCCGGAGGCGTACAAGCGGATCGTTGGCTTGTTTCACCGAGCGGATTGACGTTTGAGGCGGGAAGTACAACCGGCTATTATCGGATGAATGCCCAGGAAGCCCCATTCATGCTGAGGTTGTCGCTCTATACAGGTGATAAACTGCTGCAGGATATTGCTCATAATGCGGTTATTGGTCGATCTTCCAGTTACCCGGGTTATTACTATAAGGGCTTCGCCGTTAGCCAACTTGAACCGGATTTCCCTCTGGAAGGCCCAAGCGGGGCAACATCCATCTATTATCACCATATACCGGGGCAGCTCGGGCAAACGATGGATTATTTGATCAGCGAACAATCGTTGAAATCGAATGGGAGTATTACATTTCCTTCCGTATTTGAAACGAATTTTTTATGGTTCAAATATCACCTCTATGGGAATAAACCAGGTCATTTTTATGGTAATTCGGACGTTTGGCTCTGGATGCCCAAGGGGATTATTAAGACTAATCATCCTCAATTGAACTGGATAACGGGTGAGAGCGGGGATAAATTCTACATCGGGCTGAGCAACGCATCGTCAGATGAAGTTCAGACTCCGATCGAATTGAATAAACAAATCATTGGATTCAACCCGGCACAAGATTATACCGTAACGATCATCCGCGATAATGGCACACCAGAACAAGCGGTTATGAGTGGCGGAATCATTCAAGCCACGGTTTCAAGCAAGGGAATAACTGCTATCATTGTAGAAGGACTCAACATTGATGTGCCGCTGCACCAGGTCAGAACTGCTGATACATCGGATGCAAGCTATTTCTTCGATATTCACAGTCCAATCGATGCAGTTAAAGGTATGCTGATCGTCAAGCCTGACGAAACGGTTTATGATGCTTATGTGCAGGCCAAAACGACGAAACCAGCGACAATTCATTATTCCTTGGATGGCGGGGCTACGTATACAACCATCCCAGATACGATATATCCGATGGAATGGTCGATACGGGTGAACGATTTATCCCAAACCTTCACGTATTATGTGGAATCGGAGGGGAAACAGACCCGCAAGCGGACACTCTATCTGCCTGATCAGGTAACGGAAACTCCAGTCCAACCCGACGGACAGGATGGTTCATCTATCATTGTGGATAATACGGAGGCGGAGGCAGAAGGCATCTGGATAAGGGATACGACGGCTAACGACTATTACTATGATAACTATGTGTATGCCAAATCGACGGCCGGCACAGCGACAAGCAAAATGAAATGGCGGCCGGAGCTGCCGGAAAGTGTTACTTACAGTGTGTATTACAAGCTTCCGCAAATAACGGCTGCGACTGAAAATTGGGCAACGAATGCCTCATTTACTGTTTATTATAGCGGGGGCTCCGAGACAGTTACCGTTGATGAGACAACGGCCAATGGTACTTGGGTACACCTAGGTGACTATCCTTTTGCTGCAGGCGATAGTGGCTACGTGGAACTAACCAATAAGGCCAACAAGTCAAGGGTAGTAGCCGATGCGATCATGTGGGTGGACCCGAACAGAATACCGCAATTGGAATCGGCGGTGATCCAATCTGATCGAAATGAGCTGCAGATGACTCAAAACGCACAACTAAGTGTAACCGGTTATTTGGATAACGGTTTGATCGGTGATCTGACACAGGCTAATGTGCAGTATTTCGTGGATCGTACGGATCTGGCTGAAGTGGATAGCAGCGGTCGGTTGACCCTTCTAAATCTCGATGGGGAAAGGGATTACATTGAGGTATGGGCCACTGTAACGATTGACGGAGTGACCTTAACCACACCGCCTTTGACCATATCGATCAAGGACCTAACGGTTATCGTCGACAGTACAGATACAACGGGGTTATACACGACAGAAGGGTCTTGGAGCCAAAGCAATTTAGCCGGATACAAAATTGGGGTTAAGTCCCGTTACACTACAGTTCAAGGATCATCAGCAACGTGGAAAGGCCAGTTTCCAGAGGGGAAATATACGGTCTCCATCTACAAGCTCGTCCATACGACGGCAAACGATAATCATGTCAAAGTGGAAGTGAAACATCAGACGGGTACCGAGGTGACGTATATCGATGCAACGGTCGGCTCTTCGGGTTGGGTTAATCTAGGAACGTTCGACTTTACGGGAGACGGTAGCGAGTATGTTCGTTTAACCAGGGAGACTCCAACAACGGTAGATCCGCCAACCCTTCCTGCCGATATGATCTATACGAGGGCTGATGCAGTCAAGTTCGAACGGCATTCCGTTAGTCCGGAGCTGCTTGCAAATGAGTCGCCAGGTAAACCGACACTTTCCGAATAATAGCGGCGTTGAGGCGAATCCCGGCAAACCTGTGTTGTCCAGTGACAACTGGGATCATGGTGGGAACTATACCAAGTGCTCAATCGGCCATTACACAAATCTCTGGGAAATCTCCTGGCATTTATCAATATCGCGGTGAGTTTATGAATGGAAGTGGAACAACGGTAAGTGATGTTATACAAATTATTGTAAAATAACCCTAAGCGCTGAGTGGATGAGAACGATCCATTCGGCTTTTTTATTTCTTGGAATTTAGTATTGAACTATGCAAAATGCTTGTTTAGATTTCGATGATAATTCATTCCATGCAGTATATGCGCTAAACTGCCTCTTACATGTTCCCAAGGCCGAAATTCACCAAGTGATTAAAGAAGTAAAACGGGTTATAAAGCCGGAGGGTCTCTTTTATATGGGGATGTACGGAAACTGAGTCAGAGGGAATATGGATGGAGGATTCATTCGAACCAAAACGTTTTTTTGTCATACTCCGATGATTCACTAAGGACTCTCATAGGTCAGCATTTTGAAGAGGTCTATTTTAATGCTATACCATTAAAAAATGGTTCACTTCATTATCAATCACTTATCTTAAAGAGGGCCTCTATTGTTGGTATTTTATTCCTTCTTTCACTAACCTAAAAGAGTCGATTAAATGGAAAGGGTTTGTACAACATATTTTACGCTTTCTTAAAACCGCCGTAATGGTGGTTTTTGTTATAATAAGATTATCTTTCAAGAAAAAGGAGTATATCTATTGAATCTTGCTGTTCCCGTTACACAGTCACAATTGATGCAGATATTGCTTAACGTTTCCGTTATTCGCCCTGTCTTTATTTGGGGTGCCCCAGGAATTGGAAAATCAGCTTTAGTTGAATCATTTGCAGATCAAGTCGGACTTCCATGTGTTTCACTTTTAGGCTCTCAGCTTGCGCCAGAAGATATTATTGGCGTACCTCAGATCGTTGACGGCAAAAGTCAATTTTGTCCACCCAAAATGATTGCTCGCAAGGAACCTTACTGTTTATTTTTGGACGAACTTAATGCTTGTTCGCAAGAAGTCCAAAAAGCTTTTTACAGTCTTATTCATGAGCGTCGAATTGGTGATTATCATCTTCCAGAAGGCTCGATTGTAATCGGTGCCGGCAACCGTGCGCAAGATAGTGCAATTGTAAAACCGATGTCCTCTGCGCTCATTAATCGTATGTTTCATGTCCAACTTAATGTATCGTTTCAAGATTGGATTTCTTGGGCGTACGAAAACGAAATTCATCCGATAGTTATTGAATATTTAGAGTCTCGCCCCGACCATCTGTGGAGTGCCCCTCCGAAAACGGAAGAACCGTTCTCCACGCCAAGGTCCTGGCATATGCTATCTGATGCACTTCGCGAGTTTGGCGATAATTTATCACCAGAAGTGGTCGGTATTTTATCGGGTGGTTCTTTAACTCCTGCTCATGCAACACAATTTAAAGCTTTTTACAAAAATCTAAGTGGTAAATATCAATTAAATGCTATTTTAGAGGGCAAAATTTCATTTCCGTCTGCTGCAGAAGGTCGTGATGTTCTCTATTTTCTGGCTCAATCTTTTCGAGCACAAATTATTAAAGAACTTCCTGCTCGAAAAGATGATATCAGTGGGAATCATAGGCAGTTTGCTCATACGGTGAAAAAATTGATTAAAGATTTGTCTACCATTAGTTTTGAAATTGCACAGCTCGTTGTTGCGAAAAATGAACAATCCTCTAATATTCCTGACTGGCTAATGGTGGAAATTGTTCGTGACTTACCACGGCTCGCCGTTAAAGATAAGGGGTAATGATGTCAAAAAAATCGACACCTGTAAATCCAGCTTTAAAACAATTCCAAGCAGCAGTAGAAATAATTGAAAACCATCCTATATTTTCGCCTTTATGTTCAAGAACCAGTATTGTCCATCGTGATGGGACCCCTTATCCAATAAATGGTTGGGCAACTGTTACAAAAGGTGGATATATTTACACGCACCCTAAACGCCGAGGCGAAACCTCGGAGTGGGTCTATGTGCTTGCTCATTGTTTGTTGCATTTAGGACTTGGTCATTTGAAAACGAAAGATCATCCAGTGGCATGGAATGCAGCTTGTGATTTATACATAGCCAAATTTCTTGCTGATTTAAAACTAGGAACACCTCCTTCTGATATGGAAACACGGACGGATATGACCGTAAAGGATGAGGAGTTTCTTTATGAGCAATTTTGTGCACGGGGCGTTCCGGAAGTTTTGAAATATTTTGGCACAGCAGGTGTAGCAAGTTCGGATATGGATGTTCGGGCTACAGCAGCGCGTAGCTATTGGGGGGGAGAACCCGAATGGGAAAAATACTTTGCAATTGGGTTATCTAACGCGGTCACAAGTGCTGTAAGTGTTGCAGGAGGTTACTCCGCTTCCCTGACAGATTCTACGAGTGTTAAAAGTGCTGCACAGCGGGCAAAACGGTGGTTCATGGACCGTTATCCATTGCTCGGCGCACTTGCTTCCGGTTTTTCAATTATTGAAGACCAAGCTATCTGCCAAAGATTAAGCATTTCCGTTGCGGCTATTGATGTTGTAGAACGCGAAATTTACATGAATCCAGCAGCTGGATTAACGGACGAAGAATGTATTTTTGTGATGGCGCATGAGTTATTACACGCAGGTCTACAGCATCATGAACGCTGCCAAGGTCGCGATCCTTATTTGTGGAATGTCGCTTGTGATTATGTCATCAACCTTTGGTTGGTTGAAATGCAAGTTGGTGAATATCCTAATATCGGTCTGCTTTTAGACCCAGAGTTGAAAGGTTTATCTGCAGAATCGATTTACGACAAAATGGTTGGAGATATTCGCTTATATAGAAAACTAGCTACGCTTCGTGGCAATGGATTAGGCGATATGATTGGCAAAGGTGATCCGTCGCTCTGGGATGTTCGAAATGGGCAAACGCTTGATGATTTTTGCAAGAATGCTCTTCAACAAGGTTTAATGTATCACGAAGAACAAGCTAGGGGTTTACTTCCTTCTGGGCTTGTTGAAGAAATTAGAGCACTTGGTCAACCACCGATTAAATGGGATGTTGAGCTTGCCAAATGGTTTGATTCATATTTTTCTCCACTTGAAAAAACGCGGTCCTATGCCCGTGTCAGCCGTCGCCAATCATCAACGCCAGATATCCCAAGACCTCAATGGGTTTACAGCGGTTCATCCGAGGATGGACGTACGTTTGGTGTGATTTTGGATACGTCTGGTTCAATGGATAAAAAATTGCTTGCTAAGGCGCTTGGTGCTATTGCTAGTTACGCGCAAGCTCGAGATGTACCATTTGCTCGTCTTGTGTTCTGCGATGCAGCTCCTTACGATGCGGGTTATGTTGCCCCAGAGACAATCGCCGATCGTGTTCAAGTCAGAGGTAGAGGGGGGACCGTTTTGCAGCCTGCGATTGATTTAATCTCTCATGCTGAGGACTTTCCGAAAAATGGACCACTTTTAATTATTACTGATGGCTATTGCGACAAACTGACCATTCGACGAGAACATGCTTATTTACTGCCAAGAGGAAATGAACTACCTTTTTCTCCTAAAGGACCTGTTTTCCGTGTCGATTAAGAAACAATACGCACTGAGCAAGCTGAGGTTTAAAAGTATGTTAAACACAACACAACACAACTCAACTCAAAAAATAGAATTCAATAAGGAGCCTCATGCTTTACAGGAAGTACAATGGTTTCTTTTCATGACATGCCAGATAATATTACGATTACAATGGAGTACGCTCTTGAACAGTTGAAATGATAAAAGGAATTATATTTTTTTGAAAGTCGAATGCGAAAAGTTCTATTTTTACGAGAAATCTGTCTCAATATTCGTAATATCAAATGATAAATGTTTAGAGATATACGGCTACAGTGAAAGAGATATGAATAAAAGGCTGGAGACCGGAGACCTGCAGGTGTCACAAATGTGATCTGCGGGTCTTTTTTTGCAGAAATGAGAGTGTATAAACCCGAGGAATGGATTTTCTCGGGCCAATCGCACGAAGGGCACTTGACAGAGCCTTCTGTGTAGAAGGTGTTTTAACATGCGAAAAACCTGTCCAATGTAGCGAAAAAGGTGAGTATTCACGTGTTGTGACATTCCTTTACAAAGCCTTTACTGTAAGGAGGTACGGATCCAAGGTATATACAAGAGTTACTCGGGCACCAAAGCAGTCGAACAACAGTGCGTTATACTCATGTGTCTATGAAGGACGCCAGATAGATTAAGAGCCGGCTGGATTATTGAAATCGGGGTATTACGGAGAGGGAGTTCGTAGATACCCTGATGAAGGGAGTGTTTACGAAGTACGGGAATACACGTAATATGGAAGTATTCGCGAAGTTCGTAGATAAGACGTTATAGGAAATCAGCGCAAAGACAATAAAATAAAACAGGAGGAGAACCACAATAAAAAGTCAGAGATTTCTTAAGATTATCTATGTTATCTTTGCCTTACCAGTAGGGTTTGGTTGTTTTTACGCTTTTCTCGTTTTTGCTTTTAATTTTGGTGACGGGCTTCTAAGCGAAGATAATAAACCAGTTGCTTTTACAGCAATATTTCTCGCTATAATTGTCATAATAATCTATGTACTTGTTGGGAAAAAACTCTATAAATCATATCAATTTGTACCTCACGTACTAGGATTAATCTTTATAGCAGCTATTTTATCCATGCCTGCAATTGAATTGGTATCTAATATACATGATTCATATAAAAAATATTATGCTAGACATCATAAGGATAAATATATAACTGAATTACGAACACAATTTGCTGAAGAAATAAAACCATTTGAATTTGATTATAAGTTAAGCAACTTTAACACTCTGTATCTTGGAGGAATTCAAGTTAATGTATATAAGAATAATGAGGATATCAATATTACCGAAGTGAATAGGATTATTAATGCATTGCCAGAATCAGTGGAGGACATTAGAGTAATCATTCATTTTGGAAAAACTGGACTTTATAAGGACACCTCTTTGAGAGAGCATTTTATTGATTTTGTAATAGATAAAGATAAATCACGAACAAATTATTGTCATACAAACGACTATGACCATGAACCCAACATTTGTGAGGAGTTTTCAAAATCAAACTAGTCATTTGATAGATAAATCGAAGAAGGCGCCGACATCCTATAACACAATATTCACGCTACGGGGCATTCGCCCCTCGGTCCGGCCGAAGTCCGAAGTGATTTCGAAGATGCAATCCAGTTACAAGGAAGTATGATCAGCCGGACACACCCGCACCACCTAACCGCATCGCGGCAGCTCCCATTGGTCGCTTAAGGTGGTGGGGCGTCGTGAATACAATAACGTTATCGGAAATCTCGGCACAACCAATAAAGGAGCAGAACAATGAAAAGGAATTTGAAAGTTGGAGAAGTTACATCATTAAAAACCCCTGAAGATCCAACATCATCATATTTTTCATTTGCATTTAGAACACTTCAAACCATGGGGAAGCATTCTAATCAAGTAAGTACTATGTTTGACAGACAAGATGCAATAATGGTTTGTATAGCTTCATTTTTATCTTTAGAATCAACTATTAATAGACTTTATTATGATATTTTTATTTGCTCAGACAACAATAAAAGAGAAGTAAGGAATAATATTCCGTCTACTCATGTGGAATATATAAAAAGTAACTGGAGACGACTGTCTATTAAAGATAAATTTTTACTCCTTCCTCCGATACTATCGGACTTCCATTTTGTCGAAAACTCTAAAGTGTTTAGACTATTTGTTGAATTTATTAATTTTAGGAATTACTTAGTTCATACTAAAATAACAGAGTCTACTTTTGAATTAGAAGTTGATAATATCGAAGAAAATTCCTGGGGTGGAACAGTAAGGAATATCGAACATGATAATAATAGCAACTTTAAACTCAGTGGGTTTTCATTTATACATTCTAATATTTCAAGAGAAGATGCGGAAAAAGCGTTTGAAATTACATACTATCTTTTGAGTATTCTTTCAAAACATGTCTTCACTCCACCGCCTTATGTTGTTTATGTAACAGATAGTAATCCATTGCAGTTTTTATCTGAAGATAAATTGGAAATTTACTTAAAATCACATTTTAAACATGTATTTCAGGACTTTGATAGTTCTTCACAGTAGACCGAGTCATCCGATAACAATGCATTCACGCTGCGGAGCCTAGCGGCTCCTTGGTCGCCAAGTAGGGATTTCGGTGAAGAGAATTCAGGCGACAACCCTGCACCGACTAACCGCATCGCGGCCGGGGCTGGCGCCCCTTAAGTCGGTGAGGGTTCGTGAATGCGGGAACGTTATGTGAAACCTGTATAAAAATCAAAAGACTTAGAAACTAAGGTTGAAATTCTTAAGTATTGAGAAAAGCGATAAGTAAAAATGTGGAGGATTATTATGAAGATGTCAAATTCTAAGCTCGAAATGAATGCAGTATTTGCAATCAATTCTATTGCAATTAAACCAGGATCATATCTTATACCAAATATTCCGATTGGTGACAAGGCTATTTCATTTGATGGAGACATAACTGTTTTATTTGACGATTCCGAAAAGAAAAGTTCTTATCTCGGCAGTGTTCCAATACAAGTTAAAAGTAAAAGTGTGAAAAAATTTAGTGATGGGAACATTAGTTTTTCACTTGATATGGGCGATATAAAAAACTTTTATAAAAGAGATGGAGCACTACTCTTACTTGGAGAAATTGATGAGCAAGGAAATACCAAGCTATTTTATAAACCACTATTAACCCTTGAACTTTTGAATATTCTGCAATTATATGGAAATCAAAAAAGTCGCTCAATTGAATTAAGACCTTTGGAAGAGTCATCACTATATACAGTCTGCAGGAGATTTTTAAACGAACAGCAATACCAACCTAAGTATTATGTAGAGAACAAACCAATTGCTGAAGATGCATTTACTAAGTATTCTTTTAGAAGTTTAACCTATGATCCTCATTCTTCTCACTCATCTATTTTTGATCATGATTTTCATATGTATGGTATCGCAAATGGTTCAATGTTTCCTTTATCTGTTGGTAGAATCACCGATCTTACCACTAACAAAATTATCCATTTTATTGGTGAAGATGACGAGAAGTTTTGTTTGAACTGTACCGTTACTGTTAAAGAACGTGTCACAACATTTGTTGTAGAAGAGTTGTTTCAATTCTCTATTGATCAGGAAGCTAATATGTTTACCCTAAAGTTCTTGGGCTTTAGATCACTTGCTACTCAGCTATCAACTATACCTTTTGTTATATATATTCTTTCAGGTAAAACCGTAAAATTTGATGGTAGTACCTTTGGACTAAAACAAGATGCTACCAAAATTGAAGAGGTATTGCAAGAAGTGTATACTCATCAAAGTTTTTTGAAAGAATTACAGCTAGTTTTTCGAAATCTAGGTATTCCTGAGGATACTCAATTTGTTGATCAACCTGAATTATATCCTACATTTGAGTTTTTAATAAGATCAATACTGCATGACCAAATTGATGGGATATCATTGAGTTCTCCTGAGAAAGGTTCACTTATCAACTTCAATGTTTCAAATCATGTTGTTGTCTTATTTTATAACCCTGATGGCGAAAAGAAGCTCATAAACGCTTTTTCGGCGGATATGCTTAAATTGCATTGTTTACTTAACTTTTCCGAAGATAGTGATATACCGCCTATACCACATAGTATTTATACCATGTTAGTTGTTGATTCTCTAAGTCGTGGGATTAACGTAAATCATGCACTAATTTGTGAATCATTTGATCAGTTCAACCCTTTTATAAATGAAGTATGTTTCCAGAAAAGTAACGACTTTTGTTTATTATGTATAAACGCTTTCGACCGTTCCGGTGATATTCGACTCCTAGAGGTAGCTGAATATATATATAGCAAATTTGATCCATCTCTGAACACAGAGAATAAAATGGTAATTGAAATCAACAAATATCAAATATTAAAGCGGAAAAATAGAATTCTTCCTGATGAAGTAAAGGAGGTATTATTTCTTATTAAGAGAGAAGCAATACTGAACGATAATATAGAGCTTCAATTCTGCATAGATGTTCTCTTAGAAAATCGATTCGAAGCAACTAAGTGTTTTGAACGCTTTGATGATGAAAAAAGAAGTTTTTATTCTAGTCTTCCTATATTCACATTATTTCAAAATGTTAATTAAAATATATATATCAATACAAAGGTACTTATAATTGATTAAAATCATCAGGTAATTAACACAATTTGTGAGTTACTCATGTTGGCACAGGCATCACATAACATCGTATCTACGCTGCGGGCCGTTTGGCCCCTGGTTCGCATGATGACGTGAGCAGAGGAGCAAACTCAGCTCACAACCCTGCGAGGCTAAGTCCGTCGGACCCGGTCGCGTTCGCTCCTTAAGCCTCTCGGGTTCGTAGATACAGGAACGTTAGAGGAAATTAATGCAGATCATGGTTAACATCTTAAATTCTTATAAAAGGGGTTGTAGTATGGATACAGAAATAAGAGGAGATATTCTTAACTTAATAGAAAAAATTTCTCCACAAGGAAGGAACTATGTGGACGAAGCATTTAATAATAACATGGTGAAGGTGTTCTATTACAATAAATCGATTGATGAACATGGTGTGTTTTGTATAGTCGAGAATAATGATTGTAATATAGCTTATTTTTCATTTTTAAATGAACCCAATAAAGAAAAATGTAAAGGTCTAATAATGGCAGATATGAAGCCATTCATTAATGAAGTGAATGAAAAAGAACTATGCTTCAATGTGTATGGAAAAAATGTCGGGGCTATAGAATTCGTACAAAGCCTTGGGTTTAAAGCGGATATGGAGGGATATCATCTATTTTATAATAGACAAGAAGCACCAGTAATATCGCAATCAGAATTGATTGAAAAACAATTTGAAGACAGCATGTTGGATCATTTAGTTGAATTATTTGACAAAGGTTATTTTCAATTAAACAAAGAAAATGGTTGGCAAACAGATTGGTACTATACCAATTCAAAAGTATTCCAAGCAGGTCTTCAGGAAAAAGTACGAGATAATGAATTCCGTTCGTTTTGGTTAGGGAACCAATTGATAGGAGCATATATAATAGATAAGAACTATATTCGGGATTTAGTTGTCTCCCCAGGATATCAGAATCGTGGATATGGAAGTATAATCTTAGCGCATTGTATTAAACACATGATTGAAAAGAAGAATGTACAAAAAGTTTGTTTACGTATTACGAAGTCTAATTTAAGTGCTAAAAGACTCTATGAAAGGAATCATTTTGAGGAATTGGCTTGTTTCGCGGAACATACCTTTATATCAAATATTAATACTTTAAATGAAGGAGAAATATATTAATTGAGATTCAGTAAGACTCTAGAAATTTCGAAGAAGGCATTAACATCCTCTAACATTACATTACCACAGCGGTCGCTACGCTCCCTTGGTCACCAGGAAGGAAGTATCAAAGAAGTTAATTCAGGTGACACATCCAACCAGCTAAGTGGCAGAGCCACCCGGACCTACGGTCCTTAAGCTGATTGGACGTCGGTAATGCGCAAACGTTAAGCGAAATTCTCGAGATTAAACAAGATAAGATTTTAAAACATGATAAATTACTACTTTTTATAGATATGGAGCCAAAACGCATGGGTGAAACGATTAATAAATGGATTTATGAATTAATAAATCATGGCGTGAGTGAACAGCATATAGAGGAAGTAAAAGGGAGAAAACTGAGAAGTACATCCCCCTATGAATATTTTTATGATAAGGATGAGAAAGCAGAAATTGTTTCATTGGTAGATACAAAAAAAATTGCTGGTATTAATACTGGTTGGCCAACTGCTGGGAGAACTGTTTTTAACTTGTTTTTCTCAGTAACAGGTGAAATATCTACAAAGAATTCATTAAACTACAATCGAATTAAAGAGAATCTAGAGAGTTTAATTGCTAATGGAATAACATATCAATACAGTTTTTACGTTGATAAGAGCATAGAATATAGACTAAGGGACGGGCTTCCTAAATTTATTTATTATAAAGATGATGACATTTATTTTTCTGGTGCTACTCACAGGACTATAAGTGCCTTGATGTTTAATGCACCCAAAATGATTGGTTATGTAACTACATATAGTAAAAATCAAAAAAAATATGAAAATTATTCGACTTATTCACAAATAAGGGATAGTTGGAATGAATTTATTAAAAAGGAGTTAGAGAATATAGAATTAAACAAAATACAAGAAGACAGGAAACAATATAATCGCCAACAAAAATATACTTTGAAGTTTAAAAATTACCCCGAAATAAATCTGATGGGAATATATGATCCTATCATAGAACCTTATAAATTAGACTTTCAAGATAGCGATAGAATTATGACCATTCAAAAAAATACAATTCAGATGATTAGTAAGATCAAAAGAATTGATCAAGAAACTAAAACTGAATGGTTTAATAAAAGCAAAAAACTTCCTGTAACTTTTTCTTTACTGAAAAAGTACAAGTGCTATGTTTTATATGATTTACTTTATGAGATAAAGTTTCCAAAGAATAAGTTCTACATTAATATTGAAGAACCTCTAGAAAGTATAATTGATAAAATAAAATATAACTTAATATCACATACAATATATAAAAATAAGCCTATTAAGGGTTTTTAAACTGCATTGAAAGCACAAGATTTAATCGAAGAAGTAAAAGCAAAAGAAAGTGAGTATATCAGAGAAGTCGAGAACTCCGCTTAACACCGTATTCACGCTGCGGGGCTGACGCCCCTTGGTCTGCAGAGGGATTTCGGGGAAGTAGAGTCAGGCAGACAACCCTGCAAGGCTAAGTGGCAAAGCCACCCAGTCGCTCTGCTCCTTTAAGCCTTTCGGGTTCATGAATACAACAACGTTATACGACAATTCTCAATGAATCTGAATACAATGTGAAGTTGAATCTGAATACAATGTGGAGTTGAATCAGGATGATTGATTTAAAACATTTTGCAGGACACGTTCCTTCTGGTGCCATATATGACATGGACATTAATCAATTAAGAATAATAGTAGATAATAGTAAGGATGAACTGTATACATCAAATGCTTCAGCAATAGTTTCAATTATTGCTCTTGTTGCTTATTTTGAGTCATTTTGTAAGAACAATTTTGCTGCTGCAATAAATATTTGTCCAAGATTACTTGAAAGATTTCTAAAGAAAAGAAAAGAAATAAATATAGCTTTAAATGATATATTATTCTTTGATTTTGAAATAAAAGACAAGATCGGTTTTATAATTTCAGAAGTGTTGGACTTTGGAACCGCGAAAACGATTAATTCTCTATATCAAGATCTTCTTATTATTTCACCATTTTCAAGCTATGAATCTAAGAAATTTGATAAATTACTTAACGATCGCAATCTATTGGTTCACCATGGAGGAATGTATACTACTAAGTACTATAAACAACATCTAGATGAGATAGAGGTAACAAAGAAATTTCTCCACTCCGAAACATTAAGGATTAATAAGAGTGACTTTTATGAATGGGCTGATTTTTTAGACAAGATAACTGACAAAACTAGGAAAGCTACAAAGAAATCAATAGAAGCTTTTATTAATGAAAATAAGATTGAATTAACAGAGGAAGCATTGATGTCATTAAAGTATTTCTCTGAGTAACTCAAGGAAAGAGAATCGTCGTATAACATCGTATTCACGCTGCGGGCCTTACGGCCCTGGTCTGCAAGAGGTTTTTCAGGGAAGCGGAATCAGCAGACAACCCTGCACTGGCTAAGTCCGTCGGACCCGCGCATTCGCGCTTAAGCCAGTGAGGGTTCGTGAATACAGGAACGTTAGATGAAATCAGCCTAAATCAAAAAGGGAGTGAATGACTATTGATTCGAGAAGCAGAAACTAAAGATAAAAAACAATTGTTCGAGCTTTATAAAATGCTAGTTCCAAATAGCAAGAAAATGAATGTACTTGAAGAACAAATAGAGAAAATCAGACATGACCCTAATAATTTTCTTTTTGTTTATGATAATGATGGTGAAATCTTAGGTACAATAACTCTAAATATATGTTTGCAGGCCTTGCATGGAGAAAGAGCATATGCAATTGCTGAGAACGTCATAGTACATGAAAATCATCGAAATAATAATATTGGACAGAAACTTTTTAAACATATTGATGAATACTGCAAATCAATTAATTGCCACAGAATCATGTTATTAAGTAACTCAACACGTCAAGAAGCCCACCGATTTTTCGAAAGAGAAGGATATGACGGTTCAGTAAGTAAGGGTTTCAAGAAATATCTCTAAAGAAATAACTTGCTAGCAGTATCTAAGAAGAGGCTAGAATCATCTAACAACGGATTCACGCTATGGATCCTAACGGCTCCTTGGTCTGGACCGAGGGATTTCGAGGGAGTGTTTCAGCCAGACAATCCTGCGAACCTAACAGCGCAAGCGCTGCCGGGGCTAGTGCCCCTTAAGGTTCTCGGGTTCGTGAATACAAGAACGTTAGATGAAATTCTCGCAATGATAAAATAGAGAGAGGACACCACATAACAATGACATGGGAAAGCATTATTCAAGAAGTAAGAGATTTTAAAAAAAATAATAAGAACACCTGGTTTAGAGGCCAAAGTGACCCTACTTGGGAACTGAAATCGTCATTATTCAGACAAAAGTTCAAAAACTTAAATCAATTTAGAGCCAATGAAAGAACTAGATATAATCTTTTTAAGAATTTGGGTCATATACATCATAAGGAAAGTGATTGGAATTTAGTTTATATTATGCAGCATCACGGTGTTAAAACTAGATTATTAGACTGGACTGAGTCTTTTGCTACTGCTCTGTTTTTTGCAGCAAATAATTGGACAAATAATAGTCCCTTAACGATCTGGATGTTAAATCCGATAGAATTGAATTTTAAAACTCTAGAAAAACATGTTTTTTACAGAACAAATGATAGAAGTTATGAGGATTTGATAGTTAGTAGTTCTACAAATGGTTTTAAGGATAATTCTGTTGCATTACATCCTCTTAGAAACAACCAAAGAATTGTTGCACAGCAAGGTGTTTTTACAATTCAAGGCAATACACTTGATTCATTAGACAATGAATTTAACGGTGATTTGATAACAGAAGGGATTTTGAAAAGAATAAATATTGATGTGAAGCTTAAAGAAGATGTAAGTTCATTTTTGGATTTAGCAGGCATGCATCCTTTTTCAATTTATCCTGATTTAGAAGGCTTGGCGAAGTATATAAATATCAGAACAGATTTAAAGTGAGGCAAGAACTTCATCTAACATAATATTCAAGTAGCGGCTCCTTACGCTGGTTGCATTTCGAAGAGGCATTTCAGCAGACACATCCGACTTTGTCGGACGTCATGAATACATAAACGTTAGATGAAATCCTCTATATATTAAAGAAGATATAAAACATGTTTGAAAGCTATGGAGGTTAGTAGATGAGAGGAAAATCCATCAAGCTGTATATTATGGGTGATAAATATAAGAATTTGAAAACAGCTGAGCTTAGTAATTGGACAGGTAAAGCATATATTGGACAAAGAAAACATGTTCAGATGCTTCAAAGTATCGAAGAGTTGTCTTCTCCTGGTATCTATATATTGATTTCTGAAGTAGAGGATTCTTATCAAAAGAAGATATATGTTGGAGAGGCTGACGAAGTAAATGGACGAATATCTGAGCAGTTTAAGAAAAAGGATTGGTGGAGCGATTTTGTAATATTTATTAGTAAAGATACTAATTTAACAAAGTCTCACGTCAGATATCTTGAAAGAGAACTTTACGATATTGCAGTTAAAAATAAGACTACTATTGAGACAACTAATGGAAACACACCACCAGGTTCAAAGCTGCCTATTTCTGAATGCGATGACATGAGTGATTTTAATGAGAATATTATCTTTGTACTTAACAATTTAGGTATTATTGATTTTACTAAGACTCAGACAACCAATCAAAATATTAATAACAATAGCAGGCAAGAAAGCGACACTTTTTATTTGAATGTTCCTGGAGCTAAAGGTGAGATGGCTAAAGAAGCAAAGCTTATGATTATAGAAGGAACATATAGACTGTTAGCAGGTTCATACATTCGAAAAGATCATGTCAATAGCTTTGCCAGTCATAATTATGCGAAACTAAGAAATCAACTCGAAGAGGATGGATTTTTTGAGCATTCAGAGAGTGAAAGCTATTTTAAATTATGTAGGGACGTTGACTTTAAATCTCCATCTGCAGCAGCGGCTATTGTGAGAAATAGTTCAATGAATGGGAGAAAAGAATGGAAACTAAAAAGTGGGTTAAGCTTAGACGAATATGAAAATAGACTATAAGACTTATCATTTTGCTTTTTCAGAGATGCGAGGGCATCATCTAACATAATATTCAAGCAGCGGCTCCCTTGGAGCCTTGGTCTGCGAGATGCATTTCGGAGAGGGATTTCAGCAGACACATCCGACTTCGTCAGACGTCATGAATACAGAAACGTTATGCGAAATACAACTAAATGAAGAGGGGAAACAATGAAAAAACAAAAGCAAATGACTACTGAAAGAAAAAAAGAAAAAGATTATTTAATTGTTTGTGTTAAAAAAGAGGATTATAAATTAATTGATATAAGAACTAACAAGCCAATTTATTTTCAAAGTGATCCTCTTGGAAGCTATGAAGAATCAGGATCAGCAGTTTTTCAGGAAATCGACTCGATTCAGTTTAATACAAAAATAAACGGAAGAAAAAATACACTTGAGTATTTTTCTCCTAATAGCGTTGGACTTTTGCTTTCAGTATCGAACAAGTCATTAATGCAAGCTAAATCAATTTATAATGAAAAGATCAATCCAGACAAGGTAAATCATTTTGCTATTGATGAAAGAAATGACCGAATAGATAATCTAACACATAAATCTCAAGTGATTTTTGATTATATTGAATTGATACAAACAAGTATAGTATTTGGTTATACTGCATTGGAGGCATTTGTTAATCTCAGCATACCTGATGATTATCTATACAGTGAAAAAAACTCCAAGGGAATTAATGAAATCTATGATAAAGAAGCCATAGAGAGGTGGTTATCGTTAAAAGTAAAACTTAGTGAAATTCTAGTCTCGATTTATGAAACAAAACCTATAAAGCAACTACAATTGTGGACTGGATATAATCAATTTGAAGAATATAGAAATGAAATTATACACCAGAAATCAGTAAACCATACTAATTTTTACAAGAAATATTTTAACAAAAACATTTTTGATTTATGTAATGTCTCAGAAGATGTTATTAAATTCTTTTTTGATGAAAGATCAACGAAAGATCAAACAAACCCATTATGGCCATGGGTAATTAATGCAAATAATGATTTTCCAAGCCGAATTCTTAATTCAGCTAACGTAGAAATAACAGGTAATATTTACGAAGGTAAATTCAAGAAGTAGTTGTACTCCGCATAACCCCGTATTCACGGTGTGAGACTACCGTCTCTTGGTTGTCAGATGTGTAATAATGGAAGATGATCAGACAACAAACGCCCCAGCCTAAGATAAGAGCTATCTAAGGCTGAGGCGTTTCGTGAATACAAGAACGTTATACGACAAAATCAAAAACAATAGAAAAGAGGGTCATATGGCCCTCTAAATACTAGAATTTTGCAGTTCACTAAATAGTTGTAGAGCATCTTTGAAACCTTGTATGTAGATACTTCTTTCTAGGATGGATTGAAGAGTAATTTGAGCGTCTTCGTAAAGAAAAACCGTATGTTGAAGTTGATCGGGCAAAGCATCACGAAGTGTTTTTAAGTATTGATCTGTCTCCGCAGAAAGCCGATTGTATTCCGTATGACATTCCAGAAGCTTAGTATAGAGTAATTCTAGACGTATTCTTATAAGCGGTTCTGTTAATGATTCTAATGTATTAATCATATAATATTCCTCCTTCAATTAACTCTATAGAGTTATTGTATAACCCTATAAAGTTAATTACAAGGTGAATATTTGACTTTATAGAGTTAAAACTTCGCTTTTCGTTGATGATTACTAATGTGGAAGATAAGATAGAACTATGGAGGGGAAAAGATGAACGTAATCAAGTGCAATATACGAGAACTCATGGCAGAACATCGAATAGATGATATAACAGAATTGATGGTGAGATCGGGCTTAAGTCGGAACTCAATCAACAAGTTATATAGAGAAACGAATATAGAAACAACAAAGTTGGAAACTTTATTCAAGCTATGCGATACATTTAACTGCAAATTATCAGATTTAATTGAGTATGTACCCAAAGAAAACTAATAGTGAAGTTAGATTTGAGAAGCGATTACGTCGTATAACATAATATTCAAGCAGCGGCTTCCTCCTGAGCCTTGGTCTGCTGGAAGGATTTCGAGGAGGCATTTCAGTAGACAACCTCTAGCGGGTTTCATGGAAACGTTATACGAAAGACTGTGAAAGGAGAATACAAAATGACTGAAAATGAATTACAAGGTGCATCATTAAATGAAGTATTTTCTAAAGAATTGATAAATACTAGCTTGGATTTAACTATTGATTACAGTGAGATAGCACTGGATTCAATAATAAGTGATAATATTGCCAATGAAATACCAATAGTAAAGAGCATAGTATCCTTGGGAAGGTTAGGAATCTCTATAAAACAACTTCATTTCACCAAGAAAGTACTTTGCTTTTTGAGAGAATTTCATTCGAGAAATTCAACAGATAATTTTTTGGAATTTAAACATAAGCTTACTACTGATCATAAGTTTAATTACAAGGTTACAGAACAAATTATATTAATAGTTGATAAATTAAGGACTGAACAAAGATCTGTTTTGTTTGCTAAGCTATTTATAGGTCATATACAAGAAAGATACGATTGGGAAACGTTTTGCTATTTCTCAGAATGCTTAGATTCAATGCAATCTATTGATATAGATGTTCTTGAATATTTGTCCACTAAAGAGACGGATGAAATTGAGAATATAGCTGTTCATTCAGTTGATAGATATATGCTTTTAGCATCTATTGAAAGATTAAAATCATTTGGGTTTGTTGGTATGAAAGGATTAACTTGGATTAGTACAGCTGATGACTTTAAAAAAGAAGCTTTTATTAGTAGCCTAGGAGTAATTGTCTATAATGCAATAAGAACTTAGATATTTCAATGTAGAACAGTCTTTCGTATAACAGAACATTCCTGCTTCGTCGCTTTCGCTCCTTGGTCGCCAAGGGGATTTTCTGAGAAGTGGAACAGGCGACACATCCAAACGGCTAAGTCTGACGACCCGGTGCTAAGCACCTTAAGCCGTTTGAACGTCAAGAATGTCGTTATACGACAGAGTCTAAAAAATAATAATAAGGCGATCTAAGTGTTTGATCTTGGGTTCGTAAGTTGGATTTGGACAGACAAGTGCTTTGATTCGTCAATACAAATGGAGAAGATAACATGATCGAAGGAATATTAACTGGTGTTTTAGGAAATGGAGCTTATAATTCTTTGGAGAAGTTAATAAAAAAATATTTTAAACAAGAAGATGAAGAAGTAATTCAACTATTTATAACTGCTATTAACACTGTATCGGCTGACTTTTTTAATAAATACGTTGAAGACTATGGGACTAAAGAGAGCAGTTTTTTGTCTGTCGAAAAAAACTGGGAACTGTTGATTCAAAGTATTTTCTACGGATCTAAGGAGCTTCGAGAAGAAGATTTTGTTTTAAATGGAATAGGAATTGACAAAGCAGAAATTCTTGTAGGAGTTAGAAAATTTATTGATATGTTGCAATTGGAAATAAAGAAGAGCTGGAAGCTAGATAAGGTATTGAGCGAAAAAAAACACATAACTGACTCGGAAAAAAATCATAAAGAACTTAAAGAAAAATTATCTTTTTTAGAAGAACTTATTACCGGGTTGGTTATAGATAATCAAGCTTCTACAAAAGAAAAGAAAGTCGAACCAAACATAGTAACAGGCTTAAATTCTGAATCTTTCGAATTCGGGAAAAAATATAAAATACAAATTGAAAGTGGAGCATCAATTAACTACATGCTGACGAATGAATTGGCCTATGTAGAATATATTTTTGAAGATGGCGCTACAGCGTATTATGAAGTTGATTACAGTGGATCAGTAAGGGATTCTAAATTTCCTTACCCACTCGAAGAATATCAAATAAATTTTCCTGAGAAATCATTGATTGAGAGAAAAACCATAAATTTACCAAATGGAAAAGTACAAGAAATAGTGAGATTTCGTTGGGGGAAATATTTATCTATTATTAAAGATTCGCAAGGTCATATTTTAAATATGGATGCTCAATGCAGAATCGAAGTCGATCATAGAAATAAGAAAATTACTATTATGGAAGAATGAATGATTTCAATTGAAATTGTAAATCTCACATATATGAAAGGGAATTCAATTAATAAGCTATTAAGGATAACAGAATATAGAAACAATAAAGCTGGAAATCTAATTCAAGTTTTGCGATACATTTAACAAATGAACTGATTTAATTGAGTATGCTTCTGATGACTATAGTGAAGGCAGATTCAAGAAGTGACTCCGTCGTATAAACCAGCTAATCAAAGTCAAGAGTTAGTAAAGTTAAGATTTCACAACTCCAATAAATGCAGACTCAAATAAGCCTACTCCTAGAAGTAGGTTAATGGTAAAATATACCTAACAATGTTCGTTAGTTATCCTGAAAAGGCGCGTCGCTACTCAAAATTCCGTAAATTATGCGCAAAAGTTTGTTGGAAGCAGCTACAATTGCAACTTTAGCGGGTTTGCCTTCAAGGCGTTTTTGCTGGTAATATCGCGATAGAATTGGATTTCGTGGACCGTGAACTTGCTTGGAAATTCCACCTACTGTTGCTTGGTAGAGCGCCGTACGGAGATAAGCAGATCCCCGTTTTGAAATGCGATTCTGATTTGCTTTAAAGGTTCCTGACTCGTAAACAGATGAATCCAGCCCAGCAAAAGCGGTCAACTGTTTCACGGAAGGGAACCTTTTTATGTCCCCAATTTCAGCGTGAATCATTGCTGCAGTAATCGGTCCTACTCCAGGAATCGAGCGTAATAAGTGGTAGCATGAGATCTTAGAGCCAAGGTTTCCATTTGCTGTTCGAGGGTTGAAATTCCATCCTGGTAAGACTTTAATAGATTCATATAATTCTGCATAGCAAATTGGTGCGCCTGAGATCCGTACGGATCAGGCAGGCTGTTGCGAGCAATCTCCATTAGCTGCGCGTACTTATTCTCATTCCATATGCGCCCCCTACGGTTATGGATAAGGATCCTCAATACTTCCTCTTTATCGGCGGCAAGAAGAGCTGAAGGCGAAGGGAATCTGGCAAGTAATTGAAGGGATGACGGGTTGAAAATGTTTTGAAACGCTTTGTCATAGCCAGGGAAAGCTAAGTCCAAGATGGTTCGAAATTGAAGCTGAATCTCGCCAAGGCTAGCCATCCAAATGGAATACTGTCGGCAAAGAAACCGAAGTTCATTTACGTCTTCGTCGGTTTGAAATAGCGGAGTACCTTCGCCTAAATAGAATGCATTAGCAATTCGAATCGCATCAATGGGATCGTCTTAACCTTACGAGTAGAGCGCTTCTTAAGCTCGTGAGTCGTTAAGGGATTCAGCATGACGACGGGATAACCTTTAGAAAAAAAGAATGAAGCAATTGGTTTCGAATAGTTGCCAGTAGCCTCCATGACAATAGCTGGGCGCTGAGTTGTAGATTCTTCAAGTTGCTCAAGCAAAGGAAGAAGAGCTGAAATATCATCCGGAGAATGAGAGAATGAAAAAGGCTTTTTTACTAGACTACCATAAGATGAGAAAGCAGCGGCAACACTCTTCCCTTTCGCAATATCGATACTTAGAACAGGTTGATTCATATGACCTCCTTAGAACACTAGGACCCAAAGCAGATGCTCTCCACAGGTTGGCACGGTGATACGGGCTCGAAGCCCAACCAGCTAAATCGGGGTATGAACATTGCAAGGGCTGAAACACTTTATACGCCGAGATCTAAGTCCCAACACCGTATTCGTTCTTAACCCAGTGCTAATCTTTTAAGTATAAAAGAAAAAGCTCCCCCCGATGAATTGGGATGTGCTTAATATACCAACATAATATTCAAGCAGCGGCTCCTTTGGAGCCTTGGTCTGCGGGAAGGATTTCAGAGAGGGATTTCAGCAGACTACCCTTTCGGGGTTCGTGAATACAAGAACGTTATGCGAAATTCTTATAAAAGGATGAGATTATGAACTCCTATGCAGTCAGAGCTTATTTATTCAAAGCAAGTATTTCTTTTATGCTTAAAATATTTTTAATGATGGTGGTAGCCCGTTTAGGAAAATTCTTTTTTCCAAATTTATTTGAATTCATCTTTTCAACTCAATTTTGGCTGATGTACATACTTTTATTAATTGGTATGTGTTACAAGGATTATTTAGATATTAAAGAGTACTTAGAAGATAGAAAAACTATTAGAGAAATTAAAAAAGAAAAGTTTGCTTATGCTACCTTAGAAGCGTATGCCGTAGAGGCAGCAGCTTTTTCAGAAATAAGCAAAACTAAATTAGATATATTTAAATCCCTCTCTCCGATACCTTTAATAATATTTTTATTAGGTATTTACACAAATAGTAATGCTAGCATCAATAAAGAAATACCCTTTTTTCCTCCAGGAATATTGTTGGGTGACTTGTTAATGTACCTAGGTATAGGATTTCCGGTATTTTATTTTTATTTTGTTTACTCATCATTTTCATCTTATAAAAAGCACATGAGAAGAACAAAAGATTATAAATCAGAAGCAATTATTGCAAAAGCTGAGAGTGAAGAAACTAGTAAGTAGTTCAATGAAGATAAGAACTTCGCATAACATAATATTCACGCTGCGGGCATACGCCCTGGGTCCGGCAGGAGCCGGACACATCCGACTTGGTCGGACGTCGTGAATACGGGAACGTTATACGACAGTCTCTAAAATAAATAGAAAAACATAGAAAGGAATCATTGAATGATCATTAGGACCGTTTCATTGTGTCTATTTCGAAGAGGCGATCAAATATTAGTTGAAGAAACATATGATAAAGCCGTAAACAAGACTTTTTATCGGCCGGTTGGTGGAACGGTTGAGTATGGTGAGAATAGTAAAGAGACGATAATTCGAGAAGTAAAAGAAGAATTAAATGCCGAAATACAAGAACCCAAGCTAAAGTTTGTCATCGAAAACCTATTTACATACTTGGATCAGATAGGTCATGAAGTAGATTTCATTTATGAAGCCGATCTTGTTGATAATGACTTATACAAAAGAGAAGTTATCGAAGGCATAGAAGGTATAAATCCATATAAAGCAGTTTGGAAATCAATTAATGAATTCGAGAATAATGAACAGGAAAAACTAGTACCGGATGGATTATTGGACCTATTGCTTGCGAATCATTCAGAGAGAATTAGCAATGTTGAGCACATTAGAACTATATAAAATCAAAAAGAACAACTATGTAAGCTGTTCAATGAAGAGAGACCGTCGTATAACTCCACATTCACGTATCGGGCCGTTGCAGCCTTCCTCGGTCTCCCGAGGCGAAACATAGGAGTAAGCTCAGGGGAAAACCCAGCACAGGTAAAGTCTTCGACCCGGCGGCCTGATCCTGTGGGAATCGGCCAGCAGCTTAAACCAGTGAGGGTTCGTGAAATGCCTGAACGTTATGTGAAATCAGTAAAAACCTAATATAAATGAAAATCGGAGGACTTTATGATAGTTACTCAAAGATGTAAACTAATAAAATTGGCTTCGGGAGATCTCGATGATGTGATACAAATTTACAAAGATCCTCTGGTAAGAAGATACTTAGGAGGAACAACAGACGATGAGTTACTACTTAAGAAGAAGTTTGAAGAGGTATTGAGTAAATCAAAGATGCCAGGAGTTTATTTTTGGTGTGTACGATTAATCAAGGACGATCAATTTATTGGTTTTGTTTCGTTAGACCGTTATCATGACGGAAAGAACATCGAGTTATCTTATGAATTCCTTCCTCTACATTGGGGTAATGGATATGCTACAGAAGTTGTTAGAAGAATGATTGATTATTCATTCACGGAAATAGATCTACCTAAGTTAGTGTCTGAAACTCAAACCGCCAATGCTTCTTCGTGTAAGTTGCTAGAGAAGGTTGGCATGAAACTTGAGAACAGACTAATGAGATTTGGAGCAGAGCAGGCTGTATATAGCATTGAAAGAACCTGATGATTATTTGAAGATGGCACTGTTATCGCATAACAACCCATTCGCGCTGTTGGGCGGCTATGCCGCCCTTGGTTGCCAGGAGCTGGGACTGAGGGAGGATTAAGGCGACAACACTGCACCGCGGCCGCTCCCGTTGGTCGCTTAAGTCGGTGAGGGTTCATAAATACAAGAACGTTAGGCGAAATGCCGATGTCAAATAAATAGTTCCATGCCACAGAGTTCGTCGGTAATCTGAGTAACGTTGCGAGTGGAGACCCCGTTGATCACCATCTCCATAAGGGAGATGGTTAAGTCCCCATGATAACGAGATCTTTTCCGTTTGATTAAGACAGTGTTATTTCCACGTTATTTCTCATGAAAGATGATATTATCGATGATTAAGTTTGCGAATTAATTCTCGTGTAATATACTTAGTATATTAATATTATGATGTCAGGGTGGTTTTGTGGAATTGCATTTATACGAGCAGATATATATCTATATTGTACAAGAGATTAAAGAAGGCCGATTAAAAGAAGGAGATCGAGTCTCTTCTGAAAAAGAGTTGGCTGAAAAATTTGGCGTCAGTCGTATTACATCCAAAAAGGCTCTGGAGAAATTGGCGGATTCTGGGGTTATCAAACGAATACAAGGAAAAGGCTCTTATGTGGCCGATGGTATAATTGGAGGACAAGAACCGAAGCACTATTCAGAGGTAAGAACGACCTTGGTTTCTGAGGATGATAAGCGGTTGATCGGGTTTATTATACCGAATTTTTCTGACGAGTTCGGCCTACAACTTCTTAGATCGATGGAAAAACGGAGTGCTGAGCACAATTATCAACTCATTATCAAGCGAACTTGTGGGGATCGGGATGAGGAAAAACGCGCGATCGACTTATTTATTCGTTTAGGAATCAAAGGATTAATCGTGACCCCCATTCATGGTCAACACTATAATTCGGAGCTGCTTCGTCTTGTATTGGATCGGTTTCCAATTGTGCTGGTCGATAGATATCTAAAAGGAATTCCGGTTTGTTCGGTTTACACAGACAATAAGAAAGCAGCCATGGATCTTACGCGCCATCTGATTAACAAAGGTCATAAAAAAATTGCCTTTTTATCTCCGCCGGAAGAGAACACTTCAACATTGGAGGAAAGGCTGCTCGGATATACGTTTGCCTTCACCCAAGAAGGAATGAACTTGAACAAAGATTATTTATTGACGAACTTGAAGGGCACCCTTCCCATGAACATAAACGGAACAGCGATTGAAAGTGATAAAGAAACAGTAAAGCATTTTTTAAAACAACACCCTGATGTAAAGGCGTTTGTCGCGTCGGAATTTCTAATAGCTACCATGCTGGCTCAGGTCATCAACTCGATGGGGAAATCTCTGGAGGAATTCGAGATTGTTTGTTTCGACTCCCTGAACGATCACCTGGGTCAACCCATCTTCACTCATATTGAGCAGGATGAGAAGCAGATGGGTGAATTAGCCGTGGATATGCTAATCTCTCAGTTGCATGGAACAGCAGTTCCCGAGCTGAACATCATTGAACATCGTATGATCGTGAAAAATAACGGATAGGATAATAGAAAGCAGTTCAACAAAAGCAAGGATATCGCTTGTTCAATGTGCCGAGAAGTCCCCGGGGGCTTTTCGGCACTTTTTTAAGTTATCAATAAACCTCGAAAAGTCGATTTATATCTAATTATAGCCATGCATTATGAATTTTTATGTCGTAATATTGCAATTGACACATCACGTGATGTCATATTAACATACTTAGTATAACCAGTAGATTCCTTATAACAAATTCACTTCGTTCCTCATTTTCTGTTTTAATAGTTCATATCACCAATCATGTTAACGCTTACATATATCTAAATTTGACTATGTTTCTATTATGTACATGTAAATGTGAATCAGAAAAATGAAGTGAGTTTTATAGGAATTCAAGGTGAACTAATTAATTTAACTAAGGGGGACTTTGAATGAGGAGATCCAAAAAATTCGCATTTCCAATTCTTGTTTACTTTCTGGCTATGTTATTAATTGTAACCGCTTGCTCAACGAAGGGAGGCTCAAGCGATCAGGCGGGAGAGGGGATTACAACGGTTACGATGTGGCATGGTCTTACCTCGATTGATTTAGATAATATGAATAAAGTCGTGAAGGCATTTGAGGAGAAAAACCCTACCATCAAAATGAAATTGGTTTATACGGAATCCAGCGAGGGATCCGATCAGAAGCTGCTAACTGCAGTCGCAGGCGGCAATCCTCCTGACGTTGCACTTTTCGACCGGTTTAAGGTCGGTACTTGGGCTGCGCAAGGTTCTCTGACTGACTTATCCTCGATGGCAGCAGAATCCGGAATTACCAAGGAAATGTATTACCCATTTGCTTGGGAGGAGTCCAGTTATCAAGGAAAGCTTTATGCAATGCCGATGGATACGGACTCTCGCCTGCTATTTTACAATAAGGATCATTTCAAAGAAGTAGGGCTGGATCCCAACAAACCACCACAAACGATCGCCGAGCTTGAAGCGGCCGCCGAAAAGTTGACCATCAAGGAAGGTAAACGTTTCAAACGGATCGGGTTCATCCCATGGTATTCGCAAGGCTGGCTGTATACTTGGGGATGGGCATTTGGAGGAGAATTCCAGGACGCTGCCACCGGCAAAATTACCGCAAATGATCCTAAAGTTGTTGAAGCGCTGCAATGGATGACCGACTTCGGCAAAAAATACAATGTCGAGGATATTGCCGGATTCACAAGCGCAGCTGGTTCGGAGGAAATGGATCCGTTCATTTCCGGTCAAATCAGCATGAAGATAAGTGGAAACTTCACGGTGAAGGGTATCGAAAAATTTAAGCCGGATTTAAATTACGGTGTTGCACCAATACCGACCCCAACAGGTACTAATTTTACGACATGGTCGGGAGGAGGGTCCGCTATTATCCCTAAAGGCGCCAAGAACGTCGCTGCTGCTTGGAAATTCCTCGAATTCTTAGGGAAAGAAGAGGGGCAAACGTTATTAAACGCTGACTCTCAAATTTCGATTATCGATTCGGTTAACGTCAAATACGGTTACAAGGACGATCCGATTATGAAAGAATTTATCAATATTTTACCCAATTCACATAACCGCCCAGTTATTCCTGAAGGACAACTGCTGTGGAATGAGTTAGCTTCCGCAACGGAAAAGGCTACCCGCGGTAACGGTACTCCGAAAGAGAACCTGGATAGAGTAACAGAGACTGTTAATAAGGCTTTAGAAAAATACGACAAATAGGGTGCTCGGTAGGCAGGGAGCGAACCTCTCTCTCCTTGCCTATTAATGAATGACAATTGGAAGGAGAATGCACATGGCGAAACTGGCCGAATCAGTTCAAGTAAACGCAATTCCATCGGCAAGGAAACAACGAGCACTCCGCAGAACTAACGTGATTGGGTGGCTGTTTGCTTCACCTTGGGCTATAGGGCTGCTATGCTTTTATGCAATTCCGATGCTAATGTCCATCTACTTCAGCTTCACGACTTACAGCATTCTGCAGCCTGGTGAATTTGTCGGAATGAATAATTATAGAGATCTTTTCCATGATCCTTTATTTTGGAAATCTATATACAACACGATTTATTTCACCGTATTTTTTGTTCCATTAAGTATATTTTTCGGTGTGGCACTTGCTATGATGTTGAATATGAAGGTCAAAGGGATGGCTGTATTCAGAACGATCTTTTTCCTACCTACACTTGTGCCACAAGTGGCTTTGGCTGTTCTGTGGATGTGGCTGTTACATCCAAACTTCGGATTGGTAAATGGGATGTTAGCGCATTTCGGTATCGATGGGCCTCCTTGGCTTGGTGGTGAAGCTTGGTCCAAGCCTTCACTCATCTTGATGTCGCTTTGGGGTATTGGGCAAGCCGTCGTCATCTACCTTGCTGGATTAGGAGACATCCCTGATGAGTACTATGAAGCGGCGCAAATCGATGGAGCTAACTGGTTTCAGAAAACGAGAAAGGTAACTCTGCCTTTGCTCACTCCCGTTATTTTCTACAACCTTGTCATGGGAATGATCGGTGCATTCCAACAGTTCACTCTTCCCTATACGTTGACCAAAGGGCAAGGAACTCCTGCAAATTCCATGACTTTTTACGTCATGTATTTATATGAGAACGGATTCAGGTATTTCAAAATGGGTTATGCCTCCGCAATGGCCTGGATCTTATTTGTTATAGTTATGGTATTAACCGGAATTATTTTTATTACGTCTAAACGCTGGGTTCATTATCAAGGGAAATAAGGAGGAGGAAGTAAGGGATGAATCCTATCGCTATCAAAAGAATCAATCGTGCGTTAGCCTATTTATGTCTAATTGTTGCGTCTGCATTTTTCATTATTCCGTTCATTTGGCTGCTTTCGACTTCTCTTAAACCACTCACACAAGTCTTTACATTCCCACCAGAGTGGATTCCGCATCCAATTCTGTGGAGTAATTATTCCCGTGCCGTTGAGTATATCCCTTTCTGGACATATCTGAAAAACACGGCGATTATAACAATCGTTAGTACGCTTGGTGTGATCATATCCTGTCCCTTGGTTGCATATAGTTTTGCCAAGTTAGAGTACCGTGGGAGAGGCATACTTTTCTTTGTTACCCTCGCTGTTATGATGATTCCCGGACAGGTGACGATGATTCCTCTATTCCTGTTGTTTACTAAATTAGGTTGGGTAGGAACATCTCTTCCACTGATTGTACCCCAATTTTTTGGAGTGCCAATTTACATTTTTCTATTGAGGCAGTTTTTCATGGGACTGCCTGATGCCCTACGCGAAGCGGCCCGCTTAGACGGCGCTAGTGAGTTCCGCATATATTTACAGATCATGTTTCCATTAGCCAAATCCGCCGTTTTAGCCGTGGCATTGTTTCAATTTATGGGGAGCTGGACTGATTTCATGGGCCCCTTGCTCTATTTAACCAATGAACCATCTTACACGGTTTCGCTTGGATTGCAGCAATTTCAGAGTCAAAAGGGATCCGAATGGGGTCTATTAATGGCCGTATCCACCTTGATGACATTACCTATTATTGTTTTGTTCTTTTTTCTACAAAAGACGTTTATTAGCGGCATTACATTTAGCGGTATAAAAGGTTGAACATCATTTGTATGAATTAAGCTCCAGCGATGCGGAACCCCAGGGAAGTTAGGACGGACCAAGGCAGAGATGGGATGCTGAATTTGATTAAACGTAAGGATGTGGGGCGTAAGCGGCGTGGGAACATACAGCATTTCCGGAAATACGATTACGCTCAAATTTGCGGACGGCAAAATGAGCGGTTCGTATTCTTCGTCCATCCGGGAAAAGGTGGAAAGCCGAATTCGCAGTATATCCAAATCGGCGACCGCAATTTTTATGTAGATAACGATTGATAGGTCCGTTGGAAAAAAGTTAATAAGCAAAAGGCAGCGATGTGTCAAGCAGAAGCTGCCTTTTTGCGTACCAATGCATTCTGCATAATAATGAGGCTCGCAGGCAGATGGAACGATAGTTTGTGGATTTGATACAATTGTAAACTAATTACGAAAAATAGGTTTTCAATAATGTGACTTAAACTCAAGGAGAATTCCAATCTGACACTTGCATTATTAAGTATTATTTAATGAAGCCAAGAGGAAGAATTACAAACAATAATAAGGAGATTCAGGAGCTCCTCGGCCACTCTAGCCTGAAGACAACCGAGATTTACACACATGTCGGCCTTAAACAGCTCCCAACGTATTCAAAGCCCTCTGGACCGACCATAAGAAGCAACCTGTCGGAGATGGAGGATTAGCCCTCTCTTCGTCTAATAATATATATGGGATCATTAAGCGAATTCGTATATTTGCTCCTACGAAGGAAATGGGTGAATTCGTAGAAAAGAAGTTATATGAAATTATCGCTAATGTTGAAACCAAGGAGGAAGAAACGGTGAGTAGAAGAGAGCTTCTAGCAAATGTAGCCAAAGAGTTAGCTTCAAGACCGTTGATAGGGAATGAAAATAAATATGGTCCAGATTTGGAACCAATTCTTAAATATTTTCCAAGAGAGAACCCAAGTATAGGCTTCGATTGGTGTGCAGCATTTGTATATCATTGTTGTATCGAATCAGGAGTAAAGCTACCTGTAAGATATCATGAGCCAGTATCTCGTAATTTTGCGTGGGTTGAAGCTTGGCTAGAGTGGGGACAATTATACGGTTTCTATTATCATATAAGTGATCAATCGTTTACCCCAGATCAAGGGGATCTTATAATATTTGATAACATTTTAGGGAATGGCCTAAATGATCATATCGGAGTCGTAGTAAAAATAGAACAGGATAAAATAATAACAGCAGAAGGTAATTACTATAATAAATCAGGAGTTTTTCAAAGGACACGAGACCAAATTAATGGGTTTATTAGAATCGCTGATACGTATTAATTAGGATTTGGAAGCTTATTCCTAGAAGGTGATAACATCACATAACATCATATTCACGCTGTGGGCCTTGCCTTCGACCCTGGCATCGCCAGAAGATAAGAAGCCAGGAAGCGGAATCAGGCGATCAACCTCTGCGAGCGTAAGTCTTCGACCCGTTCGCTACGCTCACTTAAGGCTCTCGGGTTCTTGAATACCAGAACGTTAGAGGAAATCGTCGCAATATTTTTATTGAAAGCTACTCAGTGGAGGAAGAATGAAAAAAGTCCTAGTAATTGGATGTCCCGGATCTGGTAAGTCAACTTTTTCATCAAGACTTAGCAAAGCATCAGACGTACCTGTAATTCATTTGGATTCATTTTACTGGAAACCAGGATGGATCAGTTGTAGTAATCAGGAGTTTGATGAAATCCTTAGGGATTTATTACTTCAAGAAACCTATATCATGGATGGGAACTATTCAAGGACAATAGATTATCGAATATCTTTTGTGGATACTGTTTACTTTTTTGATTATTCACGATATCTATGTCTTTATAGGGTAATAAAAAGGAGAATTTTAAATCATGGTAAAACCAAAGAATACATGGGGAAGGATTGTCCGGAAAGTATTAATTATGAATTTATTAAGTCCGTATGGAATTTCAGGAAGAATCAACGGATGAAAATAATTAAAATATTAGAGAATTACAAAGGAGGTAAGGATATTGTTATTTTTAGAAAGCCGAAGGAAGTAAACAACTATTTTAAGAGCTTTTCCGAGTAATTCCAAGTAGGCGACGACATCATCTAACATTGCATTCGACGCTGCGGATCGGCAAGCCGACCTTTGGTCTGCCTGAGGCATTTCGGGGAGGCAAATCAGGCAGATACATCCTACCGCCTAACTGCCGCAAGTGGCAACTGGCTAAGGGAAAATCACCCAGCAAATCAATTTTGGAATAATGTAATAAATGAATATACAGATGGCAGATACACGGAAGAATACTTAAATGAAGGATGGGAAGGTCCTGTACAGTGTTTTAAAAATATTATAAACGACAAGTGAGTTTTTCAGAGATGGCGAAGACATCATCTAACATCGTATTTACGCTGGCGCTTTGCCCTTGGCTCGCGAGAAGTAGTCGACAGAGAAGCAGATTCAGTGGACAACCCTGCTAGGCTAAGTCCGTCGGACCCGGTCGCATGCGCTCCCTTAAGCCTCTCGGGTTCGTAGATACCAAAACGTTAGATGAAATCTCTGCAATATTTATTTTAAGTAATTCTAAGTAGAGAGGGTAAGAATCTATGATAAATATTTCTCATTTAGCATTAACAAAACCAATTAAAATCATTATAGGTGCTTCATCGCAGAACTATGAAGGATGGATACAAACACAAGAGGATGAACTGGATTTACTAAGATTAGAAGATTGGGAACAAAGTTTCAAAGATCGCAGAATTGAAGCAATACTATCTGAGCACGTTTGGGAGCATTTGACTTACGAAGAAGGAGTTCAAGCTGCAAAGATTTGTTACAAGTATTTGAATATGGGAGGTTATATTCGTTGTGCAGTTCCTGATGGATATTTTCCAAATGAAGAGTATCAGAACATAGTCAAGATTGGTGGGCCAGGACCACTAGATCACCCGGCAGCAAGTCATAAGATAGTACATAATTATAAGACTATAACTAATATGTTTGAGGAAGCAGGCTTTGAAGTAGAGTTATTAGAATATTGTGATGAAGATGGGGAGTTTTATTTTAAAGACTGGAATCCAGAGAATGGATTTATCTATAGGTCTAAGAGATTTGACCATCGAAACCAGAACGGAAATTTGGGATTTGTATCGTTAATTATAGATGCAAAAAAGAAATAATTGGATAGTATCTCGAAGAAGGCAGAGGCATCATCTAACATAATATTCACGCTGTGGGGATTACACCCCTTGGTCGTCCGATGTATAATCATGGAAGATAACTCGGACGACACATGAGCCGACCTAAGATAGGAGCTATCTAAGGCTGGGTCATTTCGTGAATACAAGAACGTTAGCCGAAATTTATTATAAGGAGAAGGATAACTTTGTCTAGTATTTTTCTGAGTCATACTAGTTTAGATAAACCATTTGTCGAAAAATTAGCTAGGGACTTAAAACGAATTGGTATCAATGTCTGGTTTGACAAGTGGGAGATAAAAATAGGTGAATCAATTACATGGCGAATTGAAGAAGGTATTCGTGAAAACGAATATCTTGGAATAGTGTTGTCGCCTGAAGCGTTAGGCTCAGAATGGGTGAAAAGCGAATTAGGAGCCGCATGGGTAAAACAAATGCAACTAATGAAAGTATTTGTAATACCTATCTATTATAGAGACTGTGACATACCGCTTTTTTTATCAGATAGAAAGTTTGCTGATTTTAGAACAAATTATGAACAGGGATTCGGAGAATTAGCAAGTATATTTGGTATAGAAGAGACAGAAGCAATTACTCAAGATAATTGGAGGAAGTTTACAAAGTCTAGAATAGTTGATTGGAAGAAATATAAAATTAAAGAATTTGAAGATCTGGTCACTACGCTGGTTGATAGAGCAATTGATTATAACTGGTCAACTTGGGTTGGTGGAACAGCTAATGAATATTCAATTACTCTACATACTGTGACGGAAACTGGAAAGAAGTCAATGTCCATTAAATTAGTTGGAGATAATAATGCCTATATGGCTACATTACAGGATGCATATAATCCAAATCATTTGAGAGCTAGCGATTTTGAATTTTATCTTGGGAATTCTGTTGATGCATGTGACGAGTTTGTATGGAGACAGATGGAGAGTTTTAAACGAGAACATGGAACTTCAAATAAGAAGTCTGAACATTCTACACATAGGTTTTCAAGAGGAAATGAAATACATGAAGCTGCGATAGAGATGATAAGAAAATTCAATTGGTATAAAGGAGATAAACTCTAGTAGATTCAAGAGGTCGAAACTTCGGTTAACATTATATTCACGCAGTGGAGCCTTTCGGCTCCTCGGTCCGCAAGAAGCGATTAGCGAAGAAGTGCAATCAGCGGACACATCCGCACCGACTAACCGCATCGCGGCCGCTCTCGTTGGTCGCTTAAGTCGGCTGGACGTCGTGAATACGGGAACGTTAGCTGAAATAACTGCGAGAGATTAATTAAATTAAATATGGGAGAGATGATATGAAGACTAATCAAATTGAAATCGTTACATTAAAAGCGAAGTATTTTATTGGAGTTCCGGTGACAAATGTATTTGGAAGATTTGATTCAGAAAGAATGGAAGAAGCAAACAAACTATTTCTTGAAAGAAGAAATGAAATTAAAGGAATTATTAATGATCAAGAGTACGTTTGCCCTCATTTTGCAAACGACATATTGTTTACTTACATTTACTGCATGGAAGTGGAAGAGATCGCTGAGACTCCTATTGGAATGATTGGATTTCAAGTACCTAGTCAAAGATACATCAAGGTAAGATCATCAGATCAAGATCCATATGCAATAAGCCAGGAATACTTAAAAGAAAATGGTCTTGAAAACAATGTAAGATCATTGGCATTAGAAGTATTTAAATTTGGAGAAGAACAACAATTCAATAGCGCGGATATTTATATACCAATAGTAGAAAGAAATATGTAAGTTTCTCAGCGAGGAAGTTACTTCAGCTAACAAAGTTTTCATCCTTCGGGCCATTCGGCCCTGGGTCCGGCAGGAGTTCGAAGCGGATTCAGAGAAGTAGTTGACAATAGCAGGGAAGCAGATACTGCCGGACACATCCAACTCCCTAACCGCATCACAGCCGCCCTCCGGGCTTAAGGGAGTTGGACGTCGTGAACACAGTAACGTTATATGAAAGTGCTGAAGTTCTCGAAAGGACGAGATTAAATGACTAAATATACTTGCCCATGTTGTGGCTACAAGACACTTAATGAACCGCCAGGGACGTTTGACATCTGTGAGATTTGTTTTTGGGAAGATGATGGAGTACATTTTGACGATCCTGATTTTGCAGGTGGAGCCAACGTGGTTTCATTAAGACAGGGACAATCGAATTTTCTTGAATTTGGAGCATGCGAAGAGAGATGCATCCAATTCGTAAGAAAACCTAATAAAGATGATATATATGAAGGACCAAGGGAAATCTAAATTCATTTTAAGATCTTATAAGAAAAAATGAAGAAAGAAGAAGGTATGAGGTAATCGAGATAAAAACTTGAAATGTAAACCTGCGAAGTCAGCACCTACATATAACAACGTATATACGCTGCAGGCTTTCCCCTTGGTTCGCGAGAAGTGGTCGACAGAGAAGCAGATTCAGTGAACAACCCTGCGAAATTAAGTCCGTCGGACCCGTCGCATTCGCCCTTTAAGCTAGTGAGAGTTCTTGAATACAAAGACGTTATACGACATACCCGAGAACCCAATTTCACATTTTCCAATACTATGACTACTTATTGTTGTCAACAATTGTTACAAAGCATTTGTTTTAGAATTAAATAATTATTCCTTGAAAAATATTGAAGATGATCAGATAGTAAGTTTGTACACGAGGAGATAAAACTATGATAAAAAACAAATTACTAAGAATGGACAATGTCGGCATCGTTGTAGAATCCCTTGATGACGCGATCTCTTTCTTCGAGGAGATTGGCTTGAACCTCGAAGGGCGAGCCACTGTCGAAGGTGAATGGGCTGGTCGCGTAACCGGACTAGGTTCTCAGTGCGTAGAGATTGCTATGATGGTTACCCCAGATGGGCACAGCCGACTTGAACTTTCGAGATTTCTCACCCCGCCTACTATATCAGATCACCGGACTGCTCCTGTTAACTCCCTTGGTTATCTACGCGTTATGTTTACAGTTCAAGACATTGACGAAATGGTATCCAGACTCACTAAGTATGGTGCGCAGCTCGTTGGCGAAGTGGTTCAGTACGAGGACTCGTATCGGCTCTGTTACATTCGAGGAATCGAAGGACTTCTAATCGGTTTGGCGGAACAACTCGGTAACAAATAAGTAGGTGACGGTTTATAAAAGGCATTTACTGGAATATAAAGTAATAGAGTGAAAGTAGAAACAGAAGACAGTGTGAAAGTAACTCGAAGAAGTCAGGTGCCTCATATAACACTTTATTCACACTTCGGGGTATTCGCCCCTCAGTCCGGCTGAAGTTAGAAGTAGTTTCGAAGAGGCATTTCAGTAGTACGGAGGCATATTCAGCCGGACACATCCGCACCATCTAACTGCATCGCGGCCGCCCTTCGTTTGCACATCTTGTAATCAAAATAATAAACAGAATATCTATGAAGAGTGGCTTTTTTAATTGAAATCTCCTTCCCGACGAGTTTACAAGGCAGAATTCGTTGCTTAATAAAAAGAAAGTGATTAGCTTTCTTTTTTATTATGCAACAGGTCCCTCTATTTCTGCTTTCAATTGTTCAAACCACTCTAAGTTAACCAGGTGATGGGAACGGGAATTTTCGTTCATTCGGCGGTAGTAATTAATTGTGCCGGGAAGTTCTTGTGTGCTGGACAGGTATTCATCAAGGAAAGCGATTCGGGTTTTAGTCTGGTCGATTTGCGATTGGATCAGTTCCAACAATTTGTTTTTGTCGTATTCATCGGCAAAGAGTAGCGCCCCATAAAATTGCAGGTTCACATATTCCGATTTGGTGCCGTATTTGACCATTAATTTTTCGAATTCAGCCATTCCCGATTCGGTGATTTTAAAGTTCCGAATTTCGCGCCCACTGGCTGAAGGATCCTGCTGAATCTGTTCAATCCAACCTTTTTCTTCAAGTTGCTGCAGATTGTAATAAAACGAGCCTTTCGTGAAGTTTACAATGTATTTGTAATGGCGTTTTTCCATTAAGGCCAATAGTTCGTAGCCGTGAGCGCCGGGGTTTTGGATGAGCAAGCCAAGGATGAGTAAGGGGATCAAGGCTGCATCACCTTCACCATCTGCGCCTCGAATTCCGCGTACGTGATTTTACCCGAAGCCAAATCCATGCTATGAAGATAAATCTGTTCTGTTTTCGAATAGTCGCGCTTCACTTTTAGTGATTGCTCCTCCCCCGGGATGGGTTCCAGGACATGACACTTTTTCAAAAAAGCATGGAAATAGCGGTAGCCGAATTTGCGTTGCGAAACCGCGTCTAAATGAATGCCATCAGGATTCGCTGTCAAACCTGCTGCTGTTACAAAATAACAATTTTTCTGTTTATTGGCGAAGTGCTGTAATTGCTCATTGACCTGTTGATATTCTGTCGCATGCTGTCCGAAACCGGTCTTCCCAAGGAAATCACCAAGTCCGCCAATGATCAACGGCACCTCATCAAGATTCAATTCGTTTCTTAGAGTCTCGATGATAAGGGTTAATTTCTCGTAATAAGTTTCATGCAGCGAACGATGACTGTCGCTCTCACCCTGGTGCCAAAGGATTCCGCAGATTTGACTGGACCGCAGGGCGAAGCGGGCTTCGGACAAAGCATGCTGAAAAAGGACGCCTTCCGGATGCCAGTCATCCAAGGAACTGCCACCTTCCGCACAAGGAATCAAACCAATTTCTTCATCGGGATTGGCTTTCGACCAGGTGTCGGCAAAAGACGCCGCTAGGCCTACACCGGAAACCGGACGGTCGTAATTAATCGGCTCAGTCATCATCTGCCACTGTCCATTGCGCAGCATTTTTATTTTTTCATTATAGATAGGATCAACATCATGCAAAAATCCACGGCCCGCCATATTCGACTGACCCAACATTAAAAATGACTGAATCATTTAGTCTTCACTCCATTACATCATTATTATGGTCTAATTAGACTAAGAATATTATATAGTCTGATTAGACTATAGTCAATAAAGCAACAAAAGAAATAGTTGATTTAGATCATTGAATCATCCAACGAAGAAAGTGTTCGAAGATCTGAATAAATGGGAAGTATCTTTTCATGATAATTGGGGGAATTAGTGAATGCTACTCGTAGATGCCGGTTACTTCACCTAACGCTACATTCACGCATCAGGCCATTCGGCCCTCGGTCCGGCAGAAGAATGAAGAGGATTCGAAGTTGAATTTTTATAGCTGAGAAGTTGAGTCAGCCGGATACATCCGTACCACCTAACCGCATCGCGGCCGCTCGCTACGGTTGCTTAAGTCTGTGGGACGTCGAGAATACGGAATCGTTATCAGAGATCATATACATTTAAATAAAGATTGGGCTCCCATTTTTAAAAGGGGTGAGAGAATGAAAAAGAACAAGATT
Source organism: Paenibacillus sp. NPDC058898 (assembly GCF_049316025.1). NCBI lineage: Bacteria > Bacillati > Bacillota > Bacilli > Caryophanales > Paenibacillaceae > Paenibacillus > Paenibacillus sp. NPDC058898. The sequence continues at coordinate 82,920 of NZ_JBMOSM010000007.1, read as the reverse complement.
CCAAAGCTTGATTTGACTATCTCTGAGAGAAAAGAGCTGAGGAGAAATAAAATACTCATTAGCGAGATTCATAATATAACACTTAACGAATTGTGTTCTATTCTGAAAGTTCCAGAATATAGAGCGAAGGAAATTAAGGCATTATCGGAATTTCAAAGTGTACCTTCGATCGGACCAAAATTTGCAAAGGATTTATTAATGTTAGGTTATTATTCTTTGGATGAATTAAGAGATAAAAATGGTGCTAGATTTCCGCATCGCGGCCAACGGTGCTAAGACTCCCTGTGAAAAAACGCTGATATATAAATTGAACTAAAGAAAGGAAAGCACTTCGCTTTATTCCAGATGGAATCAAGGAGAAGCAAGGTTAAACTTTAGTTCATTTTATATAGTTGGTTATATAAATTCGACTAAGAAGATATATGGAGACTTAGTTTAATGAAGGTTATGATTCAGACGCTACGCGACCCGGCCTAAGATAAATGCTATCTAAGCCCGGGTCGCGTCGTAAATGCGGGTGCGTTATAAGAAATCCTTAACAGGGGATGAATATTTGTACGAGTCGATTTTTGACTCAGCATCTTAATGGGCCAGGCTGAGTATGCAAAAAAATTTCATAGTTGGCAAAGGAACATACTTGGTTGCTTATCATAATGAGGGTTATACTAATATTAATGAAGCCTATCTTAGGCTGCTTCGTTATGCGAGCAGCTTGAATCGAACAAAAAAGTGGTGGTTGAATTGGGGTAACCGTTAAAGATTTACTGCAGCTGCCTTCATTTAGAGGAGCTCAGGTGATCACTGGAACAAGCAGGCTTCATCAGACCGTGTCCTCTTTATCTGTTTTAGAGGTGGCGGATGTCAATTTCTTCTCGCAAATTATTCAAACTGTTCAAGAAGAGTGGTATGCCGAAGAGCTGGTCATTAGCTCTTTTTATTCCATTAAGGACAGCGTGGAGCAGCAATGCAAAACGGTTCAATATTTGCATGACCTTGGTGAAGTGGGATTGATTTTGTACTATGTTGGCATTATCATGCCAGATATAGCCGATGAAGTGCTCGAGCTGGCCGAATCTCTGAATTTTATTATCATTTGCATGCCGAGAAACGATTACTCGCTTAGGTATAATGAAGTCATTTATGAAGTCATGGAGGCAATCGTAAGCAATCAGAATGTGAATGAGCATTTCGTGAATGAATCACTGGAAAAGGTCTCGCTGCTGCCGGAACATTTGCGGAGCGTAGAAATTACCCTTAAACTGCTGTCGGACCGGATGAAAGCGAACATCGTTCTGACAAACAGCAACCTGGATATCATCAATCGTGTCATGTGGCCGCGCAATTCATCGCTCGATGTTGCGAATCTAATCCGGTCCATGGCGCCTTCCATTTTGAACGGCAGAATGGGAGAAGGAGAAGAGCTGGATTCGTCCTGCTTTGTTGAATACAAACGTGTTCATCAAAAAAACGGGGAGATCCTCTACCTGTTTCTCATTAAAGAGAATACGAAGCTGCCTCCGAAGACGATGGACCAAATCAGCGAGGTGGTGCAGGTGGCCATCAATTTGTGGGGAGATAAGCATAACGAGGTCAGCGAATACGCTTTGGTTAAAGCCATCGTGAATGATGAAAGCGAAAAAATGCGCAGATTGGCCAGTTTGCTCTATATTGACGTTTCCGCCATCCAAATGATGTGGCTCGTTTACATTCGGGATTTGTCGGACGAAAGAAGGATAAGGGAAGACTTAAAAGCGCATCTCTCGCAATATTATAAAACCGCGGTCATTCAAACGATCGATCACTGCGTTGTCGTGTTGCTAGGGAATTGTTCATATAAATACAATGAGTTTGAAATCGCAGCGGAATATATCGAAACCACGAGTCTCATGGCTGACATATCAAGCATCGTATATTCTCCGAGAATGCGGAACACACAGGACGTACGCCGAATGTACCAGCTCGTAAACGGAGTCTCAAAAGAGGTTCACCGCATCTATCATAACCGCAAACTATACACCGCAGCTGAAGTCCGTTCCATGAAACGGGCCATAGACCTCAGCAAACAAGGGGAAGAGATCACTGAAGAATGCTTGTCCGTCATGGAGCCAATTATGGACGACGCAGACGCATTGAAAACCCTGATGACTTTTCTTCTGGATGCGAAGGGGAATATGGATGACTGCAGCAAGCTGTTGTTCGTCCACAAAAATACGGTGAAATATCGCATTAAAAAAATTTGCGAGCTCATAGGATATGATGTGACCATCAATTCGGAATCGTACGATGTTTATACCGCCTGCATGGTCTACCGTCTCATCCATAACTAAAAAGTTCCGATGTTTTGTCCAATAAGACAAAAACATCGGATTTTTTTTTGTTTTCTGAAAAAGACGCTGACCTACTTCATCTTTTACAATAAGAAAACAATATTCGAACGAACAGGATTGGGGGGATCATATGAAAGCCGTTAAAGAGCATCAATCCTGGTTCAGTCTCGGGATCATCTGGGCTGGCGCGGTAATCAGCATCCCGAGTTTGTTGGTAGGGAATGCGCTTATTGCAGGCATGGGACTATCGAAGGCATTGCTTGTCACGTTAGCAGGTTATTCCATTATTGTGCTGCTCATGATTTTGCAGGGTATTCAAAGCACGGATTTAGGAAGGCCGACGGTTCAGGTTGCAGGTCAGGTGTTTGGCAAAAAAGGGTCTCGGGCGATTCTTTCGATCATCCTCGCCATTGCGTGCCTTGGATGGTTCGGAATTCAGGCGAATGTGTGCGGTGCGGCCTTGGCCAATTTGTTAGCCGTAGGTGGAATGAGTGTCCCGGTTCCGCTGGCTTCTCTTATCTGCGGTCTTGTGATGGTGGTCTCGGCGATCTATGGCGTTAAAGTGCTGCGCGTCATCAGCTATATTGCCGTTCCTTTATTGGTGGGAATCAGCATATTTGGTCTTATCGAAGCATTGACCGGTGACTCCCTGCAGATCATTCAGAATTATAAGCCTGAGGGAGCTATGACCTTTACGGATGGGCTGGCGATAACGCTGGGTTCATTTGCCTTGGGTGCAGTCATCGCGGGAGATTATTCGCAGTTTTCAAAAAAACGGTCCGATGTCCTGAAAGCCGCTCTATTCGGAATTGTTCCGGCAGGCTTGCTGATGATCGGTGCAGGAGCTGTCCTGACGATTGCTTACCAAGCCAGCGATATTACAGCAACCTTTTTGAGCATCACGACTCCGTTTGTTGGCGGCGTGGTTTTGATCCTGGCTACGTGGAAGACGAACCTCGTGAACGCTATTTCAGGCGGTTTTGCTCTCATTAATGTGTTCAACGTATCGAAGGAAAAAGAGAAATGGGCCGTCGGCATCGCGGGAACCATTGGGACCGTATTGGCCGTCGTCGGTATACTGAACTATTTTACTCCGATCATGTCCATCCTGTCGGCCATGATTCCGCCGGTTGCAGGCGTGATGATCGCATCTTACTGGGCGCTTGGCAAAGGGGATAAGAGCCGCTGGCATGAGGTCGAAGGCGTGAATACACTGGGCGTCGTTTCCTGGCTATTGAGCGCGGTTATTGCTAGTACCCCTGTTGTGTTATCCTTGTTCCCAAGCTTGCCGCAGGTACCAAATCAGCCGTTGATCGGGATTGTCATTTCTTTTGTCGTGTATTATGCAGGCTATCGTTTATCGGCTCAGAAGACAGTTATATTGGAGGAATAATGAATGAGATATTTAGATAAAGCAGCTGTTGAAAACATCGCAGTCGGCGCAGCATTTCTGGGAACCGGCGGAGGGGGAGACCCTTACATCGGAAAATTGATGGCTCTCTCGGCCATTGAGAAGTTTGGACCTGTAAAACTATGCTCAGTCGATGAGATTAAGGATGAGGACTTTTTCATTCCGGCCGCGATGATGGGGGCGCCTTCCGTATTAGTGGAGAAATTCCCTAAAGGGGACGAGTTTGTTAAGGTGTTCCAAAAATTAGCGAATTACTTGGGAAAAGATCAGATCGCCGGCACGTTTCCGATGGAAGCAGGAGGCGTCAATTCCATGATTCCCATCGTCGTTGCGGCGCAGCTGGGCTTGCCTCTGATCGACTGTGACGGTATGGGGCGAGCGTTCCCGGAGCTTCAAATGGTGACGTTTAACCTGGACGGCATTCCGGCGACACCAATGGCGATTTCGGATGAAAAAGGGAACATCGGCATCTTTGAGACCATTGATAATAAATGGACGGAACGGCTCGCCAGAGTGGCCACGGTTGAAATGGGCGCAAGTGCTCTGGTAAGCCTGTACCCGGCAACGGGTGCTCAAATAAAGCAAAGCGGCGTTCATCATATTGTGACCCTCTCCGAACAGATTGGAGAAATCATTACATCGAAGAATCGGGACGCGGGCGATAAGCTTCAAGAACTGCTGAACCTTGTGTCCGGCTATGAACTTTTCCAAGGTAAAATCGTGGATGTCATCCGGGAAACCAAAGGCGGATTTAATCTTGGACGAATGCATCTCGAAGGAATCGAGGCGTTTAAAGGCGGAGAGATGAAAGTTCATTTTCAAAATGAAAACCTGGTTGCGGAAAAGAACGGTCAAGTCGCTGCGATCACCCCGGATTTAATCTGTCTGGTCGATTACGAAACCTTGTTGCCAGTGACCACGGAGAGCCTGAAATATGGGAAGCGCGTACGGGTGGTCGGACTGCCTGCACATGAAAAGTGGAGAACGGAAAAAGGGATCCAGACGGCAGGACCAAGATACTTCGGGTATGATTACGATTATGTTCCTATTGAGGATTTGGTGAAAAAGGCGGTGGTTGAGAATGTATAGAATCGGGATCGATGTAGGCGGCACCAATACGGATGCCATCATTTTGGATGAGAATTATCATTTGATTCATGCGGTGAAATCACCAACAAGTCTGGATATTAAAGCGGGTATTGAAACCTCGCTCCGGAATTTACTGCAGGAATCGAAAATTGATAAAACCCAAATAACGCATGCTATGTTAGGTACAACACAGTGCACGAATGCCATTGTTGAGCGCAAAAAGCTGGCCCAAGTCGGCGTCATTCGTCTGGGTTACCCGGCAACGGCTTCCGTTGCTCCGTACACGTCTTGGCCTGAGGATATGGTTCAGAAGCTGTCGGGTAAATATGCTCTCGTTCATGGCGGATATGAATATGACGGCCAAGTGCTTGGAGAAGTCGATGAAGCTGAAATTACAGCCCTTTTAGAGGAATGGCGGAGCAGTGTCGAGTCCATCGCAGTCATAGGGGTGTTTTCATCCATTAAAAATGATCAGGAGCTCCAGGTTCGCGATCTCATCCATCAAGTGTATGGAGCGGGATTCCCTGTTTCCTGCTCTTCCCTGATCGGTTCTGTCGGTTTAATCGAACGGGAAAATGCGACCATACTCAATGCAGCCTTGTGTAAGGTTATTGAAACGACGACCCAAGGATTTGTGCAGGCGTTAGAAGAAGAAGGCATCACAGACGCAGCGGTGTTTTTATGCCAGAATGACGGTACCTTAATGTCGATAGATTTCGCTAAACAATTTCCGATTCTAACCATTGCATGCGGGCCAACGAACAGCATACGCGGTGCCTCTTATTTGGCGAAGATCAAAGATACGATGGTTCTCGACGTGGGCGGGACGACATCGGACATCGGGGTTTTGCAGGACGGCTTCCCGAGAGAATCCTCGGTTGCGGTCGAGGTTGGCGATATTCGAACGAATTTCCGCATGCCGGATATTATCTCCGTTGGGCTGGGCGGCGGAAGCATTGTGCGCTCGGAGAACGGCAAAATTACGGTTGGCCCCGACAGCGTAGGATACAAGATTGGACAGGAAGCGCTGGTCTTTGGCGGGCATACGCTGACTACAACAGACATTGCCGTTCGGCTGGGTCTCGCGGATGTCGGAGATAAGAGCTTGGTAGCGCATCTGGATGAAGACTTCGCTAAAAATGTGCAAGCTGAAATTGCAACCATCATTGAGCAGGCCATTGATAAAATGAAGACATCGTCGGGAGACGTTGAGCTTGTTTTGGTAGGCGGCGGCAGTGTCGTGATCCCGGACACCATTCGCGGAGTATCCCATATGATCAAGCCTGAGAACGGGGGCGTGGCTAACGCCATTGGCGCGTGTATTGCCCAAATCAGCGGACAATATGAGCAAATTTACATCTATTCTACAGAGCCCCGTGAGGATTCATTAAGAGATGCGCAAGAAAAAGCCGTGAAGCAGGCGGTGCTGGCTGGCGCTGATCCGGCGACGGTTGAGTTGGTGGAAGTGGAAGAAACTCCTCTGGCTTATCATCCGGGAAATGCGACAAGACTGAGAGTAAAAGTCGTAGGGAATATGAAGTAAATAAGAGGCTTCACACGAGTTCAAGCTTGTGTGGGGCTTTTTTTATTATCGGCGAGGTGGAATGTGATTAGCGGAAAAGAGATTTCACTTTTAATTGAACAATATTAACTGGGAAGCTAATATAGTTATGATAAATGTGTATTAAGTTAACCGTAAGAACCCTAAATGAGACGGTAATCCAATAAAGGGTAGATACTTCAGAAATGAGCAACATAGTCAGTTCAGAAAGCGGCTACTGATGGTTTAGCTTAACCTTAGAAGGGATGGAAATGAAGTGGTCGTGTACTGGCTAAGTTTATTGTTATTCACCTTACTCGGAAGTTTTATTTTGTGGATTTTCCTCTACAAAATTGTATGGAGAACTTAGAAAACTCGAAAAATAAATCTACGAAAAAAAAGTATCAAAAAGGCTATAAAACGGACGTTTTTCGGGAAGGTGAAGCATGTTTTCGGGGTTGGATTATCTTATGTTTTCATGTTTGCTCTATTTATTGGCATACCTATCTTTTGTTTCTATGTTGCAGTTCCGACTTGGTTAGACCTACCTGCTGTGCTTACAAGTAACTATGCCGAAGTGACAGGTCATTTAACTAACAATGTCACTGTTGAAATGTCAGGTAAGTCATGGGGTTACCCATACTATGCTTATATTGATGGAGAATTCTATTATTCTCTAGTACCGCTTGATTCTTTTGAGGATCTAACAATTACTTTCGTGTGAGTTATCTACCTCACACGAAAGTAATTGTGGACATACTGTAACCACTCTTAACGATCAGCTGTTTTTGATGAATTGTGGGAGGGAGCAGATAACACCATATCTACACGGCGTCGCTGACAGTCCTTGGTCTGCCTACGGATTTTCGGGGGAAGATGACCTCAGGCAGACAATTCTGCGAGGATGGTACAAATAGGAAATACAGTTGAATCTTGGGTGGCTCGATTCTAATGGAAAAAGAAGTGAACAGAAAATGGATTGAAGAATATTGAAGCATATAAAGACGACAAAACTAGAATAGAAAAGCGTATTACAGGCGTGTTAAGACGTAATAACATATTGAAAGACAAGCGATTGGCAGAGGAGCAGAATCAGTGGACAAAAAGTAAAAGAGGTGAGTACAAATGAAGGTAATAACACTATGTGGATCGACAAAATTAAAAAAAGAATTTGAACAAGCCAATAGATACTTAACCCTTAAAGGGAATATTGTTTTTAGTTTAGCTTTTTTTGAGCAAAGCGAAGGAATCGAGATTACCAAGGAACAAGCAGAATTGTTTGAAGAAATTCATTTTCGTAAAATTGACATGTCAGATGAAATATTTGTTATCGATGTTGGTGGTTACATTGGTAGCAGCACAAGAAAAGAAATTGAATATGCAATTGAAAATGGAAAGATAATTAAGTTCTTTTCAAAAAGCGAATTAGTAAAACACGACAAGTCAAACGAATTAAATCCGAAATAATATTGGTGGTAATCATAGAAGTCGCTAACATCTCATCACAAAGTATCTAGGTCGTCTGCTTGTAAGGAGGGAGTAATTATCGTGCTGCCTCTTTTTGGCTTTTGTAACTGCTCCGACAGTCATAGAAGAAGTAACCAGTAAATTACCAGGATCCTGTCGTTGACGAATAGATATATTATTAATTTTATGGTGCCTATAGATATGAGGGAAATGCTAGATCGCGTACGGAATGATGGTACTGCAGTGCAACCTTACTTTCTTTACTCAGTTTCTTCCCCAAGTAAATATCCCACAGAGATTTCCAAAGCTTTGGCGATCATCACGACTTCATAGTCTTGAACGAGACGATCTTGACCCTCCAGACGTGAGAGACTGGTCTGACTGATATCTAGCCCTAATGTTTGCAATCTGGCAAGGAATTCTCTTTGCTTGATCCCTCTACTTTTCCGGATAGCTATCACTCGGGAACCGATAATATTTTTGTTCCCAGGTGGTTCTTGTCTATGCTTCATCAGTAACACCCCTCATTTTATCCAAATTGTAAGAGAAATTACGGTTGTTTTAATGCGAATATCGAATTAAAATAAAATAAACCGATAATCGCATTAAAAAGTCTGCTCCTTCTAGCATTAACAAGAGAAGATGAATTTTAGACCCATCGGAGGTGTGGATGGATGAGCCGGTTGCACAACTTATTGGAGGAGGAACGGCGAAAGCTGAATAAGCTTGGAGAAGAGTCAGTAAAGAAGTCGATTCCGTTATCCGATAACCCTGAGGTTCTGGCACAGAGCCGAAGGGTCGATGAACTGGTAGCCCGATATGAAGACATGAAAGCGAGACGTAATCGGGTTGCACGATGAGTACTGTAAATGTGAGGTAGGGGAGGCGAAACAATGGAATTTCCACCGTGGTTTCAACAAGCGATTCAAAGCAGACTGGATGAAGTGTCTGCACGAATCGAACATGATCCTGAATTAAGTCAGGTATGTAGGGAAGCAGACGAGGCGTTTGAAACGTTGTTTGCAGACAAGGACGTGAAGCGGATGCCTGAATATGCAGAGTGGGAGAATCATCACATCATAAGCAAAGGGATACAGAATGAGCTGCTGTACATGCAAGGGCTACGGGATGGCATTCAACTCACTGTATCCTTGCTGAGTCATTCGATGAGATCAGATGGAGAAAGCGAAAAGCCGAATGTCCATAAAGCGAAACAACCTTGAATTGAACTAAAATAAGCCGAAGTTTCAGTATTACACGCTTCGGCTATTTTATGTTCTTCCTTATTTTGTCCCTTACTTCATTTCTTATCTCTACTCACCGACTTGAATCACTCATACACTACCTGGGTGATCTGGTCACCGCCATTGGATTTTTCCAATGGGTAACAAATTGATATGATGCATTATATTACGTAGCAGCCTTACCAATGTGTACGAAATAGATTTGAAATAAGCTTTGAAATAAAAGAAGAAATAAACAAGACAAAATGGAATAAAGAATAGGGTGCTTTACTCAAAAGGTCCATCGTATCTACACTTCGGGGGACAAGAGAAGTGAATTCAACTCACAACCTTGTGAGGATAAGTCCGTCGGAACCAGTCGCTGGCGCTCCTTTAAGCCTCTCGGATTCGCGCGTTATACGCAATTGCCTAAAGCAAAAGCATGATAAAAAAAGAAAGGAAGATATACTTATGTGGGTTCCTTATGAAACAATATGAAAACATCCTCCAGATTTTCTTGTACAGTATTGTTTTTATACACCTGAAGAAGGTGGCAGACGAAATCTTCCTACTCAAGGATACAGAAGTGATTTTGCTATAGAATCGGATTTTATGAAAAATTCAATAGATTTAAGAGTGTTACACCCGGAATTTGAGGATGAATATGGTAACCTTATTATGGATGAAACAAACAAGTAAACTCAAGTGGAACAGTAAGGATGTGGGTTCTATTTCTAGAGCTCGACATAGAAGAACATTAGTAGTAGGGATGAAGGGATATTTTATGCAAGGACCTAAAAAAGTAGCAGAAGCTGAAGTAGTTCAAATAATTGGCTTACTAACAAATTCTTATTTAGAAGATCATTGAAATTAGGAAGCTTGCTCAAAGATGAGTCAACTAAGAACGTTACCTGAAATCGTTGGGATAAAAATAGTTCGAATCCTTTGTAATTAAATATATTGGGCGGTGTGAATATGGAAGTTATAATACGTGAAATTGAAGTAAATGATTATGCTGAGGTAGTAACATTATGGATTAATGTGTTAGGAAATCGCAAGGTTAATCTTGATAATTTTTCCGTAACGCTAGAGAGAATGAATAAAGATGGGAACTATAAAACATTTGTAGCATTATTTGAAAATAAAGTTGTTGGTTTTATTACATCGGTACAGGCGTTATCATTTGGAGATGAAATTGGTTACTTACACATCCAGGGTCTTGCTGTGCCAAAAGAACTCCAGAATAAAGGAATAGGAACAAAACTGCTTAAATATGTGGAGGATTACTCCAAAAGGAAAGGAATTTCAACCATAATCTTATGTAGTGGATTCAAACGCACAGATGCCCATGCCTTTTATGAACATAATGGTTATGACAAAGATTCATATTGCTTTGACAAAGGTCTTTGACTTTTAATACGAAGTTTAGAGGATCGCATTCTGAAGAAGAGAACTTGTTTAAGAGGCCTCTCAGAGAAGTTAATAACGATATTATGATTTGAGAGTATAATCGAAGAAGCGACGACTTCAGGTAAAATCGCATTCAACGCTGGGGGCAGTAAAGCGGCCCTTGGGGTCCGGGAGAGGGCATTTCGAGGGAGCAGAATCACCGGACAAATTCCTGGTACGATGCAATTTTTTTTTGTAAGAAAAATGAAAGAATTTATTTTAGTCATTCAAAGGAGAGTATAACTTCAGATAACAACAAGCTCACGTTTTTCGTACGAGCCGCCTTGTTCCGGCTGAAGTAGGAGTGTTGAGGGAGAACTCAGCCGGACACATCCAACTCCCTAACCGGATCTTGGCCGCCCTTCGGGCTAAAGGTAGTTGGATGTCGTGAACACAAGAACGTTAGGTGAAATCAGTGGACATCATAATTTTTTCTATAAACCATCATTGGAAGCTTAATTTATTCAGCAACGGGAGGATAGTTCAACAACTATTATAAACTCGGTAATTCCTATATCGAAGAATATTAAACATAAAGATAGATCAGGGAGGATTAGAGTTATGTCAAATGGAGCGAAAAGGTTCTTTAAGATATTTACAAAGAAAATAAAAGAATCTATGGGACCAGGTCTATATCAAGCAAATGGGATAAGTATCTCCTGTGTCCATTGTAATTATGATAAATTCGAACACGGATATGCACAGTTAAATACTGCTTTTTTAAGTTTCCTAAACCTCGATTTTGCCAATCGGTCAGCGAATATATTAACTTGTCACCGTTGCGGTTATGTCCATTGGTTTAATAAAGATATCAAAAGAGTGTATAACTGACAGAAGTGTAATTTAGGTTATAATTAATTGGTTTAAGATAACGAGACTTCAGGGGATTACAAAGAAGACGCTAAATCATATAACAAAACATTCCTGCTGTGTCGCTTTCTCTCCTTGGTCGCCAAGAGGATTATCTGAGAAGTGGAACAGGCTTCACATCCAACCGGCTAAGTCTGACGACCCGGCACTTCGTGCCTTAAGCCGTTAGGACGTCAGGAATGCGTAAATGTTTTACGCCATGGCTATAACAGGGTAGTTCTTGGGGTCAATTGATAAGAATGATGTGGGGTAAAGTTTACTTATGTTTGATGCAGGAGGTTCTGATATGAAAAAGACAATATTGATTTTTATGATATCTTCGCTAGTGGCACTCACAGGATGCAAACAAACCCATGATATAAAAGACAAAGCATTAAGCAAAGAAACTCAATCAGTTCCAGCTGAAACCAGTAAGGCATCCCTCGAGAAAAAGACAAAAGATATACTAAACCAACTTGCAAATCAAGACTTTTCTATTCAAGGTGAACATCTTAGTAAGGCAGATGACGAAACGATTATAGAGTTTAGGAAGGCATTTGTAAACTTATTTAACGGTGCAGTTGCAGAGCAAGAAAAAGTATTATTTGAAAAATATATTTCGAACAAGAACCTACGACAATTTACAGATAAAATGTTGGAGATAACGCAAAAACAGGACTTACAAAGTGGAAATTCTATAAATTACGGTTTGAAAAATGAGTTTGAACAAGCCAAGTTACAACATACAGAAGATAACTTTTGCTATCTCGAATTGGCATTTCAATTTGAAGGTTCAGCAATGGGAAGTAAAATGCTGATCACCGCTGAAAACAAGTCTTTAAAGATTGTGGACTTCTACTTTGGAAGTAAGGACGGCGTAGATACGTTTGCCACAGGTCATCCTGCGGAAAGAGAGATGAGCAATCCTAATTTATGGTTGGACGAGGAATGGCTAAAGAAAGTTTTTGATAAATTGGAGGATTTTGAGGCAGGTTTGACTCTTGATGTCACTGCGTCGTCACTGATGTTCTTGTCGCCAAAAGTCTGGGGCGTTTCGTGAATGGCTACCGGAGTAGATTACTTCAGTTATAATTGAACTTTATCGCCTAACTATTGGAAATGCGCGATATAATTTATTTATGGCCTTTGAAAAGTATTAGTATTTTATTGGGTCGTAAATTTTTTTGTTTTATGGGGGATTGAAATGAAAATTGTTTTTAGAAACTTCGATAATTCTTATTATGATAAAGTTTGTGAGTTTTTGATTGAATTATCAAAGGATGACCGTAAACATATAAATTGGAATTGGGCAAGGTGGGAATGGATGTTTTTTCATCCTGACTTTAATAGTGACTTCATGGATAAGATTGGCTTGTGGTATTGTAATGACGAGATAGTAGGTATAACAACTTATGACCATTATTTCGGCGAAGCATTTTTTGCAACTAAACAAGGGTATAGAGAATTGGAAAAAGATATACTGGAATATGCCATTGCTACTTTTAGTAATGAAAAAGGCCTTGGGATTGCGGTGAATGATGCGGATACTCACACTCTAGACTTATTACACAGCAAGAAATTTGTGAAGAATGATCAGACTGAAAATGTACTTGAACTTGAACTAGAGAATGTTAGTCTTGATTACATAACTCCTGAAGGCATAACAATGAAAAATCTCAACGTAAAAAATGATTTATATAAACATCAGAAATTACTATGGAAGGCATTTGACCATGAAGGACATGTGCCTGTTGATGAAATTACTATTCATAAGCAACAAAAAATGTTGTCAGCAGCGAATATGAATCCATTTTTACATATTGTTGCAGAAAATGAAGATGGGGAATATGTTGCATACTGCGGCTTATGGTATAGTCAGAAAACGGATTATGCTTATGTTGAACCAGTATGTACGATTCCAGAGTACCGGCATAAAGGACTTGGTAAAGTGGTGGTTTTAGAAGCCTTAAAAAGAAGCTGTTCCTTAGGTGCTAAGAAAGCATATGTTATTTCTGATAATCCCTTTTATAAGTCCATAGGCTTTCATCAGCATTCACATTATACATTCTATTGGTATAACATCTGATGATTCAATCATGGATATATAGTTAACTCATCCTTTTATATTTAGTATAGCTTAAAAAAACGCTGATAGCATGGATTGCCTTATTCAAGTAATCGCTTTACTTATTTTCTTAATGAAATACCTGCTTATTTCTACCCAAAGCCAGCTGTAGAAAAGCGAGAACACATAAACGATGGTGATCGTACTCAGGCTAAATGTAGATGAAACTGCCGGGCCCAGTACAGGAAATCGAAAAACGTATAGCAACAAAAGGATTCCCGCCCACAAAGACAACGACCCGGTAATCACGACCGGCAAACGTATGTTCAAATATATCAGCGAACCGCCAACCCCAAGCCCCAATAAGCCTGTCGTGAAAGGGAAAACGATCAGTTCGCTTGGTTGGATAAAAAAGAGAAGCAACATCGTGAGCAAATAGGCGGTCAGACCGGAACCGACGGAAAGGATCGTACTTAACACAATGGGGGCTGTGGCGAGGGGACTAATCAAGTAGCCTATCCCTGGCAATAACCCTCCCATGGATTGAAAAATGGCGGATAGCGCGGCAAGAAAAGCGACCGTAATCATTTTTCTTGTGGCAAATTGGGCCGCTCCAAAACGGGTGTTAATCTCTGAAACTTCTGGACATACGGGCTTTAACCAGTAATTATTCATGGGATTCATCGTTCAAAAACTTCTCCTTTCAACAGCACATGGATCAGAAGCAGAGCCAGCGCAGAAATGATCGTCAACCAATCGCGCCAACTAAACTGTAAACGGCGTGCCCGGATTTTATTTCCCGGTAAGTAACAGCGAGCGTCCATCGCGAGAGCCAGTTGGTTTGCACGGCGAAGCACGGCAACGAACAGCGCGACGAGAAGCTGAAGAAGAGATTGTAATGTGGTTCGAAGGCTTTCACCTTTATAACGCGCGTGTTTCACTTTTTGCGATTTCAACATGGAGTCGACTTCATCAATAAAGAGAGGAATAAACCGAAAGGCCACCGAGATCATAAATACGAAATTCTGAACCGGAAATCGAATGCGAGTAAGCGGGCGTAGGATGGACGCTAGTCCGTCAGCCAGCTTGGTCAGGGGAGTCGTTGCACTGAGCGCTATAGCCGTTGTGATAAAAAAAATGAGTTTGCAAGGCAGGAGAATTGCATGTTTAAGATCGCCTAACAGCATGTGGAAACAAAACAGCGTGAGCAGCAGGGGGAGCAAACCCTGCAGGCCGTGCCATAGATAAGCTATCGGCAATCGGGTGGCGAGAACCAATAACAACCCTACGATTACATAGAAAACCACGCTGACTAGATCATTTGAAATGGTAACCAAAGATAAATATGTCGCAGTAAAGATAAGTTTTGAACGAGGATCCAAGTCCTGCAAAAAAGAGCGCGTGTTCATAGACGGCCCGAAAGACAGCAACTTCAACCACTGCACGTCACAGTTCCTCCCTAGAGAGAATTGTGATGAATGACATCAATTGCTCTTCTTTATATACACTTTCGAGCAGATTTTGGACGAACTGTTTTTCGAGTGAATCTATAAAACGGAGCAGGGGCGTTTTCACAAAACCGATTCGCTCCAGCCGCCGCCAGTGATCCCGAATTTTAGAAGGGTGGAAATCCACGTACAATTGACCATGGTCTAACACGAGAATCCGATCAGCGTATTCGAGGGCTTCTTCAAGCCGATGAGTCATGTAGAGAACCGTCATTTTTTTCTCATCATGAATTTGCTTGATATACGACAACACTCTGCTCCGTTCCCAGCTATCCAGACCCGCTGTCGGTTCGTCCAGAATGAGAATTTTCGGTTCCGTAACCAATACTCCTGCTAGTGCGATCCGCCGCAATTCACCGCTGCTGATTTGAAATGGTGACCGGTCTTTGAACTTCGAAAAGGACAACCCGACGGCTTCCATCGTTTGTTTCACTTGCTCGGCAACCCATTCCCGCCTCGGACCTATTCGATGTAGTCCGGCTCCGATATGGTTGAAAACCGTATCCTCCATGACTTGGTGCTCGGGGAATTGGAACAAAAATCCGATTGCTTTCCAAAGGCGGAGGCGGTCGGACTTTTTATGGACTCGGTAAGGTCCGATCCGTACTACCCCTGATTGAGGGAGGATCAGGCCTCCAATCAACTGTCCCAATGTGGTTTTTCCGCTCCCGGTCGGCCCCATAATCGCCACGAACTGCCCTGCAGGAACGTGAAGCGAGATTCGATCTATGGCTTTTTTATGAAAAGGGGTTCTGGCCGCAAGCATGCAATTGACGTTCTCCAAAACAATATCCATCACTCATCCCCGAACTCAAATTCATTCGTAGTAGGTAAACTCAGCCCTGTTTGCTTGGCAAGATCACGCATTCGAACAGAAAACGGAGGGAGAAGGCCGGAGTCCATAAAAACGCATGAATTTTCCGCCGCTTCTTCGGGCGTTCCGTCAAACTGGATCTTACCTTTTTGCATCACGACAAGACGATCGGCAGTGAAAATCTCTTCGACCTCATGGGTCACCTGGATAATCGTAAATCCGTTACGATGCAGTTCGGACAGGATCTCATGAATTTGCCGGGCGCTTTGGGAATCGAGCATGGAAGTGGACTCGTCAACAATGATCACTTTGGGCTCCATGGCCAGAACTCCGGCAAGCGCGAGCTTTTGTTTTTCCCCGCCAGATAGAAAATACGGAGGACGATCTTTCAGTTCATCGAGTCCAAGCAATTGCAAGACGGATCGGCATCGGGATTCTGCTTCTTCCGGGGAAACTCCGATATTATACAAGCCAAAAGCCGTATCCTCCTGAACGGTCATGCCAACAATTTGATTCTCCGCGTTGGGGAATACCATACCTACATTTTGGCGAATATTCCATAAGTTCCGATGGTCACATGTTGTCTTTCCGTAAACGGTGACTTCTCCCGATGTAGGTTGGAGCAGAACGTTAATCAATCGAACTAACGTTGATTTTCCAGAACCGTTACCACCCACGATCGTAAGCCATTCTCCTTCATCAAGGGTTAGATTGATTTCTCGAAGTGTCCAATCCTGGCACGAATCGTACCGGAACCATACGTTGTTGAACGATATAACGTTGTCCATCTTTCCCTCCGGCTTTACTTCGTTATGAATCATGGAACAATTTCAAAAACGGTACCTTGGTTAGCATCAGCCACTTTCATTGAGCCATAAACCCCTAAATAGAGTCTGGTTTGATTCAGATTCGTTCCCAAACTAACATAATATGCGGATCGAGATCCAAACGGATAATCGGTTTCAATAACATGAAAATCATGTAGCTTACAATCCGTTCTCATCTTGGTATAAGCTAAGACTCCTCTAACGGGAAGTTGAGATTCATTCCCTTGAGCGAGATCGGTAAACACAACGTTTCCTGATAAAGAGGGGATTTCATTTCCCATATAGGGCTGTACTCCTGTAAGTGCAGTTGCTCTAAACTTATCAGTTCGGGAATCTTCATGAAAATAACTTGTCAGAGGCTGAAGACGCTGTGCGGAAGTTTTTACGGCTTCATCGTAATAAGCAATGGTTTTCTCGTTCAAAGCTGGATTTACCGAGCAGCCGGTTATGATTGAAGTCGGAAAAGCACCTTCCCACCCGCGCCAGCCCAAGTTAATAAATCCTTCATGGTCAGGCTCCGTTTTCATTAAAGAAGCTTGAATAAGCTGAGTAACCGGTATCGGTTTATAATGAACGAACGAAAAAATCGATTCTACAAGATCCTGTCCGACATTGCCCACATATTTAATATACTGATTATAAAACCTTTGAAATGAAATGCCGGGTATATTGCGAACGCCTTTGGCTATTACCGTAAGCGTTTCCTGAATGGGTACGGGCAGTTCATTAAAGCGCGTAACTACGGGCGGATTATCGATAAACGTATTCTTAACGACATCAATTTCGATGATTTTACCTGCGATTTCCATATCGTCTTGGCTTAAATTAAACGGATCATAGCCTGATCCGCCATCACCGGTTGTCAAAACAAGCCTTCCTGTTTCAGGGGAAAAGTTTAAGCTATTGACACCGTTATGGTTTAAAAACGGCCTCCTGAGGTTAAGTAATGTCCGCCTTATTTGAGGTTGGCCATTCGATTGCAGAATCCATTCTTCGACTGTATCGATATGATCGTATTGATGTTCTCTATTTTCCCACTTCAGGTTTAAGGTGCTAGCATCGCACGGGTTCGGCTTAAAAGATTCAGGAGGAGCACCTGGAAGAGCTCCTGGACCTTGGGTTCCAGCTACTGAATAGTGGAGATAAAACAGACGATTATAATAAAATTGAGGATGAAATGCTAGTCCTAGCAAACCCCGTTCGTCATATCCGCCGCTAGAACCACCTAGTTTCAAGATTCGTGGGCGAATATCTAAGAAAGTCTCTATAACTCCGTTTCCTATGTAAAAGATCTCTCCTACTTGGGTTGCAATAAATAATCTTTCGATGGAGTCGCCCGGAAGAATCGTAGTTTTCAACACCGTGGGTAAATTTAGCTTGCTAACAATGGGCCGTAAACTAACTTTAACTTTCGTCAATTCACTTAACCCTCCTCTTTTGGCTTTCTTTTATAAGCTTATGATTAGAACCGTTTATTATTCCGGGAGAGCGGATAACGAAAAGGAGTAACAGGTCGAATATGAATAAAATAAAACTTTACAATGAATATCTATAACATCGTTTATAAAATGAGATATACTGAAGTAAGAATATGTAAGTTAGCCGCGCGTGAACACGACTCCTGAGCACCATAACTGCATAACGAGCAGTCGGCCGCTAAGTGGGTGGTCGAAATAAACCGTTACCGTAGAGAGGGCGGTCTAAATCTTTTTATAGGTAAGAAGCGCATAAATGTGGATGATTAATAGAATAGGGAGGTGATTCCATTGGTAAAAAAATAATATGAGAAAATCTATAATGTTTTATTTAAAATAGCATGCAGATTTTCTCTTTACTATTAAAGCTTAATGAAGAGGAGATTGAACATGTTAAATAAATTAAGTGAATCGATCTATTATTTATCTAACCAAAATGATAAAGAAAGACCGACCTTAGGGCTAGTTTGCGGAGATACATATAGCCTTGTCGTAGATGGTGGGAATTCCATTCAACATGCGAGAGAGTTTTTACATGAAATAAATAAGCTACATGTTCCCCCTATTAAATATTTGGTCATAACGCATGCTCATTGGGATCATTTCTTAGGGATGAATGAATATAATGCAACGATCATTGTTAATGATTTAACCCATCAAAAAATGAATGTTTGGAGAAGTTATTCGTATGATGATGTTTCTCTCAATGCCTATGTAGAATCTAATAATATGTCTTCACAATGTAAGGAAATTATACAGAAGGAAATACCGGAGAGAGAGTCATTCAAATTGAACGCTCCAGACATCGTTTTCAAAGGATCTCTCCATATTGATTTGGGTAACAAAACTTGTATGATTGAAACAATTAGAAGTACGCACACGGATGATTCAACGGTTGTTTATATACCGGATGAAAAAGTCATCTTCTTAGGTGATAGTGTTTATGGTACAACTACAAATTCATTATTTCATTATAAAAATTCTCAATTAATGCCGATGATCGAAGATATTCAAAAATATGATGCGAGTCATTTCTTACTTGGTCATGAATCCATTTGTGATCTCGATGAGATGAATCAATTTTGGGAAGATCTTACCTTAAGTAGTAGAGCCGCCAATTCAACATCATTAGATCAATGCATAGAGTATTTTGAGAAAGAGAATCATCGAACCCCTCAAGGAGATGAGCTTTTCTTCTTAAAGGCGTTTGTTAATGATGAAATATTAAAATCACAGAAGAAATAAGGAACACAACTAAGTATAGTTAACCACATAAAGAGTAGTCGATCACGTAAGATGGTCGGAAAAAGACCGTTCTCCTAGCCAGGGCGGTCTTTTTCTTTTCCATTGTAGGCGAGAAATGCCAAAATATAACATAACGAACTTAAATATTTGAATTGAGTTATTCCGTTGATAGCGTCTAGAAAAGATAGTTCGCTTAGCCGGGAAAAAAATCACGAAATTACAAACTCAGTCTCTTATCGAAGTTACATATAAAAATGCAGGGGAACTTGTAACTTCTGCAGATTTTGCTTCTGACCAGATTATTCGTGAGGCAATTACTAGTGCTTACCCGGAACATGGTATTCTTTCCGAAGAAAACACCGATGGATATGGGACTAAGGATAACTTTGAAGGTCCTCATTGGATTATTGATCCTTTGGACGGAACGGTAAACTATGCACATCGCCTTCCTCATTTTGCTGTTTCTGCAGCCATTGCAGTTGATGGCATGGTTTGGGCAGGGGTTGTGTATGCTCCTGATTTGGGTGTTACCTACGTAGGAATTCGAGGAAAAGGTGCTTTTTGTAATGGTAAAGAACTTCAAGTTCCTCGATCCGGATCCTTGTCAGACTCGATTATCGGTACTGGTTTCCCGCATGATAAAGAAAAAGTACATCCGGCTCTTGCAAGAGTTAATCTCTTAACTACTCATTGTAGAGACATCCGACGTTTCGCTGCTCCGACAATAGATATCTGTTATGTGGCATCCGGACGACTAGACGCACATACAGAAAGCTTAGCTTCATGGGATGTCGCAGCAGCAGGTCTCATCGCTCGTGAAGCTGGAGCAATTACTGGCCATGTCGGTGTGGTGCCGTCGGGTTATCCTCCTGAATTATATGGAGAAGAAATAGTTTGCGCTAATCCTGCTATATATGAAGAGCTTCTTTCATTGCTTCGTTCACGAGTTTAACTATTATTTAAAAACGCTTGAAAGGTCCGGCCATAGGATTGTAGCCGGACCTTCTTTGTTGGTTATATCACTTGGTAATGTTGCAGGTTTAACTCGGTTCTATATGAACATGTACGTCATAAACCCCGTGTGTTTCTTTTAGCTCGTGTTCCACCTGCTCAGAAATATCATGGGCGACCCGGATATCCAGATTCGACCTGACCAGGATGACGATGTCGACAACCGTGTTGCTGCCATAATTCCTTGCCCGAATGTCCTTGACACCCTTAACGCCAACCACTTGTTTTACGGTTTCTTTGTAGTCTTTGACAATGTTTTCATCGAAGCCATCGGTTAAATGATGAGAGGCATCGCGGAATATATCCCAAGCGGTTTTACATATCAGGAAGCCTACCAGTACGGCGGTAAGCGGATCGAGCCACGGGAGATGAAATTGAGCGCCGATGATACCCACAACCGTACCGATGCTTACCCAGGCATCCGAGAGATTGTCCTTTGCCGCTGCCATTACGGCTTGACTGTTTACTTTGGCGGCCAGGCGCTTGTTATATCGGTAGACCAAGTACATCACAATGGCGCAGACAATGCCGGTCCATGCGGATATAAGATCAGGAGATTCATGGTTTCCTTCAAACATGGAAGAGACGGCCCCGAACAAGACCTGGATCCCGACGGCCATCATAATAAAGGAGGCGATCAAGGAGGCTACCGTTTCCGCTTTCCAGTGACCGTATGGATGATCCCGGTCCGCAGGTTTTTGCGATAATCGCAGTCCGATCAATACAGCAATGGACGCCACGATATCTGTAGCATTATTTAAACCGTCCGCCCGTAGGGCCTCGGAGTTCGCGGTATACCCTATCAATAATTTAATTGCAGATAAACAGATATAAGCAATGATACTGATGATGGCACCTTTTTCACCCAATTTTAAATCATGATAACGTTGTTGTTCCAAACTAGCCGACTCCTTCCGCACACCCAAAAAATAGTACCTGACTATATTACCAAGCAGAGCAGGGGTGGGTCTAGAGCAACGTTTTTTCCTATCACTTAATAAGTGACAAGGGGCAAAAAGAGTTGCACCAGACTAAGAAAGATAGAGTGACGCTAGGATTTTAAGCACATCAAAATAGCGGGCGAGATCATCTCTCGGCACCGCTATGGATTGATACATATGTTCTTACATGATCTTGTTCAAATGAAGCATATATTCACCACGATTTAGCGGGTTGACTTGTCTCCGTTTATTCACAGGGACGGTGGCTTGCACCTTCACGTAGCCTCCTGGTTTTACGGAGAGCATGCCCTCACCGCTTGTTAGAGAATGGACTTCGGCTTTCAGCAAGTCGGTCGTCCGCACGGGGATGGTACCATGAATGTGGACGGCATGGTTGTGGAATGTGGGTTCCTGATAGGTCCCTTCCAGTGCCGCCAATCTGGATAACGCTTTGCTCAAACTGGTTTCCGGCAGAATGAATTGGATCACGTTTATGGGCTCATATACTTCCGTTCCGGCTATGTTGAGCGCAGCCATGAGGACGAGCGGGGTCAGACTGCGAAAATCCTTTGCCGTCGATACCGGACTTGCGTAGCCGGTATGCGTCAGCGTCACCATAATATCGGTCACGGACCATCCATACAGTCCCTCTTGCAGCACCTCAATCACGGTATCTTTAATCGCTTTCTGAAAGGATAAGGGGAGGGAGCCCAGCTCCACTTCCAGTCGATAGTGAAGTCCAGTTCCTCTCTCGCCAGGTTCGACTCGTAAGCCAACCGTTGCATAAAAAGGACACTCGCCCATATATTCAACAGCCTCTCCCATCGCAACAGGTTTCTCGATACAAATGACCCGCGGAGCTGAAAATACAGCTTCGATGCCGTATTGCTGCTGGATCGTTTCCAGCAGAATTTCTTGCTGGACTTTGCCGAATACGTGGATGATATGTTCCTTGGTATTTGGATCCTGGATATATTGCAGGAACGGATCCTCTTCAGTAAGATCGCTTAAGGCAGTGTAAAGTTGATGCTCCTCCGCAGGATTCTTGGCTGACACTTGGACTTGTATCGGCGGCTTCTGAAAATGGACCCGCTTCATCCTGTCGGATACAGCACCGATGACGTCGCCCACCTTGAGTTCATCAGTAATGAGAATCGCAATGTCACCGGCATCGATCTGATTCACCGGAATGGATTTGCCATCATCCAGAGCATGTAGGTGTTTCACCTTGAACGTGGTGGTGTTTCCGTTCTGCGTGATCACCTTAATCTCATCACGTGCCTGGATACTGCCGGCGAACAGCCGGAGGTAGACGTTACGTTCCCCATTCGGAAGTTTGATGACTTTGAACACCAAGCCGGATAACGATTCATGCTGAAGCTCCGAGGCGTCATTAATGGGGAAACATTCACCAAGCGCAAGAAGCAGCGGCTCGATGCTGATCCCTTTGGCTGCTGATCCTGCAAAAAGGGGGTATACTTTACCTTGCTGGGTTTGCCTGTGTAATTCCTCCTGCAACCGTTCGCGAGATATGGGAATATCCTGAGCATAGTCGTTCAGCAGATCGTCATTGGTCAGTGCCAACATTTCGACCCACCCGGCGTTATGGGGATCGGCCACATCCACCCGAACGGCTGCGCTGCCTTCCTGAGTTACAGAGCTCATCTCGCAAATATGTTCATCCAGCAGATTACGTATCATGGTAGAGACTTTCTCGTAATTCGCGCCCATTCGATCGATCTTGTTCATGAATAGAACGGTGGGAATCCCTTGTTCTTTCAGTGTTTGCATGAGCACCCGCGTCTGGGCCTGTACGCCCTCAACCGCGGAAATAACCAGAATGACGCCATCCAGCACACTTAGTGAATGCTCGACCTCCGAGATGAAATCGGCATGTCCCGGCGTATCGATCAAGTTGATTTTTAGATCGCCCAGCATGAACGATACCGCAGCGGACTTTATCGTGATGCCTCGTCTGCGTTCAATGTCCAGCGAATCCGTGATGGTATTGCCTTGGTCAACGGAGCCCGCTTGATCAATAATTCCGGATTTAAACAGGATTTGCTCCGTTAGTGTGGTTTTACCGGCATCAACATGGGCCAAAACCCCAATATTCAATATTTTCTTCATATATAATAACCCTCATTCGTTTCATTGTTAGTTGTCCTTTCCGTTGGTTGTTATAGTTGATTTGCCGCATAAAGAATCGCCTCCATGAAAAATAAAGTTACTTCTAGTTTATCCATTAAGAGATAATCGGAATATGTAATAAATGCTTATAGTCATTCATTATCTTGTTCTCTATTTGACAACGTGCAGCGTCATATTTGAATTTACATATTTAATACCGTGAAAAATGGTCGGCATTGGATTAGGATAAAAGCATACACCATATATGAAGGAGTCTTGCATTTGATAACACTTCATGCCATAGATAAGGACAATTGGGAGGATTGCATTCGTCTTAAACCGAGACCTGAACAGGAGAAGTGGATTGCCCCCAATCTATATTCAATAGCGGAAGCTCAATTCATGGAGGGCTTCGAAACGCGTGCGATCTACCATGATGAAGAGATGATCGGATTTGTAATGTATGGTCTGCACCCGCACGATGATAACTACTGGATATACCGGTTTATGATCGATGGTAAGTTTCAGGGACTGCATTATGCTAAACCCGCGATTCGTTTGGTTCTCGAGGAGATTCGGACCTCGCCGGATACAACGGACGATGTTATGCTATGTTACAAACCCGAGAATGAGCGTGCAAAAAGGCTATATTCCGAAATTGGATTTAAAGAAGCCGGGTATGCCCCCTGGGGAGACGTGATGGCTAAATATCGTTTTATAAATTAGGCTATAAATAGAAAAGCCGTGCATTCAACCATTTCCTATGGCAGAACGCATGGCTTTTTAGCTCCATTCTTTGCGGAGGCGGATGAATTTGGACTGTACACGAGTATTTTCTCCAAAAGCGGAGGTTTGCCAAGAGAAAGGAAGTTTGGTTCCTCACAAGGCGTGGCTCCGAATTCAAGTGCGTGTTGATATGAAGGAGAATATGCTATTATACCTAAATAGCAAAGTTGCTCGGAATGGAGGGGACTACGATTCGAATATTAGCGATTAGCGACATTCATGGCTGCTACGAGGAATTCAATCAGTTATTGTCTGACGTGCAGTACAATCCTGATAAGGACAAGCTGATCTTGCTCGGGGATTATGTGGATCGCGGATTAAGAAGCAGGGAAGTCATTGAGCAAGTGATGGAACTGCGGGATGAAGGTGCCATCACTCTTCGGGGGAATCATGATCAGATGATGCTGGATGCCATTTTGCTTGATACGGATGAAGTGAACTCACGCTGGATTCGCAATGGAGCTCGACATACGATTGAAAGCTACTGCTGCGCCGATTTTTTTGAGGGTGAAATGGATCGCACCAGATATAACGAAGGTAAAGCCTATATTAAAAAAAAGTTCGAGCATCATCTATCTTTTCTAGATACGCTGGCTCTCTATTATGAAACAGACACTCACATATTCGTGCATGCAGGAATCAATCCGGGTGTTGATGACTGGAAGTTGCAGACTCATCATGATTTCATCTGGATTCGCGATCCGTTCTATAATTATCCAACAGGCCTTAACAAAACCGTGGTGTTCGGGCATACGCCGGCCATGAACTTGCATGATTCGGAGGGGATTTGGTTCTGTGAAGAAGGGGACAAAATCGGTATCGATGGAGCGTGCGTGTACGGTAAACAGCTTAACTGCCTGGAAATCACGGAAGAGCAGGAATATCGAACGCATATTGTTCGGTTCATGCACAATGATGTGAACGTAGAGGAAGAGCAATAAAATAAACGAATACATACTCTCGATAGGAGGATCTATCCACCATGTTAATTATGAATGAAAAGATAAAAGCTCGCGAAGTAGAGCTGACCGGCCTAAACGGCGAAGATCTGGGAGTCGTCTCCAGGGATGAGGCGCTTGCGCTGGCGAAAAGTCACAAAGCCGATTTGGTGTGTACCTCGCTATTCAGCAGTCCCCCGCCCTGCAAGCTCGTCAGCCGGGGGCAGGCGAAGCAGGAGGCCGTGAAAGAGAAGAAAGGCCAGACAGCTTCATCAAGTCCGGTGAAAGTAAAGGAATTCCGCTTGTCTGTACATATTGAAGAGCATGATTATGACACCAAGCTGTCGCAAATGCATAAGCTGCTGGAAGCGGGCAAAGCTGTCCAGCCCGTTATTCGCATTCAAGGCAAGGAGGGCGAAGCCGCCCGCAAGCTGCTTGAGCGACTCGTTCAGGATCTGGCTGAGGTAGGCAAGAAGGAGACGGGCATTCAGGTCAGCGGCAAGCAGGCTACCGTGAAGCTGCTGCCGATCTAAGCTGACGGAACGCATATTCAGGCGTTTCATTTTAGTGAGGTTCCATGGTTTACTTTTTTATATTTAGATGATACTATGGATCAAATTGTAAACGCCATGAAGAGAAGAGTAGATGAACAGGAATCCCCACAGAGAGCTCCGGTAAGCTGAAAAGGAGTTGGAAGCCATTCATTGAACCAAGTCTCTGAGCGGCGCATCGGAACTTATGGATAAGGGATGGTGCGACAGGGGCTCCTGTTACAGAGCTAGGGTATAAGCGATCGCGTGATGGCCGTACCTGATAAGGCTGGTATCGTGAGATATCGGCAAATAGGGGTGGCACCGCGAAACCAATCTCGTCCCCAAGACTTATGTCTTGGAGACGGGATTTTTTTGTTTTTTACGGAGTTACGGCAAAAAAAATCAACGTAAGGAGGAGTCAGGTATGAGCGAGAACAAAAACAAGGCAGAAGAAACGGTGGATTTTTTGACCAAGATGATCAAAGAGGATGTAGATAACAGCGTGTACCACAGGCCAGTGGCTACGCGATTTCCGCCGGAGCCCAACGGTTATCTGCATATCGGCAGCGCCTATGCGATTTACATCAATCATTCCATCGCCAGCCGGTTCCATGGGACTTTCAATCTTCGATTCGACGATACGAATCCACTGAAGGAAGATATCAAATACGTGCATGCGATTCAGGAGGATATCGAGTGGCTCGGACTTAAGCCGGACGTTTATTTCGGGTCGGATTATGCGCATCAAATCGCTGAAGCGGCAAAGAAACTCATAGCTAAAGGGAAGGCTTACGTCTGTGATCTCACGCCTGAACAAATGACGGAATACCGGGGGACGCTGACAGAAGCTGGAATCAATAGCCCTTTTCGGGAGCGCAGCATTGAGGAGAATTTGGCGTTATTTGAGCAAATGATCGCAGGGGCATTTCAACCATCGGAAAAAGTACTCCGAGCCAAAATCGATATGTCTTCCCCTAACATGAACCTGAGAGATCCAGTCCTGTATCGTATCATTCATGCGGAGCATTACCGTACGGGAACAACGTGGTGTGTATATCCGATGTACGATTTTGCCCATCCGATCCAGGACTGGATCGAAGGAATTACCCATTCGTTATGCTCAGCCGAGTTTAAAGATCATCGCCCGTTATACGAGTGGGTGCTTACGGAACTGGAAGTGACGGAGCCTCCGAAGCAGCGGGAATTCGGAAGATTGAATATCTCGGGATACGTTACGAGCAAACGATACCTGAGGGAGTTGGTGGAGGGAGGTTTTGTCGACGGATGGGATGACCCCAGACTACCTACGTTAAAAGGATTACGGCGGCGAGGTGTGACACCTGAGGGTATCCGTCGTTTCCTGGGAGAAATCGGGGTGTTTCGCGGCAACAGCCTGGTGGACTCGGGCATGCTCGATCATTATATCCGTCAAGACTTGAAGGAACGGTGTTATAACGCGATGGCCGTCATGAGGCCGCTGAAGGTGATCATCACGAATCTTTCAGAAGATTGCACCGAGATGCTTGTCATACCGAATCATGAAAGTGACGAAACATTGGGTGAGCGGGAGGTTCCTTTTTCACGAGAGTTGTACATCGAACAAGAGGATTTTATGGAGGAGCCCGTTCCCGGATTTCACCGGTTATCCCCTGGCAAGGAAGTGCGTTTGAAAGGAGCCTACTTCATCCAATGCGAACATGTCGTGAAAGACCCAGCAACGGGGGAAATCATGGAGATCCACTGCACGTATGATCCACTAACGAAGAGCGGGAGCGGATTTAATGAGCGGAAGGTGAAAGCAACGCTGCATTGGGTGTCTGCGAAGCACGGGATTCCGGCGGAACTTCACTTGTATGATAAGCTGCTGAAGGAATCAGCCGAGTTATCAGAATCGGATAACGTTTGGAAGGATCTGATGAATCCCGAATCGTTGATTCGAATCGAAAACGCCATACTGGAGCCTTCCATGCTGAAAGCGACGATGAACCGTACGTACCAATTCATCAGACACGGATATTTCTGCGTGGATTCCAAATATACGACAGAACACAGGCTGGTGTTTAACCGTATTGTTCCTTTGAAGGATTCATGGAAGAAGCCGATCCGAACATAATATACAGTTGCTATAACCCCAAAGTGCTTAAAGTCGTTGAGTATGAAGCATTTGGCTAATACCAAAAAGCCGGGAGCAAGTTAGCTGCCGGCTTTTTAGTGTTTTTAGTAAATCATCATCTCTTCCACCCATATTGAGCGTTAACGCGTCCAATGTCCCGGTCGAGATAAGGATGGAGGCAGTTGGGTGCTGGCGTCTCCTCTCGCTGCGTTAACCTGGAATTGAGTAAGGAAGAGGCTGGTCGCTAGATTGGCCCCCCTAAGGTCTGCGTCCCTGAAATCGGCACCGATCAGATCGGCAGCACGCAGATCGGCCCCTCTGAGGTCTGCGGCAATGAGATAAGCGCCTCTCAGATTGGCGTATCTCAGGTCTGCTCCCTTAAGCTTTGCTCCCATTAGGTCAGCACCGCGCCCCCCGATCTTTTGACGCACGGGTGGCCCTTTATGCTTCTTGCGCGCATCATCTCGCACAAGTTCACTGGTTCGGAGAAGCAGCTGATTCACTTCTGCCCGATGAGCTGCCACATCCAGCTGTAACAGGGATTCGGGAGGAAGCTGAGTCAATCGACTCGTCTCTTGCAGCGACAATCTCAGATCGGTATGAATGTCTTGAGCCGGTTGCAAAGTCAGGGCTTCGTTCAGATACCATAACAGCTCGTGAAGCTGTCGCATGATCGGGAATACGTCAAACATTTCTTTTGCAGTCTCAGGGGCCTGCCGCCAGTCGCGACCGTTATAGGTAATCTGTGAAACCATTTGACCTGCTCCGAAGCAGTCGTAAACGGTGCAGCCTCTCATACCTCGCTGCCTCAAGCTGCTGTGCACACCGCAGCGGAAGTCGGATTGCAGATGGTGGCAAGGGGTTTCGCCGTCTTTGTCCATGGCAAAATCCGTGGAGGCGGCGAAGGGTAAAGCGACACAGCATAATCCAAAGCAGCGTTCGCAATCTGCTTGTAATTGTAATCCGTCCTGTTCATCGGGGACTTGTTCTTGTTTGTCTAGCATAATGTTAGAGGAGCTCCTTCCAGTCGGTGTTACGTCAATAAAGTGACATCTAGTTATATTTTAAAACAAAATGATCATAGAGTCATAGATGCAATCTTGGTTTAAATGGTTTTATACCTTGTGAAGGGATAACATCAGAAACCCCAGATGCTATAATGCACCTTAAGCTGCCAAGGAAATTCCGGCAGCTTTTTGTATGTTACATGCCAAGCCAACCGATAGTATATAATGATATTCGTGTCTTTGGTCATCGCTTGATTTGGAATTCTCTTCATTTTAGGACATATGTCCTTTCCTGAGTTTGGGGAATTCACTTTTAATAGTATACAGACCTATAGAAGAAGGAGTATGTATCGTGAGAGGAATCTTATTTGCATTCATTGGCGGTGCCTGTATTACGCTGCAAGGAGTGGCCAATGCCCGAATTAGTCAGGATATGGGCACCTGGCAAGCTGCTACGGTTACGCAGTTGACCGGATTTATTATGGCACTCATTATTCTTCTGTTCGTCCGCGACGGAAGCAGGCAAGGATTTGGACAAGTAAAGCCGCTGTATCTGATCGGTGGAGCCTTGGGGGCACCCATTATATTCAGTGAGGTGACAGCGATTCAGAACATCGGTGTCACATTAACGATATCCGCGTTATTGATCGCCCAGTTATTCTTAACGTTCCTGATTGATAGCAACGGATGGTTCGGCGTGGTGAAAAAGAGAATGAGCTTGCCTCAATTCATCGGGATCGGGATGATGATCGCCGGTGTTGTTATTATCAAATTATGATTGGAACCAAGCGGTTCTTGAGATGGAGTGTTCGGGAAAGGAGAGAGGGACGTGAAGGAAATTCATAATGCGGAGCTCATGCAGCATTTTTTGCTGAGCAACCAGATCCAGTCCGTATTTCACGATGATTTAATGCCTTATCTGGTGTTATATCACTATGATCAGGGCGATATCGTCTGCACGCAAGGCGAGCCGGCCGAGATGCTGTACATCCTGGTTCAAGGGAAGATTAAAATCTTCACGACCTCTGCGGAAGGTAAAGCGCTTGTGCTATCTTTCAAAACACCGCTTGAGGTGATCGGAGATATTGAATACATTCAAGGCAATCCGTTGATCAATACGGTACAGGCCGTATCGCCTGTCTATATGATCGGCGTGCATTATCGCTGGCTTCGCAAATATGGACAGGAGCATCCGCCGCTGCTTCAATTTTTACTGCGGATCATTACGCGGAAATTTTATATTAAATCCAATTTCTTGAGTTTCAATTTGCTGCATCCGGTGGAGGTACGACTGGCGAGCTATTTATTGTCCGTGTCGGAGGGGGAGTCGGATACGTTCGCTACCAATAACCCGGCCGCGTTCAACCTGACCGATATCGCGAATTTACTTGGAACCAGCTATCGGCATTTAAATCGGGTGATTCTGAAATTCAGTCAGGAAGGACTGATCGAGCGTCACAAAGGGTACATTCTGATTAAAGATCGGGATGCGTTAACGCGTGTAGCCGGAGGCAATATTTACGAAGAATAACACACGGTGATGATGAAACATGAAGGAAGGAGAAGGAGCATGTTAGCAGGATTGGTATTGGCACTAATCGCAGGTTCATTGGTTAGTTTGCAGAACATTTTCAATAATAGAGTTAATGAGAAAACAGGCTCCTGGTCTACAACGACGTTGGTGCTAGGCATGGGCTTCGTGGCTTCGTTCGGCATGAGTCTTGCTGTAGAAGGCAAGGGGACGTTCACCCTTCAAAACATGCAGCCTTGGTACTGGATTAGCGGGTTGATTGGGGTCGGCGTGGTGATTTGCCTGGTTCAAGCGACAAGGCTTCTGGGTGCCACATTCGCCATTTCGGTTGTCATGACCTCGCAGCTCGGCTTCGCGCTGTTGTGGGACTCCTTGGGATGGTTAGGGTTAGAGAAGGTTCCGTTTACCATGAATCAGCTGATCGGTGTTCTTGTGATTGTCGGGGGGATACTGGTATTTAAATTAGGCGGGAAACGGGAACAACAAGGGACGGCTAAGCATGAAGTTTACATGAAAGGGGAGGAATCCATATGATAACGGAGATTGACAAGATCGCCTGGATCCATATCGCGGATGGACGCATATTGGGCGCTCGTTCCAAAGGAAAGGATACGTACTATCTGCCGGGAGGAAAACGGGAACCGGGAGAATCCGATATCGACACGCTGGTGCGGGAAATCAAGGAGGAGCTGTCCGTTCGGATCAAACCGGAGACCGCAGCGAATGCAGGCAGCTTCCGGGCTGGCGCTCACGGCAAATCGGAGGGTGTTCGAGTAACGATGTCCTGTTACACAGCGGAGTTTGAAGGAGAGCTAAGCCCGGCTTCGGAGATCGAAGAATTGGCTTGGTTAACGTATAAGGATCGGGAGCGGGTCTCTGAGGTTTGCCAGATGATCTTCGATCATTTGCATGAATTGAAGAAGCTGGCTGACTAAGCCCCATTGGGAAAAGTATCCTGCGTCCAGGCTGCCAACCTAACGAGCGTATTCAATATCCATGCTGGTCCAACGGAAGGATAAATCAATACATCCATGCTCCGAAAAAAGACGCTCCCACGGGAGCGTCTTTCATATTTAGAACAAATGTTCGTTTTGTGGGTCATCTAAATTGAATCGGGCGATATTCGGCTTTCATATTATTAGTATAGCTCAGCGCTCATTATAAGTCTATATTTTGCCAGGGAAATGTTTTATAGTTTGTAATACCCGGCCGGGAGACGTGATATATCGTTCGTTTTTTAACTTTTGTGCTGCTGCGACATAGAGAGAGGGAGTCTTGTGCAAATACGATTATGGGATAACAATTTAAAGGTTCGATTATTGGGTGAAGCGCTGTTCAATATGCTGTTTTGGATGTACTTCCCCTTCATAACGGTTTATTTCGGAGCGGCTTTAGGCAATCATATCGCGGGAATCCTCATGACGGTTCCTCCGATATTCAGCATTATAGGCAGCTTGCTCGGCGGTGCTTTAGCCGATCGGCTGGGACGTCGCCCCATCATGCTGCTTGGCGCGTCGCTGCAGACGGTCATGTTTGCGATGTTCGCGTTATCGCCTTCGCACTGGATCGATTATGCCGCTTTTATCGGCATCGGATTCGGGGGAGCCATCTATAGACCTGCCAGCTCCGCGATGGTAGCCGATCTGGTTCCGGTTCAAGAAAGGAGGCAAGTATTTGCAACGTTTACGACAGCGAACAACTTGGGTGCCGTGCTTGGTCCGGCACTTGGAGCCATTTTCTTTTTTCAGTATCGGCAAGAGCTTCTGTGGTCATGTTCCTTCGTATTGCTGATCTATTTCATCGCGATTTACTTCATCGTTCATGAAACCCTACCGGGGCCTGCCCAAAGTGTAAAGGCAACGGGGTCGATTCTTCAGGTATTCAAGGAACAGTGGAATGGATATGGCATCATTTTTCGAGATAAAGTGTTTCTGGTGTACATACTGGCGGGGATTTTTGCCCTTGTGGCGATCATGCAGCTGGATCTGTATTTGGCGGTATATGTGATCGATTATGTACCATCCCAGGCGCTGTTCTCCTGGAACGGACATTCGCTTATGCTATCGAGCACAGAGATATTAGGGTGGGTGCTGGGGCTCAACGGTCTCTTGTTTGTTCTCTTTATTCTGCCAGTCACCAAGTGGTTTCGGAATTGGAAGGAGCGTGATGTATTCATACTATCTTCCTTGTTATCCGGAGTAGGTACTTTTGCACTCGGACTGAATACGAACATCTGGTTCTTATTCTTTGTAACCATTATTTTTACTTTCGGCGAAATGGCTCGTTCCCCAGTGACGCAAAGCTTTATTAGCCGTTATGCTCCAGAGCATGCAAGAGGACAGTATATGGGAGCTGACAGCTTACAGTTTACGATCGGAAGATTTCTGGCTCCGATGACGGTATTTCTGTCCACTTGGCTGCCGCCTATGGGTATATTCAGTATCATCTTGCTATCGGCATTAATCAGCGTGGCGCTGTATATCCTGCTATTTCGAATGTATGTAGAAGAAAAAAGCGCAGCATAGCTGACCTATGTTATGAGAGTAGAGGGCAAGCCAGGTTGTAACACAGCCGCACGCTTGCTCTCTTTTTTAATAAGATACTGAATGTGCCTGAAGTCTCTAAAGGAATAAATTTGGAGTTCTCAATTTACAAACCGATGGTCGGTATATATAATGAGGTTATGAAATTCGGAAGGTTGGTGAGGTTGATGATCCCATTTGTCGCGATGATGGTTTCGCTACTTTTGTTTCGGACGCTGGGCTTCACAGGCTGGGAGTATGTAAATGACTGGGTCATTTCGCTCAGGTTTGCGGTTGCGGTCATGTTTTTGGTAACGGCTTCTGCCCACTGGGGAAAACGACGACCCGATCTAATCGCCATGATCCCCCCGGGAATACCGAATGCCCCGTTCATGGTTACCTTCACCGGGCTGCTGGAGATTGCGGGCGCTATTTTCATCCTGATTCCGGCTACCACAGCCTTGGCATCTACAGGTCTCGCACTGATGCTGATAGCCATGTTTCCTGCCAATGTATACGCAGCGAATCGCCATTTGTCACTTGGCGGCAAGCCGGTCACTCCAATCGGGCTGAGAACGGTTCTGCAAATCGTTTTCCTGGCCGCAGTTCTCATGGCGGGCTGGCTTCCGCCTCAGGGGTAACCAACTTATCAAGGAGGAGTTATTAGATGAAGCAGGAAGAAAGGCGAGAGCAAACCAAGCGAATACTGCTTGAAGCCACGGAAGAATTGATAAGGGAGCAAGGCTGCAGCCAAACCACCCTTAATGACATCATGAAGCGTTCGGGCTTGTCCAAAGGGGCCATATTTCATTATGTTTCAAGTAAGGATGAGCTGTTTGTGCAAGTATTACGAGCTAAGCTTGCCGAGCAGAACGAGCAGTTCATGAGTGAAGTGAACAAGCAAGGGGACATTAAACAGTTTGAAGGACCGATGAATACCATTACCAACAGCATGTCGAGACTGGAAAGCCGTGACGATGTGAGCAACCTGATCTTAATGTACCTTATTGGCAAAAGCGATCAGCCCGAAATCGCCGACATTGTGGCTGGCTTCTATAGAGAAGCTACAGCGACTTCGAAGAAATGGATTGTTACAGGCCAGGAAGCGGGGGTCATACCGGAAACCATCGATGCGGAACGGACGGCAGAGCTGTTTGAGCTGTTGTCGTTCGGACTGCGGATGCGGGGACTAATCGGCGTAAATAGTCATGTATTCGGCACAAAGGAATATGCGGATTTCATCATCGATATTCTTCGGCCCGGGCACCGGGAAGAGGGGAAGGATGGCTTATGACATTGTGGTTATTTCTGCACATCGCCGGATGTGTGTTATTCCTCGGCAATATCATTACGGCGGCATTCTGGAAAGTAAGAGCTGATCTGAAAGGGGATCCGGCAGAAATCCATAACACGGTTATGAATGTCATGTTAGCCGATATGGTATTTACCCTGCCAGGTTTGCTGCTGATCATCATTTCAGGCGTTGTAATGGCTGTTCAAGCCGGATATGGAATGGGCGGAATGAGCTGGCTGATGGCTTCATTGATTCTGTTTGGTATGACGGGGATCCTGTGGGCTGGTTTATTGATTCCGCTGCAAAAAGGGATGATTCGGCATAGTAAACAATCCATTAGGGATGGGGTCATTACAGCAGGTTATAAAAGAGCTTCGGCGTATTGGGCGGTAGGCGGGACGATAGCCACGCTGCTGCCGGTCGTTATTTTGTATTTCATGGTCAGCAAACCATTTTGAAGCGAAGAGAACGATCTGATTGCCTAACGTGATCAGGCCGTTTTTTTGTTTTGCGGTCATCCGCCAATGGAAGCATGGGACTTAAGAAATGCTCTCCGCCCCGCCCGCAGGTGCATATTTAACCATCGTCTGCATACGATTAGGCGAGAAAGCTCTGAATAAGGGAGGGTGCCCAAATGTCCGTTAATGATCAGCAGCTAGCACAAATCGCTATGGCCTATCTGCCGCACGGTGCTGAACTTGTACGAATCGATAGGCATGCAGAACATCCTGCAGTTGTCGCAGTCGACATCACGGGAGATCACATCCCAGAGATTGTCGGTGTGTCCCGATTGAATCATGAGCTTTATTTATTTGTGCTGCTTTACCGCAATGGCGGACATGAGGTCGTTGCCAACGTCTTGGGGCAGGGGTATGGGGTTACTTCATTGACGGCGGCCCCTGTGTTGAACCCAAGTATGAATCAATTAATCGTAGGTTGGCAGCTCGGTTCCATCTGGTCAAAATTGTCGATCTACGCTTGGACGCCAGAGGGCCTTCAAGATATCGCACCTGCTGATATATATTACAGTTATATCGATATTGCGGATATGCCGGGTGCTTCGGGTCCGGATGGTCAGGCTGAAATCGCGCTTTGGATTCACGATACAGGCGAAGCTTATCGAGTCGAGGTCGTCAGATGGAGCCAAGGGGCGTTAGTGACTGCACCGGATGTATACCCCTATTATTTCCCTGTCGTTGTAAGGTACTACGAGAGCCTGACGCAAGAACATCCGGATTATTCTTATTATTGGTATTACCTCGCGGATGCACAATATCGGGCCGGGATGCCGGAGGCGGCCCTTGTGTCGGTCCGCAAAGCACTCACGTTCACCGAACCTTACCCGGCGCGTGAAACGCTGCTTGAACTTGAGAAGCGGATCAAGGAGATGCTTGCAAGCAGAGGACAGCCGCAGCAACATGTCGGGTTATTTCCGGCATCCGTGAAGACGACGGACGGAACGAAGTGGGGATACATTGATCGCAGCGGAAGGATGGTCATTCAACCGAAGTATGATGATGCACAGGATTTTCAGGACAATGGTCTTGCGATCGTAGGCGTGAACGGTAAGTATGGCCTCATTGACAGGTCTGACCGTTTCGTAGTGAAGCCTATATATCAGTCCATCAGCCCGTTCTCGGAGCATCGAGCGACCGTGATCGATGATCAAGGTTTTAAGATGATTAACGAACAAGGGGAAGTGCTGACACGACGAGGATTTCCGTATATAGCAGGGCTTCGAGAAGGAAGGGCGGTTTATTATGTAACTGATAATGGCAGTGGAGATGGAGCGAACAGCCGATACGGCTACCTCGATTCCGCGGGCCAAGAGGTGATCCCGGCGCAATATGAGGAAGCGAATGATTTTGTCAATGGCAAAGCTGTTGTGAAAATAAAAGACAATCTTTACGCGCTCATTGATCTCTATGGACGCCGATTGGCCAATTATCCGTTCGCCTACGTCGGACCGCCTGGCGATGGCTTGCTGGCCTTTCAGAAGGATAGCACTGGCAAATACGGATATATCGATGAGCAGGGGAACATCGTCATTCCGCCGACCTATACTTCGGCATTTTCTTTTCATCATGACAGAGCGATCGTTAACACGGCAGAAGATTACAAGTCGAAGTATGGCGTCATTAATAAGCAGGGCGAGTGGGTAATCCAGCCGGAATATAACGATATCCGGGACTTGAATGAAGACCGGTTTGCGCTTGGGCGTGCGATTAATCCTGAACAGCCGTATATTGGTTCGATGTATGCCATTGCAGATTGGGACGGAAAGAGGTTATCTGATTTTGTATATCGGGAAGTTTCTGATTACAAGCATGGATTGGCCTCGGTTTATGATGCGAAACAGACGTATTTTATTGATCGAACCGGCAGACCGGCGCCGGGGTATCCCCAAGTGAACGGCAGCGGTGCGCTTACGCTGGAAGCAGGAGGGTTGATTAAGGCCCTGGTTGATCAGCGTCTGTCTTACCTGGAACGGTCGGGTCATGTCATATGGAAGCAGAACACGGTGATCCCGCTGCATCCTCCTAGTAAGGTAATGGAAGAAAAGTACAAACCCAATCCGGACTACTTAGTCTATTATCCACAGATCGATGGAATGAGGGATCAAGCAGCTCAGCACACGCTGAATACGAAGCTTAAAGAAATGTCACAGGTGAAATTCATTCCTCCGAATCAACAGCTTGATTATACGTATACAGGCGATTTTGACGTCATTTTCTACAAGCAGAAACTGCTTGAACTGGAGTTGAACGGTTATAACTATCCCTCTGGTGCCGCACACGGCATGCCAACGAAGGTATATGCCATTATCAATCTGGAGAACGGCAGGATGTATGAATTGAAGGACTTGTTTAAGCCGGGCAGCGATTATGTGAAGGAGCTCAGCCGCATCGTTGGCGAGCAGATTCAAAAGGATCCGCAGTATTCGTACGTATTCCCGGATAGTTATAAGGGAATTGCAGCAAACCAACCCTTCTATGTAACCGAGGACGCCCTTCATCTAGTGTATGCACCGTATGAGATCGCCCCTTATGCAGCGGGATTTCCGACGTTCACGATTCCTTTTGCACAGATCAAGGACATCATCGATACCGAGGGTGAGTTCTGGAGGGCGTTTCATTCCTAACCTTTCATCTTATAGAATTGAAGCCGTGCCGAATCTTTCCATATGACCGAACAAGGTTTAGAATAGATGAAAACTCCCCTTACATACGGCAACTGGAAGGAGGTTTGGTTATGGCAGATGGTGTTGCAGGCAAAGAAGATTTTCTTATCACATGCGAGGAGGATTGCGGGAACGCACCGAAGAAGGAGTTGCTGAAGAAACTCCACATCGCTTTGGCTGGCATGGACGCACAATTTATGAATGAGAATTTCACGGATGGGATTCAGATGAATTACGTTGGGGAAAGAATCGTCCATGGGAAGGATCAAGTGATTGAATCGTTATGTCAGGTGAAGTATGGCAAGACAGCCGAACTGCATATTCATCATCTGATAACGCATGGCAGCACCGGTGCAGCGGAAGGAATCCTTGTATTCGATGACCGGAAGCGCTTGGCATTTTGTAACGTATACCGGTTCAGCAGCAGCGCTAAAGCTGCCAAAATTGAGGAGATCACTTCCTATATAATTCCATTGCCTGAATGATCACGACGTAGAAAGGACCCTTATTTGTGGTAACATTTTTTCTTCTTATTATTTATTTGGCCTTTATCAGTTTAGGGCTTCCGGATTCCTTGCTCGGGGTCGCCTGGCCGGCCATGCAGCCGGATATCGGTGCTGCCTTCGAATCCGCAGGATTGCTATCCATGGTCGTAACCGGAGGTACGATTGTATCCAGCTTGATTAGCGGGAGCGTGATCGAACGCTTCGGGACGGGTATGGTTACGCTTGTCAGCTGTTTGTTGACAGCGAGTGCGCTGCTCGGTTTTGCGTATGCACCATCGCTGTTCTGGCTTATTCTGCTGGCGATTCCGCTGGGTTTAGGCGCAGGGGCCGTCGATACGGGGCTGAACCATTATGTGGCAAACCATTATAAGGCCCACCATATGAGCTGGCTGCACTGCTTCTGGGGCGTAGGCGCAACATTAGGACCGATTATCATGTCCTATTCCATGGGTACTAACGGTGCATGGAGAGACGGATATTATACCGTATCCATGCTGCAGTTCGTTCTGGTCTTCATCCTGCTGCTCACGCTCCCACTCTGGAGGATCGTGGCAAGTCAGCATCGGCAGCCCGAAGGCATGATTGAAGAACAAACGGGAAATGAATCAACGAACAGCGATGAAGCCATTGTCCAGAAGCACGGAAAACCGCTCCAAATTAGAGGGGTAAAGATAACCCTGTTGGCGTTTTTGTTCTATTGCGGAGTGGAAGCGACCGTCGGTTTATGGGGAGCGAGCTTTCTTGTAGGAACCCGAGATCTGTCCCCGGAAACAGCAGCAGTATGGGTGTCTATGTATTATGGAGGCATCACATTCGGCCGATTCATTACAGGATTCGTAACGCTGAGGCTGAACAATCGGACGCTCATCCGTGCTGGACAAGTGACGGCTATTATCGGTGCAGTCCTGTTGTTGCTGCCGCTGCATTCCTATCTTTCTCTCATCGGACTCATTGTTATCGGACTCGGGCTTGCACCCATATTCCCTTGTTTGCTGCATGAAACGCCAGCCCGCTTCGGCAAAGCTCAATCATCCAGAATCATGGGTTATCAGATGGCTGTTGCCTATACCGGCACCACGATCTTACCCCCACTGTTTGGTATCGTTGCGGCTCAAATATCGATAGGTTTATTCCCCGTCGTCATTCTGTTGTTTGCCCTGATCATGCTGCTCAGCTCCGAGAAAGTGAACCGGATCCTTTATCATAGCAGGAAAGCGAGGCTTGATTAGAACCGGCGAACATCATATTTGAACATAAATGGATCATCGTAATATGCAAAATATCCCTCGAATGACGTTTCCACTTTAGCGACAAAATGTACTAAGGTGGTGAATGTGAAAATGCGAATAAACAGGATGATCCTCGTAATGCTGTCCCTTGTACTGATCATGGTAATGGGATGCCGACATCAAAAACCTGGCGAACAGGATTTGCTGCGGGTTAAATCCGAACAAGGTCCTACACATAAGAAAGTCATATTCCTGATGGTCGACTCCTTAATGGCACAGGCGATTGATAAGGGCATTTCTCAAAAACAGCTGCCCACCTTTCAATATTTGATCGAACATGGACAATATTACAAGGATCTGGTCAGCTCTTTTCCTACAATGTCTGTCACGATTGACAGCACGATGTTGACGGGAAAATATCCGAATGGGCATGGTGTACCAGGTCTCCTATGGTATTCTTCCGACGATAAGAAGATGATCAACTACGGAACAGGGCCGATGGAAATCCTCAAGCAAGGCATCAATCCGGTTCTGACTGATGCATTAATCCATTTGAACGGGAAACATTTAAATCCGGATTCACCTACGATTTACGAAGAATTAGCCCGCATTGGCTTGAAATCAGGGTCGATTAACGGCTTGATATATCGGGGACCGACCGAGCATACGCTGACGATCCCGGATTGGATTCAAGGTCCGACTTCCCTGCCGAAACACATAAAAGTCAAAGGTCCGGATTTTTTAACTCTGGGAGCCTTGTCGAATCCCCTGGAAGGCCCTAAAGATACCAAGAATCTGCCTGACGATCTCACAGATCGGATGGGGCTGAACAATAAGTATGCAATCGAAGCCGTGAATTATCTGATTCGAGCCAACAAGCTGCCGGATTTTTTGTATGTTTATTTACCGGACCTGGACCAGAAGCTTCATAAAAAAGGTCCGTCAGAGCTCGAAGGCGTCAAAAAAGTGGATCAGCAGCTCCGGGCCGTATTAAATGCCTTCGGATCGCCGGAAAAAGCGTTCAACGAAGCGATTTTTGTCATCGCTGGTGACAGCGGCATGACACAGCTTCTTCCAGCGGAACAACGTTCGGAGATTGATATGCCCGCTATGCTGAAAGGCATCTCTGTTCTAAAGCCGGGTGAAGAGGTGAAAGCGGAAACCGAGGTCGCCCTCGCAGTCAATGAAACGATGGCTTATGTATATAATTTCAAGCCTAGTCGTTCTCTGCGAAGCTTAGCGGATATCCTGAGCAAGGATGACCGCATCGATTTTGTTGCTTGGAAAGAAAACGGATGGATTCATGCTCTTCAAGGATCCACTTCGAAGGAACTCCGATATAAGGCGAAAGGTAACCTGATCGATCGCTATAAACAAACGTGGACCGTGAAGCAGGATGCCGAGGTGCTGGATCTTAAATTGAATGCCGATCATCGAACCTTGGATTACGGACAGTATCCCGATGTGCTGGAGAGGTTGTCCGGTTCGCTGAATTCTCATAAAGGAGAATTTTTGGTCGTGACGGCTAAACCGGGATACGAATTGGCGGACCGGAGCTCTCCGACGCATGCGGGGGGCGGGGGCCACGGCTCGATTCGCCAAATGGAGTCGCTTGTGCCACTTATCATTGCGGGAACTAACGAAAAGCCTGCAAATCTACGAATGGTTGATCTAAAAGCCTATTTACTTGATCTGTTGACGAATCACGTTCAGAAGACAAAATAATTTGCAAAGGCGATTCAGTCATGTTCCATGACTATGCCATTGTTGTGAAATTTGCAAGATATTAGGCACACTTTTTCGATTTTATGGAAAAGGGTGCCTTTTTCGTAGCGATTTATTTGAACTTTACCGTTATAATATGATGTAACTTCGGCTTCTCGATGGTGAAGTGTAGAAGATAAATACACATAAATACATGGCAACGGAGGGAGAACATATTGAATCAAGCAGGGGAAGATAAAGAGCTGCAAATAACACCGCGGCAGGCATTAGGACGGTTGAAGCCTTACACGGCAGGTAAGCCAATCTGGGAAGTGCAGCAGGAATACGGCTTGGATCGCGTCATCAAATTAGCTTCCAATGAAAATTCACTCGGTCCCTCGCCTAAAGCATTGCAAGCCATTCAGGAACAGCTGCCTGATTTACACCGTTATCCCGACGAGCGTTCATCAGGTCTTACACAAGCGCTTGGCGAGCACTTGGGGTTGGCAGCGAATCAATTCATTGTGACAAACGGCGGCGATGAGCTGATCATGCTGATTTCTCGGGCGTACCTGGAGCCTGGTGACGAGGTTATCGTTCCTGATCCGACATTCAGCGAATATGAGTTTGGTGCTTTTCTTATGTCTGGTACGGTCATAAGGGTACCGCTGCGTGAGCAATATGCCTTCTCTGCGGAGGATATATTGTCCGTGGTTACGGAACGAACCAAAATCGTATATCTATGTACTCCCAATAATCCAACAGGCACCTACATTCCCGAACTTGAAATGAAAAATCTTCTGGACCGTCTTCCAACTCGCGTGCTGGTTGTAATCGATACAGCATATCGTCATTACGCGACAGCCCCTGATTACTCGGACGGGATCGATTTCATCAAGCTGGGATATCCGGTCATCACCCTGAACACCTTCTCCAAAATCTACGGTCTTGCGGGTATTCGCGTCGGCTATGGCGCTGCTTCGGAAAGCATCATCCGCACATTGCTTCAGGTTAAGGAGCCCTTTAATGTCAATGCGCTGGCACAAGCGGCGGCATTGGCTGCACTTGGAGATGGGGAGCACGTCCAGGCATCATGCCGGATGAATGAACAAGGCAGACAGCAAATCTATGAGGGACTGAGTCGGTTAGCGATTCCTTACTACGAGAGCATGAGCAATTTCATTCTGGCGGAGCTTGGAGAACATGCAGACATTATATACCACAAGCTGCTGGAGTGGGGGATTATCGTCAGGTCCGCCAAAGGTTGGGGACTGCCTAGGCATATTCGGATTTCCGTAGGGACGGCGGAAGAAAATCAAGGATTCCTTGATGCTTTAGGTGAAATCTTAGTGCATACCACGTAACCTTATGGTAAGTATAAAGTGTTAAAAAGTGAAACTGGCATCCGGCAAAAGCACGCAGCAAGAGCAGGTATGCTAAAATACGATAAGGACCGCAGATGTGGTCCTTTTTTTGATGGATTTTAACTAACTATTAGATATTATTTCCATCGCGGCCTTCGATTTATGCATAAAATCATAAGTTGATGTCACAATTGGATCGCCTTGTTTGTCTACATTATGAAATAGATGAAAAAGGAGAGATATCAGATGGAGAACATGCTCATTATCAACGCACATCCGAAGGTGGAGTCAGCAACATCTGTCAGCTTGCGGGTGCTTCAGCATTTTTTGGAGGCGTACATGAAATGGAATCCAGCAGGAGCTATAGAACAAATTGATTTATACCGTGATTCTATTCCTGCCATCGATCATATGGTTCTAGAGCTATGGAGCAAACAGGGAAGAGAGGAGCCGCTTAACGAAGAGGAGCAACAGATAACGGACCGCATGTCCGCCATCCTGCAGCAGTTTAAGGCAGCACGGAAGTATGTTATCGTCATGCCGATGCACAATTTCAACATTCCTTCCAAGCTTAAAGATTATATCGACAACATCCTGATTGCACGCGAGACATTTCAATATACGGAGAATGGATCGGAAGGTTTGCTAACCGATGGCCGCAGTTTGCTGGTCATTCAGGCCAGTGATGCCATTTACACGAATCATGACTGGTATGCCGAGGTGGAATACTCGCATAAATACCTTAAGTCTATGTTTAATTTTATGGGGATCATCGATTATCAGATCATCCGGGCACAGGGAAATGCGATCCTGGATCGAGATGATATCCTCGCACAGGCCTTTCAGGAAGCGGAAGAAGCTGCGAAACGCTGGCAAGCACGAAGCCAACGATAAACATTAAATTAGGAATGGATGCATGGAGAACAGAACAGTGACTTAAGCATTAAAAGGCTGGCCTGATGGCAGCCTTCACTGTTTGGATGGAAGTTTGAAGGAATCTTGAGGTTGTTATAGGTACCCTTGATTCTTCAAATAAGCCTGCAGCAGTGAGATTCCACTGCGGATTTCAGCAGGTTCCAGGTGACCGTAGCCAAACAATAACTTGTTTGCATGGGTTCTTTTTTGAATACAATGGTAGTCCAGCGGCGTGATGCGTATCCGGTCTTGCCGGGTTTTCTGCCTGAAAGCCTCGTCAAAGATCGCCCCGGGAAATTCAATAGTCAGATGCAGGCCGGCTGCATCTCCCCAGGAACGCCAAGTATCTCCGAAAAACTCATGCAGCGAAGATAACAGGACCTGTCTCCGTTCGCCGTAGATCTTGCGCATTTTCCCGATATGCCTGTCAAATTTCCGGGTGTGTAAAAACTCGGCTAAGGCAGCTTGCTCAAAAGGGGGATTCTGCACATCGGTATGGGTACGCAGATGCCCCCAGCGCTGTTGAAGCTTACGGGGTACAATCGCGTACCCGATCCGGAGGGCCGGGAACAGCACTTTGCTGAAGGTGCCAACATAAATGACCCTATCGGGATCCATGGCATATAAAGGTGCGACCGAATCCCCGCTGTATCGGTACTCGCTATCATAATCGTCCTCGATGATATAGCTGCCGTTTTTCCTGGCGTAGCGGATGAGCGCAGCACGACGATCCGCCGGCAGAATCCCTCCAAGCGGAAATTGGTGAGAGGGTGTCACGTACACAGGACATCCAGGCTTGTCGTTCAAGTGCTCGGTCTGAATCCCGTGCTCATCCACGGGGACATGATGAATTCGATACCCTTTGTTTATAAACGTCTGCAGCATCTCGATGTTGCAGGGATCTTCAAACCATATATCCTGATTTTCATGATAGAGTAAGTCCGCAAGGATACTCAGTGCATGTGTGGCACCTGCCGTTATGAATATATCTTGAGCATCAACCTTGAGGACCTGTATAACCTAGCAAAGTGGGGCTCATATCGCTGAGTGTTTTTATTGAAATTTGCTGCCATACGTACCGTGGGAATAGCCGGAGTTCAGGTTGTCCTGTCCGGAAATCCACTGCAAAATCAGGAGGAGCTTTTTTCCACGGCGGCGGATCTACCTCAGCCAGGTTATCCAGCACAATGCCTTTCGCAACTCGTGTCGGAGCCCCTTGTCGGCTCACGACGTAGCCTTCGACGTTCAACATGTCAAACGCTTCATTGACCGTGTTACGAGATACATTGAGTTCTATTGCTAATTGACGGGATGAGGGCATGGCTTCTCCTGGCTGCAAGATTCCTTGAACAATCCTTTCCCTTATAGCTAAATAAATTTGCCGTTTAAGCGATATTTCACTGCTTCGGTGCAGTGTGATTCCCCACATGAGGCTCGTCCTCCAACTGGTCTGCATAATTTCACGTTTAACTGGATCTGTAACCATACCAGTCTTTTCCC
Organism: Paenibacillus sp. NPDC058898; assembly: GCF_049316025.1. NCBI lineage: Bacteria > Bacillati > Bacillota > Bacilli > Caryophanales > Paenibacillaceae > Paenibacillus > Paenibacillus sp. NPDC058898. Next base: position 38,426 of record NZ_JBMOSM010000007.1, on the reverse strand, counting down.
TATGATTGTAGCATAGATTCAGTCGCTATCGATCTGTGATATCTGGAGGATGTGATCTTATTGGAACGATGGAAAGGGATGCTTTATTTATGCGGGGCGTTCACGCTTGCAGGGACTTCGGTCATCACGGCATGGTTTTTGAACGGGAAATTAGGGACGTTTACGATCACAGCGGCCAGCTTGTTATTGGCTTTGCTAGGTATGCTTCCTCTATGTAGGAAGGAGCTGGTGAGGACGGTTCGACAATTAACATTTCGGGAGTGGAGGCTTCTGTTCTTTCAGGCGTTACTCGGGATGTTTCTGTTTCGGATGCTGCTGCTGCAGGGCCTTCTTCATACCAGCACGGCAGAAGCGGGAATTCTAACAGGCGCAACACCCGCCTTTACTGTCATGCTGGCATTTGGGTTCCTGAAGGAATCGGTGAACGGCATGAAGCTGGCAGGCATTCTTAGCACGGTGGCGGGCATTATGATCATACAAGGAATACTCACGCCGGGCCATGCATTCGAGGTACAACATCTGTACGGTAACCTGCTTGTGCTCTGCGCGGCATGTAGTGAATCCGGCTTTAACCTGCTGTCCCGCATCGGTTCGATGCAGCGCACGGCTTCACAAAACAAAGCCATTCATCCTATGGTCCAGACGACGCTGGTCTCGATGATCGCCTTGATGTTATGCCTGATACCCGCATGGTTCGAGAATTCGCTGGCTTCACTGGCAGCATTAGAGTTGCAGGAATGGCTTGCGCTTGTTTGGTACGGACCGATCGTAACGGCCTTGGCCTTCATGCTGTGGTATGCCGGTATCAAGCGCTGCCATGTATCCACAGCTGCCGCTTTTTCTGGTATGATGCCTTTTACGGCTTTGTTGTTATCGGTCCTCGTATTAAAAGAATCCGCAGGATGGGAGCAATGGTGCGGCGGCATCCTAGTTATTCTAGGCATGTTTCTCATCGGCTGGCATCAGGCAGCCATTAACCCGCTCCCCCAACAGCACTCGTCGGAACATGGAATCAATTAAAGAATGAGTTAGAAACAAAAAAGAAGCAGCATCCAAGCTGGCTTCTTTTTTGTTGTACATAGAAAAGGGTTAGCGTCTGAGCAGATTAAGATGCCAACTGTCTGAGCGGCTAAGCGATCGCTTGTTGCGGGCTGTATTCACGGCGCTAACGAGTAAGAATATCAAGACAGAAGAACTTACATTCTATTCAGGAGGGGATCGTATGGTAATAGACAGATCGAAAACGAAAATTTTGAAGCGATAGAATTTTAATATATAAAAGACACAAACGAGATGAATAGAACAGAACAGCAAAAACACCCTGGGCCTCATCAGATCAGAGTGTTTTTTTGCTTAATTATACTATTCTCCTTCAGGTCTCTTGATTTGCAGCGGCGGCGGAATGAGCCAGCCTTTTTCCTTGTTCATCTGAAGGATACGTACACCTAGCGCAGTCATGGTGAGATGATATTTAGCGAATAACGCTCCAATATCTTCTCGGATGGATTGTCCCATGATTTGACTGCATGCTACCAGTCCGAGCGATGTATCAGCAGCGATTTTGACCGCAATTTCCGGATCCGTGAACCTTGCGCCCGCCGGAATATCCTCCAGTTTGACGGAAGGTCTTTCGGGAAGTGCCGGTGCAGGGGCGATTCCGTTGTCGGTAAGCAATTCATCACATTCTTTAATCTCAAGCTTAGCTTGATCCAACAGATCATGGAGGATTTTTTTGAGGTCTTTATCGCCTGCATGATTCAAATAAGCCTCGTAGCAGGACACCATGCCTTTTGCCAACGTGGATGCTGTCCATACGCTAAATATTTCCCCATAATGCATGGGTTCGTTTTTAGGATTGCCGCTTAAAATTCCCAATCTTATTCGCTCCTTTAATATTTATTCAAACAGAGTTATTATGGACAGGAGATTGTTATTTGATTCTTTCGAAGTAAGCAGAATACATTCATTCAATTATGCAGGTTGGTTATTGAATAAAAAGAGGCAGTCATCGGGCTGCTTCTTTTTGTTTTTTATTTGTTTTTCAGTTGAATTTAGAGAGAAGTATAGATAAGATAGAACACAATCCGATAGATCGGGATATCTCTTAAGATCATATAGTGTGACAAGGACGGGGGAGGTTGGCTTATGAAGAAAGTGCTTTTGCTGTTGGCGGATGGATTTGAAGCTGTGGAAGCGAGTGTATTTACCGATGTACTGGGGTGGAACAAGCTGGAGGGTGACGGGACCACTCAGGTTGTGACTGCGGGACTGCATGACCGGTTGAAATGCACATGGAACTTTACCGTCATTCCTGAGGTCACGCTGGACTTGGTTAAGGTGGAGGATTACGATGCTCTGGCGATTCCTGGCGGGTTCGAGGAAGCGGGTTTTTATAACGATGCATATGACTCCAGGTTCTCCAGGATCATTCAGGAATTTCATGCGCAAGGCAAGTGGATAGCTACAATTTGCGTTGCAGCCCTTACGCTTGGCAAAGCCGGCGTGCTGGAGGGACGAAAAGCCACGACTTATGATCACCCAACCAGTATCAGAAAATCGCAGCTGCGGGAATTCGGTGCCCATGTCATGGAAGAACAGATCGTTGTTGATGGGAACCTGATCACTTCATGTAACCCGGCAACGGCTTTTGATGTGGCTTTCACTTTGCTGGAAAAGCTGACATCTTTGGAAAATACTCTGCATGTGAAAGAGCTTATGGGATTTACAAGCAAATCATGATTGAAGACTAAATGATTTTAAGCAGTAAGCCTGTCTGAAAGAAGACAGAGCTTATTGCTTTTTTTTGTGATTCCGACGTACCGCGGTTTATATAAAAAACAGTTATAATCATACAGCCTATATGTAAGAGTTTGTCGAGGATGATACCCTTGAGTACAAGGAGGGATTTGGGTTGAGATTATTTCCTGTCACTTACTCGCTTCTATCTAAACAAGCGGTAGGGTTACATATCCAACATCTTTATGAGGTCGGTGTCTAGGACGGAGGAGAACCTATGAAAGTTACCGTGGAGTTAACCGATACTTCCACCAAATTTATCATTAATAATATATATCCGCTATATTTGCATGATTTATCAGGGATATGGGGATGGAAGCCGAATCGATATGGCGTCTATGAGGATGATGACACAAGAACCTTGAATGACCAGATCCAAGTATTTGATATATGGTGGGAGAAGCCCTCGATTTTGTTTCCTTACCTGATTCGAGTGGATGGCATCCCGGCAGGATTTGCTCTGGTAGCAACCCCGCCATATACATATGGCAGTGAATTTTACATGAATGAGTTTTTTGTTATGAAACCCTTCCGTGGAATACATGTTGCAGAGAATGCTGCATCACAAGTGTTCGACAAGCATGCCGGCAGCTGGGAAATCCAGACGAATGTCACGGATCGTAATAAGCGGGCTCAGGCATTCTGGAGAAAGATGCTGAACAACAAGGTTTCGAACTGTCGCGTGCATGAATTTGTTGCTATGAGGGACGACAATGAGAAGTTGATCTTTCAGTTTGACTCATCAATGGCATAGAAAATTAGTAAAGAGCTCATAAGTTGGTGAATGCTGTTTTCACGAGCTAGGGAACAGTTTGGCTGTATAAGCCGATATTTAAAAATAGATGATGCCCAGGTCCCCGATCCTATGATCGGGAACCCGGGTTTTAACATGGGAAATAATGTTTAAGCTGCTTGGATGATAGACTCAATCTTATTGGGATCATCCATTACGGTGCGAATGGATTAAAGTATTCTGACCCGCAGCAAGGAGCCATGTGTCTTGGTCCTTGACCATCACATAGATTGCCAGGCTTCCTTGTCCGTCTTCGATGAGTTCCCCCTTTGATGTAGATGGATACTGTCGTATATGCGCGATGGCCACATCCTGGCGTAAGAATACAAGCTTCTCAACGAAATACTTTGCGTATGAATGAAGAAGCGGCCCCGTTAAAACAACTTTATGTGCGTTATTTATTTGCTCCCAGCCTGAGAGCATCTCCCCCATAACATTGACCCAAGTGGAGTCATGGGTAAAGTGACGATCCAAGGCATCGGCGTCATGTTGATTAAATGCAGATTCCATATCGGAAATCGTTTGTCTAATGATGCGACCTTCCTGCTCTTCTAGTACCTTGTGATTCTCCTGGTAGTTGGACATTGCGTATAGCCTCCTTTTATTTGTACTGCATTATGGACCGAGACCTCTTCATCCTTATCCATTGATTTCTGTGATTTCATCTTAGATGATAAGATATATAATTAAAAATATATTTTATGGCAATAGTATATGCCCTCAGGTATATAAGCGAGATGTGGGATAATCAAGACGCTCGAAGATCTCGTGACTGATAACAGAAAAAGATCGACATTGCATCAAAACAATTCATACTTGTGGTATGAGTTGTTTTTTTATTTTCTGTACGGGTGTCCCTTTTTTGGCAGAAGAGGTGTTATACAAACGTAAATAAGATTTACGCGGAGGTGCGTCTTCGAATTGGATTCGATAGAGGAGTGCGTGAGGCGCGTTAAGGCCGGTGAGGTGGATTGTTTCGAGCCTATCGTTGAAACGTACAAAAAACAGATCTACATATATTGCTGCCGGATGCTCGGCTGCAAGCAGGACGCGCAGGATGCCGTCCAGGATATCTTCATCAAAGCGTTCACCAAGCTTCATACCTATGAAGCGAAGGTTTCGTTCTCATCATGGTTATACAAGATTGCCTATCATCATTGTCTTAATCTGCTTCGCAAGAGACAAGTTCGCATGCGGGTGAACCGACTCATCAGATCGACAGGGTATGCGGATAGCGTGGAACAGACACTGGAGCGCCGGTGGTTCAGCGAACCGCTGGAATATGCTATGACCAAGCTCTCGGTGGAGGAGCGGAATCTGCTCGTACTGCGGGTGTTCGAAGATAAACCGTTCTCGGAGATCGCGCAGATTCTGGATAAGAATCTCAGTGCAGTGAAGAAAAAGTATGCTCGTATGAAACTGAAAGTCATCAAGCTGATCCAGGAGAAGGAGGGGGCGGAGTTATGCGAGATTCGGGACAGCCGGAGCAAGATCGAATTCTGAGAGGCATGGAATTGCACTCCGTGGAAGAAGAGGTGGACGTGACCCCCGCCATCATGCGGAAGGTGAGGCAAATCCACCAGAGTAAACAGGGGAGATATTACGGGAATCGTAAAAAAACCTTTATTGCAGCGACACTCACTGCGGTTTTGATTCTTTCGTCAATTAGCGTTTACGCAAGCCAATACTTTATTCAGATCAAGAACAAGGAAGGCGAAGTCATTCTGTCTACCATGAAGCCATGGAAATACTCCGATTCGGAATATAATGCCAAACGTGTAAAAGAGTCGGAAGAAGAGTTGAGAAAGAAGTTAAAGCCGGGAGAACAGGCTGTATATTATATCAAGGACCTGCATATGACACCACTGGTCAAAGAGCAGCCATTGAATTATTTTTATATGTTGACTAAGCATTCAAATTATCAGGAACTCGCAAAAGAAATCGAGGAGAAGGGTGCTCCTGTGCTTCAAGAACCTGATTATGTACCGGATGGGTATCGATTTGATTTTGGACAGATTCAAATAAGGAACACGCCCGTATGGAATACGCCGGAGTATAAAATTCTTGCGGATGAACTCAAAGCGCAGGCTGAGAAGTCGGATGAAGAACAGGGACTGTTCTATAAGATTGTTCCTTGGTCCGATATTGCCTCTACAGGAATGGAATATCGTAAAGGCGAAAATCGGATCAAGATTGTAGCCTTTGCACGAGAGAAGGGCTCAAAAGCTGGGGTGCCCACAAACCAAGCCGTAAAACTGACGGTGAACGGGAAAGAGATGATATTGTCCGCCAATCCGACAAATGAAACTCGCAGATTGACTTGGCTAAGCGACAGTGAAGAGGTACTGTATATAATTACGGATGATCCAAAGGATCCGCTATCCAAGGATGAGTTTGCGAAGATTGCAGCCGGTCTTATTTCGGAATAAACGTTTTTTCATTATTTTTTACGAAATGTCCCTTTTGTTGTCAGCAAGGTGTTATACGAGATGTATTTAAAAAATAACTTTAAAGGCCTTACCGCCGAAAGGAGCACACATTTTATCATGATGAAAAACAAAATGAAAGTCGCATTATTTCTCGCAGCAACGATGGTGGTCGGTTCCGCGAATGTTTACGCAGCAAGTAATGCAAGTACATCTGTTCCACAGAAGACAGCAGCGGTTTCTTCTGCCATACCGGAGAATACATCCGATTCGTTTGATGATCGTATCAACGAGTTGAGTGACAAACTTAAGGCAGGACAGATGGTTGCCTATTATGTTGCGGACCAGGAATATAACCGGCTAGATGAAATCTATTTTACGTCTAAAGGTTTTGCCTATACCAAGTATGCGGACTATGTGGCAAAGGCGAAGGCCATGAACGCTCCAACGCTAACCATTCCTGCTGGCTTGCCGAAGAGTTATTCATTACAGAACGCGATTTTGTACTTAAAGAGTCCTGAAAGAACGTCAGACTTGTACGAGAAGCTGGACCAGGAATTGAAGGAGAAGGCCGCAAACGGCGAGAAATTCGTTTACTCCGACATAATGAAGGCGAATGAAGCATCCGTGGCGATCCTGAATTTTGATAAAGGAAAAGTAAATCTTAAAGTCATAGCGAGTTATATTGTTCCTGAACTGCCGCTGGGCGGAACGCCTGTGCCATATGAGAAACCGAACGAGAAAAAGGAAAATATTGTTATTAACGGAGTGGAATGTGTCTACACAGCCGACTCCAAGGGAAGGGATCACTTGGAGTGGGTGGATGAAGAGCAGCAGATTCGGTACAGCATTTGGGCGGAGAGCGCCAAATCGGATGTACTGAACTATGCCAAGAAAATGATTGCAAAATAAGATTTCGCCTTAAGAATCCGGATTCATGTTGACCCATTTCCTGTCTGTTTTTATTTTTTCCTCTAGAGTCTACGCTCCTTGATATGACGAGCATAGGATGTTGTGTTCGGAAAAGTAAAGGAGGTTGGAACAATGGGTGAAGTTGCTGGATACGGTGGCGGAGGATACGGATCATCTGTTGGAGCAGTACTGGTTCTCTTTATTCTCCTGGTCATCATCCTTTCTGCTTTCGGATTTGGATTTGGGGTATAATAGGTAACGAAAAAGAAACCCGCACCGCTTGCCCGGTGCGGGTTTCTTCTGTTCAATGCGAAACATGTCTGACGAATGGGAAGGTTCCACCAACATTCGGGATGGGTTTTAAAAGCAAGGACAACCACTTGTCATATAACTCCCACGGTTTACCCGAGTCCAGCAGAGCCTTGCAAGTATAGATCCCTTCCTCGACGGATCTGACCTTATCCGCCAAGTGTAAGCGAACAGCTCCATTCAGCAGTACCTGGTAGATAAAAGAGATGTCCCCCTTACCCTGCAGAACCTGCTCGGTAACGTTAGCTTGTTCGGAGGGGGTCCAGCTTATGTCCGGAACGGGCGTATCGAGTCCGTACGCTTCCGGATCGATGATCTGGAGGCTGCCTTCACCGTTTTCAACTCGGTAAGTCCGCGTGGGTCGGTGAATGAACAGTTCATCCGAGCCTTCACTGCCCTGAATGATGATCGCTTTCCGATAACCGCGTTTCATGATCAGTCGGCTTAAACGGTCAAAGACCGTATTATGGTATACACCGAAAGTTAGGAAAGGGGAATGGGAGTAATCCACAAACTTTTCGGCCGTGTTAAGCACGGTGCGCATACCCAGCTCCTCCCGGATCGGGCGAAGATGCTTAAGCGGGGGACACCAGTCTTCAGCATGTACATATAATACGCCCGATTGACGGGCAGCGCGGATGGATGATTCCTTTGCCAGTAACGGTCCGGTTATTCCCTTGGCCGCGAGTATATCCGACAAAGTGATCCCCCATTTCGGGGGCAGTGATGCAGTCCCGTGCAGAGTGACAGGCAGATCAGCAGCAGCCAGCACAAACGAGGTGGCTAACGTAGAGAAAAAGGAGGACTTTCTGCCATCATAAGGTCCTGCGCAGTCTACACCCTCATGTACAAACGAACGGTCCGCATATTTACGGCCAACCTTCGCGAATGCCTCCAATTCTTCCACACTTTCCATTTTGATGCGTTCCGCAATGAAAAAGGCACCGATCTGTGCAGGGGTTGCCTGCAATCCGAGAATCGATTCTGCAGCCTGCAGCGCTTCCTCGTAAGTCAGGTCACGCGCGCCTCGTTTGCCGCGGCCGACTTCTTTTAATAAGTGGATCATGATTTTTTTGCACCTCCTGAACCGGTCTCCTGCAGCAATTGATACAACTTAACGATCAAAGTTGCGACATCCACCATTCTTTTTCTTTCATTCATCGCCTGTCTGCGCAGGACATCGTATGCTTCGGATTCCGAAATATTTTTCATCTTGCATAGAATGCCTTTGGCCATATCAATCCATTTTCGCTCTTCAATACGGGCAAGGAGCTGCGTTCTTTCATTATGCCACTGCTCTCGTTCGTAAAAATGCTTGGAACTAAAATGCAGCGTCCAATGCAGCTCATGCTCTTTCATAGTGGGAAATAAAAGTCCATCAACTGTAACATCATCCTCACATGCTTCGAGAGATTGTGAAGCGGCATGATCGCTGCACCACCACAGAACCGGAACGCGTTTTTGCTGATCGAGGGCGCTGGACCACGATTTGATTGCGGCAACCGGGAGGTGGAGAATCGTTCCGTCTGCTTCCATGATTCCGGCCAGCGCTTGCTTCTCACTGCGGGCAAGTTGGACCTTGTAGCCATATGAACGAAGGATAAACTCCGGAAGAAGCGCCCTGGCATCTGTGTCACTTCGCTCTGAAGCAGGGACCGGATGGTGGATAACCAGCAATGTTGAACAGGGAACACGGGCTGAGGAGCGAACCATAACGGGGACGCTCGGAACCATCCACAAGATTGCCCTTCTTATGAACGTGAAGAATCCGGCGCTTCTGATCATCGGTGAAGTTGTGCGAGTGAGGGATCAGCTCCTCAAACTGGCTGCGGAGGCGGAGGAACGAACAGGATAAAGCTTATGCAGGTGTGAGGACGATGGATGACGAAGCATGAGCATCGTTTAGTACATTGGAACGAAGTACAGATACGCTGACAAAAAAGTGAACCCTTATCCACTCGGGGTTCACTTTTATTTTGGTGTTAAACATGTTTGTGGCACAGGGAAGGCATACACTATATGAATGCGGCATGAGGTTCCACGATTCCAATTCGCAGTAAAAGGGAAACGCTTACACATCGGAGAATATCATGTTTACACAACCAGTCATGATATTGCGAGAGTGTTGAAAGTTTTACATGTTTATATCTGAAAAAATGGGGGTGGCACACATGAAATATGACGTAATCGTGGTGGGAGCAGGCTTATCCGGTCTGGTGGCAACCGCGGAGATGGCCGAGGCCGGCAAGCGGGTGCTGCTGCTCGATCAGGAGCCGGAAAGCTCGCTGGGCGGGCAGGCATGGTGGTCTTTTGGCGGGTTATTCCTTGTTGATTCGCCGGAACAGCGAAGACTGGGCATCAAGGATTCCCGTGAACTGGCGTGGCAGGACTGGCTGGGAGCCGCTGGTTTCGATCGGGAGGATGACGAGGATCGATGGGGGCGGAAATGGGCAGAGGCCTATGTCGATTTTGCGGCCGGCGAGAAGCGGGCATGGCTTCATTCGTTAGGGGTTCGGTTCTTTCCGGTTGTAGGCTGGGCCGAACGCGGCGGATATCTCGCGGAGGGTCATGGCAATTCCGTGCCACGCTTTCATATTGTGTGGGGCACAGGTCCTGGAGTCGTACAACCATTCGAGTCCAGGGTCAGAGACGCCATACGTTCAGGAATGGTTGATTATCGCTCCCGTCACCAAGTGGATGAACTTATTACGCGGGATGGTGCCGTGACAGGCGTAAGGGGTTCAGTCCTTGCTTCGAGTTCTGCTTGTCGTGGCGAAGCAAGCACGCGGGAAGTGGTCTGTGACTATGAATTTTTTGCAGAGGCCGTCGTTGTCTCCAGCGGAGGAATCGGCGCCAACCATGAGCTGATCCGACAGCATTGGCCGTCTCGGCTCGGGAAGCCTCCCCAATCGATGCTCTCTGGCGTTCCCTCACATGTGGATGGACGGATGCTGGGAATTACGGAGCAAGCAGGCGGCCGGGTCGTCAATAGAGACCGAATGTGGCACTACACGGAAGGGATTAAGAATTGGAGCCCGGTCTGGTCACAGCACGGCATCCGGATACTGCCGGGTCCTTCTTCTGTTTGGCTTGATGCCAAAGGGCAAAGGCTCTCTGCCCCGAATTTCCCGGGCTTCGATACGCTGGGAACCCTGAAAGCCATTCAGGATACAGGCTTTGATTATTCCTGGTTCATTCTCACCAGAAAAGTGATAGAGAAGGAATTCGCCTTGTCCGGATCAGAGCAAAACCCGGATTTGACCGGAAAGAGCATCCGCAAAGTGTTAGGCAGAGCAGGTTCGGGTATCCCGGGGCCGGTGCAAGCATTCCTGGATCATGGGGAGGATTTTGTTGTTGCCGATTCCCTGCCCGAGCTTGTGGACGGTATGAATAAACTGACAGGCAGCGATCTGATCAAGCGGGTGGACATTGAGCGTCAGTTGGCCGCAAGAGACCGCGAGATGGATCATGCATTCACCAAGGATCTGCAGATTACGGCGCTTCGGGGAGCAAGGAATTACATCGGCGATCGGCTGATACGCGTAGCCAAACCGCATAAATTTCTTGATCCGGCCCATGGTCCTTTGATCGCGGTACGCTTACATATTCTTAGCCGAAAAACGTTGGGCGGGCTGCAGACGGATCTATCCGGGCGGGTACTGAATGCAAACGGCGAGCCGGTTCCCGGACTCTACGCGGCTGGAGAAGCAGCGGGATTCGGAGGGGGAGGCGTTCATGGATACCGTGCATTGGAAGGAACATTTCTGGGAGCCTGCCTGTTCACGGGGAGACAGGCAGGCCGGAGCATTGTGAAGCTCTGATGATAGGCTGTCCGTGTTTTGGGTCAACGTACGGCAGATTGCCGTTTAGTTAGCAAATCCTGTATGAGGAAGCGAAATGAAAATTTCTTCTTACTGTAAGATAGTCTATGGTATTCTGTTTGGTAGCACATGAAAGGAGAATGTCCATGTCCCATGAACAGGATATTACTGAAACCAACACAAAGCGGCTGTCTCATATTCAATCTTACATAGATTCGCCCGACTTGCAAAACAAGCTGTATAAGAAGACCCTCATCGTTGTGATCCTCTCGCAAATATTCGGTGGGGCTGGTCTGGCCGCAGGATTGACGGTCGGTGCGCTTTTGGCACAGGATATGCTCAAGACGGACGGCTATGCAGGAATCCCGGTTGCTCTTATAACGGTCGGTTCCGCACTGGGGGCCTGGTATATTGGCCGGCTTACCCAGCGATATGGAAGAGGGCCGGGTTTGGCTGCCGGATTCCTGGCGGGCGGTATTGCCGCGATCGGAGTCATATTGGCTGCCGTTTATCAAAATATTTATCTGCTGTTCGCTTCGTTGTTGATATACGGTGCAGGTACCGCAACGAATATGCAAGCTCGTTATGCAGGCACGGATTTGGCTAAACCTTCACAGCGGGCAGGAGCGGTCAGCATGGCGATGGTTTCCACCACCTTCGGTGCCGTTGCAGGTCCGAATCTGGTGGGGGTTATGGGGAACGTTGCGGAATCCTTCGGGATTCCTGGATTGGCAGGACCGTTTATGTTGGCGGCCGTGGCTTTTATTCTGGCAGGCCTGATACTGCTACTATTGCTGCGTCCGGATCCCTATGCGATTGCCCAAGCGATTGAGGAAGCTAACATTAAAATTTCCGGTGATTCTTCGGCCGGAACGGTAAACGGATCAGAACGAAACAAACGGGGAATCATGGTTGGAGCCTGCGTGATGATATTGACTCAGGTGGTCATGGTCTCAATCATGACCATGACGCCCGTCCATATGAAACGTCACGGCCATGATCTGAGTGCGGTCGGTTTGGTGATAGGCATTCATATCGGAGCAATGTACCTGCCTTCGTTAATCACAGGTTTCCTCGTGGACAAAATCGGCCGCATCAGCATGTCAATCGCTTCCGGAGCCGTGCTTCTGAGCTCCGGGATTCTAGCGGCTGTGGCTCCTGCCGAATCCATGGCGCTGATCATAACGGCGCTGGCTCTGCTGGGGCTGGGTTGGAACCTTGGCTTCATCAGCGGAACGGCGCTCATCATAGATGCTACCCATCCTTCCGCCCGCGCCAGAACGCAGGGAACGGTGGATGTCTTGATTGCTTTAGCGGGAGCATCGGGCGGCGCTTTATCCGGTATGGTGGTTACCCATACCAGTTACGGTACACTCTCGATTGCGGGAGGTTTGCTGTCACTGGTGATGATACCAGTTTGTCTAAGCTCGGTGAACAAGCGCAAACCTTCGTCATCCTCAAACAACGCGGCATTATAATGAAACAGCCTCCTATCGTAGTCGATAGGAGGCTGTTTAGTAATGGCCATTAAGGAAGGATATTGCCTGCCGCACGGTAAATGGCATACCATTCTTCGCGGGTGAGCGTTACATCGCCGGCTTTAATGCAGTCTTGCAACCGACTGATATTCATCGTCCCGATAATCGGCTGCATGTGTGCAGGGTGACGAAGAAGCCATGCAATGGCAATCGTGGTGTTGGTTACGTTGTATTTTTCCGCAATCTCATCGATCTTCTGATTAAGTTCAGGGAACTTGTCGCTTCCAAGGAACACGCCTTCAAAGAACCCGTATTGGAAAGGCGACCAAGGCTGAATCGTAATGTCGTGAAGTCGGCAGAAATCCAGTACGCTGCCATCACGGTTAACTGCGGCATCATTTTCCATATTGACGTTGATTCCGCTTTGAATCATGGTGGTGTTCGTGATGCTAAGCTGCAGTTGGTTGGCTACGAGCGGCTGCTTCACTGCTTTTTTCAGAAGCTGGATTTGCATCGGATTCTGGTTGGATACCCCGAAATGACGCACTTTACCGGAGCTTTCGAGTTGATCGAATGCTTCAGCCACCTCTTCAGGCTCAACTAACGCATCCGGACGGTGAAGAAGGAGTACGTCGAGATACTCGGTTTTGAGTCTTTTCAGGATACCATCGACGGAATTCAAGATATGCTCTTTGGAGAAATCGAACATGCCTGGACGAATCCCGCATTTGGATTGCAGAATGATCTTCTCGCGGACTTCTGCATTCATATGTATAGCATCCGCAAAAATTTCCTCGCAAGCTCCGCCGCCATAGATGTCGGCATGGTCGAAGAAGTTAGCGCCTTCCTCCAGTGCGGATAACACAAAACGCTCGGCTTCCGCTTTTTCCAGCGAATTTATACGCATGCAACCCACGGCTACAACAGGTACTTCTAGTGAACTAGTTCCAAGCTTCATCGTTTTCATGATTACGGTCCTCCAATTCAAAAATAGGTTGATTGTGCGACCACCTCGCTGTAGTTGCAGGGGGCAGCAGAGAACTTGTAAGCGAAACTACGTAGATGAATAGGTCCATGCTGACAGTCTCTAGTTTATTGTGACATGCAGGTGGTGAGGTGTACAAGCTTAAATTTGACAAGAGAGTCCGCATGCAATAAAATGACTCATGAGTCAAAAATGACTTTCGGGTCATTTTTAATGAAGGACGTGGTGAATAAGTTGAATAAACGCGAAAAGAAATTTGAGGCGAGGCAAGAACTAATCCTTCATACAGCTGAGCGGCTAATTATGGACAGCGGTTATCATGCCATGAAAATGAGCGACATCGCAGACGAGTTAGAAATAGCGAAGGGTACATTGTATCTGCATTATAAATCCAAAGAAGAGCTTGTGTTTGAGCTCATCAAACCTAAAATGATGGAATTCCGGGAGATCGTGGAATCGGTGGTTGGCGAGGATTTTCATCCGGTTCGACAGATGGAACGGGTCATAGGCGAAGGATTATCCAGCTCGTTTTTCACCTTCGTGCTGACAAGTTTTCCGGATATGGGTGCCATCTTTGCGGATGCAAAGGCAAAAGAGCTCCAAAGTATTCAGGATGAAGTGATCGCCTGTTTTGAGCGAATCATTGAGCGAGGGAAGAGGGAGCGGGTGTTCACCGAAGATTTGCCAACGCATTTCTCTGCCTTGCAGCTTATGCAATTACTGGATCCCCTCGTGTACTCCATTATGGTCAGGGAAGATCGTATGACACATGCAGATTTTGTGAAGTATACAACGCTTCATTATTTGAACAGCATTCGAGCATAAGGAGTGATATTGGAATGGAATGTAATCCGGCACATAACCAAACGTTGATGACGATTGAAACAGCGGAACAATGGGTAGATCGATCCAACCATAAAGATCTGGAAGGACTGATTGGCTTAACCGCGACCCAAATTGAGATTGCAGGTCCACAAGGCGCTGGGTTAATGAATAATGCGGACTTGGAGGAGTGGCTGGAACGAGCGAATCTGCAGCTGGCTACGATAAACCGTTACGCCAAGGATGAATGGATCGTACTGGAGCAGCATGGGACTTGGCTTTATGAGGATGGCCATATCAAGGGTGAATCGATCGTATTTACGGTATTGCGCGTAAAGGACCGTAAGGTGCATTCTCTGGCTCGCTATGATGGGAAAGAACAAGCGTTTCAAGCCAGCGGATTGAGCGAAGAGGATAAGGTCAGTTAAACAATAACCATTCACGCCTCAAGAAAAAAGTCAGCGGTAGTTGGGATGCGTAAGTAAGTGCGTATGATGTACCCCTGACTACCGCATAACTTTGGAGTTTTATTACAGCGCTTTGACATTCCGGATGACGATACGGCTGTGAGGAAGAGACGGCATATTATGAAAGCTGAAGCTTACGTCCTGTACAGGCACTTCATAACTCATCTTGTTCGCTAGAAAGTCGAGGCTCTCCTTCATGATCTCGAGCGTAATCCACTCCCCGGCACAGCGGTGTCCCATATGATGGTCTCCGCCTCCTTGGGGGATGAAATTAAAGGGGCTCCCGTTCCAATCGTCGAAACGATCCGGCTTGAACAGCTCCGGCTGATCCCATAGATCCGGATGATGGTTCGTTCCGTATAAATCGAGGATTGTGAGCACACCTTTATCGAATGCATATCCGTTCCAGGTAAAATCCTTCCGTGCACGCGCAGGCGCAAAGGGGAAGAAGGGGTAGAACCGCCGCACTTCTTGAACAAAATTCTTGAGCAGCTTCTCGTCGGACGTCATCAATTTCTCACGCTCTTCGGGCTGCTGAATGACAGCTAAAGCAGTAAAGCACACATAAATGGCAACCGCTACGATGGGACGAAGAATGTTAAGGATTTCTACCGCTGCGGTTTCCTTGTCCAGGAGCTCGCCCCTAAGATCGCGGTGCCAGGACATCGTATGCAGGGTGCTGCCCTGTTGCGGATCTATTGCTCCACTGCGCACGTCATCTACGAGGTACTGTATCCATTTTTCCGCTTTGGCACGGGCATATCTTCCCTTCCTATGCTTGATACCCAAGGCTGCTGTAGCCTCAATCATGTCAGCAAGCAAGCCCGTTTTCTCTTTCACTTCCGCTTCGGGAAGTGGCACAGCCGCCCATTCGCAGGCCACTCGGCACAGAATTTCTTGAGCTTCTTTATAAATTTCGACTTTATCCTCAGATTCCCATCGTCTTACAGCAAGCTCCCAATGTTTGCGAGTGATTTCTCTCATGCTATGAAGAGCCTCCCTGGACATCAAGGACATGAACATCGCTTTGCGATGATGATGCTCTTCGCCATCCAGCGTCTGTACACCGTCCTCACCGAACAGGGTTTTCAGCACGCGTTTCGGTGCTGCACCACCTCGAACAAACTTCTCCTGGTCATAAAATAGCCTGGCCGCTTCTTCTCCGCGCATGCAGATGGCACGTTCGCCCAATAGACGCGTCTCGAAAAGATCAGATTGAAAGCCGATGGTTCTGTTGGTAATGAACAAGTAGCCTTCGCGCAGCACATTCAAGCTGTGATCCAGCCCATCTTCCTTGGGAATCGGTTTGATATTTTCCATAACGGTCGCCTCCTGGATATTCAAGATTAGAAATGATTACGTGCTTCCAACACAATATCTTAAATACCCGTTCTCATCCGATTTGAACAAACCAAGCTTCTACTCCCATGTCTAAAGACTGGCCATCTATTTTAGAAATATGCGGGCTTATGGTCCATCCTTTGCAGGATTCTCATGCTTGCGAGAGAAATCAATTAGAATGTACATAACTAAAAATGAGCAGGAGGGTGAGGATCGTGACAGCAGAAGTAACCAAGGTATATAAAGAACATATCCCGTCAGCGCGCTTGATCGGCAAACGGTATTCCGATGAGCATCGGAATGCGGCCGGAAGCTTCGCGGACCGATGGGATGAATGGTCCGCCAATGGCTGGTTCGAAGAGATCGGGAAGCTTGGCGCACTGCCGGAATCTGAGGGTTCTTCTTACGGTATCATGCGAATGAGCGGGAATCAGTTTGAATATTGGATCGGGATGCTGTTCCCGGAGCACACGGAAGTGCCGGTAGGGTTTGATTATGCGGACCTGGCGGAAGGCGATGTGGGGATCTGTTGGTTGCACGGCAATAGGGATAATGGTGAGCTTTTCGGTATGGAACCCCATAACGCATGTATGGCTAAAATCGCCGAACGAGGCTGGATCTTGGACGACAATCCGTGGTTCTTCGAACGCTATCACGATATCCGATTCATGACGCCGGATGAACAGGGGAATGTCATATTGGACTACGGTGTTTACGTGAAATGAGACGTACGATTCGCGTTGTATGATTAATGGGGCCGTCCCAAAAGTAGACTTAGTTTCTTGACGTACGGCTCTCCTAAACAGAAACCAGATGGTGCCTAAGGATATCTTCCTCCAAATCCATTGGCAGATAGAGTTGGTCCAAGGTATATTGAATGTACAAAAGAAACCGTTCCTTTCGTAAATGGTTTGGGTAGCACCTCCATTTTACCAAAGAACGGTTTCTTGCGTCTAAAAGTAAGCAATCCGCACGGCGTAGCGGAGAGGACGAATCGATTCCGGACTTGTTGCATGTCCACTTTAAAATTTTTATAATAGGAGGGCATCGAGATGAAAGAAGGATGGGAACGCGCAGTGCCGCCGATGCAACTAGACATCACACAAATTAATGACATCATTTCACCCGTATTCCCCGGTAAAAAAGTAGCAACCGCTGAACGGATCGGTACCGGACTTAGCAATACCAACTACAAAATTCGTCTGGAAGGCAGTGTAGAGACTTATGTGCTGCGCTTGTTCAGGAAAGGTCGGGAGATTGCCGAAAAAGAGCTTGCTATCATTCGAAGAGTACGCCAA
Source organism: Paenibacillus sp. NPDC058898 (assembly GCF_049316025.1). Taxonomy (NCBI): domain Bacteria; kingdom Bacillati; phylum Bacillota; class Bacilli; order Caryophanales; family Paenibacillaceae; genus Paenibacillus; species Paenibacillus sp. NPDC058898. The sequence continues at coordinate 20,978 of NZ_JBMOSM010000007.1, read as the reverse complement.
ACCGTTCCTGTTGCCGATTATATCTATGCGGATATGAGCTGCGGCGTATTCGATAAGCCATGGGCGATAATGGAGTGGAAGGAAGGCGGTCTTCTTCGTGACGTGATGCAGGGCGGAAGCGAGCAGGATCTCGTTGCCGCTGCTGCCTCCGCCGGACGCACTCTCGCCAACATCCATAAACACACATTTACGGAATCCGGTTTCTTCAATGGGGACATGGAAGTCCAGGATCCGATGAGGATGGACGGGGAACGGTTTCTCGCATTTATTGAACAAAGCCTCTTTCAGGATCTATGCGGCCAATGGCTCGGGGAAGAGCTAGCTCAATCGGTATGGTCCTTCAGTCAAACGTACAGTCATTTATTGTCGGAGATTGAAGATACGCCTAAGCTTGTTCACTCAGACTATAATGGCTTAAATATATTAATGCGGCATGGTCCTGAAGGTTGTGAGGTCTCGGCAGTGCTTGATTGGGAGGACGCTTTTTCATGGAACCGATACGTAGATATAGCCAATATGCTTCGATACGAACCCGATGGATCTGTATTTGAAAAGAACTTTGTTCGTGCATATCGTGAGGAAGGTGCGGTTCTGTATGATCATTGGAAAATCCTGTCCAAGCTTGAGGATCTTGTTGCCTTGTGCGATATGTTAACCCATTCCAGCTTGGCTACGCCCAATCGAATGCATGATCTTCAGCGATTAATTGCGGGAACCGTTCAGGTTACGAAGGGCTGAGTTTTTTTGATTCGTAAATCAAAATAAGATTTGCATTATAGACTCTGTTTATCTATAATAGACATTGTAAGTCTGTAATAATGAATCTTGGTGGCAGTCTACTTTGAGCACGAAGAAAAACAAGAAGGAATCTCTTCTTGTACTATTATTATAGATATTAAAGATCCGGAAAGGTGTTGGTATAAATGAGTGAACAAATGCATGATGTCATTATTATTGGCGGGGGGCCGGCAGGCTTGAATGCTGCGTTGGTATTGGGGAGAGCTAGAAAACATGTGGTGCTGATGGATGAAGGGAAGCCACGAAATCGGGTTACCCGCGAGACTCATGGTTTTCTTACCCGAGATGGCATTAGCCCATCGGAATTTCGCAGGATCGCAAGGGAACAGATTAGCGTTTATCCTTCTGTTAGTTTTGTAGAGGATACCGCCGCTTCGGTCGCAGGTGTCGATGGTGATTTTCAAATTACGACAGGACAGGGGACGGTATACCGCAGTAAAAAGCTGCTCTTTGCCGTCGGAAAGAAAGATAGCCCCTTGGATATTAACGGATTGGCAGACGTATATGGGAAAAGCGCCTTCGTCTGCCCATATTGCGATGGATGGGAACTGCGGGATCAGCCGCTTGTCGTGATTGCCAAGGGTGAGGCTGCAGCGCATATGGCCAAAGTCATTGCAGGTTGGAGTGATCGTTATACAATCTGTACCAATGGACCGGATGAACTGACAGATGAACAGCGCCAAGAATTGAAGGAGCATAACATCCCCGTATTCAGCTCCCCAATTCATCGCATTGAGTCGAATGAAGGGATGGTACAGCAAGTCGTGCTGGAGGATGGAGAGAGCATTCCTTGCACGGGCATCTTTTTTGCGCCGAAGCTGGTCTCCGGCTCTGAATTGCCGGCCGCCATCGGCTGTGATATCAATGAAGCCGGAAGCGTGGTCATTAATGCCTTCGGAAAAACGAGCGTGCCAGGCGTCTACAGTGCCGGTGATGCAGCCACCGAAATGTATCAAGCCATTGCCGCCGCTTCGATGGGGGCCTTGGCTGCGGTAGCCATCAACGGAGAACTGCTTAACGAACGTTGGAATCGTTAAAACTTGAATAAACGACAGGCAGGCTTGGTTTTATCTATGCCTGTCTTTTTTTATGCCATTAGGGGATTATTTGATTATAAATGATTCTTACACTCCGGGGTGGTACTGTTTTTGGGTATGATGGAGTTATCAAGTAAAAGGAAGGGTGTTTGGAATGAGAAAAACGATGGACTACATCATGAATCAAGTCTGGAGGGATATGAACATTTAACCCTCCGACATTATGGAGGAGATCGATTTGAATTCTCGAACCAAGAAATTTTTGTCTTATTATAAACCGTATCTGGGGTTATTATTTGCAGACTTGGCATGCGCTTTTGTGGTCTCGGCCATTACACTCATGCTTCCGCTCTGTATACGATATATCACCATTAACGTGTTGGAAGGGAACTCCCCGAACCCGCTGAACCAAATCTATGGGGTGGGTGCCGTCATGCTGGCCATGGTCCTCATCCACACCTTCTGCGATATGTTCATTTCTTACAAAGGACATATGATGGGGGCTTATATGGAGAGTGACATGAGACGGGAGCTGTTTGACCATTTTCAGAAGCTGTCTTTTGGGTTCTACGATGAGAACAAAACCGGGCAGCTCATGACCCGCACCACCAATGACATTCTATCGCTAACCGAATTGTACCACCATGGACCCGAAGATATCCTCATTTCCGTTCTGAAGTTCCTCGGCGCATTCATCATCTTAATGTATATTGACGTGAAGCTTACCCTCATCGTGTTTCTCTTTCTGCCGGTCATGGCTGTGTTTGCTTTTTATTTTAATAAGAAGATGAATGTGGCGCTGCGGGTAAGCAAGGATCGGATCGGGGATATCAACGCACAGGTGGAGGATTCTCTATCGGGTATCCGCGTGGTGAAGTCGTTTACGAACGAACATGTGGAGAGGAAGAAATTCGCCTACGCTAACGGGCGGTTCGTTGACAGCAGAAGGGAAGGGTATAAGAGTGAAACCTACTTTCACGAAGGGTTGGTCGGGTTTACCCAACTCATTACCATCGCGGTCATTGTGTTTGGCGGAGCCGCCATCGTGGATGCCTCGCTGGAACTGGCGGATTTGCTGACCTTTTTCTTGTGCATCGGCATTCTCATCGAACCGATCCAGCGGCTGGTTAATTTCGCTAGGCTCTATCAGGAGGGGATCACGGGATTCGACCGGTTCATGGAGATTTTGGAGGTAGAGCCGGATATTGAAGATTCCGTTGATGCTGCTTCGATCACGCAGGTTCAGGGGAATATCACATTTCAGAACGTCAGCTTCAAATACAAAGATAACTATGAATATGTGCTGAAACATGTATCGCTGGACATCGAGCCCGGCGAGTATGTGGCATTGGTAGGTCCTTCCGGCGTCGGCAAGACGACATTGTGTTCGTTGATTCCGCGTTTTTATGAAGTGAGTGAAGGACGCATTATGCTGGATGGACGCGATATCCGGGATATTACGCAGCACTCGTTAAGAAGGAATATTGGGATTGTCCAGCAGGATGTATATTTGTTTGCGGGAACCGTCTTCGATAATATCCGGTATGGCAATATGGAGGCCAGCGAGGAGGAAATCATCGAAGCTGCAAAAAGAGCGAATGCCCATGATTTCATCATGGCACTGCCGGACGGTTATGATACGGATATTGGGCAGCGTGGCGTCAAGCTATCCGGAGGACAGAAGCAGCGGCTCAGCATTGCACGCGTGTTCCTGAAGAATCCGCCGATCCTCATTTTTGATGAAGCGACCAGTTCTCTGGATAATGAAAGCGAGAGAGCTGTCCAGGATTCGCTGGAACGGTTGAGTAATAACCGCACAACGCTTGTCATCGCTCACCGCCTGACAACGGTACGGAATGCACAGCGAATCGTCGTTTTATCCGAGGACGGAATTGAAGAACAGGGCACGCATGATGAATTAATTGCTCGTCAAGGCGCTTATGCCAATTTATATAATATGCAATTAACCATATAAGCAGGAAGAAAGGCGATTTGTGATCGGTTTATGCACCGGTCAGCAAATCGCCCTTTTCCTATTGTTGGATCGATTTATGGATTATGTTGTCCTGTTTCATCCGAAACAGGATTTACCCTTGAAGTGTTTTTCCAGGCTGCTGATCTTCCACTTCCTTGATTGCATTGTCCTCGTCTTGTACCTTCTCTTTCGATGAACTAAACCATCCGAAAACGGCAATCAGCACAAGCACAATATAGAAGGATGCCTTCCAGATCGTGCTCTCCGGGAAGTGATGGTCGATAAGGGCAACATCGGGATGCGCAAGGGTGATGACTGCAAGTTTGACCCCAACCCAACCGACAATGAGGAATGCCGCCACTTCAAGTCCGGGGCGCTGCTGCAGCAGCTTCACGAAGTAGGATGCCGCGAAACGCATGATGATCAGACCAATGAATCCTCCCAGGAAGATGACGATAAATTGACCTCCGTCCAAGCCGCCGATGTTCGCCAGACCGCTTGGAGGCAGTGCCACAGCCAGCGCTACGGCTGCAAGTATCGAGTCTACGGCAAATGCGATGTCTGCAACTTCCACTTTGAAGACGGTCATCCAGAAGCCGGATTGCTTCTTGGGTTTGTCCGGTTTCGGCTTGGCTTCTTCCGTCGGTTTCTTGCCTTTGATCACGTGTTTCAATGTGTGATTGATCGAAATGTAGAGAAGATAAAGTGCGCCAATGGCTTGTACCTGCCATACGTCCACCAGGAACGAGATTAAGAACAGTGATCCGATGCGGAAGACAAACGCTCCGAGCAACCCGTAAAATAAAGCCTTTTTACGCTGTTCCTCGGGTAAATGTTTTACCATAATGGCAAGGACCAGCGCATTATCTGCTGCAAGCAACCCTTCCAGTGCGATGAGCACCAACAGTACCCATCCATACTCCAACAAAAGCTCCATACCAGTTCCTCCTAGTTTTGTAGTATTGAAGGCACAAAAAGACCTCCACCGGCAGGTGAAGGCCCTTTATAATCCAAAAGAGACCTTCACCACAGAGTGTGGTAAAGGTCTCGCAAACAACGTATCGTTGCCAACAAAGCCGGGGAACTTTCCCGTAATGACGACTTTGTTGTGTCAGCTACTCCCCTTTAATCACGTTCCTGCATAACTGATCTCGTCATCAGTTAAGCCGTGATATAAAGATATAAATTTTTGGGGCATAAGTCAAGCTTTTTTACTTGAATTCAGCAGAATACGACTCCATCGGAATGGTCTATTCTTAATGGTAGAGCGTCTCCTCGCTTTTACATTAACGCTTGATAAAACCACGCTAAGGAACACAAGGACAGCACCCCAATATTGATTGGAATTCATGATCTCGTGAGCAAACCAGAATCCGACCAGTGCCGCGAATACAGGTTCCAGGGAGAACACAAGTCCCGTCCGGGTAGCCGTGGTATATTTTTGGGCGATCGTCTGGAAGATGAACCCGACCGCGGTGCATACAACGCTAAGAACAAGGACGGCAATCCATGAGTGGGTCGTGCTTGGCCATACTGGAGTTTCAAAGAGTAGAGACGAGATGTACGCATACAATCCCGTGAACCCAAGCTGCAGGATGCCGAGGCTTAGCGTATCGACCTTCTGCGAGACAGTGCTTACCATATTAATATGAAGCGCATAACATAATGCCGCCGCTATGCAGAACAGATCACCGATCTTAAATGTAAAAGGAAGCTGGATGGTCAACAGCGCAATGCCGGTTAAGGCTAGCAAAATACTGACAATCACTTTGTTCTCTATTTTTTTCTTAAATAGAAACGTATGTAATAAAGGGACAAACACCACCGTTAAACTGACCAGAAATCCGGCATTGGATGTTGTCGTGGTCTTCAGACCGAAGGTAAGCGCGGTGAACATGATAAATAATATAAAGCCTAGGAGCATGGCATACCGAATCGTCTTTACGTTAACCTGGCGCAAGCGGGGGAAGAAAATCACTCCTGCGAGTATAAAGGCCAATCCGAAGCGTAGGGCTATCAAATTAAACTCTCCTAGCGAATCCAGTCCCACTTTCATAAAAAGATAGGACGAGCCCCAACAAATGGTGATGAACAAAATCATAAGATCGGCCTTCAGCGGTTTCAAGTTCTTTTTCCTCCTTCTAGTGATTGAACAAAATCAGTATACTCACGTACAATAAACAAGTAAAACGAATGTTTCTAATAATAAATATGAGTAAAATTCATGTATGAAATGATCAGGAGGATTTCCCATGAGTATAAATAAATTCAAAGTATTATTGAAGGTCGTCGAGCTCGGCAGCTTAACCAAAGCCGCCGAAGTTATGGGATTTACACAGTCCGGTGTCAGTCACATGATCAACAGCCTGGAAGATGAATTTGGTTTCTCATTGCTGATACGGAATCGTTCAGGAGCGAAGCTGACGACCAATGGCGAGGAGATTCTGAAGACGATACGTGAAATCCTGAAGTGGAACGAACATTTGGAGCAGCAGGTGGCTTCCATTCATGGTATCGAGCTGGGTACCATTCATATCGGTACCTTTACGAGTGTCGGTGTTCACTGGCTACCGGGGATTATTCAGGATTTCCAGCGGGATTATCCCCATATCGACATTCGATTGGTTGAAGGAGATTACCGGGAAATTGAGGATTGGATCGCGGAGGGCAAGATTGATTGCGGCTTCCTGTCACTTCCAACTTCGGATATATTCGATGCGATTCTCCTGCACCAAGACCCAATGCTTGTATTGCTGCCAATGGAACATCCGCTCAGTTCGGAGGACTCTATTACATTATCCCAGATTGAGAATGAACCGTTTATTATGCCCAGCCAAGGTTCCGATTATGATGTGAACCGGCTGCTGGAGAAGGCCCGGATCAAGCCGGATATCAAATATACACTTGGTGACGATTATGCCATTATGGCCATGGTGGAGAAAGGCCTTGGCATTAGCATTCTTCCTGAACTTGTGCTGCGAGGGCAGCAGCGAAATATACGGTTGATTGAATTGAAGGAGAAGAGCTTCAGATCGCTCGGCATTGCCGTAAACTCCATGCGGGAAATATCTCCAGCTACGAAGCGATTCTTGAATTATGTTAAGAGTTATCCCAAGCTGTAGCTGCTAAACGGACGCTAAATGAAACTCATACCCAGCATCTAGGCTCTATTACAAGGCAAGAGCTTCGTTCATGTTATTTCACTACATAAAACAATTCGTGTCACAAAATCGCTTGTTGGGATTGTTATATAGGTAAACAAAGAAGGAGGTGAGCTCGCTTGCAGCCAACCATCCCCGGGGAAGCGGAAGGAAAGAGAGAAGCCATTGAAGCGGTTGTAGAACAAGTCAAAGCAGGAGACAAACAAGCATACCAAGCGATCATCATCCAGTTTGAGCGGCAGATGTACACGTACTGCTACTATATTCTTAAAAATCATGCGGAGACCGAAGATGCGGTACAAGAGATTTTTATTCGTGCCTATGAACATCTTCATCAGTACAAGAGACAAGTGTCTTTCTCCGCCTGGTTGTATAAAATGGCCTATCATCATTTGATCAATATTAAAAAGAAGCAGAGCCGCTTTCTTAACCTGATCGAGCATTGCAAGGAACAGCAGCCGGTTATGCAAATATCTCAGCACGAGCCGGTTGTGTACGAGTTGTTAGCCTACCTGACAGCAGAAGAACGACACATACTGCTGCTGAAGGCGGTTGAACAGTATACCTTTGAGGAAATCAGCGACATTATGGGAATCAAATCAGCAACGATACGAAAGAAGTATGAACGGTTACGACATAAACTGATGGACCGAATAAGCCAAAAAGGAGAGGTGGCACGTGGGACAATCGCCGAAACAAACGGAATTCGCTGAAATGAATGCACTAGAAGAAATGATTCGTGAATCGACTTTACCGAAGAATAGCATGAGCTATCAAATTATGAACAGGATTGGAGAACGTGAAATGACAAGGACAAGAACATCATCCAAACGAAGACCGAATGTTTTAAAAAGAACAATACTCGTTGCATCCGCAGCAGCTGTGCTGGGAGGAAGCGTAATCGGGTCAGGATTTGTATCGCCGGTCATGGCAGCAACCTTGAAGCAAATCCCAGTGCTCGGCGTGTTATTCGAAGGAACCAGCGAAGATGCAGTTAAAGCCGCTATAGAGCAAGGGATTCTATCCGAACCTAATTTGAGCGTAACTCACGATGGCGTGACGTTGAAGGTAGCTGACCTTCTATATGATGGAACCCGGTTGTCCTTTATACTGGAGCGCGAGGGAGTGGATTTACCGAGTACAGCTTCTCCGTATTTTAGCGAAGATGCTAAATTCATCAGTAATCCCGATAGCGAGTATGTTAAGTCGAGGACAGTTGCTAAGGAAGATCAGGAAAAAGGCTATATCGAAATGCCGCGAATTCTGGTAGACGGACAAGAAGTGGCGATGGGTGAGGGCAACTTCGGAGACTATCCTCAACTGGACAATGCCTATATCGTTGAGCTTACCAAGGGTTTGAATTTGCCTGATCAATTCGAGCTGACCATTCAGGCCAACGTAACTCAAGTGAATGAAACCTTTGAATTCAAGGTCCCTGTGAACGTCACTAATAAATCGGTTGTCGTGAAGCCGGAGCAGGCTACGAAATCGGATGGACAATTCAGTTATACTGTCAAGCAATTGGATATTTCACCGGTATCGACCCGCCTGGTTCTGGATAGTAAAGGCGAGGTGCCGGCTTCTGCAGAGCAAACAGGCGATTATAGCGCCAGCATGGTATATTACGAACTTGTGGATGATCAAGGGAATGTGCTGAATCCTCGAAAGTTTGATTACTTTAACAGCAAGCCCGAGACTGAATATCATATCGATCAATTGTTCAGTCCTGTAAACGGAACTCCGAAATCCATAACGATTAAGCCGTTTACCCTGACCGTAAATAACAAGGATTGGAGCGTTGTCGGTCAAGGGAAGGACAGCCACGGGGATAAAACATATCTGAAGGATCTGGAAATGACCATTCCGGTTCAACCATAACAACGAGTGTAAGTATAAGGGGGGTGTCCCAAAAGATCTTAGATCTTGCGGGAGGCCCCCTTCTTGCTGTTAGAAGACGCTCCATGTACGAATCGTTCCTCTCATCGCTGTCGCTTGTCCGGAATCGATTCGTCCTCTCCGCTACGCCGTGCAGATTGCTTACCTTTATCTGACACACTTTCTGTTTATGAGAGTCGTACGTCAAGCAACTAAATCTACTTTTGGGACGGCCCCTTCATTCATCATCACGCTGGCTTAAGTTTCGGCCCGAAATGTTTTGCCTAACGGATTGCCAAGGCCATAATAATGCCGAAAATTATAGATTAGCGGACTCCATTTGGCGGGATCAATGTGATGTTCATTCAAGATGATATTGTTATGGGCGTGTACATGGATCGCCTGTGTTTCGACCATGGCAAACATGGAAGAATAGTCGGGAATCCGAATGTTTTTCACGGTAGCCTCGATTTGAATGGGACACTCCATAATGCGAGTTGGCTTTACGGTGACAGAATCCGCAGGCGTTAACCCACATACCGCATATTTATCTTTTTCATATGTAAAACCGTTCTTTGCCTTATCATCAGGAACTGGATATTTTCCGGTATGAGGGGCTAACTGCTCAACATTTTCCCATATGGAAGGGTCGGGAATGTTGATGACACATTCAGGATGCCTTTCCAAGTTCTCAATCGCTTTACCCCCGAGTCCGATTCCTAAAATAATGTATTCCCCGAGCGCCCATGAAGAGGATATGGGACTAATATTTACGGTATCATCTTCATTTAGCGTATTGAGTAAAATAACCGGAGTTCCATAGTAAAGAATTTTCGGTTTAATGATGTCCGTGCCGATCATGCCAGTAATTTCCTTCATAAAAAGATTCCTCCCAAATGATCTGTTCTATCCAAAATCATTGTAAAATAGAAAAGATTCGATGCTCATCGAAATGTGGATTACATGAGGAGGGATGTAGATGTATGCGAATCCAAATGCAGCCTTGGTAGCATCACTCGTTAGTGAGGCATCGAGAGCGGCCATATTAACCGTCTTATTGGATGGGCGCTATCACCCGGCAAGCGAGCTGGCGTACATGGCAAAAATCAAACCGCAAACGGCCAGCTTCCATTTATCGAAAATGGTAGCGGCGAATCTGGTCACCGTCGAACAACAGGGAAGACATCGTTATTACGGAATACAGGATCAAGAGGTTGCCCAGGTCATGGAGACACTTCTATCCATAACGCCTCCTGTCGAAATAAGATCATTAAACCAAGCCTCGGAGACTGAAGCCATACGTCAGGCCAGGACTTGCTACGATCATCTTGCGGGGAATTTGGGAATCCAATTGACGAATTCGCTGCTCAGCGCCGGGGTCATATCCGAAGTGGAAGATCAATATATGGTTACAGAAAAAGGGGAGAACTTCTTCAAGGAATTTCAGATTGATCTGAGTCGTGTTAAGCGCCAACGCCGCTCTTTCACACATCGATGCCTGGATTGGAGTGAAAGACGCCATCACCTGGCCGGAGCATTGGGCCATGCCCTGCTCGAAAGATTACTCGAGTTACATTGGATACAACGCGTTCCAAGAACAAGAGCCATACAAATTACGCCTGAAGGCAAAGAGGGGTTAAAAGAAACATTCCATATTGATATGGAGTAGGAACGGGGTTTAGGTATAGGACTAATGGTGCAGATCGACGATGCAGATACATTTATGGATGCAGAAATATGGATGCAAAAAAATAAAAAGGACTGCCCTCACCTCATCGGAAGATGAAGGGGACAGTCCTTGAATTAGAGATTAGCGCAGTGTTTTCAATGCTCCGCTCCATGCAAGCACTTGGTCAAGCATGCCATTCAGGTTGACGAGATGAAGATCAGCTGGTTTGAACACAGAGCCATTCTCGAAATCAGTGAATAACGAAAGTGCTGGGTGTACACGGACATCCGCTACGGACAATTCACCCAGAATTCCACGCAGATGTTCGGCAGCACGAGCGCCGCCAACAGAACCATAACTTACGATACCTGCAGCTTTATTGTTCCATGGCTCACGAGCAAAATCGAGTGCATTTTTCAAAGAGGCAGAAATACTGTGGTTGTATTCTTGTACGATGAATACAAAGCCGTCAAGAGTATTCAGCTTATTGTTCCAAGCGGTTGCTTGCTCTGTAGCATCAGCCTCGCCCAAAAGCGGAAGCTTGTAATCAGCGATGTCAACGATTTCGTAGTTTGCATCTCCGCGCTCATCGGCGATACGCTTAACCCATTCACCTACTTGTGGGCTCAAACGGCCTTGACGTGTGCTGCCTAAAATGATACCGATATTCAATTTGGACATTGTTGTTACCTCCTGATTATTTTGAATTTATTTTTATCTCGATGTGTTTGTTATTTTGCATGAGCTAATCATAATCTCAGGGGGTTAACTTTGTCAAGTAGCTTACAAAAAGTTTGTGGGGTATATTGAGTTTTTTTGTATCCAAAGTACGGTTGGATCTGTGCCTGACTCTGACGGTATTTTGTATCCCTAGAGGCAGCAGCAATGTTATACTGATCTTAATGCCCTGGAACAAAATTTCTGTGTCAAGAAAAATGGTAATTCAACAGCAAAAGTACATATAAAGATTGGTGAGGTGAAGCAAGTATGGAACTTAGACAATTAAGGTCCGACGAGTTTGAGATCAGCACAAAATTATCCGAATATGCCTTTCAATATACACTGACACCGGAGCAGCGAGAGTCCAATCAAAAGCATTTTGAACCTGAACGCTTCTGGGGGATTTTTGACGGAGAAGAGCTGCAAGCGAAACTGACCATCATCCCGCTGCAAGTTTATATGCATGGAAACCTTTTCGATATGGGCGGTATTGCCGGTGTGGCAACCTGGCCCGAGAACCGCAGACAGGGGCATGTATCCACCTTGCTCAAGCATGCATTGCAAGAGATGAAGGGCAAAGGCCAGACCCTTTCCTTCCTGCATCCGTTTTCGATCCCGTTCTATCGTAAATTTGGCTGGGAACTTTACGCGGAATTTAAAAAGTACATCATTCCGGTATCTAAATTCCCACGTAAGGTGGAAGTGCCTGGCCGCATTGTAAGAGGCGTAACCGATATTCCAACACTGGACGGCATGTATCAAGCCTATGCCAGCCGTTATAACGGTACGCTTGTGCGGGATGACACTTGGTGGACAAGATTCGTGCTGCAGGGGGACAGTCACAGCGTTGTTTATTATTCAGCTGAGGGCAAACCGACGGGCTACGCGTTATATGAGCTCAAAGACAAAGATCTCGTGTGCGACGAATTTGTATACCTGAATGAAGAAGCCCGAAGCGCACTCTGGACCTTTTTTGGAAACCATGATTCCAGGATTGAGCAGGTTACGATGACGATGGTGCGTGGAGATGATCAGCTGCCATTTATGCTGCCGGATCCACGCGTTACCCAGGAAGTGGTCCCATACTTCATGGCCCGCATCGTCGATTTGAAATCCTTTGTGGAGCAGTACACTTTTGAAGAGCATCGGGAAGCCGTGATGACTATCGAGGTGGAAGATTCCGCTGCGCCTTGGAATGCAGGCCGATGGAGTCTGTCGGTTAATCAAGAGGGGAAAGCGGAGCTGTCGGAGCTTCCGTCCGATCATGGGGAGCAGGCTGATTTGTCGACCGATATTCAGACGTTGTCGGCGCTGTTTGCGGGATACAAAAGACCACGGGAGCTGCATGCCATTCACCGGCTATCCGGAAATCCCAAGGCTGTAACACAATTGGAGTCGATGATTCCCGTCGGTCAAACCTACCTCATGGATTTCTTTTGAGAAAGGGAGAAGACTTGGTGATTCGCAGACTTTTGCCTGAAGAGCTGGGGAGCCTCTTGGATACGATCAACAGGGAACAGCATTTCTTATATTATTCCTACCTTACGTGTCGGAAGAATCAGACCGTTCATTATGGGCAGTTCTCAGAACATGGAGAGCTGCTGGGTGTTACGGCTTTTCTGAAAGGGTTGCCTTTCTATGCCTTTTCGGTGTATCCTCTTCAGACATCATTTCGATTTCAGTCCGTGCTGTCCCGAATGAAACGAGATCTGGAATTACCCGATGGGGAACTAGGGAGCTTTATCGTGAGTGAGGATGAATGGGAGGTTCTTAATCTTGAGACTGATGTGATGAAACCTTCCGCAGGCATCCTACTCATGAAGCATCGGCACCTTGAAGATATGCCGTCAGGAGATGACGAGGTGTTTCGTTTAGACCCTTCATACTATGATATGATCGAGTCGAAAATGGTGGAATTCAATACGATAGCTTTTGCAAAGGAAGAGCTTCAAAACCCCTTCTATGGGGTTGTTCAGGATCAGGAGCTCATCGCTGTCGGCGGATTCCATATCTATAGCGATGATTATGTTGAGCTTGGGAATATTGGCACGGATGCTGCGTGGAGAAGACAGGGGTACGGCAAAAAGGTATGCGCTGAATTGACCCGTAAGGGGCGTGCAATCACTCCCCATGTGTATCTGAATGTGCTGGAGAAGAACGTAAACGCGATCCGGTTATATCAGTCCCTGGGATATGTTACGGTGTGCAAACAGTACATCGTTGAATTCGCTTTGTAGTTAGAAGCAAGGAAAAGAAGCCTGACCAATCAGGCTTCTTTCGTATGATTAGGTCAACCAGAAACAGCTGGTTGGCCTTATTTTGTAGTTGCTTTAAATGGTCGATATCCGGTATAACGAGGGGCTTCTAGCGGAACCGACCCGAAACAAAACTGTTTTCCCACTACCGATTCAAGGGGGCGTTACAACCTGTTTTTTGAAACGACGCACCGTGTGCTTGCGGGTAGCCTAAGGGGCGAAACGGAATCAGAAAATCTGGAGAAGAGACAGGAAGGCCTCATGCAAAATCAAAGTGGGATAACCTATATAAGATCATTCCAGAACCTCCCTTTTAGAATAAACATAAAGCCTCCCGTCATCTCCATATTCCGCGTAAGCGATCTCCTCCAAGGAGTCATAACCTTGTTCCCGGGCTTTCGATTTGATCTCGCTATGATCAATGGGTCTGCCCAGCATCGATTCCTCGAGCAGCTTTCCCTTGTCGATGACCGTTACCGTAAAGGTGTCCGCCTTGGCTTTCATGCCCATATCCTGGGCCGTAGGCGGCTCGTACTCGGGTTTGCGCATGACGGACAGCGATCCGTCCGTTTCCAGAATGGCGTATTTGACTTCAGTTAACGAGAAAATGCTTTGTCGTCTCAGTATGGATAACAGTTGTTTATATTCCATATCGTATTTGTTCAGCAATTTTTGGTTGAGCTTTCCGTTGTCGATCAGAAGGACCGCCCGGCCTTCCGTTAAATATCCGAACTTAACAAAGCGGGTGGTTGCCTTCTCGAAGAGGTAAGACATCGTCGTCCAGAGCGCAAGAGCGAATAACAAATGATATATGGTTACCTTATCATCGTAGAGGCTTGCCCCGACAATTTCACTCAGAATTAAGGAAGACAAGAAATCTAGCGGTGTAAGCTGGCTGATGGTTTTTCTCCCCGTAACAAAAGTGATTATCCATAACCCAAAAAAGCTGATGACCAGTTTAACCCCTAAATCCATATACATGTCCATGGGTCAGCCTCCTTGAATGGCAATATAATATGCTAAGATATTAAACGTGTTGGCTTCAAGCAGAAACAAGGGAGATTTAACCGTTTACTTCGAGGGTGGTGGTCAGACCCGGAAACCAAATTACGATACTCCATCCGCGATCGCCTTAAAACCTTACTTTTTACGTTAACCCCTTGAAAGTGACGCGACGTCATCTTGTAAGATGTATTTTGTGATAGAAAATTACGATCTATGTCATAAATACATACAGAGGGAGATGGACGGAATGAATAAGGGAGATGTCATTATTTACGCTTGCGTCATCATCGGGGCGGGTATTGGTTTAGCGCTGGGAAGTGCGTTTCCAGGAGTTCTGGTCGGTTTAGGTGTTGGATATCTGATTAAAATATCTATGAACAATGAAGAAAAGTGATCATGGTAGAGATGCTGACATGGGATGTATTGAGAGACTGAAAGTTATCCATATTACATGGATCTGTCAGTCAGATTCTGTTTGACAATTAGAAAAAACTGACTTATAGTACTTTACTATCAGCAACCATCAAAGACATGATTCTTGAAACGACCTGCCCAGAGAGGGAAGCGATTGGTGAAAGCTTCCTCCGTGCTTGCTTCTTGAATTACCCCTTTGTAGCTGTGTTTTTGAACCCTGATCGGTCATTTGACTATCGAGATATGGAACTAGAAAACACCGAGTCATCCCCGTTATCGGATGTCTGAATGAGGATCGAAAAGAGCACGCTGGCCGTATGAGCGAATGCAACTTTCGATCAAATTAGGGTGGAACCACGAGCTGAACGCACTCGTCCCTTAGGGATCGAGTGCTTTTTTGCGTTCAAACAAAATTTGATGGAGGGATAACAATGTCAAATGTAGTAACGCTGCCGGACGGAAGCCAAAAGGAGTATCCCGCACAAACGACGATGAGCCGCATCGCGGAATCCATTCATTCAGGTCTAAAGAAACAGGCTGTTGCAGCCAAAGTGAATGGGAAACTCGTGGATTTGGATTATGAGCTGTGTCAAGATGCGGAAGTAAGTATTATAACGCTGGATTCAGAGGATGGACTATACGTGTATCGGCACAGCGCGGCTCATCTGATGACCCAGGCCGTTAAACGGATCTATGGCAGGAAGTCCGTCCATTTTGGGGTAGGACCGGTCATTGAGGATGGTTTTTATTACGATATGGATCTGGGGCATTCGATTACAACCGATGATTTGATTGCCATTGAGCGAGAAATGCAGAAGATCGTTCAGGAAGACCTGCCGATTATTCGCAGGGAGGTTGGTCGTCAGGAGGCCGAACGTATTTTCAAAGATGACCCATACAAGATGGAGCTGATCCGTGAATTGCCGGCGGACGAGGTCATTTCGGTGTATGAGCAGGGGGAATTCATTGATTTGTGCAGGGGGCCGCATCTTCCTTCAACGGGCAGAATCAAGGCATTCAAATTAATGAGTGTGGCGGGTGCTTATTGGCGAGGGAACTCGGACAATAAAATGCTGCAACGAATATACGGAACGGCGTTTCCAAAGAAGTCGCAGCTCGAGGAGCATCTATTGCTGCTGGAAGAGGCCAAGAAACGGGATCATCGGAAGCTGGGAAAAGAGCTCGGGCTCTTTATGTTCTCAGAGGAAGCGCCCGGCATGCCTTTCTTTTTGCCAAACGGGATGATCATCCGCAATGAGCTGGAGCAATTTGCAAGAGAACTTCAATTCCATAGCGATTATGATGAAGTGCGCACGCCGCTGATGATGAACAAGCGGCTGTGGGAAATGTCCGGTCATTGGGATCATTACAAAGACAATATGTATTTCACACAAGTGGACGAGACGGAGTATGCGCTGAAGCCGATGAACTGTCCAGGGCATATGTTAGTCTACAAAAATTCGCTGCACTCCTACAGAGAGCTGCCCATTCGTATTTCCGAATTTGGTCAGGTGCACCGCCATGAATTCTCAGGCGCGCTTAACGGCATGATGCGGGTGCGCACGTTTTGTCAGGATGATGCGCATATTTTTGTAAGACCAGATCAGATCCAGGAAGAAATCAAGCAGGTTATTAATTTTATCAGCCAGGTTTATCAAATTTTTGGCTTTGATTATACAATCGAGTTATCGACAAGACCTGAAGATTCTATGGGCTCTGAAGAATTGTGGGAGCAGGCGGAGTCATCGCTCCAGCAGGTGTTGGATCAACTAGGGCTGCCGTACCGAATTAATGAAGGGGATGGCGCGTTTTATGGACCAAAAATCGATTTTCATATCTTGGATTCCTTAAAGCGAAGCTGGCAATGCGGTACCATCCAACTGGATTTTCAATTCCCTGAAAAATTCGATCTTTCGTATATCGGAGAGGATAACCAGAAGCATCGGCCGGTTGTTATTCACCGGGCGGTATTTGGATCCATCGAGCGATTTATCGGGATTCTTACAGAGCATTACGGTGGGGCTTTCCCGATGTGGCTCTCTCCCGTACAGGTTATGATCATTCCGGTGTCAGATCACTATATCGATTACTCGTTAAAGGTGAAGAAACGTCTGGAGAATGCTGGAATTCGGGTGAATGTCGATGTAAGAAATGAAAAGCTGGGTTATAAAATCCGTGAAGCGGGTCTGTTGAAAACGCCTTACACGCTGGTTCTTGGCGAGAAGGAAATGAACTCCGATCACGTATCGGTCCGTAAACGGGGCGAGGGCGAACTTGGTGAGAGTGCCCTAGATGATGTGATCGCAAGGCTTCGGAAAGAGATCGAGTCCAGAGGATATGAATCCTAAGATCAAACCCTGTTTCTAATTTCTGTTGAATGACAATAGGTTGTCTTCAAGAGGCTTGGGGCGTACAATGCAGCTAACGCAAGATTACAGGGATAAGAAGGTGTCACCATTGACTTTAAATATCGTGAATGCCGAGGTTCATAGCCTTTTTGATCAGTTCACAGATCTCGTTCAGGGATCTTCCCAGTTTAGCGAATGGCAGGAGCATATCTCCGTACCACCAGCGGTGGGACAGGGAAGCATCAGGAGGACACGGATTCGTTCAGGCATGGAGATCGTAGTGACGGATATTACCTTCACACAAGATATGAAGCTTCACATTCAGGAAGCATGCCAGCTGTTTGAGTTAAGCTACTGTTTGAACGGCGAAATTTATTGTGAGTGGAATGGAAGGGAAAGCTTCACGGAGAAGATGACAGGCAACGTTCTCTTTTTTGAGGATGAGCTGGTATATGAAGAGAAGAAGGCTGGCATTAGGCAGCATATGCTTGAGATTCGTTTGTCCCCCCAAGAGCTGCTTCATTATGCTGGAGACATCACCGAGAAACACAGGATGGAATCATGGCTGCATCGGCATAAAGGGCAAATCAACGAATATCCGAACACGCCTGCTATCCATAAATGCGTATCGGATATGATGAACTGCAGTTATAACGGTACGATGAAACGGTTGTACATGGAGAGCAAGGCGATGGAGCTCATCGCATTGTTTGCGGAGGTTGAAGGACATGAGACGGTGGGCGGCAACCGTTTTCTAAGCCGTGACGATCTGTCCAAGTTGGAGCAAGCCAGACAATTAGTCATCCATCATTTTGAACAGCCGCTATCGATTCAACAGTTAGCAAGAAAAGTTGGACTGAATGAATTCAAATTGAAAAAGGGGTTCCGCGAACGATTCGGCATCACGATTTTCGAACTTGTGCGCAAGCAAAGAATGGAGAAGGCCATCTGGTACATGGAAACGGAAGGCTATAATGTCGGAGAAACGGCCGTATCTGTCGGCTACAGCAATGCCAGCAATTTCGCGACTACCTTCCGCAAGTATTATGGCTGTAATCCGGGAGAATATCTGAAAGCTATAGGTCACAGCCGTACGTCAAGCCCTTAAAATAAATACGAAGAAGAAAAAGGATTCTAAACATGTTTGTCATGTTTGGAGTCCTTTTTTTGTAGATCCTGACTCCCTCTACAAGGAAAGAAAATACCTTGGCAGGTAGATCAAAAGGCCATCATCGATGATAATGATTATCAATTGGTTGAATTGATACGCCAAGTCTATGAAATCGATAGTGATCTTTATGCGAATCCGCTCAATGGGAGGGTGGCATTTGCTTTAAAATGCGGACGCAGCTCATGAAAATGGAAGAGAGGGAAACTCATGAATAAAATCGCTATAACGGATATGACAGCACAACAGGTAGTCCAGCCAGCTGATCCACGCCGCTGGGTCGCTCTTATTCTGATCCTGCTTCCGACTCTTCTGATCTCTCTGAACAATTATATGATGCAGGTTGCACTTCCTAATATGCAAGACAGCCTGCACGCCAGTTTTGCCGAGGCACAGCTTATTTTCTCAGGGTATTCATTAGGTCTTGCTGTGGCCTTGATCTTGGGCGGAAGGCTGGGTGACATGTATGGCAGAAAACGAATGCTGCGCATTGGGGTTTTGGGTTTTACGGTGATGAGTGTTTTCGGGGGATTCGTTTCAAGTCCACTTCTACTCATTAACGTGCGCGTCATCCAGGGGTTATCGGCGGCGATGATTCAACCACAGGTCCTATCCATAATCCAGCGAACCTTTCCTCCGAGCGAAAAAGGGTTGGTTTTTGCAATCTACGGAGCGGTGATCGGGACAGGATTCACGCTTGGTTTAATCCTTGGCGGAGTTTTGGTGGATTGGAACTGGTTTGGGCTTGGCTGGCGATTGGTATTTTGGTTTAATGTGCCTTTTGGCCTCCTTGTGATTACAGGCCTGCCGATCGTCCCTGAGTCCCGAGGACCCGGAAAGCAAAGCATTGATTGGATTGGGACATTGCTGCTCATGTTCGGGTTATTCTTGCTGATTTATCCACTCACGGTGGGGCAAAAACAGGGATGGCCATCATGGACATGGGGATGCGTACTGTTATCGATTCTGATTCTCCTTGCCTTTATTGTTTTGCAGAAACGGAAGGGAAAGGAGCAGGATACACCGCCGCTCATGGATCTTTCCATTTTTCGAATACGTTCTTTTCGTCGGGGAGTCTTCACGGAGATGATGATTTACCTCAGCATGTTCTCATTTTTCTTCATATTGAATTACTTTCTGCAAACAGGATTGCATTTCAATCTGAAGACAACAAGCTTGGTCTTTCTGCCCCTGGGTTTGGGATTGTTTGTTACCTCGTTGCTGTCATCCCGGATGGTCAATCGATGGGGGAACACTGTATTAAGGTCAGGCGCGCTAATTATGGGCATTAGCATACTCCTGCTTGTAGTATCACTGAATATGGATCCCAATCATTTGTTTCATATCCATAATATCCTTATTCTATCGTTGTATGGAATAGGTCTGGGTATGGCGACAACGCCGCTTGCGAATATGATTCTTAGCAGTGTACCAGCGGCATCAGCAGGAACAGGCTCGGGTTTGTTCACCACCATGATGTATCTGGCTAATGTATTTGGCGTTGCATTTATAAGCATTTTGTTCACTCACTCGCTTGGGCTGTCCCTCTCAGATGCAAGCCTGGCGGATTATGTAAGAGCCTTCTCGATCACTGCTGGAGCTAGTGGATTATTAGCTTTCATGGCTTCTATTTGCTTAGGTTTAAAGCGCTACCGGGTTGAGAGAACCTAGATGATTTTCATCACCATACATGGCCTCAGGGCATGGTATAATTTGGATGCCCCTGTTAAGTGGGTGGAGCATGTAGATGATGAAGGAGAGGGTACCGTTGCAAACGTACCAGAGCAAAGAAGCTTTAATCACTGAAATTCAAAAAACGTACAAGCTTTTTGACCAAGAATTTGATGATGTTCCAGAGGATAAAAGGAATCTGCGTATAGGCGAAGTGGACAGAACACCCCAAGAGATGATCGCCTATCAGCTCGGATGGCTAACGCTGGTGATGAGCTGGGAGAAGGATGAACTTGCGGGTAAAGAAGTTACGACGCCAACCCCTGACTATAAATGGAATCAATTGGGGGCGTTGTATCAGCAATTCTATCATACGTATGGTGCACATTCTTTGGAAGAATTACGTTCGTTGTTGAAGCAGAGGATAGAAGAATGGTGTGAATGGATCAACCAACTGAGTGAGGAAGAGTTATTTCATTCGGGTGTTCGCAAGTGGACGGTAACCAGTGCCAACTGGCCGATGTGGAAATGGCTGCATATCAATTCCGTCGCACCGTTCAAAAGCTTCAGAACCAAAATCAGAAAGTGGAAGAAGTACGACGGTTAGACTATATCGCTCGGCAGACATGAGAGGTCGTCCCATTTAGATCTAGTTGCTTGATGTACGGCTCTCATAAACAGAAAGTGTGTCAAATAAAGCTATGGCGGTGCTCAGGATGTTATTCCCACACCGCTATAGTTTCTGTTTGATCAGATCGAGTTGGTCCATGGTTTATTGAATGTACAAAAGAAACCGTTCCTTTCGTAAATGGTTTGGGTAGCACCTCCATTTTACCAAAGAACGGTTTCTCTGCGTCTAAAAAAGTAAGCAATCTGCACGGC